>QCQB01000120.1 GCA_003212315.1 SAR116 cluster bacterium AG-447-C21 | reverse complement strand
CAAGCGGGGTCTGAGGTTTCTGCGCTCCTTGGACGAATACCATCGGCTGTTGGCTATCAACCCACATTAGCTACTGATATGGGTAACCTGCAGGAGCGTATTACAAGTACAAATAAAGGATCCATAACTTCAGTGCAGGCAATTTATGTTCCAGCAGATGATTTGACTGATCCAGCGCCAGCTACTTCATTTTCGCATCTTGATGCAACAACAGTTCTTAGCCGGCAAATCGCAGAGCTTGGTATTTACCCCGCGGTAGACCCTTTGGATTCAACATCTCGTATGCTTGACCCAAGAATTATTGGAGATGAACATTATGAAGTTGCTCGTCAGGTCCAAGAAGTGTTGCAAACATATAAGTCACTTCAGGATATAATTGCGATTTTGGGTATGGACGAGCTTTCTGAGGAAGATAGGTTGACAGTGGCTCGGGCCCGAAAGATCCAAAGGTTCATGTCGCAACCGTTTTTCGTCGCCGAAATTTTTACGGGAACGCCTGGAGTTCTGGTTCCGCTGGAAGAAACAATTCGCGGCTTTAAAGAGATTGTAGAGGGTAAGCATGATGATTTACCAGAGGCGGCATTCTATATGGTAGGCACCATTGATGAGGCTATAGAAAAAGGTAAGGAATTGGCTGCTGAAGCGGCTTAAATATAATGCTTGGATTAGAGAGTTTTTAAATGTCTGAGACAACACTTTTTGAACTTGTTTCTCCCGAACGTCTTATAATGTCGAAAGACGTAAGCATGGTTGTGGTGCCTGGCTCTGAAGGTTTATTTGGAGTGCTTCCTAGGCACACAAGCATGCTTTCCGCACTTGCTCCAGGGGTAGTCGATATATATGAGGAAGAGGTCATAACCGAGAGACTTTTTGTTGTGAATGGGTTCGCGGAAGTTACTGCTGATAGATGTACCGTTTTAGCAGAGGATGTAATCCCCATTGAGAATCTAAACCCTGATGAACTAGAGGAAAAGATTGAGGAGATGCGGGTCGAGGTGAGAAATGCCAGTGATATCGATGTGCCTCGACTTAATGGTTTGATAGCTCAAAAAGAAATAGTGCTTCAAGCTATGCGTTCAGCGAAACCATGATAAATCGATTTTTTTCAAAAAGACAATAGATAGTATATCCGCATAGATTTCGATTTGTTTGTTAAGTTCATTTTTGGCTCTCCTTGGACTTTCAGGAGTTCTTTTAGCAGGGAATTAGCCATAAAATTTCTATCAGGTTTTCCATCTCTAATGTTATGTTTGTTTATTAGATCTGATTTATACCGTTATGGTAGAGTTCTTGCTGGTTCGCTGTATTCTTTAATGAGAAGGTTATTTCAGGGATATTATCAAAATGACGAGAAATATACTTGTGACGGGCGCTGCCAGTGGAATAGGAGCAGAAATCTGCAAAAAACTGGCAAACGAAGAAACGAATTTCTTAGTCCATACCCGATCTAATAAGCAGGGCCTCGACAAGATAGTGAGGTATATAGAGGGTGTTGGAGGTCGTGCTTATCAGAAACTCTCAGATCTTTCGATCAAAGGAGAGGGTAGGCAATTAATAAAAGAAGCAGTCCAGCATTTTGATGGTTTGGATATCATTATTGCAAATGCTGGGTATGCAAATAAGACTCCTATAACTGATATAACCGACGCAGAATTCGAAGAGGCGTATAATACCATTGCCCGTAGCTTTTTTGAATTGACTACTGCTGCAATACCTTTTCTTAAGCGGTCTTGTAATGGCCGTATAGTAGGTATTAGTGCTTTTGGTCCTCACGTTTGGCGAACTCAAGTGATGCCGTTTGCAGCTACTGCGGCGGCAAAAGGAGCTTTGGAGATCACAGCGAAGGCATTAGCCCTTAAGTTAGCTCCCGACTCTATTACGGTAAATATTATAGCGCCCGGCTTTATAAGGAAGGATCAAGGTGCACACCTTGCTATAGACCCCAAAGCTTTGCAAGATGTCTGTAGTCAGATTCCAATGGGGCGGATCGGCGAAGCACATGAGGTTGCCTCCGTCGTTAAGTTTTGCGCTTCA
>QCQB01000119.1 GCA_003212315.1 SAR116 cluster bacterium AG-447-C21 | reverse complement strand
CTATATATCCCCCATACCCCAGATGTACCCTGCATGGGGGTAATCACCTTAAGTGTTCATAGTCCTGACTCACGTAAACACCTCTCACAGCAAAGTGAATACATAGGCAGCTCGGACATTAGACAAGTGAGCTAGGTGTTGTCAGTGACTCTTATATGAGCCTACAGAATCATTGTAGGTGTGGTTTCTAACTGCGCAACAAACTGTAGAACATTTGGTGCCTATTGACAGGGGTCACCAATATGCGAAGCTATTGTAATTGCTTGTAAGTGACTTGCTGTTGGTGCAGGGGATAGGAATACATTGTTCGCCGTCCGCACCATAATCCCCACTTTATGTGTCGCAAGTCATTGATTCACATGCATTGTGTATTTGATGTGACTTGGAGTGTAGAACAAAATAGAGGCACCAATATCCTCTCCGTGGATACTGGTGCCGTATTCCAAGTGTTATTTATTAAGCTAAACGCAGAACGTTTCTGAAATGTACTTCCGCGTTAGATAATGCCGACTTATAATCGGCATCTTCCCGAGCCGCTTCGTAAGCTTTTTGTATGGCATCCAAGGATGGATAACGAACCCCCATCAAACGATCTCCGACTGAGTGCCCAGCTCCAATTGTGGCGTATCCACATGATAAAGCCCCATTAGCCATGAAAATTCCCATAACTTTTTTTGCCTCATCAAGCATTTCAGTCTCCGATGAAAACTTGGTGAGAACCATATACTTTGCGTCAACGGAAGATCCCGCTTCTCGATGAAGAACGCGAGCTATACCACGACCAGTTAATTCCATGTTACCCGTACTAAATAATTCTTCATACACGGGTTGAGTAGGCATCTTATCGTAGACTGTTTCGATATCAGCCATTCTTTCGAAAAACTGAAGAAGTAAAATAGATCCAGCATTTAGTCCTGTCTGAACAGCGCCAACATCAGCATGAATAGCACCATTTGCTTTAGAGAACTCCGAAAGTGTTTTTATTTTTTCAATTGCAGTTGCTGCATAGCCAGCTTTAGGTTTTGCGCGTGATATAGTGCAGAAATTAGCCATATTTTTAATCCTTTTTTAGGTCTTCAATTAAAAGAGACCTTGTTTAAAAAAATCTGTTCTAATTAGCACCTTAGAATTAATTAAATATCATATGATAGTTCTAATAATAGAATACTCTTATGTTTGATTGAAACGACTGGTATTATGTTACTAGCGCTCGATCTACAAAATTTGTCCAAGGTGGAGCTAGGAGTTGGCGCTCTTTCAGCGCAAGGTAACAATCCATTGCTCCCGAATGACCAAAGAAATCTCTCGCTCTCGCATAGTGAAAATTTAAGTTCGTCTCATTTTGCACAGTAGGGAGTGCAAAAACAAATAAACGTATTCGTTGTTCTATAAATTGTTCAAATTGAAATTTCTCAGATGTGTTCAGTTCGATATAACTATCTCGACCTTTAGCAACTAATTCTGCATTTTTAGTATCACTCCAAAAATGTAACCGCTCACTAAACAAAAGACAATTAAATGACAAAGAAAAAAACCACAAAAGAAATTAAAGCAAAGGCTGAGATGATATATTGGGCAACAGTTAGAACTAAAATCTATCCCCAAAAGAACTTTGCAAACAACTATAATGAGGTTAGCGCTAGATCGGAAAAGAAACGAGAGAGAGAAGATATATCTACTCGTTCCGAATTCAATCTAAAGGGCTAATAAGGCGCGGTTGGGTTCCCGCTAGAAATATGACCAATGTAGTGCCCTATTAATCGAGCAAATTGAACCAAGTAACTGTGTGTTACTTGGTTTCTTTTTTCTCATCCGTGTGCGTGTGATCACCTCCACCACAGCTGCCAGCAAACGCTGTTGAAACACCGACTGGTGCAGTTAACAATGCCAATAGTAATACTAGCTTTTTCATAATAAGATCTCCTTTATTCGATTACGTTGGGTTTGGTTTTGTAGATCACAAACTTAGGCCCAACCACCCTCAAAACTAGTTAACACTCCACACACCCTATCTGTGTAACACCTCAAGTATAGATATCCCCCTAAAGTTGAT
>QCQB01000118.1 GCA_003212315.1 SAR116 cluster bacterium AG-447-C21 | reverse complement strand
AAAAAAAGTTAAATGGAAGATGCAAAGTGCTTGGGGAACTCAGGTTCCTAATGCTGGCGAATCCGGAGTTAGATTTGTTAATAGCATAGATACAATGTCAGAAGGCAAGTTTAAAATTAAGTTTTATGATCCTGGTGCTTTGGTGCCTGCATTGGAAACGTTTGATGCTGCATCCAAGGGTGCTATCGACTCAGCTTGGACCACGCCTGGATATCATGCCGGTAAATACCCAGGGCTTGCTTTCATGACAACAGTTCCGTTTGGACCTGCAATCAGTGAATTTTTATCTTGGAAATGGATGGGGGGAGGTAACGCAATCCGTGACCGGGTCTATGCTAAACATGACCTATATGCGTTAGATTGTTTTTCTCATGGCCCCGAGACATCGGGTTGGTTTAAGAAACCGATTACCGATTTGGAGCAACTTAAGGGTATGAAAATGCGCTTCTTCGGTCTCGGAGCTAAGGTGATGTCAAAAATTGGCGTTTCCACTCAGCTTTTAGCAGGTGCTGATATTTATCCGGCGCTTGAGCGGGGAGTTATTGACTCTACTGAGTACTCTATGCCGACTAATGATATCAAATATGGATTTTATCAAATAGCCAAGAACAACTATTTTCCTGGATGGCATCAGCAGTCTTCAGTTTCTGAACTTTTGATGAATAAAACAAAGTGGGAGAGCTTGCCAAAGTCCTATCAGGAAATGATCCGAAGCGCGGCAATGACCCAGGTCCTTTACACCCACGTTGACGCAGACTCACAACAATTTGGTGCTATGGCTATTATGAAAAATAAACATGGGGTAAAAATTCATCGATGGAAAGATGAGCAGCTTGCTGTGTTTGAAAAAGCATGGAATGAGGTGGTCGCCGAGGAATCAAAAAAAGACCCTCTATTTAAGGAATTTGCAGATAGTTATTTTGCTTATCGAAAAGGGTTCAAGCTTTGGGGCGACGCACAAGCAATGAAGCCTACTTATGTCGACTGATAGTAATTAGTTAATTATTTTTCT
The DNA here is from genome assembly GCA_003212315.1 of SAR116 cluster bacterium AG-447-C21. Classification (GTDB taxonomy): domain Bacteria; phylum Pseudomonadota; class Alphaproteobacteria; order Thalassobaculales; family Thalassobaculaceae; genus UBA7326. Next base: position 1,090 of record QCQB01000118.1, on the reverse strand, counting down.
AAATTAACAATTAGAAAAACCGGGGCAATCGCCCCGGTTTTTTGCTACACTGTAGAGTAGCCATAATCAATATTTTATAATTTGGGCTAATTATTGTTTTATTGATCGATCCATTTTTTTAGTAAAGCAGGGTCGGCTTCTCCTGGGACGTTCACGACTGTGAATTGCAAAGGTTTGCTTTTTAACGGTTTAGTGGCGTCTAACCCCATTTTATCCACAAGTCCGTTTTCTCCGGATGGATCAAGCCTCGAGCCTTGTGCCATTGGTATGACTACTAAATCTTTTGATGCTTGAAACCGTGTCGCGACAGCCCACTCTACAGCAGTAGCGTCATGTACATTTACGTCATCGTCCACTACTATGATTTGTTTTAAATCGGGATGCCCGGCAAAAGCTCCCATGATGATGTTTTTGGGCTCGCCTTCAACTGTTTTGGTGATTCGGACAAAAAGGTGATATCGGCAGACACCGCCTCGAGAAAGATGAACATCTTTAACATTGGAAAATTGACGTTGTAGTATAGCCAACAGAGAGGCCTCACGCGGTATAGCACCAAGTAGCAGATGCTCCATCGCAGCAGGAACTATCGTATGATAAATTGGATTTCGTTGAGTGCTAACGGCATCGATCTGTATTACCTGTCTTTCTCCCGCAGGGCCATAATATTGGGGGAATTCTCCAAATGGCCCCTCCATCTCTCGCAAATTTGCAAGTAACCGTCCCTCTATGATAACCTCCGACTCGGCCGGAACCCTAACATCATTTGTCAGACATTTAACCACTTTGAGTGGTTGTTTCATTAAACCGCCAGCAACCATCAGCTCATCGGTGTTCGTAGGAACGATTGCTTGACTTGCTAAAAGTGTTATCGGGTCCACTCCAATAGCAATAGCCACTGATAAATCCGTGCCAGTTTTTTCAGCCATATCAAAAAATTTATGCAGATCGCGCGGAAGAATTAGAATACCTAGTCTATCCTTGCCACTTACTTGTAATCGATTTATCGAAACGTTTTGATCGCCAGTTTGAGGGTTACGGGCAATAACAAGCCCGGCTGTGATATATTTTCCATTATCATGTTCATTATGCA
>QCQB01000117.1 GCA_003212315.1 SAR116 cluster bacterium AG-447-C21 | reverse complement strand
CACGTTTAGCCCCTGCAGGTGAGGCGGGACGCATAACAGGTGGGATTTTAGCGTTTGGAGCTTTGGGTCAGATAGTTTTTCCTGCATTATTTGGTCTTGGTTATTGGACGGGGGGTTACGGGTTGGCTTTCACTATGATATCGATCCCTGCTGCCCTTGTTGCCGTCACATTTTTACTTTGGAAACGCTAACCTTTTGAAAAAGTTATGTGAGAAAATTTTATGCGTGAAATTGATGTAGAGAAAGTGAGGGCTGAGACTCGAGGTTGCAGCGACTTGATACATTTCAATAATGCGGGAGCGTCACTAATGCCTGCCCCCGTAGCAGACTATCTATGCGATTTTCTTCGTGAAGAAGAGATGAAAGGTGGTTACGAAACGCGTTCTTTAAGAAATGCAGATATCGAGGGCTTTTACAAATCTGTAGCCCTACTTTTGAATGCGAAGCCGAAAGAGATAGCATTTGTGGAGAATGCTACTAGAGCTTGGGATATGGTTTTCTATGCTTTACCGTTGGGACCCGGCGATAAGATCTTAACTACAATATCCGAGTATGGCAGTAACCTAATCGCTTACCTTCATAGAGCCAAACAGACTGGAGCTGAGCTCGTTATTGTGCCGAATGATGAAACCGGTCAGATCGACGTCAATGCTCTTGAGCAAAATATTGATAAAAAAACCAAATTAATTTCCATAAGTCACATTCCCACCGGGGGAGGGCTAATTAATCCGGCCCACGATGTAGGAAGAATTGCAAAAAAATACGCTATTCCTTTCTTGTTAGATGCATGCCAATCCGTGGGTCAAATACATTTGGACGTGAAAGCTATTGGCTGTGATTTTTTATCGGGCACGGGTCGAAAGTATCTCCGGGGGCCGAGAGGAACAGGTTTTCTTTATGTTCAGGAGGATTGGATAGAGCGGTTGGAACCTCCTTTACTTGACCAGTTTGCAGCAGAACTTATAGATGCTGAAACTTATGAGGTTAGAACAGACGCTAAGCGTTTTGAGAATTGGGAACGGTATTTTGCTGGGCAAGCTGCTCTTGGGAAGGCTGTGGACTATGCTATGGAGCTTGGCTTGAAAACCATAGAACGGAGAGTGTTTGATCTGGCTGCGTGTCTAAGGACAGAACTCCAAGAATCAGGGTTTGTAACATTAACAGATCAAGGCGCAAAAAAATGCGGATTAGTTACATTCGAACATTTAAGGCTTAATGCGGAGCAAGTTAAAATACAGCTCTCAAACCATAAGATAAACGTTTCAACCTCAAGTGGCTCGGGTATGAAACTTAGCTACTTGGACCGTGGTTTAGAAGGACTTGTTCGAGCAAGTGTGCATTATTATAATACGGAAGATGAAATAAATAAATTTGTAGAAGCACTGCGATCGCTGTGAGGAAAACCGCTTATGTTTTTGTGAAAATAACAGATAGATTATTCGATGGCATCTTTACTATTCTATCTAATTTCAAGGCATGCTTGTTTGCTAACTTCTCTACTTCATTTAGATTGCGTAAACCCCAATCCTCATGCCTTTCTCTTAAATTGTTGTCAAACGCAATATTGCCTGCAGCGGTGGGTACGTTATTTTGTATAAAGGGTCCATAAAAATATAAGAACCCACCTTTTGGCAGAAATTTCTGAGCTCCCTTTAAGATACCTTTAGTAACTGACCATGGGCTTATATGGATTACGTTGATGGCGACGATTACATCGATATTGTCCTGGCTAGTTAAACACCAATCGGGTTGTGAGGCATCAATCAAACGTGGACTGGCGGGAATATTGTTTGCAGCTGTTTGGGCCCATTCAGTGATACTTTCGAAGTTTGAAGCATCAATATCGCTGGGGATCCATTTTAAGCAGTTAATTCCCTCTGAAAATATTACACTATGCTGGCCCGTCCCGCTTCCAATCTCTAAAACTGAACATTTTTCTGGCAATAATTCCTGTAGCACCTTGAGTATTGGCATTGCATTTCTGGCTGCGGCTGGTGCAGTTTGGCATAAAAATTTTTCAGATGGGGGTGACTTCTTTTGCATTTTGGTACATTTATCTCTCATAACAACTGTGTTAAATCCACAATAAAACGTTTAAGAGGGTTTGTGTAGAAT
>QCQB01000116.1 GCA_003212315.1 SAR116 cluster bacterium AG-447-C21 | reverse complement strand
CGACGCGTTCAAGAAATTTATCCATTATCTCGGTCCGCCGAAAGGTTCATTCGAAAATTGAACAAAACAAAACCTGGCCTTCGCTTGTAACGAGAAATATGCCATTTATGTTTTAAACTTAAATCATCAAATATTTTGTTTTAAATTCGTCAGTTGGCATGTGTAGACTTGTGTTAGATTCAATCGTATGAATCGGCCTTGTTGCGAGAATCAATTTCTGCTTTTGGAGGAACAGTGTCTGAAAAATTCGACTTAATGATAAAAAATGGTCAATTGATGACCCCCGGTGGATTGGTTCAAACCGATATCGGTGTGACAAATGGAAAAATAATAACCATCGGCTCGTTATCAAACGATAGTGCACAAGAAACATATGATGCAACTGGATTATATATACTCCCAGGAGTAATCGACTCTCAGGTGCACTTTAGGGAACCGGGACTTGAACATAAAGAGGATATTGCCCACGGAACAAAGGCTGCCATAAAAGGGGGTGTAACTTCTATATTTGAGATGCCTAATACGAGTCCATTAACGTTGGACGAGCAGACACTCGCAGCCAAATTAGAAAGGGCAGAGCAAACAGCCTGGTGTGATTATGCTTTTTTTATGGGAGGAAATAGTGAAAATGCTCAGCGCCTGGCTGAACTAGAGCGATTACCTGGCTGTGCTGGAGTGAAAATCTTTATGGGAAGCTCGACTGGCACCTTATTAGCTAAGGATGATGAGGTAATAGCAGATGTCCTTGCTAATGGCGTTCGCAGAGTATCTGTTCATGCTGAAGACGAAGATCGTCTGATCTCTCGACAAAATATAGCAGTAGAAGCAGAAGATCCCGAGGCGCATCCGGATTGGAGAGACGTGGAGTCTGCTGTGAGAGCAACAACTCGATTAGTCAACCTTGCCAGAAAGGCTAATCGGCGCGTTCACGTGCTGCATATATCATCCAGAGATGAGATGGATATTTTAGCCAAGCACAAAGATTTGATTAGTGTTGAGGTCACACTCAATCACTTAACGTTGAGCGCCCCGGAATGTTATGAGCGGCTGGGAGCTTTTGCCCAAATGAACCCTCCGGTTAGAGACTTGGATCACCAAATGGGTCTATGGACTGCTATCCAAAATGGTATAGTTGATGTTATAGGGTCTGATCATGCTCCACATACCATCGAGGAAAAAGAAAGACCTTACCCCTCTAGCCCAAGTGGCATGCCTGGTGTCCAAACATCATTACCCTTGTTGCTTAATCATATGCATGAGGGAAGGCTGTCATTGGAGCGAATAGTAGATTTAACTTCTGCAGGTCCGCAAAGATTATTTGGAATTATGGGGAAGGGTAGAATAGCTGTCGGATACGATGCGGATTTAGTTCTTGTCGATTTGAAAAAACAAAGAGTAATAAGCGATGAGTGGATTGCAAGTAAATGTGGCTGGACGCCGTTCGATGGAATGTCGGTTATGGGTTGGCCTGTCGCTACGATATTAAGAGGTAACATTGTGGTAAGGGAAGATGAGATTTTAGGCGGGCCCATGGGAGATGCGGTTCGTTTTTTTGAAACGAGCACTAGTAACTGATCATGGCAAGTTCACTGGTTGATAGTGTTCAAGATAAAATAATAGATACTGTCTTTCGTGAAACTGTTTCTAAATTCCCACAAAATACTTTCATCGCTGTTCCTTCAGCGAAGGACCGCGATTATTATGAGAGCGGCTTTGAGTTATCCTATACAGAAGCGTTGAAGCAAGTTGATCTCGTAAAGGGAAAGCTTTTGAATGCGGGATACGGAGTAGGCGACCGAGTGGCACTTGCTTTAGATAATCGACCAGAGCATATCGTCTATAAGTTAGCACTAAATAGTCTTGGGATATCATGTGTTCCAGTCAACCCTGACTACAGGTCGGCCGAGTTGTCTTACTTATTAGAACATTCGGAATCAGCTTTGATCATTTATTTAAAAAGCATGAAGAAAAAATTGCAGAGGCTCAAACGCTTATCAATAAAAGCATTAAATTGTGGTGTTTTGATGGAAAAGAAAAAAAAATTCCAACTCTAAGAAACAATTCGGTCAAGGGTGAGATCAATTCGCAAACTGAAACTAGCCTGCTGTATACTTCAGGGA
>QCQB01000115.1 GCA_003212315.1 SAR116 cluster bacterium AG-447-C21 | reverse complement strand
ACTTCAGATCCGCTTTTTGCAGAGGAAGCCTCATAAAATTTATATCTAAACCACAAAGTGCAGCCCGCGGCTGTGGATCTATACATACTACATTGCTACTAATCTTTTCATCGTTAATAGCCCGAATAAGAAAACGGGTCGAATGGCCAGATCCAATTTCAATAATGGTGGCTGGTTTAACCTTCCGAACCAGACCATAAGCTATAACAGCATCTAAACCAGGGAACCAATCCTGACCCCATCGTGGGTCCTCAAAGTTAACATTTTTGAATGTTATTTTTTTCAAGTCGCCTATATAAGGCTGAACAGACTTAAGTGTTTCAATAAATACGTTATTTGAAAGCTCAGAAAACCATTCCAACAACCAAGGATTAGTGCTGTTTTTGACTCTCACCTGTCCAGCATATCTATAGGGAATGAAGTACCCCAGCTTCCGAATACTAAATACTGTCAGCAGACCATAAAATATTTTTCGTAATTTCATATGAGAATCTGGGCTATTTTGTTACCATAGAGTTAAAGAAATAACACCATACCTTCTCTTGCCACAACCGTCCCTGGACGCTCTCTTGCTACTGAAGTAGCGATTTCATCCATAGCGTTGTCATTATGGCTAGGGTCATGATGAAATATCACTAATTTATCCGCAGAAGCCACATCGCAAAGTTTTATCCCTTCACGCCACGTGGAGTGGCCCCACCCAATATGATTTGGATACTCTTCATCGGTGTAAGTAGCATCGTATATTACAATATCTGCCCCTTGGATCAAATTCACTATATTTCTGTCGATACCCTCAGGCCTATGTTCTGTATCAGAAATATAGCATATTGATTTCCCATCAAAATTCACACGGTACCCCAGAGCTCCTTGTGGGTGGTTCAAATTTGCCGTTGATATTTCTATATCTTTGGAAATTGCGAATGTTTGACCCGATTTTATCGTCTTAAATTTCAATTGTGCATTGAAGATTTCCAAAGGAACGGGGAATAGGGGTGCAGTCATAAGGTTATTAAAGACATCTTTCATCGATTCCGCATTTTCTAGATTTCCAGACCAGATTCGAAACGAATTTTTTGGATTGAAGGCGGGGCCAAAAAAGGGTAACCCCCCTATATGGTCCAAATGGGCATGACTAAAGAATATATCAGCCTCATTATTACCTTCACTGCTCATTAAATTTCCCAGAGGCCTGAGCCCTGTTCCAGCATCGAATATCAAAATTCGATCGTCACAGCGAATCTCGACACAAGGCGTATTTCCGCCATATTTTACAAATTCAGGGCCGGGACAAGGAATGCTTCCTCGCACACCCCAGAATCTCGCAAAGAATGAAGAGTCGGTATCCAAGCTACAATTTACCTTTCCCCATATTAATCGACCAATTAATTTGGTAAATTAGAATTCCAAAAGTATCCTTTATTGCACAATCAATGATCATTAAACAACTTGTTCAAGCAATAATTTAAGAATCAGTGAATTGCGCTCATATTAGTCCGAATTAAAAAGTAACTTATAGCCTTCTCTTGAAGTTATTAAAAACGAGCTACTGGAGCCAAGCTGTTCAATTTTCTTTCTTAATCGATATATGTGGGTCTCTAGAGTGTGTGAATTTATTCCAGCCTTGTAACCCCAAACTTCTTCTAATAATGTTTTTCGATTGACTGATTTCCCATTTGCCGCAGATAATCTTATCAAGATTGCCGTTTCTTTTTCGGTTAGCCTTATCCTTTTGCTATCATCAGGATCAACAAGTAGGCTTTCATCTTCCAACAATAAATACTTGCCAATCCTTTTAGGTACCATGAGTTTGTCGCCGTGTTCTGCCAGTAATCCATCAATTTCATCTGTTAGCCGAGACATTTTAAACGGCTTAGCAATAGTTTTATTGAGCAGAAACTGTTGAATAACACTAGGTTTGATATAACAATCTTTTTTTGTAAAAACCATCAACGGGTCTTTAACATCCCATAGTCGATGAACTTCTCATTATGTAACGACGGCATATCTAAAAACAACAGTGAATAGTCCTCTATTTGAGTAAATCTGCTAACTGCCTTGCTTGGGCCTGCAAACTCTAACAAAAATCTTTCATTCAGTTCTATCTGTTTCTTAAGGGCCTCATAAAAGTACCGATCGTCACCAATAAGTA
>QCQB01000114.1 GCA_003212315.1 SAR116 cluster bacterium AG-447-C21 | reverse complement strand
TAGCAGGCATTCCAATAATGGCATTTTTATCTCTGCTTGTGGCCTGGAAGGCACGTCCCTAGATAAAGCATTTGATTTAGTTATTTAATCTGGAGAATCCATCATTGATAATGTTGTCATGTGATGCTCAACATCTCCAAATTGACGTTCGATCATCGACAGTCTTTTAAAATAATGCCCGATGGCATATTCCTCGGTAATACCAATTCCCCCGTGCAGTTGCACGCCGCCTTGCCCTACCTCTCGGCATGAGATTCCAATTTGCGCTTTAGTCGTTGCCATCGCATGGCGCCGTTTTTCAGTATCTTTTTCCGTTATCATCATTGCCGCATATATCGCGATGCTGCGTGCTTCTTCTACCGCTACATACATGTCTGCTGCACGGTGTTGTAAAACTTGGAAATCGCCAATAGGACGCCCAAATTGAGTTCTAGTCTTTAAATAATCAACGGTCATATCTAATACACATTGCATCGCACCTACCGCCTCAGCGGCTACCGCCGCTATTCCATATTGCTCTATATTTTCAATAATTAGAAAGCCCTTGTCACATTCGCCGAGCAAGGCGTTTTGGGGAATAGATACGTTTGACAACTTTATATCTGCTGCCTTCATACCATCAATCGTTGGGTAACTGTGACGAGTAAGACCTGTTGTTTTTGCCGGCACCAGAAAGAGGCTAATACCGTCAGTGCTTTGATTACTTCCTTTTGTTCGAGCACTAACAATTATAGTATCGGCTATTCCACCGTGGAGCACAGTAGTTTTCTCTCCATTTAAAATCCAATTTCCATCTTCTAATTGGGCTTGAGTTTCCACCTGGCTTAATTGATATCGTGACAGCCGTTCGCTATGAGCAAAAGCCATTAGATGATCGCCAGTGGAGATTGCGTTTAATAGTTCTGACTTTTTACTTTCATGTGCTGCAGATTGAATTGCGTTTCCACTCAGAATAATGGTCGCAAGATAAGGCTCAATTAAAAGACCCGCCCCAAAAGCCTCGAGAACAATCATTTGTTCTACTGGTCCACCATCAAAGCCACCATATTCACTGGAGAAAGAAAGTCCTAATAGTCCTAAATCGGCTAATTGTTTCCATACCGCCTTGCTGTAACCATCAGCACTTTTAATTATTGTTCCCCGTTTTTGTAAATCGTAGTTATCGGCAAGTAGTCGGCTTACGCTATCTTTTAGGAGTTGTTGCTCGTTAGAGAGTTCAAAATCCATTTTTAAAGCCCTAGAATACCTTTGGATATAATATTACGTTGGATTTCATTTGATCCTCCGTAGATTGTTGCCGCTCTGGAGTTGAAGTAGTGTGGGATAATTCCCAGTGTTTCCTCGAGCTCGGCTGGGAAGTCTCCTTCGTAAGCAGCACGAATATCTCCGGTGGGAGCCACCATTGGCCCAGCAACATCAGCGAGTAACTCTGCGGTTGTCTGCTGAATCTCCGCACCTCGTAATTTAAGCATCGATGTGGCAGGATCGGGGGCAGAGTCGTTTCGTCTACGCTGCCTATCGATTATTCGCATAATAGTAATTTCTAGACTTTTCAGCTGCATTTCAACCGTGGCACATTTTCGCTTAAATTGGGGGTCGTCTGCTAAAGGGCCGTTGAAACTGGGTAGTTTCGCAGCTAGTTTTTTTGCTCTGCCTAGGCGTTCTCTTGAAAGGCCAACCCGAGCTATACCGGTTCTTTCATTACCAAGTAAAAATTTTGCATAATCCCAACCCTTATTCTCTTCTCCAACAATATTAGATGCTGGGACGCGCACATTGTCGAAGAAAACCTCATTGACATGTCTGCTTTCATCAATTGTTTCGATCCCTCGGACAGTGACCCCCGCTGATTTCATATCAATCAATAAAAAAGAAATCCCCATTTGTGGTTTGGCCGCATCAGGATCAGTGCGCACCAAAGCAAAAATCCAGTCTGCATTGTGCGCTTGAGAGGTCCATATTTTCTGACCATTCACAACGTACTCGTCACCGTCCTTAACAGCTGACGTTTTTAAAGAGGCTAAATCAGAACCTGCTCCTGGCTCAGAAAATCCCTGACAGAACCATATATCGAGGTTTCGTAATTTAGGGAGAAAGTATTTCTTTTGTTCGTCATTTCCGAAAGTACAGATTACTGGGCCTACCATATTGACGTTAAACGATAATGGTTCTGGGGTAGGG
>QCQB01000113.1 GCA_003212315.1 SAR116 cluster bacterium AG-447-C21 | reverse complement strand
TCATGCGGAGTATTCCATGCAATGAAGCGCCGCTCTTCTTCAGAAAAAATATCTAATTCATATTCTTTACATAGCTCATCCAAAACAAGCTTGTGCGCATCATCGAAGTTGTACTTCGGTTTTTCGATTTCTCCCTGGTTAAGTATTTTTTCAAGAGATCTCCGGCGCAGTTCATTGGCTATCACATGCCAGTCTTTTTCTATTTCGTACCTTTTCGCCGTTTCAGACAGAGCATTATAGAAACCGGAATGCCAATCTAAAATAGTTCCACCAGTATCAAAAGTTAGAGCTTTTATCTTTTCGTCAATCATCTAATCACACCAATATTTAACAATCACTATATTAATCAAAGAGAATTCCCAGTTCTTGTCGTCAAAACGGAACCCCAGTTGGCTTAAATTATTAAAAACACAATACTCATAACAGCATCATACCAAAAAATGATAAAATTATATTAATTTTGATCTGCACATGGAAAGCTCTCTTGAAGAGCCTTACTTACTAGACTGGTTGCCGTGAAATGACGTTTTTTTGGATTTACTTTCAACCACGCAATAACTGGGTCCATCACTTCTCCTTGGGTTATTTTTTTGTGCAAACACCATCGGTATCCGAGGTGTTTGTTGACGTACTCGTCTTTACCGCCAATGGTGTTATCGGTTTGTTGGGAGTCTACAACCCCTATAATATATCCTGAACAAACACCCTGGGGACCATTTTTGTCCGCCGTGCAAAACTTTAGTAATTTTTCACCCGTGCTGAACCCAGCATTCGCGTTCGAAATTGCTGTGGCTAAAATCACTGTTACAAGCAATAGTTTTTGAGTTCCAAACATCTACGCTAATGGGCCTTTTCAGATAAATCATGTTTAACGATTTTAGCTTGCCATATACATTCCAAAAGGCGCTCCTTAACGCCCAGATAAAGGCCATCTTCCAAATCGCCACTATCAAGATATAGCTTAAGTGCTTCTCTGTTCTGTATGTCCATATTCAAAAATGCTTCATCAATAAAACCCAAGACATCGCCTACAAGGCTCAATGTCCAAATCTCGGGGTCAAAATTATCATTAGAGTTCGACAAGTAAAAAACCTTTATCAAATATAGTAGGCAATAAAGCGATCAAGGTTGTTATTAGCCCACAGCGTTAAACGTTTTATAGATCCTTATGACTAATTCACAAGTATAATATTTATTGAAGTAGAATAGACAAAAGATAATATTGAGGTGCAACTATAGCGACTGAATTTTTGTAATGGACTCGCCTATATAATACGTTCTGGATGGCGAGTGGTTTATGGGGGTTATGATGGAATCTCATTATGATTATATTATAGTAGGTGCTGGTTCTGCAGGCGCCGTTCTGGCCAACAGGCTGAGCGAGAGTGGTGAATTTAAGGTATTGTGTCTTGAGGCTGGCACCGAGGGATCAGACTATTTTTGGTCAAGAGTTCCTATCGGAATGGCAAAACTTATAGATAGACCCGCCGTTAATTGGTGCTTCTCATCAGAACCCGACGAAGGATCCGGAGGACGCAGAATTCCAGTTCCCAGGGGTAAGATGTTAGGAGGCTCTAGCTCGATCAATGGAATGGTATTTGTTCGTGGACAACCCCAGGATTACGATCATTGGGCACAATTAGGCAATCGTGGATGGAGTTATTCAGATGTGCTGCCTATTTTCAAAGATATGGAATCTTATGATGGTGGTTCTGATGAAAGTCGTGGTCGCGATGGGTTGCTTCGAGTAACCGATACACCTCCAGAAATAAGCCCCCTACATTCTAGAATGATTGAGGCTGCTGAAAAAATAGGTATTCCTTACACGACTGATTACAACGGTGCATCTCAAGAGGGAATAGGGATTACCCAAGTTACAATAAACAAAGGACGCCGTCAGAGTACAGCTTATTGTCATTTAGATCCATCTCGATCATAGGCGGCAGACATGAAATTGAAATTTATCGCAGGTGCTTCGGCAGGATCCGCAGACTTTATATGAATACTCCCAATACTTTCAGACCTTAAAACGTTGATATTTAGGGTTACGCCTCTTTGCTTGGAAATTTTCAAATGACCGTCTACAGATTCATATAAAAATGGGGTCATTGCTATCGCTGCATCGGGCGATTCGAGGCCTTCTCGTGTTTTAAAATACATGCGAATTGGTGCAGCACACATTGCAAAAAAACCTTGACCTGAGAATAAGTATTT
>QCQB01000112.1 GCA_003212315.1 SAR116 cluster bacterium AG-447-C21 | reverse complement strand
CCCGGTTTACGGTGCCCAATGGCGTTCATGGCCGAAGAAAGATGGATCCACAATTGATCAAATCACCAATTTAATTGCTGATTTGAAGTCTAACCCAGATTCCAGAAGATTGATTGTAACTGCTTGGAATCCTGGCGATGTTAATGATATGGCATTGCCACCGTGTCACTGTTTGTTTCAATTTTATGTGGCTCGTGGCAAATTATCTTGTCAATTATATCAAAGAAGTGCGGATGTGTTTCTGGGGGTTCCTTTTAATATAGCTTCTTATGCTCTATTGACGATAATGATAGCACAGGTAGTAGATTTGCTCCCTGGAGAATTTGTTCATACATTAGGGGATGCCCACATCTATAAAAATCATATTCCCCAAGCCGAACTTCAACTAGAAAGGTTACCCAAAAAACTCCCTCAGATGATTTTAGATAAAGAGGTGCGTGACATTTTTGGATTTTGTTATGAAAGTTTTGATATCAAGGATTATAATCCTGACGCTCATATAGCAGCTAAGGTTGCTGTTTGAGATGTGTGTCTATATGGCAAAAGGGATCAGTCTAGCAATTGTTGTTGCTGTTGCCGATAACGGTGTTATCGGTGCAGAGGGAGGTCTTCCTTGGAATATCTCAGCAGATTTAAAAAGAGTCAAAGAGTTGACCGTTGGAAAACCACTACTAATGGGCAGAAAAACTTACGATTCTATTGGACGTCCACTTCCAGGAAGAAAAAGCATCGTGTTAACAAGCGATCCTGAGTTTTCAGTTTCTGGTGTATCTGTTTTTCGGCGATTCGTTGAGGCACTTAATTACGCCTCTGAACTTGCAGTTGAGATGGATACAGATCAAATTATTGCTTTTGGTGGAGAGAGTATTTATGCGGAAGCGTTACCTTACGCTGACAGAATCTATAAAACTGAGGTCCACTGCTCTCCTGTTGGGGACACATATTTTCCTCAATATAACAAGACTGAGTGGTCGGAGACGGAACGTCTGTTTGTCCCGGCGAGTAATGCTGCAGAGGCTGAATATAGTTTCGTTCGGCTTGACAGAGTATTTAAATAGTACAATACCTCCATTACATTCTAGGAAACGACGATCCTTGGTGGTGTTTTCTGACCCGCTTCTGTAGCTTCATTTAATTTTGACCAAATAGAGCTGGCGATTTCCTTATAGATTGAGGCATGGTCGCCGTCTGGCGTTTTTAAAACAATTGGTGTCCCCGCGTCTGATGTTGTTCGAATATCCATATGGAGAGGCAGTTCACCAAGGAAATCAACTTCTAAATGTTTTGCTTCTTCTTTTGCTCCACCATGGCCAAATATGTGGCTCTCTGCGCCGCAGTTAGGACAAATAAACATACTCATATTCTCTATAATGCCCAACACAGGCACATCGACTTTCCTAAACATATTTAAGCCTTTTCGAGCATCTAAAAGAGCGATATCTTGGGGCGTTGAGACGATTACGGCACCTGCCAAAGGTACGCGTTGAGACATGGTTAATTGTGCGTCACCAGTGCCCGGTGGCATATCGACCACCATAATATCCAACGCGCCCCAAGCGACATCGCGCAACATCTGTTCTAGTGCGCTCATAACCATTGGGCCTCGCCAGATAGTTGGCGAATCTTCAGGGACTAAAAACCCAATCGACATACATTTGATATTAAATCGCTCAATTGGTTGTAAAATTTTTCCATCCAAACTGGTTGGTTTTTCATTGATGCCCATCATTCTGGGTAAGGAGGGTCCATAAATATCAGCGTCAAGGATCCCAACAGATAGGCCAATTGATGCAAAGCTTGCCGCTAAATTAATAGCGGTTGTTGATTTCCCTACGCCCCCTTTCCCGGAGGCGACTGCCACGATTTTCTTCACATGGGGAGCTAACTCTCTTGGGGCACTATTTGCAGAGGTATTTGGGTTACTCTGAGGTTTATCGGATGCTGCTCGAGTTGGACCATCAGTGTTTCTATGAGCTGTTAAAACTGCGGTAACCGACAACACACCGTCCAAGCCTTTTACCGCCATCTCCGCTGCTTTTCTTGTTGATTCCATAGCAGCGCCGCGAGCTGGCTCTACTTCAATAGAAAAACCTACGTTTCCGTTTTTGACGACTAAACCTTTGACCATTCCCAATGTAACGATGTCATTCTGACCCTCTGGCTCTTGGATATTTCCCAAACAAGACAAAATTTGTTCTTCAGTAACCGTTGCCATTCTTGAAAACTCCCAATCAATCCCCATATCTAAAACAGAGGTTCTTGCATAATTATCACTCTATTCAAAGAAAATAGGGGAATATTTTGCATTGTATAGCTCGGATCTGCTATTAGCATACCTAAAT
>QCQB01000111.1 GCA_003212315.1 SAR116 cluster bacterium AG-447-C21 | reverse complement strand
AATCGCAACCGCTTAAGAGAGACCTTGCTCCTCAAGGATCATTATCGTTAAAGCTTGAAAATCTCCAACCAACCGGCTCCTTTAAGGTAAGAGGTGCAATAAATACTCTACTCACCCTAACACAGGAGCAAAAAAACAAAGGCCTCATTACAGCTTCAGGGGGAAACCACGGGCTCGCTGTTGCTTATGCTGCCTTTCTTGCTGAAGTACCCGCCCTAATCTACCTCCCCACCTCTACTAGCCCAGAAAAACTGAAGAAACTTCAATCCTGGGGAGCCAAAACTTGCACGTTAGGGGATGTTTGGGACGAGGCAAATAAGGGGGCTTTAGCGGAAGCCAAGGCATCGAATATGACTTACATCCATCCCTTTGCAGAACCGAATGTCATATACGGACAAGGAACTATTTCACTTGAAGTTCTCCAAGTGAACCCTGAAATCGATGTTTTATTAGTTGCAATTGGGGGGGGGTGGACTAATCGCGGGGGTAGCCACAGCGGCTAAATTAATAAAACCAGAAATTAGAGTTATTGGAATTGAACCGATCGGGGCACCTACCCATCATGCCAGCCGTGAAGCCGGTGAACTCGTTACCTTATCAACAATAAACACCAAAGCAGGCACTTTGGCGCCAAGAAGATCAGAAGAGTTAAATTATGATCTTATCCAAAAATATGTCGACGACATAGTGCTTGTTGGTGATTCTGCCATGGAAGACGCTGCCCAATGGTTATGGTTTGAGTTAGGAATAGCAGCCGAATTGAGTGGCGCTGCTGGCATTGCAGCATTATCAAACAAATTGATACCTTTAAGAGCCGGGACAAACGTTTGTTCTATTGTCTGTGGGGGCGGCACAGATGGAATATCAAATTCTATCTAATTACGATTTGAAATTGATTAATTTTGATCGACAAGGTTCAGTCCAACATGAAATGCATCGAAATTACGAAGGCCTTCAACTACAGCAGCAGGATCTAACGGCATACTACTAATTAAGGGAACGACTTGTTCAGTAGAGCCACCATGTGACCTTAATGGCGCATCTAATCCGGAAAGGTCATGCTCAGACTCTTTAGTGCCGAGAACTTTATGGCGATCTGATATTATAACGAGATCTCCTATTCTATCTTCTGGTAACTCGTACTCTTTACAAGCATCTTGACGATTCAAAATAGATAAAATTCCATCTAATTTTAACAATTCAGCTATCACCTCTTCAACAGCCGTATTGGTTGGCAGATAGACAGTAGCAAAGGAACCCAGGGCTCCATGATGCACTACATAAGGGTCGGTGATAGGTAAGATTACCCGCGCTGCTTTATCTCCCAGTAAGTTATCAAAAACATCCTGTAAATAGATTACGTTCGGCTTTCCCAACTCATCGTACTTAGCATTCATACCATGATCAGCTGTTAAAATTAAATTTGCTCCCAATTCGTCTAGTTGACCCCAATAGCGATCCATCATCGCATAGAATTTATTGGCACCGTCAGAACCTGGTGCAAATTTATGTTGGATATAATCTGTTGTCGACAGATACATGAGGTCCGGTTTCTCAAGCTCCATTAATTTAACACCTGCCGCAAATACAAATTCCGAAAGATCCGCACTGTAGACAGAAGGTAAATCTAATCCTGCTATTTCTAGTATATTTTCATAGCCATTATCCTGTAGAGATATTTCATTTGCTTTCTCGGCAGAAAAACATATCGATAAGCCTTTCCCAAAGGTAAGGCCATGACCAAGTAATTTTCGTAATTTATCTTTAGCCGTTATCACAGCAACTCGGGCTCCTTCCCGCTCAAATGCGGAGAAGATTGTCGGAGCCCTCAGAAAGCTCGGGTCATTCATCATTACTTCCTGATCTGATGAATTATCATAGAAAAAATTCCCAGATATTCCATGAACTGCGGGAGGTCGGCCTGTAACGATAGATAAATTATTTGGATTAGTAAAACTTGGTATTACAGAATCGACGCGAAGATCGGCTCCCTTGGATAAAATTTTCTCGGTAAATGGCATTAACCCATTTTCAACTGCTTGTTCAATGTAGTCTGGTTCCGATCCATCTATGCAGACTACAACAAGGGGGACATTTGGCCATGAATAACTGCGTCCATTTACTTCTATTTTGTCCCGCATGTATGAATAACCTTATAAAAATTTCAGCATTGAAAATGACTTCATAATGTGACTGCTTTGGTTCTATTATTATTCTGAACCCTTTTCTATCAGAAACTCGATGTCGTCCGCGCGCTCCTCGACCGATATCAATTTATGCCCTTTGGATTGACAAAAATGCCTGAAGTCAAGAGGAGATGCTGGGTCTGTCGACCAGACGCGTATTTGGGCCCCCTTATCCAACGCCTTCATCGCTTTTCGTGCCTTTAATACTGGCAAAGGGCACTTAAGACCAGT
>QCQB01000110.1 GCA_003212315.1 SAR116 cluster bacterium AG-447-C21 | reverse complement strand
AGTCCCCCGAGGCAGCACTTAAGCTAGCGGATTACAACAATGACGGTGTAGTAGACCTTTATAGAGAAATGAATTACGCGCATGCATATTATGCATCTGCTTATGACAAAAAAGGTAAAACATCTTACTACAAGGATATTGTGCAGGGGTTTATAGACGGTCGTAAGCTGATCACGTCTGCCGATGGAGAAAAACTATCTAACGAACAGCGAAACAAACTTCGCGCTATTGCTGCTGATATAGAGTCAAACTGGGAAAAAGTGATTGCCGAGTCAGTCTTTAAATATGCTGGATCGGTTTACAAAGACCTTGAAAAGCTCAATACAATAATAGAAGCCAACGGTAATACCGATAAAGTCTTTAGAAAATATGGTAAGCATTGGGGCGAACTTAAGGGTTTTTCAATGGCGCTTCAGGCCGGACGAAAAAACCTTGGTGAAGTAGCGGTGAAGATGAACCGTATGATTGGTTTTGGACCGCTTCTTCCGAATGGAAGCCAGGTAGTCGATGTCGATGCTAATGGTGATTTTATCAAGGACCAGGGAAAAGGTATGGGCGAATACATGCTTCATATGCTCAAAATACAAAAACTCATGGTTCAAGAATTTGGTGTAAAAGCGAGAGCAAACGACAAACTGGCTAGTATCAAAGGATTAATAGAGAAAGTCGGTAAAGGGGATAGCGCGGAAAACGACTAATCTCGATTAAGAAAATAATAGAGCGATAGCGCCGGTGGAGAATGCACTCGACCGGCGTCTTGCTGTTTTTCAACAGAGTTTTTGGATAATTTACGTTGGATCTTTTTGACAATTTCTGGGGGATGTTTGTAGACCCTAAAAAACGGATTTGCTTTATATATCTTATATCGGCGCTTGTGATAGGGGTGTTCTGGGGTGCGGTTGTCCAGAGGAAACCAATCCTTTTGACTTTTAAAAATTGTCTTTCATTGGATATATGGTGGTCAAAGTCTGCACGATTAGATTACCTTTTGATGTTTGTGAATAAAATTTACTTTCTGTTGATATCAAATATTTGGCTTTCCAGTACAGTGGTGACGTTTTTCATATATGAGGGTCTTCATGCAGTTTCGCCTGCTGGACTAGCGATTGAAGCCAACAAAATATTAGTTGTTGCGTTGTTTACGGTTTCTATTTTTATAATAGACGACTTTACTAAGTACCTAGTTCATTGGAGTTTACACAATGTACCAGTGCTTTGGGTTTTTCATAAAGTTCATCACTCAGCAACCTGTTTGACACCATTTACTATATTTCGGACGCATCCAGTTGAGATGTTAATATTTTCAGCTCGATCTATAATCGTTAGATCTTCCGTGATAGCGATATTTATATTTATTTTTGGGGACTTAGTAGATTTATATACAGTGTTGGGGGTGAATATAGGTCTATTCGCCTTTAATATTATTGGCTCCAATCTGCGCCACTCGCATGTCTATCTGAAATATTGGGATTGGCTCGAGTTATGGCTAATCTCTCCCGCCCAACACCAAATACATCATTCTCGCGACTTTGCCCATCATGGGAAAAATTTAGGAGTGGTGTTGGCTATTTGGGACCGCCTGGGCGGAACACTCTTTAAGGCTCCCTCGGAAACAACTTTGACCTTTGGGTTTGGGCCAGAAGAGTCGGCGGCCGCAGATACTATAGAATACGCTTATATCACATCGTTCAAAGAGGCGGCTATGGTTATTCTGAGACCATTAAAACGGAAGGGACATCTTAGAAATGTTTAGAAGTTTTTTGTTTGGTTCTTTAGTTCTTGGCGCTTTACTGGGATTGGATGGAACTGGAAGATGTTTAGCTAGCAGTTCCGAAGTAAATATTTATTCCCATAGACAGCCTTTCTTGATAAACCCATTTTTAAAAGAATTCACAGCACAAACAGGTGTTAAGACTAACGTATTGTATTCAAAGACTGGCCTTGCTGCGAGAATTCAGGCAGAGGGGGAAAATACCCCTGCGGACGTTGTTCTGACCGTGGATATCGCGCGATTGATGTCTTATGCAAATAAGAAACTTCTAGCACCAGTAAACTCTAAAATACTACTTTCGAATATTCCAAAGCATCTGAGAGCCAGTGATAATAGCTGGTTCGCATTTTCTAAGAGGGCGAGAGTGATTGCTATTTCACGAGATCGTGTGAACCTATCGGAATTGGAAAGGGTTGAAGATCTAACAGCCGCAAAGTGGAACGGAAGGATATGCACGAGACCAGGGAGCCATGTATATAATCGTTCATTGTTAGCTTCGATAATAAATGCAAATGGTGCAGTCGAAGCAGAGAAATGGGCTCGAGGGCTTGTAAATAATTTAGCAAGACGACCTCAGGGAAATGACCGTGCTCAAATAAAAGCAATACATAGCGGTGAATGCGACTTGGGTTTAGTAAATAATTACTATTATGGCAAATTACTCAACTCAAA
>QCQB01000109.1 GCA_003212315.1 SAR116 cluster bacterium AG-447-C21 | reverse complement strand
ATTGTACCATCGTATACGCGGATGAGTGCCATAACCCCCAGATAAGCATCGTACCAAGAGTCCACTAAAAGCGCCTTTAGGGGGCCATCTGTATTACCGTTGGGGGGTGGAAGACGTTTAACTAATGCCTCAAGAACCGCTCTGATGTTGAGCCCGGTTTTGGCGGAAATTTCAACTGCATCTGAAGCATCTAAGCCTATCACTTCTTCTATTTGCGCTCTGACTCTTTCCGGTTCAGCTGCTGGTAGATCTACCTTATTTAGTACTGGAATGATTTCATGGTCAGAGTCAATTGCTTGGTAGACATTGGCTAGTGTTTGGGCTTCGACACCTTGACTGGCATCGACGACCAAAAGAGATCCTTCGCATGCAGCAAGTGACCGGCTTACCTCATAAGCGAAATCAACATGGCCTGGCGTATCCATTAAGTTTAACTCGTAGATTTCTCCATCGCTTGCTTTAAACTGCAATCGAACAGATTGTGCCTTGATCGTTATCCCTCGTTCTCGTTCAATATCCATCGAATCGAGAACTTGTTCTTTCATTTCGCGTTCGCTAAGCCCTTCACATTCTTGTATTAAGCGATCAGCTAGGGTGGATTTACCATGATCGATGTGGGCAATTATTGCGAAATTTCGAATCTTTGAAAGTGTTGTCATTAATCAAACCCGGTTCTTCGGAATAATTGAGAACATAGGGGTTATAGTTAGATTTCGCAATGAAGGGCGTTATAAAATGTCCAAAAAGAAGTACTAAGTTTTATTTTGTTCTCTGAAAACGTGTGCAGGATATGTTCCCAAAATACGCACTTCTCCCTCGGGACAGAAAAATTGAAGTTCCTCTAGAGCTAAACGCATCGAATCATCATCAGGGTGCCCGTCGGCATCGACATAAAATTGCGCAGCTTCAAAAGATCCCCCTATCATGTATGATTCTATCTTTGTTAGATTTATGCCATTGGTGGCAAATCCCCCGAGTGCTTTATACAGCGCGGCTGCAACACTTCTTACTCTAAAAATTATAGTTGTAACACATCGCCCGCTCGATGCTGGGGGTACTACAGGTTGCCTCCCCATTATTAGCATGCGTGTTGTATTGTGTGATGCGTCTTCTACGTTTTCTCTTAAAATTTCAAGGCCATAAATTTCTGCGGCTAAACGGGGCCCAATAGCTGCAATTCTTGGATCACCTCTTTCCGAAATATCTCTTGCCGCTCCCGCTGTATCCGGATGTTGTACCGCTCGCGGATATCTCTCTTAAGAGTTTCCGGGACTGTCCCAGGGCATGCACGTGACTATGTATTTCAGTGAGTTGTTCGACCTTAGCACCTTTTATTCCTAGCAGCATAGCGTTGACCCTTTGAAAGTGCTCGTCCACAATGAAAAGGCCTGAATCGGGTAAAAGATGATGTATATCAGCGACGCGTCCTGCAACTGAGTTTTCAACAGGAACCATGGCCGCTATTGCGCGTTTTTCCTGAACAGCGGCAAGCATATCCTCAAAGCTATGACACGGGAGTACCTCGAAATTTGGGCGAGCTTCCATACAGGCCATATGCGAGTTAGCGCCCAACTCTCCCTGAAAGGCGATTGTATTATTTGGATTAGTCTTAGTTTTTTCCACGGTTACAGCAGCTTCCTGGCACGTTCTAGATCCTCGGGAGTATCGACACCAAAAGGGACTGTGTCAACGAGTGCAACATCGATGCGCATTCCATTTTCCAATGCTCGCAACTGCTCCAGTTTTTCGCGCTGTTCTAACGGTGATACAGGAAGCGTGACAAACTTTTCGAGTGCTTCACGTTTATATGCATACAGCCCAATATGATGAAAAAGGGGGCCTTCACCTGATGGAGCGGTTGCTCTTGTGAAGTATAAGGCACGTCCCTTAGGTTTATTCTCTTCCCAGGCTACGATTGCCTTAACCACCGATGGATTGTGTCTTTCCTCATGGATGGTTATTAGTGCTGCGACCGTACCAATATCTACGTTGTTGCTAGCGAGTAACATCCAAGCGGATTCTATGGTTGAACTCTCTAAAACAGGCAAATCACCTTGTATGTTTATAACCGCATCATGTTCACGGCTAGGGTCAAGAGTTTGAAGGGCAGAAAAAATCCTGTCTGATCCTGAAGGTTCATTGGGATCAGTTAAAACAGCTTCTCCACCGGCCTTTTCTATGACTTTCAATATTTCATCTTCCCCACACGCAACGACTACCCTACCCAAATTGGCTTCTACAGCTCTTCTCCAGACATGCACAATCATAGGGTCGCCATTTATAACGGCTAAAGGCTTGTTTGGTAGTCGCACTGAGCTCATTCTCGCGGGGATCAGAATGATAGGTTTTTTGGGTAAATTCATAGTCTCTAGCCTATGTTAAAAATTTGGTTCTGCAGCAAAGAGTTTTATCAAAAATTTTGTAATATTTTATAATAATAGGCTCATTAGCCGTTGGGAAAATATAAT
>QCQB01000108.1 GCA_003212315.1 SAR116 cluster bacterium AG-447-C21 | reverse complement strand
CACGCAAATACTGGGCTCCGGTTGCGATGTAGTCACAAGTGGTTTATGGGGTTCACATTTCGTTAACTTCGCGCAGCAAGCAAAACCGTTTGGACTTTTTGATCGCGTTACCTACATTTCCGGTGGGGAAATTGCTAGCCATGAAATAGCTGGGAAAATGGGTAAAGACTACCCAGATAATGTCATTTCAAATTCTTATGAACTCTGGTACGACCATACTTTTCCTGGGCATAAGAAGTTCCAGGCCGACCTTGCAAAACGATCTGGTAAAAAAGAGACAGCCATGTGGCCTGTGCTGGCGTATATAGGTGTTAAGTTTATTGAAGCCGCAGGCAATAAGGCTGGGACAATGGACGCAGATAAATTTGCTGCCGCCCTAGAAGGAATGACTATTAAAACTCCAGTCGGAGACAGAACGATCGACCCCAAGACCCACCAAGCCAATACAGGCCAATTCTGGGGACCGATGGTTAAGAAGAGTGGTGTGGATTACCGTGTGATGAGCCCTGTTACTTGGTACCCAGCAACACTTGATTAACCTGAAGTCAAATCATTAAAATTACATCCCCGCCCAATGGGTGGGGATGTTAACTATAACTAGAGAAGGGGCTCTATAATGGACATGCTTCTGTCCAGCCCATCGTTTGCGTTTATACAGGTGCTCAATTCTATTTCTTTGGGTATGAATCTGTTCATAATAGCTGCTGGGTTGTCACTTATTTTCGGTGTACTTCGAGTTATAAATTTTGCACATGGCGTATTCTATATGTTTGGCGCTTATATAATGTATACCGTTTCAAAAGATCTTCAGTTGGGTTTTTTTACAGGTGTTATCGCAGCGGCGGTGGGTTTGTCCATTATCGCAATAATTGTCGAAAGAGGTTTGTTTCAATGGCTCTATGACAAAGAACACTTGCTACAATTGCTCCTGACCTTTGCTATTGTTTTAATTATGGGAGACATGGCTAAAATAATTTGGGGTACGGACCAACTCAGTGTTTCCTACCCAGAAGGTCTTGGAGGCGCGAGTAATTTAGGGTTCACCTTCTATCCCACATATAGACTGATGCTATGTGTCGTCGGCCCGCTGATTTTTTTGGGGCTCTGGTTCCTTATCGAACGAACTCGATGGGGACGCCTCACCAGAGCGGCGACACAAGATATGGAGATGCTATCCGCCCTCGGTATTAATGTACCTATAATCTATGTAACTATTTTTGTGATCGGTTCGGCGTTGGCCGGTGTTGGTGGTTCGCTAGCTGCACCTATCAACAGTCCAACCCCAGGAATGGATGCGACTATAATAGTGGAATGTTTTGTAATTGTTATTATTGGTGGGTTGGGGTCCCTATGGGGTACCTTTGTAGGAGCATTGATTTATGGGTTTGTATTTAATTTTGGATCAGTAATTGTTCCAAACTGGCAAGATGTTTTTGCCTTCTTGTTGTTAATGGCTGTTCTTTTAATTCGTCCCTGGGGGCTTTTTGGAAAGCCCGAGCAAGAAGGACATTAAGCCATGTCGTGGAATATATCGCGTGGCGTTTTAGCAACGTGTATAATAGTGGTATTACTATTAATATGCGTCCCCTTAACAGAATCTCGTTATTTAATAGATCTCTCGACAGAAATACTGGTTTATGCCTTATTTGCGTTAAGCCTTAATGTCATAATTGGGTTTTCTGGTAATGTCTCTTTTGGTCATGCTGCCTATTTTGCGATTGGTGGATACGCGAACGCCATTCTTTTAACAACGTATGGATGGCCGTTGATTTTTGCGTTTCCTGCGGCAGTCATTCTATCTGGAGTTGCGGCTGCATTTGTAGCATATTTTTGCACCCGATTAACTGATATTTATTTTGCGATGCTGACCCTCGCATTTTCAATGCTAGTGTGGGCGATAGCTTTTAAGTGGCGGTCTGTAACGGGCGGAGATGATGGTTTTGTGGGTGTAACGGTTCCAGCCTTCATCGATACTAGGGTACCATTCTTTTATTTTACTCTCATAATAGTAACAATTAGTTGTATTACCTTATGGCTTATCTGTCATTCAGCATTTGGACAAAGTTTAATTGCGGTGAGAGAAAATCTCACGCGTGCTGGGTTTATTGGTGTGAATACAAGGCTGATGCGAGGTATAGCCTTTGTTATAGCAGGCACGTTTGCAGGCGTGGCAGGAGCCATTTTTGCAATGTACAACCGTGGTGTTTATACAGAGTCAGCTTTCTGGGCAGAGTCAGCGCAAGTACTTATCATGACGCTACTTGGAGGAATGTACTCATTCTTTGGGCCTGCGATTGGAGCAGCTGCTTTATATCTTCTGGAACGGTTTTCAAATGAGTATACTGAATACTGGCCAACGGTGCTCGGAGTAATTCTTTTAATTATTGTACTAGTCTTGCCAGAGGGATTAGTAGGGCTTGCTAAGCGGCTTAAGACCCGATTCATGGGAGGTAATTAACCGATGACCGTCCTTAATACTAGTAATTTGACGATAGATTT
>QCQB01000107.1 GCA_003212315.1 SAR116 cluster bacterium AG-447-C21 | reverse complement strand
TCAAAGCTTCCAGTATCCCGCTCTTCTACGGCCTGTTTCCAGCCAACTTTCTCGACCCGTTGCTTAAATGCTATACCTTCCGGTGAGTGTCTTGAGATGCCATCGAAAAGCGTAGCCATTTTTTGGGTTTGCATTAAACCAGAAGTTTCCATGGCCTGGTTTACTAACATTTTCTGCATCGCCAACTGATTAATAGGAACTGTAGCCATTCTTTGAGCTAGCAATTCAACCTCCTCATTAAGTTTAGCCTTCGGAACCGATTTTAGAATAAGTCCCATATTTTCTGCTTCTACTCCGTTAATCTTATCACCCGTAAATAACATACGTTTAGCTTTTTCTGGCCCAAGGCGCTGCACCCACATCGCTGTTGTCGGCGTCCCCCAAACACGTGTTGGCATATAACCGATCTCAGCATCCTCGGCCATAATGGTCATATCTGCGCAGAGCGCAATATCTGAACCTCCAGCGACGGCAAAACCATGAACTTTACAAATAACCGGTTTCATCGCACGCCATAGAGCCATAAAGTGTTGAGTATTACGCCACATGAATTGATAATCTTGAATTGGATCCCAAGGCATATCTTGTATTACTGAACTTGTACTATTGTGCTCTCCATATTCTGACAAGTCATATCCTGAACAAAAGGCTTTACCAGCGCCCTCTAAAATCATGACATGGACGTTAGGATCACTATCTGCGCGTTGCACCGCTCTCTCAATTTCGGGAGGCATTTCATCGTTTATTGCATTTAATCTATCCGGACGGTTTAATATGATATATGCAACTCGCCCTTTTTTCTCATAAAGCACAGTGGGCACAATCTACTCCTCCAATCTACTTCAAGAATCAAAACACGAGTTAATTTGGCACCTAGAACTATACCTACTCGTTATAAAGCAACCCTATCTTTTATTTAAGTTCTAAAATTTTATCTATTCAACTTAAGGGGATTGTCACTTCAGTTAATTCGAGCTCTCGAAGTTTAAATTTCTGTATTTTAGCAGAACCTGTCATTGGAAACTCATCCACCCTTCGCCAAAGTGTTGGTGTTTTTTGAGGTGATATCTGAGCTCGGCAAAATATTTTAAGTTCTTCGGCACTAACCGGTTCATCGTTAAACCGAACAAAGGCAGCGATTACTTCACCCCACTTACTGTCAGGTATCCCGACGATGGCAATATCTGAAATCGCTGGATGTTCACGCAAGACATTTTCAATTTCTGCGGGAAAATGATTTTCCCCTCCCCTAATAATCATTTCTTTAAGGCGACCTGTTATGGTTACATAGCCTCGTTGATCCATGAAACCCAGATCACCTGTGTGCAACCAACCATCCTTATCAACTGTATCATCTGTCGCCTCTGGGTTACCGTAATAAGCTATCATCGTGGAAGGTCCCCTAGCACATATTTCACCTATATCACCGATAGGTAAAATTTCACGGTCCTCAATCGATTGGATCGAGACATCCGTCTGGCTCAATGGTTGACCAATAGTCATACAGACATCATCGATGTTATCACTTAGATGATGCTGTGTAATTACCGGGCAATATTCTGTTTGGCCGTAGAGAGTTGAAAAATTGCAATTAAAGCTTTCTTTGGCACGCAGTATCATCTCTGGAGCGATGTTACCCCCACCACAGCTCATAACTTTTAAACTACTCATATCTCGTGGGTTAACTTCCTGTTCTTCAAGAATTGCAAGAGCGGTTGTTGGTACGCTCAAAATAATATCAGCACTGAAAGATTCAATTAATTCCAAAACAATTTTGGGATTAAATATGGAAACAAGCACCATGCGGCAACCAAAATTTAAACACCCTAAAGTGACCATTCCACAACCACTTGTATGGAACATCTGCATTATATTTATCCAGGTTGATTTTTTTTCAATGCCGCATCTCGCCGCATAGAATTTAGCATTATTGATAAGACCTAGATGCGAAAGAATAGCTCCCTTAGGGAACCCAGTTGTCCCAGAGGTATATTGTATTTGAGCGGGATCTTTTGGGGATACATTAGGAAGCACCCGATTTTCATTCTTATTTAAGAACAGTTGTTCGTAATCCTCCATATCGGTTACTTCACGAATCAAACTATTACTAGAAACAGCCCGTTCTGCTATTTCTTTCATAGGGTTTCCGCGAAATTCAGAAACCAAGAAAAGTCCGACTGCCTCTGATTGTTCCAAGATGTATCGAAGTTCTTTTTCTTGCAAAGCTGGATTTGCAGTAACGAGCACAATGCCTGCTAGCGCTGCCACATATTCCATCAATACCCATTCAGGAATATTTGGCGCCCAAATGACAATATGAGAACCTTTTTCAAAACGACTCGCCAGTGCCTGCGCCAAATCAACGCTTTCTTGAAATAATTTGTCGTAGGTCCATCGCCGACCCTCTTCACCATTACGAGTGATTTCCACCAGAGCTTCCGCACCAGTCCGCTGGGCAGCAGTTTCTTTCAGTACGTCGCCAATGCATACATCCATAACATTGATATCTGATTGAGACCGAAAATAAGATTTTGTTAAATTAACA
>QCQB01000106.1 GCA_003212315.1 SAR116 cluster bacterium AG-447-C21 | reverse complement strand
TTCGATTGGTGAGCAATGCTGAAACGCAAAGGTAATAGCCGTTTTATTTAGCTTTTTGGCTAGACGAACATCATCTGCGGTCCTCGCTTGCATAATAAGATCGCCATTCTGCTCAAATAGTCTATTCCACTTTCCAATTTCTGATAAGGTTTCCCTTGCAGATTCCCAATAGACCAAAGTCACATTGACGCAAGTGACACCACCACTGCGCATTTCTTCAAAGATGGCGCGATCCCATTTTGCATATTGAGCACCATCTATAATAAATCCATCGTATGATTTGGCACCGGGCATTAACCGCTCCATCAGAGAGAACTAAATAGGGATTCGTCTTACACTAAGACCCTTTAAAACATAAAGCACCAATCAGCTACTGTTTTATGAAAGATCTTATTATAAGTTTACTCCGTCGGCACTGGACCAGACGACGCCTCTGGAGGTGTCCGCGGTTTAGAGCGAAGGTCTTCTTTCAAGTATTTTGTGTTATAGCCATTAAAAATATGACCTAAAAGCCCCCTCTTTAGATCAGATGTACCAAATAACCAATCCGCTATAGGGAATGTTAGGTTCATATTCACTTCCATCATAAGGGATCTGTTATGATGAGCCGTATGATGCCGTCTCAAGGTATTTATAAACGGCATATATCTCACAAAGCGATTTTCATCCACATGACAACAGAAGTGCATAAATTCGTATGTCAGGTACATACCTGTAGTTGAACAGATGAAAAGCCATCCAACATTACTACCAAATAAATAACCAAAAACGGCAACGCCAGGTAATGACATCATTATAAATATGACTAGTGCATAGGGTGGAAAAACAGTTACACGCCAATCTTCCTGTCCCCGAAAGCGTATTTCCTCATCTGTAAAGAATTTGTGATGATTGAGTGTATGACGCTCGTAGATAGCACGAAGACCAAAAAAATTAATCCTATTGTGCATCACATATTTGTGCAGAAACCATTCAAAAATATTGGATAAAACAATCGTGATTGGAATTGCCAACCATTCATACCACTGGACTGATGCTATGTGTTGAATATAGACCCACATTGCTGTTATGCCGATTGCGTATACTACTGCTATGTGAACGTAGCCATTGTACCACCCGTCTATTTTAGCTCTGTACTCATTTCGAAATAAGGTCTGTTGTTCACCCATCATTGTGAGCTCTCCACATTTTTGATTTAATTTCGCTAAAACGCCACCCTGTCAATCCCAACTTCTCTGCCAAAATATAAAATTTCCACCTACATGCCGTCAACAATTAAGTAGTTGTCTATTAAAGCATCGCATATGCTGGGCCTTTAATAGACTTTCATATCAGAAAAAATATCTTTGTTTAAGAAAAACATAATCAGTTTGAGAATGCTTCCATCAATCTCTGAAAAAGTAAATTGTCTATTCCTAGAAACGTTTTTCTAAATCAAAAAAGAAAGCGCCGTTAGGGCGCTTTCTTAATACACTGTTTCTTATATTTCCTTAATATGGGGTTCCTCTAGCCACTCTCTCAAATAAGAGTTCTGGAAGTTTCAACGCCAGATCAGGAAACGCCATGATCAATCCCAAACAAATAAACTCTAATGCTATGAACGGTAAAACCCCTTTATACATATCAACTAAACGTATTTCTGGAGGGCTTATCCCTCGGAGGTAAAAAATGGCGGGGGCCATAGGCGGAGTAAGATAGCTTGTTTGGATAACAACAAGAAACATAATACAAAACCAGACATCATCCACGCCCATAGCCCTAAGAACTGCAACAGAGACGGGAATGATTATCAGAATTATCGAGATTAAATCTAAGACAAAACCTGCGATAAAAGCGATAAGCATCAATATCAACATCGTTGCCCATGGACCAAGTTGTGCTGCCTCCAACAGATTTTGAACAGCACTGATGCCCCCTAAAGCGACGAACACGCCGGCAAACATCACTCCGCCTAATAAGATTGTAAGGATCATAGCCGTTATCTGAAGAGTCTTGAAAAAAGCTTCTTGCATGATGCCAAGATTAAAAGAGCCATAGAATATGGTCATTAATACAGTTCCGATAGCGCCCATAGCAGCAGCTTCAGTCGGTGTTGCCCAACCTAGCATTATGGTTCCAAGTACAGCAAAAATCAGAATTAGTGGAGGTACAAGAGCCGTAGCCGTTATGATCAGCTTTTGTATGAAAGGAGGGTCATTTTCGTCTGGGGGCAGACTTGGTCCATCTTGCGGTCGAATCATACACCGTACGATGATATAAACTATGTAAAGACCAGCAAGCATCAATCCCGGGATTAGCATTCCAACAAAAAGATCACCTACAGAAACATCAGCGACTGGCCCCAAAATAACGACAACCACCGAAGGTGGAATAATTGTTCCTAGTGAACCACCAGCACAAATAGTTCCGGAAATCAGTCCTTTATCATAAGCATAACGAAGCATGACTGGAATAGCCAACAGTCCAACGACAGATTCGGTAGCGCCCACTACACCACTCGCGGCAGCAAAAACCACGCACAATAGAACAGTGCCAACTGCCAATCCCCCAGGTAGACGTCTCGTCCACAGATGAATTGCCTCAAAT
>QCQB01000105.1 GCA_003212315.1 SAR116 cluster bacterium AG-447-C21 | reverse complement strand
CCAGTAGTTAGAAATATCTACAGTGCAGTAAAACAAATAATGGAAACGATACTTGCTCAAAAATCTAATGCATTTCGCCATGTTGTTTTATTTGAATATCCAAGAAAGGGTATCTGGAGTATGGGGTTTGTGACAGGCGCAACATCAGGTGAAGTCCAAAACGTAATCGACACAGACATGATAAACGTTTTTGTTCCAACCACACCTAATCCAACATCGGGTTTTCTTCTTTTTGTTCCTAAAAAGGATGTTCATTATTTGAACATGTCTTCTGAGGAAGGTTTTAAGATGCTGGTTTCAACAGGAATAGTGACGCCTCCTGATAAACGCAGTTCCACCCAACAAAAACAACCTATCATTTTTACCGAAAATGTAGCTATCGACTCTTTAATAAATAAAAGTACTAAAGACTGAACTACGCTAGAGTTGATATATGAGGATGCCGTTTATTACGAATAATTGCCGTTTGGGCTGATTTTCTCAACCGCTTTTTAGATATTGAACTGCATTATCCCGTTCAAACAAATACAAGAGTATTTTCAAAGCTTCGCCTCTGTTCGAGATTAAGTCTGGATCCTTATTCAGTATCAATTTAGCTTCGTTGCGTGCCAACTCTAACAAATCAGAATGAAAAGTTAAATCTGCTATTTTAAAATGAGGTAAACCACTTTGTTTAATGCCAAGAACTTCACCAGCCCCACGAAGTTTTAAGTCCTCCTCGGCTATAATAAAACCATCTTCACTCTCTCTTAGAACATTTATTCTAGCTCGAGCATTTTCTGATAAAGGAGCTGAATATAAAAGTAGACAAGTTGATTGTTCCAATCCACGGCCAACCCTACCTCTTAACTGATGCAATTGTGCGAGTCCAAATCTCTCTGCGTGTTCAATAACCATTATAGTTGCATCAGGAACGTCAACCCCAACCTCTATAACGCTAGTCGCTACTAAAATGTCGACTTTTCCTGCGCGAAAAGAATCCATAATTCGATCTTTTTCAATATCTTTCATACGACCATGAATTAGGGCAACACGATCTGTAAAAATCGAATTTAAATGCTGAAATCGTTCTTCTGCAGCGGCAAGGTCTAGTTTATCCGATATCTCAATCAGAGGGCAAACCCAATATGCCTTTTTCCCACTATTTATGGCTCTGCTAATTCCTTCTACTACTTCTTGTAACCGTTCATTGGACACTGCACGCGTTATCACGGCTTTCCGTCCAGGTAGTCTTTCCCGGAGAATCGAAACGTCAAGATCCCCATACGCAGTCATACTCAATGTTCGGGGTATGGGGGTAGCAGTCATAATTAGCATATCTACGCCATCACCTTTATTACTCAATGCTAGCCGCTGATGAACACCAAATTTATGTTGTTCATCCACGACGGCAAATCCCAAATTTTTGAATACTACATCGTCTTGAAATAACGCGTGAGTGCCAATTAGTAATTGAGTGCTGCCAGATTTTGTATTGCTTATGATTTGATTACGTTCTTTTGAGCCCATTTTACCCGTTAGAATATCAATCTTAATATTAGTGGCTTTTGCCAAGGGTTGAAGTGTTTGAAAGTGTTGCTTAGCTAATATTTCAGTGGGTGCCATGAGTGCTGTTTGAAAACCTGCTTCAATAGCCGTTAGAATGGAATAGAATGCAACTATAGTCTTGCCGCTTCCTACGTCACCTTGCAGAAGGCGTAGCATTCGATTTTTTGTTCGGAAATCATTATTTATTTCTTCAAGAACTTCCAATTGATTTGGTGTCAAGGCGAATGATAACTTTTTATTAATTATCTTTTTCAATGCTCCCGAACCAATGATTGAGCGTCCTTTGCGTTTTTTTTGATGTCTCCTTATCATTGCTAACGCTAATTGATTTGCCAATAACTCGTCATACGCCAAACGCGCACGATTATTGGAAGTAGGGATTAACTCTCCATGAGTTTTAGGTGAATGTACTGCCCTTAAACTGTCGATCCAACTCATCCATTGCTTTTGTTTAACTAAGTTGGGGTCTAACCATTCTGGTAGGTTTGGAGTGAGTTTTAAAGCATCGTGAATACATCTCCGCAAAACTTTACCTGTTAACCCTTGAGTGAGTGGGTAGACTGGTTCTAAGGTCAAAATTGATGCTTTGTCTTCTTCTTTCACAACATGATCTGGGTGCATTACTTGAACGCGACCATTAAAAACATCAACCTTCCCACTAATGATGCGTTTGTCATTAATTGGAAGAATTTCTTGTAAATAGTCTTTTCTGGCATTGAAATAAACGATTTCAAGCAATCCACTGTCATCAGAGCAGATAACTCGATAGGGACGTTTGCGTGTCGGTGACGGTATATGTTCAATTACTGTAACAATAAAAGTGCATATTTTTCCATTCGGGGCTTCACCAATTAAGGGACAAAATCGACGGTCAATAAAATTATTTGGTAATACCCACAATAGATCGCCAATGTGTGCTCCTGCCAGGTTCGTTAGTAGGGCGGTAATACGTGGACCAACGCCCGGCAGTTCCTTACTTGGGGTAAATAATTTGAAAAGTATTTCTGGTCGCATTTTATAGACTTAACAGGAAAACTGATTGTCAAACAATTAAGATTTTGCATTTTTATATTATTCAATTTCTGATCTTTTTTCGGAAACAGCAAACAGATGAAAAAACTGAGTAAAAATAGCTCATCGGTTGGCTAATGCTTAATAGTATTCTATATCCCTTTCTATCAAACAATTTTGGAGTTTTGGAATGGATGATGGTCTCTCGGAACGGAGAAAACGTTTGGTATATCGAAGCGCATATACCGGAA
>QCQB01000104.1 GCA_003212315.1 SAR116 cluster bacterium AG-447-C21 | reverse complement strand
GGCACCCTTGGCCCTCGGTACAGATTTGGGAGGTTCAATCCGTATTCCCTGTTCTTTCAATAATCTGACTGGTTTGCGTCCATCGCCTGGCCGTATTCCATTTTACCCAACTGACTACGGTTGGGACACGCTTGTTGAGCATATCCAGGGACCTATGGTTAGATGTGTTTCAGACGTGGGGTTGGCAATGAAAATTTTGTCAGGGCCGGATGATAGAGATCCATCTAGCATTCCTTGCGACGGAATGGATTTTCACAAAGCAGCATTAGGAAAACAGAAGTTGAACGGTCGTCGAATAGCTTATGTTGGAAATATAGGCGGGGTCATCCCTTTGGATCAAGAGGTCGAAAAACTAGTTAAAGCAGGTGCGTACGCGTTTGAACAACTTGGCTGTGATGTTGAAGAGGCTTGTTTTGATGCCTCCGATATTCAAGATATAATTATGGGGACACGCGGTTTTGGAATGGTTGCGCGATATGCGGATCGATATGATAAACATAAAGATCTCATGACCTCTCAATTGATTAATCAGGTTAGTGCGGCGTTGGATCTTTCCGTACGGGATGTTGTTCGTTCTGAGCGGTTAAGGACACAATACTGGCACAAAGTCAGAGGATTTATGGAAAACTTCGATTATATTGTGGCTCCGGTTGTCGGCGCTCCGCCATTTAGATTGGATGAACCTTTACCTAAACAAGTTGGCGGTGTTGCAGTCGATCGTTTTCAAGATGTGTTTTTGTCTACTTATGTGTTTAGCGTAACTGGTCTTCCTATGATTTCTGTGCCGTGTGGTCTGACAAAAGACGGCAGACCGGTAGGTATGCAAATCATTGCTCGCAGACATAGGGAGGATCAAGCGATAGAGGCAGCTAGCGCATATGAACGTCTGGCACCCAATTTATTTGTCAGGCCTAAAATGGATTTGACGGTGCTGAAGCCTGTGAGCGAAGCTTTAACTACCCCAGGAGTTACAATCAAAAAATAAGATGCTAAGCGAAGAAGTATCATTTATCTTGTGCCGAAAATAGACACTCCATCGATTTTCTAAATGCTATAGCATCGTCTGTTACATTAAATTTAACATCGTCCCAGCCGATGGCGTTTCCAGCTTTTATTGATTTGTTAAGTGCAATGCCTTGAGCCAAACCTATGGGCAAGTATCGTTTGCTGATAGAAACGTCTGCTGGCAGTAATTTTCCCCATACGGTTGCGCCTCCTTCACCATCCAGAATTTCTCCTACTTTAAGATCCCGTTTTGCTATCGCAACGACATCGCCACAAAAATCTTTAGTGGATCCAGTTGGAACTCCTCTGAGTGTTGCTGAAAATATCGAAATATTTAATTCTAAACCGATCAAATGAAACGGCTTAAACATCGCAGAATATCTGCCACTGGAGTCAGTATTCATTCCGTATTCTTTAAAGCATTGTGATGCATAATCATTCTGAGCTTCTAAAACTACATAAACCCCCCATCTAAGGTCATTAGTGACCGGGCGACCATCGCGCTCAATTGATGATACAACCTCCACTTGTCCATTAATTTCCAGTTGGCCACCAGCACTTATTGGTCGAAGGACATGAGCCAAGTCATTCATGCCGCACGGGGGGAATTGTAATCCATTAGTTGGTGGGGCTAAATTGCACGCGTTGGCTATTGCAGCCATTTCGAGAGCTGACTTTGTGCCATCAAGAAAAGAATTGAACATTTTACTGTTCATACCAGCTTGGGCAGCTTCTTCAACAGAGATTCCATAGTGATTCCAAACCGTTTCTGGCGTCGATAGGTGATATTGGGGTAGATACTTTGTACCTTTTCCAGCAGCGGTTACATGAAAGCCGCATGATCTTGCCCAATCGACTAATTCGCACGTTAAAGCGGGTTGATCTCCGTAAGCCATAGAATATACAACACCAGCGGAAACGGCCTCTTTTGCTAACAATGGGCCCGCCAATACATCAGCTTCAACGTTAACCATTATGATATGTTTACCGTTGTTAATAGCCTCTCTAGCATGCTTTACACCCGCCGCTGGGTGTCCCGTCGCCTCTACTAACACA
Organism: SAR116 cluster bacterium AG-447-C21; assembly: GCA_003212315.1. Classification (GTDB taxonomy): domain Bacteria; phylum Pseudomonadota; class Alphaproteobacteria; order Thalassobaculales; family Thalassobaculaceae; genus UBA7326. The sequence goes on along the minus strand of QCQB01000104.1, from coordinate 758 downwards.
TCGAAATCATCCTGCTGGATAGCTCTCAATGCGTCTTCGGTGAAGTGAACAGAGTCTATTTGGACATCGCTCCATCCAACAGCTTTACAAGTTAGCTTAGCACGACTGGGGTCGAGATCAACTATTCGCGCAACCTCTAATCCGGGGCTTGTTACCGATTGGCTTAAAAACATAGAGCCAAATTTTCCTGCCCCAATTAGACAAACTCTAATTGGTTTCCCGTTTTTTTCTTTTTCCTGTAATTCCGAATAAAGGTACATCCTCGATTTTATTTATTCTGCAGCTGCGTTCGAGTCATGTGTATGTGCATTGGTAAGGCAATTGTCGGCTAGAGGTTTTATTGGACTAAAGTCGCGATGGGCTATCCATTCTTCACGTTTATATTGTGTAATATGATTATCAACATGACAAAGGGATAGATAAACGATTGTGCGCGGCAATGGACTTATGTTTGGTGGACTGGCATGCACTAAAAGGGACGAGAACATTATTACACTACCGGCAGGTCCCGTTGGTGCAATACATCCACCCTGATTTGATAATTTGGTTACTGTTTCTCTATCTAGTGTCCACAACGGATAGCTTGTTGTTTCAACATCATGGCCTGCTTCAATCACACCGTGCTTATGGCTTCTGGGTAGGAATAACAATGGCCCGTTAGCAGCGGTTACATCATCTAAAAACAAAGCGATGTTCATCGCTCGAGGTTCGGGCATCCCGTCATCTCTGTGCCATACCCCAAAATCCTGGTGCCATTG
>QCQB01000103.1 GCA_003212315.1 SAR116 cluster bacterium AG-447-C21 | reverse complement strand
GATTCAAGGGAACGTAGTTAGAATCTACGGCTGCCCCCGCAACTGTATGCGGAGAGTTTTAGGTCTTTGATACCACTGGGCTTGTTTTGTGTGGCCTGGGAAGGTTGACCTAGTAACTGCGACCCGTAAGCCAGGAGACCTCCCAACGATATCGTTACTAATCCTAGATCGGGGTGATATTAGGATGCGGTAGTTCCGTTAGGTGGCGACTATGTGTCTAGTTTGCTATTATGGAGCGCCGAATGGAAGTAAAAGAAAAAAAACAATCTCTAAGAAAAATTCCTGCTACTGTTATTACAGGCTTTCTAGGCTCGGGAAAAACGAGCTTAATACAACATTTAATATCGACTGCTAATGGCCTCCAACTTGCTTTTATTATCAACGAATTTGGAGACCTGGGGGTTGATAAAGAGTTGTTGCTGGGATGTGGATTAGAAGATTGTGATGAAGGGGACATTGTTGAACTTGCAAATGGTTGTATCTGTTGTACGGTGGCGGACGATTTCCTTCCTACCATGGAATTTCTTTTAAACAGACCAAATCCTCCGGAACACATTATCATAGAAACCTCGGGTTTGGCATTGCCAAAGCCTTTGATAAAAGCGTTTAGTTGGCCAGAGGTGAGTGCTCGGGCAACGGTAGATGGTGTGGTAGCAGTGATTGACTCAGTTGCGGTAGAAGCAGGTTTATTTGCCAGTAACCCATCAGAGGTCCAGGCACAGAGGTTAGCGGATGACGCTTTGGATCATGAGAGTCCCCTGGAGGAGCTTTTTGAGGAACAGATTCAATCAGCGGATATTATCGTATTAAACAAATCGGATGGTATTGCCGATGGTTCATGGGAACAGATCGAAGGTGAGGTGGCAAAATATCAGAGATCAAAGGTTAAGGTAATTCGCACGAGCTATGGTAAAATAGATGCTTCAATACTTTTAGGATTAGGTGTTGAGGCTGAATTTGATCTAGATAGTCGTCCCTCCCATCATGAGACCTCAAGTGACCATGACCATGAAGATTTCGATAGTTTTGTTATTACTCTTGAAGGTGATCAAGTAGAACAAACTTTTTTGACTAAGTTAAATAATGTGATAGTGGACCATGATGTTCTTAGAATTAAGGGGTTTATTAGCATTACGGATAAGCCAATGCGCCTTGCTATCCAAGCGGTTGGGACGCGAATAGAGACTTACTTTGACAGATATTGGCCCCAAGGCTCTGAACGCCATTCTAAATTAGTTGTGATTGGAAAGGCGGGTTTGGAAAAAGATCTAATTTCCAAAATAGTAAATAGTTAGCGAATAAAGAGAAATGCATTTACTCGCCTCCACGAGTGGCATTATCTCTGATCAGAATGATGCCATCGATCTTTGCCAAAGTCCGGGTGACATAGTAATTTTGTCTGCGGCGGATAGCGATCTAGCTTGCTTGTCTGCCGCCTATCAATGCTTTGAGCCGGGCGAACACTCGCTTCGATTAGCTAACTTACTCCAACTAAATCATAATCTCTCCGTTGATTTATACATCGAGAAGACGCTCTGTCATGCCCGTTTGATCATTATACGTCTAATCGGTGGTCGCAATTATTGGCTATATGGCTTAAGCGAAATCGAAGCGATTGCCAAAAAGTTTGATATTAGATTAGTCGTAATCCCTGGGGATGATAAACCAGACGTGGAGTTGACAAGCTACTCCACTGTATCCCCAGAAATAATCGAACGATGTTGGATGTATTTTACACACGGGGGGATAGATAATGCATTAAACTTATTAATCTATGCGAATTCAATTTTGGGTGACAAGGAGCCGTGGAAAGAACCTGCTCCTTTATTGAAAGCTGGTTTTTATTCGCCCTCAATCAATTTACCAAGCTTTTTGGATATAGAAAACTGCTGGATACCAGGACGTTCTGTTATATTAATTACTTTTTACCGGGCTTTAATGTTGTCTGGCAACCTAGAGCCAATAAACTCGGTTATAAATGTAGTCAAAGAGTTAGGCTTCAATACGTTGCCAATTTATGTTTCTAGCTTGAAGGATAATTTATCTTCATCATTGATCAAATCAATACCATGCACTCAAAGAATAAAAGCCATATTGAACTTTACAAGTTTTGCATCTTCCAAGCTGGGTTCTGCTGGAAAGATTGCGCCATTTGAGGAGATTGATTGTCCTGTCTTCCAATTGATCCTGTCTGGTTCCTCTCAGGAAGAATGGGAGATTTCGGACTCAGGTCTATCTTCCCGAGATATTGCGATGAATGTAGCCCTGCCTGAAGTTGACGGACGATTAATATCCAGGGCTGTTTCATTCAAAACGAGCACGCATTTTGACCCGAGTACAGAATGTGCAATTGTGATTCATAAATCTAATTTAAATAGGGTACGATTTGTCTGCGAGCTTGTAAAAAATTGGGTGATTTTAAGTGAACTTCCTGAGAACCAAAAGCGCGTAGCCATCATATTGAGCAATTACCCCAATAAAGATAGTCGAGTTGGAAACGGTGTTGGCTTGGACACTCCTGCCAGTCTAATCAATATCATACGGGAATTGAAAAAGTCTGGTTATCATCTGGAGGGCGAGCCAACTGATGTAGCCTCGCTTGTGGACCAACTAATTGATGGACCAACCAATCAATTGAGCGGAAAGAAAGTTAGGACCGGTGATGTAAAACTCTCTATTAAGGATTATCGGGATTTTTTTTCTGGATTAGACACCGCAGTGCAAGAACAGATCCTGGAGCGCTGGGGCGATTTAAGAAATGATCCATTTGTAGTTGGTGACGATTTTATTCTTTCATTACATACTTTTGGAAATCTCATTATCGGAGT
>QCQB01000102.1 GCA_003212315.1 SAR116 cluster bacterium AG-447-C21 | reverse complement strand
CTAATGCGGTTCCTCCAGTTTATTTATGCGGATACTCAGATTTACTTGAATGTGTTGGGTCGGATGGATGCGTTCCAGTACCGGATGGGCCGGGGTTAGGTGTGATATACGATTGGGATTTTATAAATGCTAATAAAACGGATTTGACGGTTTTTGGTGGCAAATAAATTCTTGTGCCTGAAATGAAAGGAGAAGAGAAAGTGCGTGAGAATTCAAGCAGATTGGTTTACTTCGAGGATTGGATGGATACTAATGCCGCACACAAAGTCTTGGAGAAGGCGGACGACATTCAAGTTGAAAGGCTTCGTTATAACAATGATAAGGCTTATAATGATGCCGCAATGGCTAGAGCTCACGGGTATCAGGTGCAGTCTAGGACGGAGCTAATCGAGCCATGGTTCCCTGACAGCGAGTTACTTCTGCGCGCTCCAAATTTGGTTGCGGTATCGTCTACTGGGGCAGGGTATGATTATATTGATGTTAAAGCCTGTACCGATGCAGGTATTGCTGTTGTAAATCAAACGGGTACCAACAAAGAGTCCGTAGCCGAACATGCCCTTGGGATGATGCTGGCCGTCTCTAAAAAAATGATCCAGGCAGATAGGCGTTTGAGGAGGGAAAATAATCTCGATCGTATGGAGTTAACTGGAGCAGAGATGCTTGGTAAAACCCTAGGGATAGTGGGATTAGGACAAATCGGAACCCGAACGGCAGAACTCTGTAAATTAGCGTTTAAAATGCATGTAATAGCGTATGATCCATATGTCAGCGAAAGTGATATAAAATCTAGAGGCGCGTTAAAAGTTGATTTTGAGACTTTAATTAAGGAGTCTGATTTTATTAGTGTTCATTGTCCAAGGACAGATGAAACACTTGGAATGTTCGGTGCGAACCAATTTTCTATTATGAAAAATGATGCTGTTTTTGTTACCACCGCCCGTGGTGGGATAGTTCATGAAGAAGAATTAGCTGGTGCTCTCGAACGAAATGAAATTCTTGGAGCGGGAGTTGACGTGTTTTGGAAAGAGCCTCCTGAGCCTGACCATTGTCTTATGAAATTAGATAATGTTCTAGTAACGCCCCATCATGCGGGAATAACAAAAGAAGCTAACACTAATATGTCGGTTGGAGGGGCGGAGCAATGGATCGCTTTACTTCGTGGAAACGAGCCGCCAAGATTGGTAAATCCTGAAGTTTGGCCAAAATATCAGGAGCGTTTTGAAAAAATTTTAGGATTTAGGCCTGTTGATTTGGACAAACAATAGAGGTTGTCGCCGTTTTTAATTTGCGATATTATTGCGAATTCACCATTTGAAATTAGTGTGTTTTCACTTTAATTTCTGCTTTTTCAGCTCTTTTTTAGATGATAGCTAACTTTTTATCCTTTGTTCTCCATATGCCTTTTTCATAAATTGATGCAATAAGGTGCATTGCTGGCTTTGTTAGAGAAAAAGTGAAAAATATAATCCAAATATAAAAACTACTTTTTATAAATATTTGCATTTCAGTATTGCCAATACACAATTTCAGTTTGATAACTGTACTCTTTTTATTCTTACATCTTATTAATACGAAATAAGGTAATTAATTTTTGGTTCGTAATCGAGGTTTGCTATGAAAGCTACATTATCTATTTCTGGTAAGACAAAAGTATTTGGCTGTATCGCGGATCCAATAGATCATGTTCGCGCGCCCTCTGTTTTCAATCCGCTTTTCGAGAAATATGGGGTTGATGCCGTCATGGTTCCTTTGCATGTGTCATCGAAAAATCTAGAGACAGTCGTCGAAGGGTTAAGAGCCATGCCTAACTTTGGAGGTATGGCTATCACCTTGCCACACAAACTCCCTATTATGGAATTTTGCGATGAAATAGGAAAGCAAGGGAACCTGGTTGGTGCCGTTAACTTTGCAGCATTTGATAATAATCGTAAATTAATTGGGGACAATTGCGACGGTACAGGATTTGTGAATGGAATGCTGGCTGCAGGCTTCACCGTTTTTGATAAGAAGGTATTGATGATCGGTGCAGGCGGTGCGGCAAGGGCGATAGCATTTTCGTTGGCAGATAGCGCTGTATCAAGCTTGACTATAACAAATCGGACCTCAAGCAAAGCAGATGAGCTTGCTAATTCTGTGCAGGCTGCATACCCATCAGTATTGGTTAATGCGGCATCAGCAGACCCTCATGGATTTGATATCATAATAAATACAACTTCATTAGGTTTAATGCCGGATGATGATCTGCCACTAAGGCCTGATCTATTAGAGCCCAATCAACTTGTCGCCGAGATTATAATGAATCCAGAGGATACTCCAATCCTTCAAGCAGCAAAAGCAAAAGGATGCAGAATTCATTATGGACGTCCAATGTTCGATCATCAGGTTTCAATAATAGCTGGCTTGTTTGGCTATGATTTTAAGGTACAATAGAAGTAATAATCGGATTATATTCGGTTCCAGTCATAACGTTGGCTTATACGTTTGATGGATTTTCGAATTTCATTACATTTTTTATACTTACAAATTCAGCAGGTGGTATTATTTTGAACAATCTAACACCAGCAATGCAAGGTATCGTTTGGCATGTCTTGGGAATGATTCTATTTGGATCGATGGATGCTGTTTCTAAGTACCTTACAGGATTGCTTCCCGTACCTGAAATATTATGGGTTCGGTATTTATTTTTTGCGTTTTTTGGATTGTTGTTAGCCTTATATCTAGGGGGAATCAAATCTCTCAAAAGCAATGCTTTATTAATCCAAATCTTGCGAGGATTGGCATTGGTAGGGGAGATAATTTTATTTACCTACGCTTTTCGTCACTTGCCACTTGCGGATGCACATGTAATGGCTGCTACTGTTCCA
>QCQB01000101.1 GCA_003212315.1 SAR116 cluster bacterium AG-447-C21 | reverse complement strand
TTTGAAATTAAAAATGATATGCTTGGCATTTAACTTGCTAAGGTTTCTTTACAGGCCTTTAGATTGGTTGAAAGAAAGAACGAAATTAATGAATATATGGCACTAGACTTTAAGTACACCCGCCGTATATCGATGGTAGTAGAGGGACTCAACTAGGGTATTTGTAAACCGATTTAAAATTCCAGATTAGGAGCAAGTTAGTGCCATCAGTATTAATAGCGCATAAGTCTGAACGAGCAGCCGACATTTTCAAAAATACAATCCAAGGTTGGGGCTACGATGTAGCAGTGGTGACAGAGCGAGACGCTATTCCCTCCAAAGTTAACAGCCATAGACCGGATGTATTAATAGTAAATTCCACATCCGATGAACCCTCGGGTCTAATGTTATCCCGGGAATTAAGAGTTAATAAATTCACATCGAGTATTCCTAGTATTTTGATTGCAACAGATTTTGATGAAGGAGAAATAGCCGTTGCCCAAGAACAAACTGCCAATGATTGTCTAGTTTCTCCCTTCACAACAGACGAGCTCAAAAATAAGTTAGATGCTCTATTACCTAAACTGTTTAAAAACGCAGAACCGCAAACATACGAGTATGAAGGCATCGTGGTGAATACCGTTACATATAGAGTGAAAAGAGATGAGATTGCCGTCCACCTCACTCCGAAATGTTTTAAAATCCTTTGTCTTTTAATGAGGCAACCAACTCATGTCATTTCTCGAGAAGAACTAATGAGAGAAGTTTGGGGGGAGGGTGCCAATGTTGAAAAAAGAACGGTCGATGTTCACATAAAGAGATTACGAGCCTCACTTAATAAAAATGATTCTAGAAATATACTTAGAACTGTGAGGGGTGCCGGATATTCGATTGATATAAACGCAGCATAGGGTTAGGCGTTTCCTATTGGCGCGAAACCTCGCTAAAAGTTGAACAAATTTGGCTCTGATATTATTGTATATTCAAAATAAGAGGGTTATACTGTTTCTGCTATTCAACAAAAATACTGAAATCTATAATTTTAAGAAAAAATCAAATAACTCCGATTGCAGGAAAAGTCTAATCGTTGGGGTTCTGATATTCCCTTTCGATCCCGTTTATAAAAGTTCTCGTGCAATAAATATGGGAAAAGAGAGTTTTTAATCGTTTGATAACAGAATTGTCTTGTTTTGATGCTAAGCTTTTGGTTATCTCTGCTTAGCTAATTGATCAATAGACAACATTTTAAAGGAAACAGAACGGCAGTGTTCTTTTTTAAAACCACAATTCTTACTGTTGGATTAACATTATTGGCGCTGAATCACTCTGTTTTGGCCCAAGCCGTTTCTAGCGACAAGCTCACCCACCGAAATGGCGTTGCCTATAGCAAGGTCGACAACGAACCATACGATGGTGATGTTTTGAACTTCCATTCAAACGGCCAGCTAGATTTCAAGGGGGGCTATAAAAATGGCCGTAAGGATGGGATTTGGGTTGGTTACTATTTTGATGGTCAATTGAAATATCGTGGAAGATATAAAAATGGCAAAAGGAATGGTCGCTGGGATACGAAAACTAAATTTGGGCAAACAAAGAAATGGCACTCTGGTGTCTTCAAAAATGATGTTAGAGTATCCGATTAGGGGAAGATAGTTTGTGATTAACGAACTCGTATTAGATTGTTTCTAAATAGTCATTCAGAATTATTTAAACAATTCAATGCAACAAACATTCCTCTTGGATTATTAATTTGAGCTTAATTTATTCGTCGCTGACTATCTGCTAATAGCAGTTGGTGGTGATGAACTGTTTGGCACAATGGAAAATTAATTCTCTTCTTGATTCATCCATATTTTTTAAGTTCTTTTTCATGAATGAAAGTCTTGGATTATTCTCAAGTTTATTCATATTTCGATCTATGAAGAGCCAATAAAGTCCATCGACGATGTTGCACCAGTCTCCCTTTTTGTAATTGCTCATTTTTAAAATGTAATTGGAACCACAGATATATGGTTTGGTAGAGAAGATGCCACCATCAGCAAAGGTTCCCATCCCAAAAACATTTGGAACCATCACCCATTCAGAGGAGTCAATATACATTTCCATAAACCACTTGTACACGGCTCTAGGATCAATCTCACACAATGTCATTATATTGGCTATTACCATAAGCCGATTAATGTGATGGGTATACCCAAACGTATCAGAAAAACTTATAGCGTCATCTAGTGGGTCAATTCCTGTACTACCATTATACCAGCTACTTTTAAGTTTCCTAGAAAAGTTGAAGTAATTTCCATTGACTTGTTTGGTGCTGTGGCTTTGATAAACACCACGGATGAATTCTCTCCAACCTATAATTTGTCTGATAAAACCTTCTAAAGAATTAATCGGCGTATTTTCGTTGTTTGCGAAGTTTAAGGCTTTTTCTATCACATCGGCTGGTGTGATTAGGCCCATGTTTAACGAGCTGCTAATACCACTATGAAATAAAAAGGTATCTTCCTTAAGAATGGCGTCCTCATAAGTACCAAAATCTTTAAATTTAAATCTAAGAAAATAATCAAGATTTTCGATCGCAGCTTTCCTGGTAAGTGGCATCCAAACATTATCTGTACAACCAGGATGCGTGGAGAAAGTTTTTGAGATTAGATCCTTTATTGGGGCGATGTGTTTTGATTGATCACTTGCCTTGAATAATCTTGGTAAAGAAACTGTTCTGGGAATTTTTTTTCGGTTTTCATCGTCAAATGACCATTTTCCTCCAACTGGTTTTTGGTCATCATCAATCAGGATATTTAGTTTTTTCCGTATATTTTTATAAAAATGAGCCATTTTTGGAGATGAGAATTTTCCACATAATTTTGGAAAATCCTCACGTTTAATTAAAAACATCGGCGA
>QCQB01000100.1 GCA_003212315.1 SAR116 cluster bacterium AG-447-C21 | reverse complement strand
TCGCAGTAAACCAAAATTAGTTGAAAGAGCCGGGCAGCAGTGTATTGAGGCCTTTGGATCTTTTAATACAAATATAGGGAAAGGCGTATCTGTTTTTCGTTTGGCACTTGATGGGAAACAAGCTTGGACATTCATGTCTGCCTTGGAAGAATTATTTGATGGAAAGGCCACTATTCCCGATGATATTCCAGACGTAGGAACTGATATAGCCGCCCCAAATTGGTTAGATTTACGCAAAGCGACACAGGAATTTTTATATAGGGATCCAGAAGTTTTAATAGTGGGCGGCGGACACGCTGGTTGTACCTCGGCAGCAGAACTTGGGCGGCTTGGAGTTGAAACACTGGTTGTAGATATAGAAAAACGTATTGGTGACAATTGGCGATTACGTTATCACAGTTTAAAACTCCACAACCGTACGCCGATTAATCATTTCCCACATATGCCATTTCCGGATACCTTTCCTGGATACATTCCAAAGGATAAATTAGCCAATTGGATTGAGTCGTATGTTGATGCAATGGAAATTAATTTTTGGACGGAAACGCGGTTTGATGGAGCTGAATACAATTTTGACTCACAACATTGGCATGCTCGCTTAACTCTTAAGGATGGGTCCAGTCGAATTCTTAAGCCAAAGCATATTATTATGGCTACCAGCGTTAGTGGCACTCCAAATATGCCTCAGATACCAATATTAGATGAATTCTCTGGAAAGGTTGTTCATTCCAGTCAATTCAAAAATGGTGAGGATTGGAATGGAAAAGAAGCCGTAGTTTTTGGCACTGGAACTAGTGCGCATGATATTTGCCAGAATTTATATGCCAATCACGCTAAGGTGACTATGGTTCAGAGAAGCCCTACCATGGTTATAAATGTTGATCCTAGTGCGCAGCTCTACGATGGATTATATCTTAAGGCGGACGGAAAAACAAAATCTGAGGGTCTACTGGTAGAACTGGATCAGATTAATTCCTCGTTTCCTATGGCGGTAACTAGACGCGCTCATCAAATTATTACCAGAAAAGTGAAGAAAATCGATGCAGGTTTATTAAATGGTCTTGAGGCTGCCGGTTTTAAGTTAGAATTTGGTGAAGATGATACTGGATGGCCCCTAAAATACCGACAGAGAGGGGGGGGGCTATTATTTTAATGCAGGATGTTCAGATTTGATAGCGGCTCGGAAAATTGGCCTTATGCAATTTGACGACATTAAAACTTTTACAGAGAATGGGTTAATCAAAAAGAATGGAGAGAGCCAAGCAGCAGATTTAGTAGTATTGGCTACTGGTTACAAGGGGCAGGACTATCTTACCAAAGAGTTATTTGGTGCAGAAGTAGCCAAGAGAGTTGGAAAAGTTTGGGGTGTAAATGCTGAAACGCAAGAACTCAACAATATGTGGACCTTAACTGGCCAACCAGGGCTCTGGTATACGGCTGGCTCACTCTCGCAATGCCGCATTTATTCAAAATACCTAGCGATGCAAATCAAAGCTATACAAATGGGACACCAACTAACCTATCCATTATAGAAAAATGATTCTAATTAACTCAATTAAATTCAGTTATAGACAAGTACTCTTTTGCATATTCTCAGATCAAATTTAAGTTCTCTAAAGCAGCTCGTACGGTCTTCTTTTGCTCCTCAGTTGCGGGAGATGTTGGTTTTCGTGCATAACCCGTTTCTAGCCCTTGCAGTTGTTGGGCGTACTTACAAAGAGAAGGCATGTTATCCACACCGATGGCATCCCAAAGAGGCATCAGTCGTTCGTGAAGATCGCGAGCAGTTTCCCAATCTTTATCAATAACGGCGTTCCATAACTTGACCGATGGTCCCGGTGCGGCTGTTAGGATTGCTGCTATTGCGCCAGGGGCACCAAGTTGATAGGAGGAAAATAATAGGGCATCTACAGCGCTGAAAATTAAATTTTTGGGGTTGGCTCTTCGTATTAAGTCGGCAAATAATTTCATGTCTCCTGCGCTTTGTTTCACCCCGAGCACCCCTGGAACTTCATCCATAATTCTCAAGAGTAAATCAGGTGAAAGATAGCACCAGGGAACAACATTATAGATGAGTATAGGAACATTACATTCTGCATGTATTTCTTTGAAATGTTCGACCATTGCATTGTCATCAGGCCGGAAAAGATACGAAGGGGGTGTAATTTGAAGCGCCTCAACTCCAAGATCTTTTACGCTTTTGCCTCGCGCCGCTACTTCTGATGTTGAATTAGCGATAATTCCAGCTACTAAGGGTATTCTTCCCTTCAAGGCCTCTGAGGTTGTTTTCATGAGACTATAATATTCGTCCCTATTTAAAATGTGACCTTCCCCGGTACTGCCCCCAGCCGCCAATCCATGCACGCCGTTTTCAATTAGCCATTCGACCTGCGGGGCAACCAGCTCTAGTTGAAGTTCACCATCTTTTGAAAACGGTGTTGTAAATGGTGAAATTATACCGCGCAATGTGCTCATGATCACCTCGTTTTTGATCTGTGATATTAAACTCTATCAATATATTGATAGTTCTATTTGATAAATTCAATCATTCAATATCAAAGTTTTTATTGTGACAAGTAGAACTTTTTTCTGTATCAACTGGGGAGGCGGATGGTTTTTCAAAAACCAATATTAGTCATTGTTTTTTGATGTTTTAAATACTGGTTCAATTGAGACCGAGAGCCATACAAAAATAGGTAGTTTAAAATATATTTAATGGGGTCATTGTTTATGGCGTCTGCTAAAAGCTCTTTTGATACTTCCGAGGTGTTTTTGCGTCTTTCAAAAAACATTGAGGGGGAGGTTCTTTTTGATGCATTCAATCGGGGCAGGTATTCCACTGATGCATCAATCTATCAAATTGATCCTGTTGGTGTAGTATTGCCAAAAACTGAAC
>QCQB01000099.1 GCA_003212315.1 SAR116 cluster bacterium AG-447-C21 | reverse complement strand
TCAGCCTGTCGTCGGTCTGCTGACAGAATGGATAAAAGAAGGAGTAACAGAAGAACGCCACGATAAGGATGATTTGGGCGGAACTATGAGGTTAGGCGCCTATGACTGTGATTTGATATCAAATTCTCGAGTGCGGGATATTTACGGTACTGATAGAATCAGTGAAAGGCATCGTCATAGGTATGAAGTCAATATTGATTACAAAGAGAGATTGGAAACGGCAGGTCTAATTTTTTCTGGGATGTCACCAGATAAGAAATTACCAGAAATTGTAGAAATACCAGATCATCCATGGTTTGTTGCAGTGCAATTTCACCCGGAATTAAAGTCGAAGCCGTTTGATCCGCATCCGTTATTCAAGCATTTCGTAAGTGCTGCAGTGTACCAATCGAGATTAGTTTAAAATGTCGTTTCCAACTAGACGCATTTCAATCGGGTCAGTCGATGTGGGAAACGACTTGCCGATTGTTCTAATTGCAGGTCCCTGTCAGATTGAAAGTTTGGAACATACTCTCATGATCGCCGCTAAGCTGGCGTCGGTCTGCGAAAAACAATCGATTAAGCTTATTTTTAAAGCTTCATTCGATAAAGCTAATAGAACTAGTATTGCTGGAAGGAGAGGCGTAGGGCTGGAGGAGGGAATGAGGGTTCTTCAGCGCGTAAAAAAAGAATTTGGCTGTCCTGTGCTGACAGATGTTCATGAAAAATATCATTGCGACATCGTTTCTGAAGTGGTCGATGTTATACAAATTCCTGCTTTTTTGTGTCGTCAAACAGATCTGATAATTGAAGCAGGAAAAACGGGCCGAGCTATTAATGTAAAAAAAGGACAGTTTTTAGCGCCGTGGGATATGAGAAACGTAGTCGAAAAGCTCGACTCCGTTGGGAATAAAAATGTATTATTGACGGAACGTGGGGTCAGTTTTGGATATAATACTTTAGTTTCAGATATGCGATCTATTGTTCAAATGAGGACTACAGGCTGTCCTGTAGTATTTGACGCCACACATTCTGTGCAGCAACCGGGGGGACTTGGTGGATCTAGTGGCGGTGACAGGCATTTCGTGCCTGTGCTTGCTAGAGCGGCTGCGGCTGTAGGCATAGCTGCATTATTTATCGAAACACATGATGACCCTGACAATGCTCCCAGCGACGGACCTAATATGGTCCCAATCGACGAGATGTCAAAGCTTCTGAATACCGTTTGTGAAATAGATACTATTTCAAAGAACTACTTGTTGTTCGATACAAAATTCTCATAAAATTCCTTTTGTTTATATTGTTAAAATTAATTGCATTAAAGTTTTAAATTGGCCCATTAATAGATTTGGAAACATAGTATGAACGCGATAGTGGATATAATTGCGCGCGAGATTCTTGATAGTCGAGGAAACCCAACGTTGGAGGTCGATGTATTGCTTGAAGGAAATATCCGGGGCAGGGCGGCTGTTCCATCGGGCGCGTCGACTGGTGCTTACGAGGCGTCAGAATTACGAGATTTGGACTCATCGCGATTTGGAGGAAAAGGGGTGTTAAAGGCGGTGGAGTCAGTAAATGGGGAAATATTTGACGCGCTATCTGGTCTTGATGCATCGGCTCAAATGGATATTGATGAAATAATGATCACTCTGGATGGAACAGAAAACAAATCGAGATTAGGAGCGAATGCGATATTGGGGGTAAGCTTGGCTATCGCAAAAGCAGCGGCCAATTTAAATGAGACGAGCCTTTTTAGATACATTGGAGGAGCTCACGCTCACGTACTACCCACACCAATGATGAATATTATAAACGGTGGTGCCCATGCAAATAACGCAATCGACTTTCAAGAATTCATGATTATGCCTGTTTCGGCGGGTAGTATAGTCGAAGCCGTTAGGATAGGTTCTGAAGTGTTTCATTCTTTGAAAAAACTTTTAACTGACGCCGGCTTTAATACTGCTGTTGGCGATGAAGGGGGGTTTGCTCCTGACATAGCCGGTACAGACGCGGCATTAGGCTATATATCTAATGCTATAGAGACTGCTGGTTATAAATTGGGAGACGATATAGTCATAGCATTAGATCCAGCTGCCACTGAATTTTACGATGATGGTGTTTATCTTCTGGCTGGCGAGGGGAAAAAATTAAATTCAGAGGAAATGATAGAATTTTACACCTCATTGTGTTCTCGCTATCCAATAATATCAATAGAGGATGCTCTAGCGGAAGATGATTGGGAAGGATTTAAGAAACTAACAGACCAGCTTGGAGATCGTCTTCAAATAGTTGGCGATGACCTCTTTGTCACCAATACAAATCGATTGCAAAGAGGAATAAAACAGGGGATTGGCAACTCGCTTTTAGTAAAATTAAATCAAATAGGAACGCTAACTGAGACCTTGGGGGCTATATCGATCGCTCAAAGAGCTGGTTATTCGACTGTAGTATCACACCGTTCTGGGGAAACGGAAGACACAACAATAGCAGATTTAGCTGTTGCTGTTAATGCAGGACAAATCAAGACAGGATCTTTATCCAGATCTGACCGTATAGCAAAATATAACCAGTTAATTAGAATAGAAGAAGAACTGGGTTTAACGGCAAAATACGCTGGATGGGCAGATCTCCCAAAGATAACGTGAGTCGTTTTTGCCACTTTTTATTATTTTGTTGCTAAAGTTAGGGGGATTCTTGGTTTGTTCCCGTTGACCGTAAGAATCTCTAGTGATTCACTCTCAAGAATTTTTTGGGAGAAAAAGATTGTCGATGTTAAAGGATATTAGCTGGAGGTTTAACCATATAGCCAGTCCATTATTTGGCATCCTTTTGTTCACCTATTTTGTTTATCATTCAATACAGGGACAGCATGGCATATTAGCATGGCGTCAGCTTGATATTCATATTACTAAAGCTGAAGTAACTTTTTCTGATCTTCAAGCTAAGCAAGCAGAGT
>QCQB01000098.1 GCA_003212315.1 SAR116 cluster bacterium AG-447-C21 | reverse complement strand
GCGATAACCCTGGAACCGCACTCAGCCTTATTTTATATGAATATAGGCAACGCTTTTAAGGATCAAAAAAAAGATAAAGAAGCGGTTACTTCGTATAATCGATCTATTAAGCTTAGACCAAATCATGCACAAGCATATAATAATAGGGGACTAGTAGAGGGTCTTGCCCACGATCCACAACTAGCTGACTCTGCTCAAAGATGTGAAAGTACATTGAGAAGATATAACGAGGCTATTTCTAGTTTGGATAAAGCTATTGAACTTGACGCTTGTTATTCAGCTGCATACATCAACAGGGGTTATATGTTACACAAATTAGGCGAGCACCAAAAATCTATTACTAATTACAAGCTCGCAATTATGTTAAATCCGGAGATCAAAGAAGCCTACAATAGTCTAGGTATTTCATTCTCGGATTCAGGCCAAAAAGATGATGCTATTATTATTTTACAGAAATCTATAATATTTGACCCAAATTGGTATGCTCCACGGCTGAGCTTAAGTAACATATTACGCGGGCTTGGAAGATATCAAGAGGCAATCAGTCTACTGATTGTGAATTTGAAAACATGAGCACTTGAGATCTTAATGAGAATGAAACAAACTCAAATCTAAAGTAGAGATTATTTAAGAAAGAAGATAGTAAGAAAAATAATGTCCTTCAAAAAACCTCGTCCATTAGAATACCCTGAACATTACCGGCCTGGAATGGGGACGGAATGTGTTGCACCATTTCTTCGCTCAATGGTCCAGTTACTGAGACCAAGCCGGATTCTAGAAATTGGCGCTGGGTATACCACACCTTTCCTACTTGAAGCATTAGTCAATAATGAACAAGTTTTCAACGATGGAAATTTAAAGCAGGAGTATTTATCCAGCAGCCATTATAGCCCAAAGCTTGTTATAATTGACGATATGTCGTTGGGGGATTTGGTAAAACAACCGGGTATGGATGTCATAATTGAGTCAAATTATGTTGATATTATAGAGGGAAAATTTCAAGGAAAAGCGAAACATTTATTCAACGAATATGGTGAATTTGATTTTGTATGGTTTGACTGCGGCGGTTCAAAGGATTATCAAGATTTCTTCTCTGAGTATTGGGAACTTTGTTCGTATTATATAATTTGCCATTTCACGTACACTCATGGGGATCCTAATAGCAATATGAAAGCAATTTTAGATGGGATAAAAAATGATCCTTTTATAATAGACATCATCGAACCCCATAAGACACGACAAGGAAGTTTGACAATGATAAAGAAAAGACTGCCCTAAGTGGCGGAAAGACCCAATTTTTATTCCAATTATTTGTATATTAATCTAAAATCCTCCATATATACTTGGAAATTTTTTTCTCATAACTTCATTAAAATGGGTTCTTTTTTGAATTAGTTTTTAATGTAGCTGTGAGGGGCGAATCTTTAGCGTCAGGTTTACCAGTAGGTATAGTCAATAAGCGCATATAGTAGTTTTCTTCAAAATACCGTAGCTTTGGCTTTAGAATGTATCAATGGGATATTTTGATGTCATGAATCTTACTGTGTGTGTGATCAAAAATACTTTGCTATAAAGCTTGTTTAACTGTTACTCCTGCAAATACAGTATCTAAATTAGATTTCAAATATAATTAGAAAACTGTGTTTTGATTACTAAGGCGGTTGCAGTCGGATCAGGTATTCTAGAGACTGGAACATGATTAAAAACCTGTCCAGAGGAACAGATATAGACAAAAACTACGTGGGTTTATTACGATCAATTTCTAACCGGGTGTAAATCAAAGGCAATTACACATCTATCAAAATCTTCTTTAAAAGGTATTGTGCGATGAAAAAGAGAAGATGGAAATAAAATGATATCTCCATCGTGCGGTTGGTGGAGTCTTTTCGGGTAGTTTTTATCAATTATAGGCAAACCATAACCATGTAAACCTAACTCGATTGCACCCTCATCAAGGCTATTAGGGGGTAGCGTTTTTAAATAAATAACGCCACTTAACCAACCGTCCGGATGAATATGTGGTTCCTGATAGCCGTCTTTTTGCAGACGCACAAACCATCCTGTAAGTCGATATTCGATAGGCCAATATTTAATGAAAGTACAATCCCTTGAGCTAAATTTAGAAATATAAATTTGTATTTCCTCTCTAATGAAGCCCTCAAGGTCAGAACAACTCTGACCAGCATCAAAAACCGTGGAAGGTGTCTGGAAGCCTTTAATAGTGGTTTTATTTTTAGGTTCCCAAATCTGCTGGATACTTTGAGTTTCCGACATAAGAGCCTCAACGAATTTATCAATATGCATAACGTAATTCGTTAAACTTCCAACATGAAAATAATCCAGCGGTTTTTGACAAAATAAATATGGATCCTTTTGATCTAACTGGTTGCAAACAAAGGCACTTATTGCGGCAAGGCGGATATTAGTATCATCTAATTCTGCCAATATTTTTAACCTCTTATTAAACTCTTCATAGTTTTTATCGTGATAGAGGCACTCTAAACTTTGTGATTGGCAATCGGGAGTATTTACAAGGTCATATTGTGAAACTGCTTCTTTGTATCTCTCTAGTGTTTTAAAGATATTTCCAAGATTACTATGGGCCCCAGAGAAACCGGGTAAGAATTTAATTGCCTTCTTAAAACTGGAAATAGCTTCTTCATATCGCTTAAGTTCTTTTAGAGCGTCTCCACGATTATTATGTGCCGCAGGAAGATTTGGCTTAATCTCAATAGCTTTGTTATAGCTGGAAATAGCTTCTTCAAATTTATTTAGTTTCGAGAGAACTACGCCTTTAAAGTTGTAAGCTTCGGCATTATCAGGGTTAAGTTCAATGGCTTTATTAAAGCTTACACAGGCTTCTTGGTATTGCCCCAATTCATTTAGGGCAATGCCCCGATTGTTATATGCCTCTACATAATCCCACCTATATTCAATAGCCTTATTAAAGTTGGAAATGGCATCGTGATACTGATCAAGTTTACTGAAAGCGTTACCCTTATTATTATATGCTTCGGCATAATCAGCTTTAAATTCGATTGC
>QCQB01000097.1 GCA_003212315.1 SAR116 cluster bacterium AG-447-C21 | reverse complement strand
GCACAGTTTATTGGCGAGCTTTATGATCTCTATCTAAGCAATTCTGGCTCCGTTGATGAAAGTTGGCAGGAATTCTTCAATGATATTCGTAGTAGTCAAGAGGATGACCTGAAAACATTACAAACACCAAATTGGGTAAGCGTGAGCTCAAAAGTTATAGGTGCGGTTGAACTAAGTAAAAAAAATAGTGATGCAAACCAGAATTTAAGGGTAGAATCGGATCTGGATATTCGCCGGGCTACGCTGGATTCACTACGTGCAATAATGTTGATTAGAGCGTACCGCATTAGAGGGCATCTTAAGGCAAATTTAGATCCGCTAAAACTGACGGAGCCTAATCCTCACCCTGAGTTAGATCCCAGCCATTATGGCTTTGATGAAAATGACCGGGATAGGGCGATTTTTATAGATAACGCGTTGGGTCTAGAAACGGCCACTCTACGTGAGATTATGGAAGTCCTAGAAAAAACATACTGTGGGAGTATTGGGGTTGAATACATGCATATGCAGGACCCAGCGCAGAAAATTTGGATTCAAAATCGAATAGAGCAAATCAAGAATAATACAGATTTTACGGTATTAGGTAAAAAAACCATTTTAGAACGGATTACGGCGGCCGAATGTTTTGAGAAATTCCTTGCCGTCAAATATGTGGGAACAAAACGATTTGGCCTCGATGGAACAGAATCGATCATCCCAGCCCTCGAACAGATCCTAAAACGAGGCAGCCAATTAGGCCTCGAAGAAGTAGTGGTTGGGATGGCACATCGCGGCCGCTTGAATGTCTTGTGTAATTTTATGGAAAAACCTTTTCGCGCCATAATCTCGGAATTTTTAGGTAATCCCGCTAATCCGGAAGACGCAGGTGGATCGGGGGATGTCAAATACCACATGGGATCATCAGCGGATAGAGAGTTTGATGGGAAAATGGTCCATTTAACTCTGAATGCAAACCCATCACATTTAGAGGTTGTGAACCCCGTGGTAGTTGGACGTGTCAGAGCGAAACAGGCTCAGCGCGATGACGTTGAAAGGAAGAAAGTACTTGGGGTATTAATGCATGGGGACGCCGCTTTTGCGGGCCAGGGGATCGTTGCCGAGGTTTTTGATTTCTCACAATTACGAGGATATCGGACAGGCGGCACAATACATGTAATCATCAATAATCAGATCGGATTCACCACTGACCCAGCATACTCTAGATCGTCTCCTTATTCTACCGATGTAGCAAAAATGGTTATGGCTCCCATATTTCACGTGAACGCTGATGATGCAGAGGCTGTTATTCATGTTGCTAGGATTGCAACCGAGTTTAGGCAAGAATTCGGGGTAGATGTCGTTTTTGATATCATTGGATATCGTCGCTTTGGTCACAATGAAGGCGATGAACCAATGTTCACTCAACCTAAAATGTATAAAAAAATTAAAAACCATCCAACAACTAGAGAAATTTATGCTCAGCGTCTTGAAAAAGAAGGAATAATCGAACCTGGAGGTGGTGACCTCATGGTTAGTGAGGAAAATGATCGATTAACTAGTGAATTTGATGCTGGGGTAAATTATAAGCCGAATAAAGCGGATACATTAGATGGCAGGTGGTCTGGTTTCAAGGTTGCCCACGGTGAAGCAAGAAGGGGTGAGACCTCGGTCGATATTGATACCCTCAAAAAAATTGGCCGAGCAATGTATGCTGTGCCAGACGGATATGATCTGAATAAAAAACTAATTAGAAATTTGGATCAGAAGAAAACAATGTTTGAAACAGGGGCTGGTATTGATTGGGCTACAGCTGAGGCATTAGCTTTCGGGTCTCTTTTGATCCGGGGGAATGGGGTTCGTTTAAGTGGGCAAGACAGTGGAAGAGGAACATTTTCCCAACGTCATTCAGTTTGGACGCATCAAAATACTGAAGAACGATATATCCCTTTGAATAATATAGACCCTGCCCAAAAGATGTTTGAAGTTATCGATAGTCCTTTGTCAGAGGCATCTGTACTTGGATTTGAATACGGTTTTAGTCAAGCAGAACCCAACTCACTCATATTATGGGAGGCGCAGTTCGGCGATTTTGCGAATGGCGCCCAGGTTATCATGGATCAATTTATCAGTTCTGGTGAGGATAAGTGGTTGCGTATGTCTGGATTAGTGTTATTGCTTCCGCATGGATACGAGGGGCAAGGTCCGGATCATTCCTCGGCACGGTTGGAAAGATACCTTCAACTCTGTGGAAATGATAATATGCAAGTTGTTAATTGCACTACACCAGCAAATTACTTTCATGTTTTGCGTAGGCAGGTGCAGCGAGATTTTAGAAAACCATTAATTATTATGACACCAAAGTCGCTATTGAGACACAAGCTGTGTGTTTCTTTATTGGAAGCTATGGGACCGGGTACAACCTTCCACCGTGTAATGCATGATATGAAACCCTTATGCGCCGATGATAAAGTTCAAAAGGTTATTTTGTGTTCTGGGAAAATATATTATGAGCTCTTTCAAGAGCGTGCTCGGCTCAAACTTCAAAATATATCTCTTTTGAGGTTGGAACAACTTTATCCGTTCCCGCGTTCGGCACTTATGGAACAATTATCGCGCTTCCCTCAAGCTGAAGTCGTCTGGTGTCAGGAAGAACCAGAAAATATGGGTGCCTGGACGTATGTTGACAGGCGAATAGAAGACGTTCTATCTGAGCTGGATGGAAGTTCAAAGAGACCTCTTTATGTGGGCCGTGCCGAAGCAGCATCGCCCGCTACGGGTAACTTCAATCGACATGTAATTGAGCAAAAAAAGCTTGTTGATCAAGCTCTCACAATCAGTAACCGCGATAAGAAAAAATCGGCGGCAATGTCAAAATATGCAGCGGAATGAACTAGGAGATGGAGCAATTTGTCAAAGTAAAATGGGCTGGAAAAACTTATGTCAATTGAAGTAAATGTCCCAATCTTGGGTGAATCTGTGAGTGAAGCTACCGTTGCCACATGGTTGAAAAAGGAGGGTGATCGAGTTAATTCGGATGAACCTATTGTGGAACTTGAAACGGACAAGGTAACACTTGAGGTTAATAGTCCAATTTCCGGCACGTTAAGCTCGATATTGTGTGAAGAAGGTGCGGAAGTAGAAGTAGGAGCGCTTTTGTGCGTTATTGATGAAGCGACTGAGACATCAGCGCAGATCTCAAAGCAAGTATCAAAATCAATAAGCCCTGCGAATTTGGAAACTGCGGAATCAGAACAAAAGCAAGAGAAAGTTACTGAGCGAAATCCTCCAGCTCTTTCAGATCTAAAGACACTTTCCCCCGCGGTTCGGAAGCTTGTCGATGATAATAATCTAGATCCCAATCAAATAAAGCCTTCGGGTAAGGATGGGCGTATATTGAAGGCT
>QCQB01000096.1 GCA_003212315.1 SAR116 cluster bacterium AG-447-C21 | reverse complement strand
ACTAACTCATGGAACATTTAGGCTGAGTAATAACTTTTTATTCAGCCTAATACTTTGATTAGATTTTGTACCCCATCAAAATCCATGCAGACAATAATTTCATATATTTCAATGAGTTAAGTGAT
Source organism: SAR116 cluster bacterium AG-447-C21 (assembly GCA_003212315.1). Lineage (GTDB taxonomy): Bacteria > Pseudomonadota > Alphaproteobacteria > Thalassobaculales > Thalassobaculaceae > UBA7326. The sequence goes on along the minus strand of QCQB01000096.1, from coordinate 3,279 downwards.
CATTATGGATCTAGCAGAGTTAAATCAGGACTTCAGCGCATCATCAATAAAGTTCATCCACGGGATTGCTATTAATTCCTTTTCTTTCAGACTTTGATAACAAGTCATAGACCCTGGATAACTGAAAAAGTCTTTTGCTCTAGCCCGAAGTATTTTCCAACCATTTTGATTTTGTATGGTGGGTAAAGTCGATCCAAAAAGTCTCGTTCTCTGTTCTATAAATTGTTCAAACTGATATTTTTCGGATTGGCTCAAACTATGAAAGTCTTCTCTTCCTTTGATTACTAAAGCTGCATTTTCTCTGCTGCTCCAGAAATGCAGCCATTCGCTGTGAAGCAGATCTCTATTTGACTGATTAGCTAATTTCGACTGGTAGACATTTTCTTTTAGTTCATATCCAACGAAAATGAGGGTTAAGAATATAGATAACGAGCCTATGATAGTGGCTATATTTGCTATTAATTTAAGCTCGATAAATAATCTCCAGCAATATATTAAAATAAAGTCAGTAACTAATAATTGATTATTTTAATAAGCCATTTGTCGATATTATCCAGAGAAAATCCCTTACCATAACTCTCTCCAACATCACTGGATGACCATCCACCAATCTGGTCGATTATTTCTTTAGGGTATTCAACTGCTCTTAATCGATCTCTCATGGAATGTCTGTTAGGAGACCACTTCGTTTATTTTATTATCAACAGTAACAGGATTTTCGAAATACTCTATCTCAGGTGGACTATATCTATCTGTTATCCACGCAATTCGCTCTGCATCAAACCATTTTTCTGCATTGCCTCGAGTATCAAAACAATAAACGCCACCAGCAATATTTTTTTCGGTGTCTGATATATAATTTTTTCTGATTAACCCCTTGGTATCCTTATAAATAGGAGAAGTCTCTATAAACTTTTCTTTTAAAATTGTGTCATCAAGGTCGGATGGAATTTTAAACTTTACAAATGCAATTATCATTTCAATTTCCTATTTGGTTTACAAGTTGATTAATTAAGTCAGTCTGAATATCCCTATAGATTTTGATGGGGTACAAATCGGAGGAAACCTTAACTACATCCCTTCTAAATTCCGCTATTCCGTTTACTGTTAATTTTTGGATAATGTAGCTATTTTAGAATTACTTTGCTTTAGTCGCTCGAAAAGGAGCAGACTTAAATTGCGAAGTATTAACGCATTTATTTGTGCATTTATAGAGGAAATTTTCTGGAAAGCTTCTATAGATAAAAAAGCACAATTGGTATTAGTTTTGGCCACAATATCAGCGGTTCGTGGCTCATCTGGTGATAAAAGTGCAAGCTCTCCAAAGCATGTTCCAGCGTTAAGGCCAGCAATGTGAGTGCTATCACCAATCATTACGTTGACCTGACCATCTTGAAGAAGATAAATACCATCTGGGGCATCACCTGCCGTGATGATTTTGGACCCGCTCTCATATTCAGTCATGATTAAGTTCTCTTGAATTAATAGCATCTCTACGTCTGTTAAATCTCTAAGGAGCGGCTGGTCAGTGAGAGATATTAGACCATCCCCTTTATATCTATTTGTGCTATACTTAGTGACCAACTGATCTTCTACCCATTCAATTGCTTGGTCTAGGTTTCCAAAGCATATAGAGTGGGCTTCGATTAATTCAGAAATAATACCAAACAGACTCAGGGTGGTGTCCTCAGCATAGGTCGTATCACTAAGAATTATTTGACAATCTTTTAAACGAACTTTTTCAAAAAATACTCTGAATAGTTCAAGTGCGCCAGTTGTCAGATGACTGACGCGCTTGAAAGATAATATGATGAAATCCTTATTTTCTGCCTCAACTATTGAACGTGTAATGAAATCACTTCCGCTAAAATTAATGACACCACTTAATTCTAGCACCCATGCACGCGGCCCAAACTCTGTTAAGATTTCATTATCATATGTACTCCTCGCACGGGATGATCTAATTGCACTTAAATCATAACTTATTGGCATATTCTCTGCGACATCATCTTCTATCTCGAGTACATGCAAATTGAAACGGGTCGATACTAGTTGGCAAACCTTAATGCCACGAACACTATTGCCCAATTGGTCAAGAGGTGGCGAAAACACACCTAGACCAAATTGAGATGGAAGTACTGCCGTGATGCCGCCACCCACTCCACTCTTTGCAGGTAGACCAACCTTGTATGTCCACTCGCCAGAATAATCATACATACCAGAGCTAACCATTACCGACATTGTTTGAATTGCAGTGGTATTACCGATTATTTTACTTTTAGATACTGGATTTATGCCATTTTTCGACAACGTTGCCGCCATGATCGATAGATCCTTAGCAGTAACAAGTATCGAGCATTGTTTAAAATAAACTTCAAGGACCTCCTCAACGTCGCAATCAAAATTTTTGTTGTTCTTTAAAAGCCAACCAATGGCACGATTTCGATCACCAGTGAGGTTTTCCGAGGAGAATACTCTCTCGTCTAGATCTAGCTGTCGCCCGGCAAACCCTCCTAACGTTTCTTGTATCTGATCAAATGCACGCTTACCGTATTTCTGACAAATTAGAGCTGTACAAGCAATTGCTCCAGAATTTACCATTGGATTAAATGGTTGGTTATTGTCGTTTAGGCGTATTGAGTTGAATGCTTCTCCTGACGGCTCAATACCAATTGTTTTTAAAACTTCATCAGGCCCTAGCATTTCTAAGGCTAGACTGTATATGAATGCTTTTGAAATTGATTGAATTGTAAATTCAGTCGTTGTATCACCAACCTCATGGGTGTAGCCATCTGACGTGGTTATTGCTATGCCAAACTGGTTGGGATCGACTACAGCGAGCTCCGGTATATAACCAGCTGGAGCGCCTGATTTATCTCCAAATATAATTTGATAAGCCTCATTCAGAAAAGTCTGCAGAGGATTAAGCTCATTTCGTTGCACGCCTAATAAGTCCAGCTATTTACCCACGTTACGATTCCCTCGACATACGCAAGTGCTATGCCAATATTTCATCGGTAAGATCCCCTTATTTGCTAGGTTTTTTTTAGCACACAAGCAGTGACTGCATTATTTTTAATCGTTTTTATTTCTACAATTAACTATTGCCCATTTAAACGGCAAAATAACGTGTTAAAGTAAAAACTGGTATTAAATTAATTCTTTTTAAAATCACCCAGTTATGTGTGGGTTAAATCAAGGATTTAAGATCACTTGCAATGCATTGGATCATCCAAAAATATGGTGCGTCTGGGATGAAGCTTTAAAAAGATTTAAACT
>QCQB01000095.1 GCA_003212315.1 SAR116 cluster bacterium AG-447-C21 | reverse complement strand
GTTCGTCTGCTAAGACGATTCTCGGCACATTAGCAATCGAGCGCACGATGGCAACTCTTTGCTGTTCGCCACCCGATAGACGAGCGGGTCTATGGTTAAGGCGTTCAGACAAACCAACCATAGCCAGAAGTGACTTTGAACGTTCAATAGCTTCTGTTTTGTTGAGCCCTGCAATCAATTGTGGAATCATAACATTTTCCAAAGCCGTGAATTCGGGTAATAAATGGTGAAATTGGTATATAAACCCAATATCTGTAGTCCTAAGGGCAGTTCTTTGAGACTCTGATAACGCTCCGCAGTCAACTCCGTGAACAAAAATAGCACCTGCGGAGGGTCGTTCCAATAATCCTGCCAAATGTAATAACGTCGATTTTCCAGATCCAGATTGGCCAACCAAGCCAACCATTTCGCCTGGCATTATTTTAAGATCAACACCATTTAAAATCTCTAGAACATCATTTCCCTGTTGATACCTTCGATAAATATTTTCTATATTTAGTGCTATTCTTTCATTTTTTCTGATCGCCTGACGTTTTGTCAACTGCATGCCACTACTATCCATTACGAAGTGCCTCGATGGGATCGGTTCTTGCTGCGCGCCAAGACGGATAGAGCGAAGCCACAAGAGATAGAAAAAGAGACATACTCATTACAAACACAACTTCAATGGAATCAACTTCTGCGGGTAATTTAGATAAAAAATAAATTTCCGCCGAGAATAATTCCGTGCCCGTAAAATATTGCAGGAACTGTCTAATACTTTCTATGTTCCAACAAAAGATAAGTCCTAAAACAGAACCTAGGAAAGTACCCACAATTCCAACGCTGGCCCCAGATAAGAAGAAGACACGCATAACAGCCCCACGAGTGGCTCCCATTGTACGCAGAATAGCAATTGAGGCTCTTTTGTCGTTCACTAACATAATCATTGATGAAATTATATTGAATGCCGCTACTACAATTATAAGTGTCAAAATTAAGAACATCACATTTCGTTCCACGTTAAGAGCCTTAAAAAAACTTGAATTTTTCTGTTTCCAATCCACAGCACGAAGCGATTTTCCAAGAACCTGGTTTAATGTTGATCTAATCGACGCAACCTTTTCTGGCTCATCAACCGTTATCTCCAGAACGTTTACACTATCTCCGCTTTTAAAAAAATCTTGAGCGAAATTCAAAGACATAAAAATCAAAGTATTATCATATTCAAACATGCCAATATTAAATATTGCGGAAACCCTAAATGATCTTAGCCGAGGCATACTTCCGAAAGCCGTTGGGGTGCTCGAAGGAGATATCAAGGTCATCTTATCACCGACTTCCAGCGCCAGCCTTTCTGCTAGGCGTGAACCTAATATTATATTTGGTTGAGCAGAAAAGGATTCTATTGACCCGTTGATAATGTTTTTTTCAATAAATTGTCTTGCTTCAAGAGCTGACCTGCGCATCCCTGTAACTAGAGCACCAGTTGCCCTGCCTTCGACTAAGGCCATGACCTGTCCCTGAAGTTGGGGCGTAACACTTAATACGCCAGGGACCTCTCCTAATCTTACGGCTAAATTATCGAAATCCTTTATTGGAGCACTATTGTGATAAACACTTATGTGGCCATTAAGGCCTATGATCCGTTTAAGCAATTCAGAACGGAAACCGTTCATAACAGACATCACAATAATAAGCGTCGCAACCCCCAAGACAATTCCTAAAAGGGAAAACCAAGCTATTACAGAGATAAAACCTTCTTGCCTCCGAGAACCGAGGTAGCGAATGGCTATCATTACTTCTAACTTTGAGAACACTATATACGCACCTAAAACCTAATTTATAAATTTTCCCATGACTTCATCGATTGTAAGCTCTTCGGATGAACCGGTTTTGCGATTTTTGAGTTCGACTACCCCAGATTTCAAACCTCGAGGCCCGACTATTATTTGCCACGGTAATCCAATCAGATCCATATCTGCCAATTTCGACCCAGTCCTTTCATCACGATCATCATAAAGAACCTCAAGTCCGGTTTGGTGGAGCCGTCGGTAGAATTCGTGGCAGATTTCCGAACATTTAGCATCATCTATTTTTACATTAACAAGGCCTATATCAAACGGCGCGACCGCCTCCGGCCACACAATACCTTTTTCGTCGTGGCTAGCTTCAATGATTGCACCGACCAAGCGCGATACCCCAACACCATAAGACCCCATATGGACATGATTTTCAACTCCATCGTATCCGGCAACACTTGCGTTCAAAGCATCTGAATATTTTGTGCCAAAATAAAAAATATGTCCAACCTCTATACCGCGGGTAGCGATTAGATCTTCTTCCGTCAACGGGCAGTTTTCCGGGTCATGTTTTTCATCCGTGGCCGCATAACAAGACAGATAAGAGTCCACCAGTGGCTGTAAATCACCATTTATATCTATATTTTGATCTAGCGTATTAATATCAAACCAATTTTTTTGATAATAAACTTCACTTTCTCCAGTTTCCGCTAAGATAATAAATTCATGGCTCATATCGCCGCCAATTGGCCCACTATCGGCCGCCATCGGAATCACTTTCAACCCCATTCGTGCATAGGTTTTCAAATAGGCGATGAACATTTTATTATATGATTTAATTGCATTTTCGTAATTCAAGTCAAACGAGTAAGCATCTTTCATTAAAAACTCTCGACCTCTCATCACACCAAAACGAGGACGAACTTCATCCCGAAATTTCCATTGTATATGATATAGGGACAAAGGGAGTGACCGATAACTTTTATGGTGTGTTCGAAAAATTTCAGTGATTTGTTCCTCGTTAGTAGGGCCGTATAACATATCTCGGCCGTGTCTATCTGTTAACCGAAGTAACTCCTTTCCATAGTCGTCATAACGACCACTCTCCTTCCACAAATCCGCCGATTGAATTGTTGGCATAAGAATTTCCTGGGCGCCCACCGCATTCTGTTCCTCTCTAACAATTTGCTCTATCTTCTTTAAAACTCGAAGCCCAAGGGGAAGCCAGGAGTATATCCCTGCACTAGCCTGCTGTATCATACCCGCTCTTAGCATAAAACGATGCGAGGTTATTTGGGCATCTTTTGGATTGTCTTTTAGAGTAGGAATAAAATAATTAGAAAGCCTCATAAAAGTCCTCGTTAAAATTCAAACTCGATGTTGAATACAATAACACACCAAACTCGTTGAGTGTTAAAAAAGCAAATACAATGGGAACAATAGAACGGTGTTTATTGATTATTTGTAATAGACATTTCCGTAATATTTTTTTACGACTCATCCCAAATCGGAAAACAGAACTTTTTAACGTAACGATAATTGGTTGCTTTCATAAAGGAGGCAGCGTTCCCCGGAGATTATAATTTAGTAAACCCGCCCAAAATCTTTCTAACTGCCTATAAGAGTCGCTTGCCGATTTAATATCCC
>QCQB01000094.1 GCA_003212315.1 SAR116 cluster bacterium AG-447-C21 | reverse complement strand
TGACACTAAACTACACCTGATTGGCCCCTTGCAGACGAATAAGGTGAAAGATGCGATAATGCTATTTGATGTTATCGAAACCTTGGATAGGTTAAAGCTTGCTGAAGAAATAAAAAAACAATCTGATAAAAAGGGATCGGATATAACTTGTTATGTTCAGGTGAACACCGGAGAAGAGCCACAAAAAGCTGGGGTATTTCCCGCTAAAGCAGAAGAATTTGTGAGGTATTGCCAAGAGACAGTTGGCTTAAATATTAAAGGTCTTATGTGCATCCCACCTGTAAATGAGGAACCCGCGCTGCATTTTAGTCTTTTAGCTGCAATAGCCGGAAGACTAAACCTCCCAACTCTTAGTATGGGAATGAGTGACGATTTCGAAACGGCAATAGCTTTTGGTGCAACCCATGTACGGATAGGCTCGAGTATTTTTGGGAGAAGGGAAAATAGTTAAGTCTATATTAATTCATATTTTGAGGCCTTTATTTCTAACACCTCATTAAGGCCTACTAAACTGATTAAGTTAAGCAAATCATCTTTCCTCAAAGAGATGCAGCCAGCTGTTGGGGATCCATCTCTTGCCATTACATGCATGAATATAGCACTACCGCGACCTTTTATTGGGGGCCTATCATTATAGCCCAACTCGACAATAATATCATAGAGGTCGTCGTCCCTCCAAAGTTTCTCATGACTATATAGATACGGTAGTTCCACTAGTTTATTGTAGTTATCGTTGTCTTTTGGGTCATCGCACCAACCCATTTGTTTGGTGATTCTTGTTAATGGTAATTGAGTTAAAGGCGTATCTTGCTTATCTGCTCGATAGAAAACTCTTCTAAATGGCCAAGTTCCTATTGGAGTGCAGTTATCTCCCTCCATTTTATTAAGGGTTAAACCATTTAATCCAATACAGCAGGCTGCATGAAGATCTAGAAATTGAATATTTGTTGAACTAGTGCTTTTTTCTTCAGTTACTATGACAGCCATAAAAAAACACCATTATAAATATTACTTGGTATTGTGTAGTCTATTATATTCGCCAAGTTTTTCCAGCATCCAATTCTTTATATCTCTGCGATCGGTAATTACATGGTGTGCTGGTTTTGTGTTATTCTGTTTGAAACTTTCAGAAGTGAAAGTTTTTGAAGTGTCTTGTATCAATTTATCAAGAGCGAGACCTCGAACTTCTTGCACTTCGTAGACGTTTTGTGGGGATATTGGGTAGACTTTCCCTGTTTTGAAAATGTTGTTTGCAGCCGCAAATGTTTCTGTTTTTGGTGTCAAAGGGAAAGTTTTTTTAGTGGCGGTATTCTCCAATGAATAGGTGGAATAGTTAGTTTGATTTTTTCCTAAAATCTCAAAGGTTTCGTCTTTGGCTGTGTTGATTTGCTGTTGTTTCATCTGTCCATCGTTAGCTGCAAGAGCTGGCTCCTTTTTTGGCGCTTGTGTTTTGGTTGACTCTGCTTCGATAATATAGCTGCCTAGTGCGGCGACTAGTCCTACAGGCCCCCCATATAAAGCACCACCGACAAACTTTGGCACATCGGAAATGCTATCCCCGGATATTTTTCTATAAATAGATGATATCAAGGGGATGTGTTGGAGGGGATTGACCGCATCTAGAATATCTAAGAAGGATAGGTCAGTTTTGGCAACGCGCGATAACTCCTGTTCTTCTTCATAGCTCATTGGGGCCGCCTCGCCTTCAGAGGCGTTGTCAGGTTTGTACCAAATATTTTCAGCAGCGTGCCGGCCAATAGAATCAAGCATTAGAAACTCCTCTTAATTACAAACATGCAATCAGTGTACCAAAACTAAAAAAATGCGAGGAGACCGTTAAACTAAAACAAATGGCCTGTTTTTGTTGCCTTTGTTTTTAGATAATCTTCATTATGAGGATTTGATGGGAAAATGTGAGCCACACGTTCAACAACTTTAACTCCCTCATTAGATAATTGGGTTAATTTATCGGGATTGTTAGTTAAAAGCTTGACGGATTTAATTCCTAATTGCTTAAGTATTTCCGCTGCCGGTGCGTATATGCGTTCATCCGTTTCAAAACCAATATGCTTATTGGCGTCTACAGTGTCCGCCCCGAGATCTTGGATATTATAGGCCCTTAGCTTGTTTATGAGACCAATATCTCTACCTTCTTGGGCTAGATAAATCAGAACACCTCCTCCAAATTCCTCGATCGCTTGAATGGCTCCGCGTAGCTGGTCTCCACAATCACAACGCAGACTACCAAGTAGATCTCCAGTCAGGCACTGGGAGTGGAGCCTCACAAGTACTGGTTTTGAAATATCTACGTTTCCAATTGTGATAGCCAAATGCTCATCCCCCCCATCAACTGGCCGGAAAGCAATTAGGTTGGCATTTTTTGCATCTACTAGTGGGACTTTAGCCGAGATAGCTTTAACAAGCCGTTGTGCTCGAATCTTGGCAAATGTATCTATGGAGGCTGTTTCCACTAAAAGTAACCCATTATCTTGCTTAAAATTGGATAATTGATTGACATCCGCGAGAGGAAGTATGGAGAATACAGTACTTGGAAGAAGCCGTGCATATTTTGCGAGTTGAATAGCTTTTTCGGCAATTCCTCCCGAGGATTCTGGAATTACAGTGAGCTTTTCTATTTCGAGCGCTTTGAAATCATTATTATCGGGATGCTCTAGGAAAGTGGGGTCCGATAACCGATGTATAAATGTTGGGCCACCACTCTGAGGGAGACTAATACTGAGTACATTGGATGACTGGTTAAAAATATTGATCGCCGCCGCCCTATTCCGAGTAATTGCAAGGGTTGGGTGAGACCCTGTTATCTGAGCAAGCATTTTAAGTCCCATTGAAGTGGCCATCTCGGCCGCCTGCACCACTGCAGCTGTTTGATTTGGGGCGTCGCGAAGAATTACAAGTGCTCCTCTTCGAAGATCACCAATTGCTCTCTCGACAGATGTTTGAGCCGGAGACGATTTTCCTGCCGGAGAATTTGTTGTTTCAAGATCAGAAAACTTGTTTACCATGCGCTCTATCAATATTATTGGGGTGATCGGGTCAATACTTCTTATTGAGTTTGTGCGTTTTTATTTATAAAACGGATATAGGATTAGTTTTAAATAAGCAAAATAATATCTATCAGCCGGTTAGATCAAATGAAGAGTTTTTATCCATTTATTATTACACATAAACATAAGCAAACTATTTTTTAAAGAATTGCCTAATCCTTATCGTTGGTTATTACGACGGCGGATGAATTATAAAACGATGATAATTGCCGAATACAAAGATCAGATTATTGCGCAGTCCGAGAACTCTATCGAAATAGAGAATAGTATTTATTTCCCGAGATCTGACGTTTTCATGTCTTTTTTGACACCAACAACGACAGTGACGCGGTGCCCTTGGAAAGGCATGGCTACTTACTTTGATGTGAGGGTTATGAGCAATGTATCTAAAGATAGTGCATGGAGCTATCAAAATCCAAAATCAAAGGG
>QCQB01000093.1 GCA_003212315.1 SAR116 cluster bacterium AG-447-C21 | reverse complement strand
AGCGCCACATACTCCATGTTCGCAACCGACGTGCGTGCCATACAAGTTCAATTCATGACGTAGGAAATCGCTCAACAGGGTTCGAGATTCAGCGTACCCCTGTCGCTGCACCCCATTTACAATACAATTTACACGAACACGTTGTTCCTTTTCAATGTGTCTCATGATGGCATCTCTTAATTGCGGTCTTCAAAACTTTCTGTCCAAGGTAGATGGCTAATTGCCGGCGATACACTTCTGACGCCCTTCTATCTTCTAGAGCGTTCAAACTTTGAACAAAGTCATGTATTTTATGACATATAAGTTTATCATCGGGCTCTATATTGGAAATTTTTATAACTACAGGCCTGCCTTCAACGCCGCCTAAGCCGATGCTTGCAATCAATTCGCCCCCTTCATAACGAGCCCAGGCAGCAACAGCAACAATCGCAAAATCACCTTTTCTCTCACTTAATTCGTCAAACGCAACCCCCGTACCTAGTTTCTGGGCAGGACAAAAAACAGCAGTCACCATCTCGTCCTCGTTGCGCGCTGTGTCCAATGCGCCACAAAAAAAATCATCCGCAGCCATTTTTCTTTTGCCTCCGACAGACGACAGTTCCACTTGCCCACCTAGCGTCATAATACACAACGGAATTTCCGCACTAGGGTCAGCATGGGCAATAGAACCACCGATTGTTCCTCTACTGCGCGTTTGATAGTGTCCAACATGAAGCAGCCCCTCAGCTAATAATGGTGTTATTTTTTGACAGGTCGAAGACTGTGCTAATTCTGCTTGGCGAACCATAGCCCCTATTTTAAGACCTCCAGTCTCACCTACAATATTTGCTAATCCCTCAACCCTATTTATGTCTATCACAACCTGCGGGCGAACTATTCTCATGTTAAGCATTGCTCCAAGGGAAAGTCCCCCTGAAAGAATTAAAGCATCCTCACCAAATTTAGCTAACAAGGACAAGGTTTCTTCGACGGTATCCGGGCAGAAATAATCAAATGGGGCAGGCTTCATAACCGCTCCCTGTGATTCGCTATGTGCCATAGCTTGTCCAAAGTGAGTGGTAGTTCTATTTCGTCAACCTCCAAAGCATCTGAAACAGCATTCGCCATAACGACCGGAGTTAGCATAGAAGATCCATCTCCCATTCCTTTAGAACCAAGGGAGTTTTGCGGCGTGTCCGTTCGAAAATGGGCAAAGTTTATAAATGGCATGTCGGCAGCAGTCGGACACAGATAGTCGGCAAATGTTCCACTTAAAAAATTACCTTCCTTATCATAGGATAATTCTTCAAACATTGCCGCTCCAAAACCGTGAGCAAAACCACCCCTTATCTGTCCCTCAACAATAGTGGGGTTCAGTATTCGGCCAACGTCATGCACTGAAGCGTAGCATTCAACTTTAACACGGCCAGTGTCAGGTTCAATTTCAACAGCCGCCAAATCGAAAATATACCCAAAAGTCAATGCTGAGGCCACGCGATCTTCAACATCTGGTGCCCCTAAAACATCAGGATTAAAAAAAGCTGTATCATGAAGACCAGGCTCAAGATCGCTGGGCAGACTTGCAGGGTCCCAATGAGCTGTAGCAGCTACTCTTCCTATAGGAATTCCACTCTCGGGTACGCCGGCTATGCGAGCCATTCCGTCAACAAGCTCAACATCCTCGAATGCTACCTCCATTATATTTGCTGCTATTTTACGGAGTTTTCCGGAAATTCTATCAGCACTCCGTGTAAGTGCGTCGAGTACGATAGAAGCAAATCGATTCGAATAATTGCCTGATGCTAAGGACCAGGCACCTAGCCCTGTGTCTAGGCCTGTATTCACCGTAATCTGGTTAGGGGTTAGTCCAAGAATGTCAGCGACCACCTGCGCAGCAACAGTGCCATGTCCCTGCCCAGATGGCGTACTGTCAAGATTGACAGTAACAGTCCCTGTGGGATCGATGACTACATTGGCCACGGCTGTACCACCCGATCTGCCACCGGAACGCTCTCTTTCTTCTGGAGTTTGAGCTAATGTTACATACGCCATATTTGATCCAGATGGCTCTACACCCATGCCCAGACCAATTCCAAATAATTTTCCCGCGTTTTTAGCATCTCGACGGCGGGATTTAAGCTTTTCATACCCTGCGATATCTAACAATAGATCAAGAGCTTCAGAATAATTTCCCGCGTCATAAACGGCTCCAGCCGGTGCCTTATAAGGAAATGCTTCCTCCGGTATAAAATTTTTTCTTCGGATCTCAACCGGGTCTATATTTAAGCGTCTAGCCGCTAAATCCATAACCCGTTCAAGTCCAAAGTAAAATTGAGGGCCGCCGTATCCTCTATTCAACCCGATTGGAACTTTATTCGTAGCTACCAATTTATTTCGAATAGAAATATTTTTAACTGAGTAGCACCCGTTTGACGCTGCATGCATGCGGTATACCGAGGCGGGTTCGGGTGCTCTCACATAAGCCCCAACATTGACGCAGTTATCATAGCTCAACGCTGTTAACTTACCTTCATTATCAAAAGCCGCCTGTATGCTGTCGGCCCTATCCGCGGAACTTGACGAAGCCATTAGGTGCTCCAGCCGATCTTCCGTCCATTTTAGCGGAGCTTCCACAATGCGACTTGCTGCAGCTAACAAGACTAAGTAAGGGAAAATCGCCTGCTTTAATCCAAAACTTCCGCCACTAAAGGGCGCGGATACAAGACGTAAAAGGTTGCCAGATATTCTCAATGAGCGTGCCATGATCGGGTGCAGAATGTAAGGTCCCTGAAAATTGGACCAAATGGTATATCTATCAGGATTTCTCTCAAAATGCGTGATAGCGCCAAACGTTTCAATAGGAGTAGCTGACTGTTTGGGATATCGCCAATTAAGCCTTACGATGCGCGCCGCCTCCGAAAAAGCAGCGTCCGGTTGCCCATAATGAAATTGCCGATCATGCAATAGATTATGGCCAACCTCTTCGTGCAACACTGGAGAATCCTTTCTTAAGGCTTCCAATGGATCCACGATAGCAGGCAGTGGCTCATACTCAACTTCTACAAGTTCCGCCGCATCCTCAGCGATGTACCGGTCTTCTGCGATTACAACTGCCACGGGCTCGCCAACATACCGAGCTCGCTCAACTGCTATTGGAAAATATTTAATTGGAGCGCGAATAGCACTAACCAATGGATCCGTGACGGTGGCTATATCAGAACCTGTAACAACTGCGACGGTACCTTCCAGTTTCAATGCAGTTTCCGTATTTATTCTCTTTATATTGGCGTGAGGGTATGGGGATCTAAGGAAGGAAACATGTTTTAAACCAGGCACTGGCGATAAATCGTCGATAAACCTAGCGTTCCCAGTCAGTAACGCGGAATCTTCAAAGCGCGGTAACGCCTGCCCGACCCAATACTTTTTTTTGTCAGACATGTAACTTTATGTAGTATTGATGTGTCATTGAAACGGGACCAATTACTTCTAACTCGTTGATATTGCTACAAGTATAGCAGATGCGCTACCAGGCTGCGCCACACCCCGACGAGGCGTAAAATAGACCGCAACCGCGCAGAAAA
>QCQB01000092.1 GCA_003212315.1 SAR116 cluster bacterium AG-447-C21 | reverse complement strand
AAGCGTTTCTAGAGCAAGACCTTGAAACCCTCTGGGAACAGGAGATGCACTCTAATTTATATAAACCTCAGTGGCTTCCTGTCATCACCCAAGGAGGGACTTGTTTAGCGATAGCCTTTACAATTAATCAAAATCACCCTCTGTATGCTGGCGATATTCCCGATGATAAAGCGGTCGACATTATTTCTGCTGCTAACGGTGTGTTTGGGGCCTGCGCTGATTACTTCATAGCGACAACTCAGTCATTAAGAAACCTAGGTTTAAATGATAGCAGGTTAGAAGAGATAGTACGATTGATCCAGCAACGAACAACAAAAAAATAATATCACCTCAATAAAGGTTTGTGGTTACAATCCTCATTTATTATTCGAGGTTCAATTCTTTTCTATCGCTAATTCTGCGGTTTAGTAGACTGGTGCGTGCAAACCGGGTCACCAAGCCATGACCCGGAACTGTCTTTAAGTCTGTTACAGGAAGAGGAGCATCGTTAATCGACTGGCCTCGAACCAAGTCAGCTAGCACAGCGCCCATCGCTGTGGATAGAGCAACCCCACGACCATTACATCCCAACCAGGTAAAAACACCGGGGGCTAACACATGTAACCGTGGTAAATAATCAGTAGTCATTGATAGAAAACCATTCCAGATAAACTCCCATTCTACTTCACCTATTTGCGGGAAGTTTTTTTGTAATCTTTTACCTACATGCTCCTTTAATCTCTCTTCCGAATTAAAATCGAATATTAGTGACGCGCCACTCACTAACCGACCATCCCAATCATATCTCGCAAACTCTAGATCTCCTCGGGTATCAGATAGGCCATGACGTCCCGGCAAGACCGTTTTCCTGACATTATCTGACAGCGGTTTTGTCGCCATCTGCCACGTTTTAACGGGGACGAACGTTCGACGTAACCTAGGCCAAAGATCATCGGTATATGCATTAGTTGCCAAAACGATACGACTGGCTTTTACAGATCCATTTTCAGTTTTAACAATCCAATGATCGTTATCACAAATTAGCGATAAAGCTGGTGAATTTGTATAAATTTTTGCTCCAAGACTTGAGGCAGCTTTTGCCAGTCCTCTAACATAAGCCATTGGGTGTACTGTACCACCTTCATGGGCTATCCATCCGCCAAACCAAGCCTTACTGCCAGTTATTTTTTCTAACTGCTCTCTTTCCAGCAAATCAACTTTAAGACCACGATCACCCCATTCTTTTACCCTTTTTTCAACTAGCTTCATTCTCCCAGGAGAATGGGCCGGTTGTATCCATCCGTTTTGTTCTCCCGCCTTTTCCATATTATGTTTACGGATCAAATCAAAAACTAAGCTTGCAGAATCTCGTATTAAAGCAATCGTCTGCTCGCCCTTTTCCTTTCCATAGGTTCTGATAATTTCCTCGGGATCTGCCTTTGACAGCGTAGGAATAACAAGCCCATTATTTCGACCAGATGCGCCATACCCTATATCGTTAGATTCTAACACTACTGGACAAATATCAGGACCTAAATGCAATGCTGTAGAGAGCCCTGTATAACCACCTCCGATGATAACAACCTCTGTCGATATATCTTCTTCTAATGGATACGTTTCTATCGGCAAAGGTGCCGTTGCGGCCCACACAGAATCAGGAAGTGAGGATTTATCTATCAATGAATGCCGCCCTTTTCCGCGCTATACACTATGCAAGTGAATTACGTTTCTCACAGCGATCCGATCTTTCATGCGCTGATAATGCGCATCTATTCGGGGGAAATTTTTACGGTCAACACCGTCGCGTTTAAGCCATCGTGTTACGGTAAAAAGATATGGATCGCAAATACTATAGTCGTCTCCTAAAACCCACGGGGAGTCAGACATCCCGGACTCTAGAAACGAAAAACACGCACCAACTGTTTCCGGGACTTTGGCCGTCATCGCCGCGATCGCAGCTGGGTCATCCGCCCATCGAGAGCCGCGGCTGAGATGTGCATGAGCAACATGCGCAGTTGAACATAAGTAGCTGTTTAATTCCTGTGCTTTAGCCAATTGATAAATATTATTCAAAGGAGCCATTTTCTTTTGGGGATATTTCTGAGCTATGTACAAAAGGATGGCTGGAGTTTCAGTTAACACTCCCTCTTCAGTTAAAAGAGCAGGCACCCGCCCCTTGGCATTAACTGACAAATAATTGGATTTTCTTTGCTCATTTTTATTAAAATTAATTTCTATTACAGAATAATTAGCACCAACTTCTTCCAATAAAATATGTGATGCCAACGCGCAAGAATTTGGCGAATAATAGAGACTTATCATCCGTAACTCCTCAGTTTAGTAATGACTTTAGATTATAATTACTATCAACCACTATCTCGGCTGACGGACTAACCTTATTCCTTATCAACCGGCTAGCGATTAAATAACTTGTCGCATCATTCATGGCATCTACGGCAATCAATGTACCTCTTTTAAAATACCAGACCGATTGCCCACCCTCTCGGGCGCCTTTTCGAACCAGGGTCTGGTCATAACCGTTATTTAGCCCCGCTATTTGTAATTTTACATCGAACTGGTCCGACCAGAACCAGGGATACGGTTTGTAGGAGGACTGAATACCAAAGAGTGTTTCGGCAACGGCTTCGCCTTGGTCAATTGCGTTTTGGACGGATTCTAATCGAATTAAATTATTTTGATATAAAAAGGATGCACAATCTCCAGCCGCCAGTATATCTGGGTCTGACGTCTGACATCGATTATTAACGATAATGCCGTCCGACACCTCTAAACCAGCTTCCTTGGCCAATTCGTCATTTGGTTTAATACCAATCCCACAAATAACAAAATCAACTCCTATACTCTCTCCCGAACTCAAAACAGCACCACTCACCCTGCCTTCTTTTTCTGTTAGGTTTATCAGTGAGGTTGACTCACGGATCTGTACGCCTTTAGAAACATGAAGTTCCCTGAAGTAATTCGACGTGGCAGCTGCCGCCACCCGTTTTAATATTCTATCTTCTCTTTCAATGACGATTACTCTGAGACCCAGCTTATTTGCCGTAGAAGCTGCTTCCAACCCAACATAGCCTCCACCGACCACCAATAGCGTCCGTCCGGGTTGAAATTCGTCTTTAATAGTGTCGACATCACTCAAGGTCCTTATCGAATATACACCTTTGTGATGCCCTCCAAAGGCCTCGGGCAATGTCAGAGCTCGTGCCCCCATGGATAACACAAGCTTTTGATACTTCAATTTTTCTCCCGTTGTTAAGCACACAGTTTTATTTTTTGCCGATATCGCCCCCAAGGTGGCTTCCAATCTCAAACCCACATTATTTTCCTGATACCAATTTGAGGACCGAAAAAAGAGCCGTTCCTTTTTTGTTGCACCCAGCAAATATTTTTTTGAAAGGGGGGGGCGTTGATACGGAGGGAATATCTCGCCACATATTATAGTGATTGGCCTATCATCACCCAATTTTCGTAATTTTGATGCAACAGAAAATCCAGCCTGTCCACCACCCGCGATAAGAAGGGTGTCATTCATGAAAAATCCAAAACATTTTTTAACTATCTAAAGTCC
>QCQB01000091.1 GCA_003212315.1 SAR116 cluster bacterium AG-447-C21 | reverse complement strand
TTGCCTTATTAAAGCTAACTATAGCTTCTTCATATCTTCTTAAACCGGAATATACAGCACCCAGAATATTTGGAATTATAGGTTCATCTGGAAACTGTTCGGCTGACATATTTCCCTTAATAAGGGCTTCATCCAGATCACCCTGATTATACAAAGCAATTAAATAGTCGATCTGCTGTTGGCGTGAATTATCCGCAATGCCGATAGGTGGTGATGCAGAGTCCACTGTGCTACTTAATTTTACCGCTAGTTGATCAACCTTATCCCCCTTTAATCCGGAAGCTTGGCCTTTTTTTAATATTTTTCTGGCATTATCCAGCTGACCCAGCTGGATCAATGCATCTATATAACTCACCCAAAACTGTCCTTGTTTTGGGTGAGTTTCCAGAGCCAGTTTAAAAAATGGAAGTGCCTCTTGAACCTTATCAAGCCCAACCGCCAATAACCCTAAATTATGGTTGGCATCTGGATGGTTTGGCTGTTTATTCAGGATAGCTCGGTAAAGTGCTTCCGCATCCTGTAGTTTGCCTTCTTTATGTGCGGCAATACCCTGCTGCAGCGCCTGATCAATTGTCAGTTCCATCGGTGAATACTAGACTAAATATATTCCCAAATATAGTCAAAAACAATACAGTTTGATTAAAATCACCTCGGTTATAAAGTAGTTTGCCTAAATATTATTTATACCATGTAAAATCCATCTAATTCTATTCAATAAACTTGAAGGGCGGGCAATAGGGAGGCTCACCCATGGCGATATAGTTAGATATAAATTTGACACTTTATTTTAATCAACTGTAAACGAGTTGAGAAGATTTTTAATAGTCACTGGAAAATCATGAATATTAAAAGAGTATGTATTAGTTTACCTTAATGTCTCTGTATGTGCCTTGAATAGGCTCTATTGAAAGGAATTCTGCACTGAGGCTACAGTTTCTGTATCCAAAATTGATACATCCCAGAAAATAAACGTGGGTTTAAGGTTTCATATTCATGCCATTTATCTAAATCGTATTGATCTCCCTGCTTTGGGTAGGTTTTTTTAAAGGAATCCTTTTCTATCTTTTCTGAGAACTCAAAGCCAATAAAGGTAAGTCCTAATTTATCAAGTGCCTGACTAATTTCCGGTATCGTAAAGCGACGTTCCTGAACATGGAACAACAAGTCACGGAACTCACTGGTAGAATAAAAGTCATTTGAGTTTTTCAATAAATTAAGTTGAGGATCATTGAACTCGATGATTTGTCGTCTAAATTCTTGCATTCCTACTCTATCAGGAGAGATATTTTTCTCTGCAATTATCTGTCTTGCTTTTACAACATTCTGACGCGCCAATTCACTATACAAGCCAAGCTTCATTAATCCGTTTGGTTTTAGACTATTAGTTAGAATTCTCCATCCAGCAAGTGGGTCTGCCATATGATGAAGAACTCCAGAACATTCAATAATGTCGAACTGTTTATCTAAGATCCCAAGATCAAGGATATCTGCTTGTAGGTAGTCGATATTTGTGCTGCCAAGCTCTTTTGTTTTTCGTTTGGCATAAGCCAGACTACTAAGGCTTAAATCAATGGCGGTAACATGACTGTTTTTAAATCTGCTTGCTGCATTCAAAGGATGTTGTCCAGTTCCACAACCTGCGATCAGTATTTGAGGCGCTTCAGACAAGGCTGTTTTATTGAAAACTTGCAACTCTAAGTTAGCGGCAACCTCTTCGATGCTACTTGGCTTGATATTTAATGCAGTGTTGATCCAACGCGGATAGGGGTTTTCTTCGTATTGCTCTTGAACAGCAAGCGATATATCGCCTTTTATGGAATTTAACCTTGGAATATCTTGCTTTAATAAAAGTTCTAGTTTTGGTTCTTCAACTTGTCTTTTAAATAAGAGTTTTAAATTGGAGGGAGGATTTAGATCAGAAGCCCAAGGATAGATGAATAGTGCACGGTAACTTGCAAGGCAAGCTATATCATAGGGTGATAAATCTTGGTTATTCAAGAATGTTTGTTGAAGGCTTACTTCTAGTTCTCTAATGATAACCGTCTCTTCTGCTGTTTCTTCATAAATAAATTCATTAGTAAAACACTGAAGCGCTAACGGAATTTGAAAGTTCAAAAGACCTTGACTAGAGGATAATTTTTGTCTCTCTAACAACAGGATTCTGCGAAGTTCCGTTAGTACTTCTTCAATCTCTATATCTGGGAGTGGGCAAATTTCCATAACTTTAAGAAAGAGTGTGATTTTTGATAATTTAATCAAAAATTCAGAAGCTAAATCTTTGAGTTTATTTTGTTCTTTGCGGCAGATGGCTTCTTTGAGAACATCATGATCCTTGAGAAGAGTGACGATTAAACCAACAATCTTTTTTGGCCTCACGACAGTTCCAAAATTCAGTATATCTAGATAGTTTTTAGCTAGAGCATTTGAGAACTTGCTAGTTTTCAGGGAAATTAATGCAATTACAAGGTTACTATATGCTTCAGGGTAGTTCGGCTTTAACTCAATCGCTTTGTTATAATTGGTTACTGCTTCTTCAAATTTTCCCAGTTCATTGAGGACATTGCCAAGGTTATTATACGCTTCAGGGTAGTTAGTCTTTAACTCAATCGCTTTGGTATAACTTGCAATCGCTTCCTCATGTTTTTCAAGCTCATTGAGAGCAATGCCAATATTATAACGAGCTTCAGCATAATCCGATTTCAACTCGATAGCTTTGTTGTAACTTGTAATTGATTCTTTGGATCTTCCAAGTTTATTGAGAGCAATGCCAATATTATAATGAGCTTCAGCATAATCCGATTTCAACTCGATAGCTTTGTTGTAACTTGTGATTGATTCTTTGGGTTTCCCAAGTTCATTGAGAGCATTGCCAAGATTATAATATGCTTCAGCATAGTCCGGCTTTAACTCAATCGCTTTGTTGTAATTTTTTACTGCTTCTTCAAATCTTCCAAGTTCTTTAAAAGTGCTACCAAGGTTATTATGTGCTTCAGTAAAGTTAGTCTTTAACTCAATCGCTTTGGTATAACTGGCAATCGCTTCCTCATGTTTTTCAAGCTCATTGAGAGTAATACCAAGATTATTATGTGCTTCAGCAAAGTTAGTCTTTAACTTAATCGCTTTATTGTAACTGGCAGCCGCTTCTTCATATCTTCTTAAACTGGAATATACAGCACCCAGAATATTTGGAATTATAGGTTCATCTGGAAACTGTTCGGCTGACATATTTCCCTTAATAAGGGCTTCATCCAGATCACCCTGATTATACAAAGCAATTAAATAGTCGATCTGCTGTTGGCGTGAATTATCCGCAATGCCGATAGGTGGTGATGCAGAGTCCACTGTGCTACTTAATTTTACCGCTAGTTGATCAACCTTATCCCCCTTTAATCCGGAAGCTTGGCCTTTTTTTAATATTTTTCTGGCATTATCCAGCTGACCCAGCTGGATCAATGCATCTATATAACTCACCCAAAACTGTCCTTGTTTTGGGTGAGTTTCCAGAGCCAGTTTAAAAAATGGAAGTGCCTCTTGAACCTTATCAAGCCCAACCGCCAATAACCCTAAATTATGGTTGGCATCTGGATGGTTTGGCTGTT
>QCQB01000090.1 GCA_003212315.1 SAR116 cluster bacterium AG-447-C21 | reverse complement strand
GCATTTTTGGATCGATCATTATCATTCTGCATTGTTCGGGCGACAATTTATACAACAATGACAAGATCATGGTATTAACTGCGACCGATTTTCCCGAACCAGTTGTGCCTGCAATTAATAGATGTGGCATTTTCGCCAAATCAACGATGACTGGCGCACCGCCTATGTCTTTTCCAAGGGCAATTGGTAACTTAGCATTGGTGTCAGAATAGTTGTCAGTCTCAAAAAGTTGTCGAAGAAAGACCATTTCTCTTCGAGCATTGGGAAGCTCAATGCCAATCACATTTCGACCAGGGACCACAGCTACGCGCACCGAGACTGCACTCATAGAGCGTGCTATATCATCCGCCAAACCTATAACTCTTGATGATTTTGTGCCTGGGGCTGGTTCTAACTCATATAAGGTCACAACTGGGCCAGTCCGCACTTCAACTATTTCTCCCTTTACGCCAAAATCCTGTAAGACTGTCTCTAGCATGCGAGCATTAGCTTCCAGCGTTTGCTTGTCCGGGGCACTATTTATTATTTCTTTTTTGTAAGCCAATAAGTTTAATTGTGGTAAAGCGTATTCGCCTGTAACTTGGAGGTTCAAATTTTCTTGAACTTTTTTAATCCTAGCTTTCTTTGATTTTTTTTCTCGTTTTAAAGTCGCAGAAACCAACCTCTTCCCACTAAAATCATCCGTATTATCAAAATCTGCAGCAACGGTCTGTTGGTCGAGTGTGTTCAGACTGGTCTGATCTTGCCCAACTATTGGCTCCATTCGCTGCCTTGTATTATTACGGCTAATATTTACAAATTTCGCAGTTAATTTCAGACCTGATCCCAGCGTCTTTAGGCAAAATAAAGTAAACCTGCCAGTTATTAATAGTAGTGACTTTAGGTGCCTAAAAATATCACGTATTATTTTGGTCCACTCTCCCCATCCAGCACCTAAGCACCAAAGTACTATAATTGTGCCTGTAAATGCTAACAGATGACCTAAAATGTCGCTAGTAATACTCAAAGGTTCCACGAGTAACAAAATTTGATTGAATACTATGGGACCCAGTGTTCCGCCGAGTCCTGAACTTATAGACCAAAATTCTGGAGCAGAAATTCTCGTAACAGAGCTTGAAAAGAGAATTACACCGATAGACAAAAATATAAGTCGCAAAAATGGCTTTTCGATAGAACTATGGGTCAAAAGACGGATCCCCCAGAAAGACGGGACAATAACTAAGAGAAAATTGGCTATACCTATCATTTGGATCAATACGTCCGATATTATTGCTCCAGGCGCACCCAAGATATTGATGGCCGTTGCAGTATTTGCCGAGTTCCATGACGCATCCGAAGCGTTATAAGTTAAAAAGGCCGCCGACAAAAGAACCATTAATGCAAGTAAGAGGACGCCTGCCAGCTCCTTCATTCGTTTTTTGAAAAAAGAAGTAGGCTGGATTTTTAAATTTAATGATAAGTCTTTCTCAATTGAGGCCATGCTACTTCCTTTTTTATGAACCAGATAACGGCATGAACAGGGTTTTTACTACTTGCTGAAGACCTAACTTAGTCGTATCAGCATCATAAACTAATGCCAGTCTTAGGTATTCTTTTCCTGGGTTTTCATTTCCCTGATACCCACGAGCCATGAGCTCTCCAGGCACAGTTTTAATCGCATTCTCTTGCCAAAGTTTTTTTGAGGCTGCGGTTCCGTCTCCTACTTTTAACCACAGAAAAAAACCTGCTTGTGGCACTAGAAGGTCATCATAGGGCTTGAGAATCTCTTCTGCTATCCCAAAGTTTTCTGCGTAGTAGGATCTGTTTTCTACTACATGTTCGTCATCATTCCAAAGAGCGGTCGAAGCATGAAGAATCGGGAGGGGAAGAGGTGAACCGCCAAATGTCACAAATTGTCCATATCGCTTAATAATTTCTTCATCCCCAACCAAAAACCCAGATCTAAGACCGGGGGCGCTAGATCTTTTGGATAAAGAATTAAAAGAAATTACATTGCTTAGCCCCTCACCAAGTTCAGCACATGCCTCTATCCCACCAACAGGCGGAACACCCCTGTATATCTCACAATAACACTCGTCTAACGCCAATACGAAATCATATTTCCTTGCTAGGTTTATAGCATCTTTCAAATATTTAAGTGATGCTGCACTGCCTTGTGGGTTTGACGGTGTGCAAAGGAAAAAAATTACGGTCCGGTTTAACACATCCTCAGATATACTATCTAAATCTGGAAAAAAATTATTCTTTTCTTGAGCTGGTAAATAAATGGGTTCCGCACCTGCCGACATCGCCGCGCCTTGATAAACATGGTAAAATGGGTTCGGCATTAAAACTGCTGAGCGGGCACCGTTCTTTTCTTTTGGCGAGCAAATAAATCCAATCTGATAAAGAGGTTCTCGGGTCCCTGGCACTGGAATGATATGTTTATCGGGGTCTACCAATTTTTCTGGTAAATTGTAACGGCGCGTCAACCATCCACTCGCCGCTTGACGAAAGTTCTCGTCGCCCTTAGGTGGAGGATACCGATTCCATAGATTAGAATGGCGAGCTATTGTTTCTGACAGTAAGTCCGGTGCTGGTTTTTGTGGTTCACCCAAAGAGAATAGAATAGGTCTCTCATTCGACTTTGGCGATATGCCTGTCAACATATCGTTGAGACGCGCAAAAGTATACTCTCCTAAAGGGGCAGTATCTGGATTCAACATCAATTTTTCCGGACGACAATAAAACTGTATATATTATAGTGGCTTATAGCATATACTTCAAGTAATTTAGAAGAGTTTGAAGAATTTTGATCTACTCTGATAGTATTTTTAGACGACGAGCAAAAAAGGCTCGGGTAACCCCGAGCCTTTCAAGCGGCAGTAAAGAAGACCATTACTAACCAAATAGAGCTTAGATAATAGTGCAGTTATTAATTGAATTCGGGATATGCCTCCATCCCACATTCCGACTTATCCAAACCAGTGATTTCGTCCTCCTCAGAAGGACGCAAGCCAATTGTAAGTTTTATAACGAACCAAACAATTGCACTGGCAATAACTGTAAATAGACCTATTGATACTATACCAATTAACTGAGTCGCTAATGATGCATCGCTATTGCTTAATACCACGGCAATCGTACCCCATATTCCACATAAAAGGTGAACGGGAATAGCTCCAACGACATCATCAATTTTTAGTTTATCGAGCAACGGCACAGCTAAGACGATTATGATTCCACCGATACCACCAATCAATATCGCTAATCCTGGTGATGGCGCCAACGGTTCGGCGGTAACCGCTACCAGGCCACCAAGGGCTCCATTTAATGCCATGGTTAAATCAAGCTTTTTATATAATATTTGATTTAAGACTATAGCTGCGATAACACCACCAGCCGCAGCGAGGTTTGTGTTAATATAAATGGACGAAATAGCTACCGCGTCTGCTGCAGAACCCATAGCGAGCTGGGATCCCCCATTAAAACCAAACCAACCTAACCAGAGTATAAACGTTCCTAACGTAGCTAACGGTAGATTAGCTCCAGGCATAGGCGTCACTTGTCCATCGCTACCATATTTTCCTTTTCTAGCACCTATAATTAACGCACCAGCGAGCGCGGCCCATCCTCCAACCGAATGAACTATAGTAGACCCA
>QCQB01000089.1 GCA_003212315.1 SAR116 cluster bacterium AG-447-C21 | reverse complement strand
GCGATCTGCTCAGCACTCGGCTGATCCTTTATGTCGCGCTGACGACTTACCCATCTCCCCAGACCAATCATCCCACATCCATACTTTCTCTAATTTATTCGTGTATATGGGATCGGTTTCAAGTATCCACTTACATAGTCTCTCAAACTCTTTTCCGCGCATATTTTTGTCATCAGAGAATGTGGAAATTATTTCTTCAAAAGAACCCAACTTTGTTACTCCTTTCCATTCTTCTTTCGGAAATTTAATTTCATCCAACTAACATTTTACGATCAGTTTTTGCCCTCGTTTCTCGAACTATTTCTTCAGGATGAAAAAGTTCTGGAGCAGCAGATCTAATTTATCATTGAGTTGCTGAACCTCTGTTTGGAGTTTCCGAACAAAAGGATCTGGCGACAATCCAGCCATCAAATCTCGCGTGACATCATTATTCAAAATTGAGGTCCAGTCGTTTTCTGCAGCGTCTAGCAGCGCTCCAATATCCCATGTAGGCATAACAAGGTGACTATCGGCCCTAGATGCCGATCGCCACACATACAACCAGGCGTCGGCAACTTCACGAGAAAATTCGTTCTTATAATTTTGACAGTAATTGTGATCGTAGTTCAAAACTTTGAGTAAATTATCATCTCCCCAATCAGATATTAATTGGTTCCAAACAAAGCCAATTCCATTTTCTCGGATCTTCAAGTAACTCTCAAAAGTTATCTGATTATTGCTATATATATCATCAAGATTATTTAAAAAATTCCATAAATTTAAATCGAATTCCGATGCTAAGTTCCAAAAACCATCCCACGCCTCTATTTCAAACCGTGGCGCTTCGCACGGGAAATTATCATCAAGCGTAGGATCAGGATCGTCGAGCCAAGCCCTCATCAGTGCGTGCATGTCGTTTGGGATTATCGGCGTCGGCATTTCGACATTGCGTTTAAGAAAATAGTCAAAAATTGCGGTTAATCCATCGGATTCCAAAAGAGCATTTATGCTTCTACCCTCTGCTTCATGAAAATAAGCAAAACTTTCTACCCAATCCATCCATGCTTGAACTCCCCGATTGCCGCCAAAATTCAGAGCATCCCTAAACTCGACATCCTGGAAATCAAATACTTCGTTGAATGCTTTTTGATACAAATCAGGAACTAAGTTCTCCTTTTCTATTTTAACAATCATGGATTGAGCACAACCAACTCTTTTAGCCAATTGCTGTTGGGTCAGCCCCAGTTGTTTTCGATAAAATTTTAAATCTTTATACAAATTTAGATACCTGTAGACAGCTGTAGACAACTTTAATTCCAATTAATCATGATAATCTATACAAATATCATAATAATGTCAATATTTATATTTTTATGCTTTCCATTTAACTACTTCGAGATTCAATTAGCACGCTGAACCCCCAGTTCCTTGGTTCACAAAACCGCATTTAATGACCGACGTTTTATTTTTTATTTTGAATTTTTTAATATTAATAACCGGTTAATAAAACTGGATTGACTAAATCATCCGCCAAGGCTTTTGGCGAAATTCCTTTTTAAAATGCACGGTAAACAAAGGGAACCAGGGTATTGTCCAAAAACACAAGGGATCCATTACTAACACAAGATACCTGATGTTCATTTCGTTTCTTATTCAGCACCAAAGTGCAAATGAGAATAACGTAAATAGCGTAGATTATTACTTCGCCGGATTATATTAGATTGAGCAGGCAGATTATAAAATATTGTTCTCGATATAATATTTAGTTGCTATTGTATGATAGGTATCAATGATCGCGTTGTATTATGATTAGGATGAAAACGATATTTTTGCACTCTTAATGAAGGTTTACAATGCTTACTGAAGACTCTTTCCGTGTAACTATTATAGTCCCTACCGTTATCTACCCAGAACACCTCGCTTCTGGGAACGATAGTCTGTATCAATTAACAAAAAGTTTCACTCCAAATATTTTAAAGTATTACATTGCTCCTGCTAACCAAGAGATAAGCATTGGGGATTTATCAGATTTAGGGGATGAAAATAAACTAACTATAGAAGCTGCTGACTGGCAGATTGAAGCTATAGAAGATGTGGCTAATCGTCTAAAGGCTGAAGTAAATTTAAGTCTTGAACGTACAATTGTAGAGTCAGAAGCTGATTTCAAAATAATAATGAGCCCTAATTTAAATGACAATGGGCTATATTCCAATAATCGCTTCTCCACTGGTTTCAATGAGTCACGATATTTAGAAGCTAATCCAGATGTTGCCAAAGCCGTTAATGATGGCGTTTTTTTATCTGGTTTTGCTCATTACATTTCCTTTGGCGCAGCAGAGGGTCGCTTTTATGGTGGCGGATTTAGCGAGGCTAATTATTTAGCGACAAATCCAGATGTTGCAGCAGAGATAGCAGAGGGGAAGCTCGATTCTGGGTTTTCTCACTACGTCAATACTGGATCATTTGAACAGCGGATGGGCGGCTTTTTGGAACGAATGTCAGATGCTGATTTTTCTATTTCAATTGGTGTGGAAACGGGTTTGCCGCTTTTAAGTACCGGTGAAGAAATGCAGCGCATTGGCCCACACAACGAAAACACAATGACTAAGTGGAAACAACTATTTACAGAAGAACTCGGACATTTGATTGGACTCGAACACCCTTGGGACCCAAGCGACGGGGACTTTGTTGTATCCGGACCTGAGGCTGATCAAACAAAAAGTAGAATGGGACAAGATATTTTATTAACCGACCCCGATTTCTTTGAGGCATTGGATATCTATACATTAGCTCTTATCTGGGGTGCCCCAAACTCACCATCACCTATCAGTCTTCTGGGACCAAACTCAGGTTCTATTGATTATGGCAATAGCACAGTACTCGCTGGCGGGTCGACAGATGCGTTGATCACTAATCATCTATTCGGAGGAAGTGGCGACGATATTTTTCATCCAAACAAAGGAGACGTAAGACTGGATGGTGGCCCTGGGATCGACACAGTAATTTTTTCAGACCCCAAGTCTGCATATCAGGCAAGCGCAACAGACGGTTCAATTGCTTCCGCTCGCGCCAGAAGAAGCATCGAAGATCCAATAGCGGATTCAATGTTTGGTGTGACAAAACGAATTGACACTACCCTTGTTGACATAGAAATTCTTCAATTTTCCGATGGAATAGCTACGCTTGATCAATTAAATCCTTTCCCTCCTGAAGAGCCCGATATAGATTTTAGTAATCCAGATTTTTTTACTTTTCCATCGGATTCTGGAGGTAGTCATATAATTGGAACCCCATCAGATGATGTATTCAATATGTCAATCGTCGGAACAGGTAATGATATTGTAGACGGTGGCGCAGGCATTGATCAAATAGTTTATCCTGGACAAAAATTTGAATATACAGCGACGCTCGATTTCGAGAACTTTCCTGTTATCTATGATACAGTCATAACCGACTTTATATCAGGTAGAGGTCTTATAAATGAAAATGCATTTGCTGTTGATCGCTTTATTTCAATAGAATTATTTCAATTCTCGGATGGTATCGTTACTTTAGATCAACTTTTACAAAATAACTCATTTCGTTTTCCGACAGACGATTTTGCATAAAGCTTCCAATACAAATATTTAAACTTTGAAAGACAAGTTAGTTATTAAAATCTTGTGGTGATGCGTGTTATTGGTGTAGCACAAGGGAGAACGGGATTATTGCTAAGTCATTGATATTACAATAAGT
>QCQB01000088.1 GCA_003212315.1 SAR116 cluster bacterium AG-447-C21 | reverse complement strand
AACCCGTTTATTAAACGTTCTGTGCCGGCTCTAACATGATTATAAATTTCCTGCCTATTAAATTGCTCTAAATAGGCGAGAGATTCATAAAGAAGGTAAGCGCCTAAATGGCCAGCATTCCCATATTCTGCTCTTTGAGCCCCTGCCTTGTAGGAAAATTGCTCCGGCTTTTCTCCTGGAATTGCTGCGGACCAACCAACTCCCATTGGTTCAAAATCAGGTTGTAAACGTTGGTTCCAAGCGAATATTCCCTCATGAATTCCTAATACAAATTTGTAACAAGCACTTACCGTAAAATTGGCTAAAGAGGCTTGAACTGGTGCAACACCCAATGCATGGCTGGCGTCTAGCAATAACACGATATCCCGGTCTTTAAATTTTTGCGATAGCAACGTGATGTCAACATATTGGCCCGTTAAGGCATTCACCTGGCTTATGTATACAGCGCGCGTTCGATCGTCGCAAAAGTTTAACAATTCTGAACAATCAAGTTGCCAGTTTTTTGCGGGTACGACGCGTACATCAACACCCAGCTTCGAAAGATTCCCAAAAGCGTATCGCCCTGATGTGTAATCTATTTCTGAAACTACCACATTATCTTGCTTACTCCATGGTATACTTGCAACCACTCTCATTATGCCTTCAGATGTATTACCAATAAGTCCAATATCTATTGATGATAATCCAATTATTGACGCTACTTTTTCTCGAACCTGATCCACCTTTGCCCAATGTCTTTCGTAACCTTGCATGCCGCCGGATTTATCTTTAGCAAAATCCTCAAATGCCTTTCGATGGTTCACAAGCATCGGCGGTTCTCCTCCAGAGGCAAGATGAATTTTATTGTCTAAACCAATGAAATCGCTTTTAGGAGCGGGAAGGGTAGATGGCATATAGAATATTCCCCAAAAAGAAAAATTAAAAATAGTCATAAATATGGAACAAGCCGCCATTTATTGAGGTTGTGTGCGGCTTATTTAAACATCCTATGATATAATAGAGGAGATAGTCATTTATATTGTGAGTTTTCAAATGAATTATTCTGAAATGGATACACCAGCGGTTTTAATTGACTTGGCGGTTACTGAGAAAAATATAAAAACTTATCAAAGATATTGCGATGATAAAGGCCTAAATTTGCGACCACATATTAAGACTCACAAAATTCCAGAGCTGGCAAAACTGCAACTTAATGCAGGCGCGGTGGGGATTACCTGTCAAAAAGTGAGTGAAGCAGAATCTATGCTATCTGAAGGTGGCATAGATGATGTCTTGATTACTTATAATATTTATGGAGACGCTAAATTACAGGGACTTTTGAGACTTTCAGAAAAATGCCATCTTTCTGTCGTGGCTGATAATGTAGTCTGTCTGAAAGAGCTCTCAAAAACATTTAAAGAATCTGAAAAGCCTCTCAAAGTGCTTGTAGAATGTGATACCGGGGCGCTCAGGTGTGGTGTGGTTACGCCAGAAGAAGCATGTTATCTAGCTAAAACCATAGAGAACATGCCAGGGTTAAAATTTGGAGGTTTAATGACATATCCCCCAATTTCACAACAAAAAAAAGTAAACCATTTTTTAGAAACGGCAAAAAACCTAATAGAAACCGAGGGAATTACAGTGGATGTCGTATCAATCGGCGGATCTCCAAATATGTGGGAAGTGGAAAAAATACCCATCGGAACTGAATATAGGATTGGTACTTATATTTATAATGACCGGTCATTAATGGAGCGAAAGGTATGTAGTGAAGGAGATTGTGCGCTTACCATTCTCGCTACTGTTGTCTCAACACCCACACCTGAAAGAGCGGTGATAGATGCGGGGTCGAAGGTTTTGACAACCGATTTATTTGGGTTAACCGGACATGGTCATATTATTGATCATCCGGAATTGACAATATCGCAACTATCAGAAGAGCATGCCTGTATCGTTTCTGATCAACCGACGGGACTTTCAATAGGACAGAAATTAAGAGTTATTCCTAATCACGCCTGCGTAGTCAGTAATATGGTAGATGAAGTGATATTTATAGAGGGACCGAAAGTTTTAAAAAAGCAAGCCGTTGTAGCAAGAGGTAAGGTTTTATAAGGTTTGTATTATACTCAGATATATTATTGCTCCAATTGATTAAGGAACACTCAGATGCTCAAGGACAATAAATGGAGAAACCCAGCAGCAATTGTGGAATGTGAATGGTTGTTTAACCGACTTGGAGATGAGAATATAAGAATTTTTGATTGTACCACATACTTGCATTACACGGATGACCATCCTTCTAAGCCATACGATGTTGAGAGTGGCTTTTCTGATTATAGAAAAAATAGTATTCCCGGGGCAGCATTCATAGATATTCAAAATGATCTTTCTGACCACGAAAGCATTTACAGTTTAACTGTGCCCAACTTTCAAAGGTTGGGAGAAAGTGTTAAGCAATTGGGGATCGGTGACCCCTATCATGTAATTTTATATGCAAGAAATGGTATGCAGTGGGCTACCCGGGTCTGGTATCTGCTCCATGCTCTAGGGTATGAGAATGTGAGTATTTTGAATGGAGGGTTTAATGAATGGGCCAGACTTAATTTTCCAATAGGACCAGGTAGGAAAACATATGCGCCAGCGGAATTCGATCTGAAAACCAAAGATGCGATGTTTGTCGATAAAAATGATATTATGAAAGCAATTAATGATAATAAAACTATAATAATAAATTCTTTAACCAAAGACATTCACCTTGGCCAAAGTCGACGTTACGGAAGGCCAGGAAGAATACCCAAGAGTATCAACATCCCATTTCACACTTTGGTAGATCAAGAAACTGGCAGGTTCAAACAACCGGAAGATGCATATAACATTTTCACATCTCATGGCGTGACTTTAGATAAAGAAGTTATTAATTACTGTGGTGGAGGAATTGCTGCCACTCTTGATGCATTCATTTTATATCAGTTAGGTTTTGATTTGTTTAGCCTATATGATAACTCTATGAGTGAGTGGGCAATGGACGAAAGTTTGCCTATTGAAACTGGATAGTTATTCAGCACCTTTTATAATAAACTTATCTTATAAATTGTTTAACGAAATCGGTTCCAAGGCCAACCTCTTCAAAATGGTTTCGTGCTGCGTTGACCCTGTCAAAGACGTCTGTTGATCCAATTGTCTTCCCATTCTCATCACAATATAATAACGCTCCCGTATTGTGAAAAAGGGTTTTCATTGTATCGCCTTCATCCACTACTAATGTATGCACATCTCCAGGCGGTTCGTATAAATAGCTGCCGGCAGTCGCCACCCAATCGCGCTCGAGATAACGCCACTTTCCTTCGATTACAAATCCATGGACAGGAGCTGGGTGACGGTGACGCGAGACAACACCAGCTTTAGTAACTTTAGTGATATGAACCCAATACCCCTGGCTTACATTGAGGCAAAGTGGTCGCGACCAGCGTCCAGGTCCATTTGGGACCCAAAGACGTTCGTCATCAGGCGTCACACCATCCCTCCAAAATAATTCATCAGTCATATCTTGCGGTATGAGTGGAGAGTATTTTTTTTCCGTGGTATCTAGCATTTATATTTACCTATACTTTTTGTGCTCAATTTGTTTAATAAAAATAATTAACAGACCTATCTTAAAATATTTTTAAACATATGATTTTAATATCTAAGTGATTGCAGAACTATCAAAACAGGCCTCAAATGACAAATGCTTCAATAGGCACAACTTTTGATTTTAATACCATAGGACAGGATTTTATCAAAGATCCATTCCCAACGTGCAAAGCTCTG
>QCQB01000087.1 GCA_003212315.1 SAR116 cluster bacterium AG-447-C21 | reverse complement strand
CTGGGACTGTATTTGTGAAAATAGCCTTAACATTGGCATAGATAACAGGAGTTTTATATACACCGGCTAATAAAGTTGCGTATAAGTAGGTTGGTACGCTACTTGCAAAAGTAGACAAGTATGCGCCCATATTTGCATAGGTCTCAACTTTTAAAGCAGTAAAAATGCCGTTTTCATCCATGCCTAGTTTTGCATGTGTTACGTGGTCTCGGCCATGTGCATCCGTCATAAAACTCTCAGAGCGTTCGGCTGTCCATTTTATTGGTCTACCAATTTTATTAGATGCCCATGTTATAATAGTTTCCTCGGCATATAGAAAAATTTTCGATCCAAACCCGCCACCTACATCAGGAGCAATAACCCTTAATTTGTGTTCTGGAACAGATAGAACAAATGCGCCCATTAACAGTCGGATAACGTGCGGATTTTGGCTTGTAGTGTAAACCGTGTATTCACTTGTGGCCCCATTGAACTCTGCAACAGCCGCTCTTGGTTCCATAGCATTTGGTATTAATCTATTATTAACTATATCAATCTCGGTAATGTGAGCACATGATGCCAATGCATCGTCAACCGCTGCTTTGTCCCCAAGTCCCCAATCATAACATTTATTTGTTTCTATCTCTTCGTGTACTAGAGGACCGCCTGCTTCTGCCGCTTTCATATCCATTACCACTGGCAGAATACCGTAATCGACGTTTATTAGCCCTGCTGCGTTTTTTGCCTGTTCTAATGTGTCTGCAATAACCACTGCGACTTGGTCGCCAACGTGACGGACTTTTCCTTGAGCTAATGATGGGTGAGGCGGTTCGTGCATTGGTGATCCATCTTCGGAGTGTATTTGCCAGCCGCACGGAAGGCCGCCGACCTGCATATCATCGCCCGTAAAAATCGCTACGACTCCTGGAGCGGTCTCGGCAGCAGCCGTATCAATAGAGTTGATTGTTGCATGTGCATGGGGACTTCTAAGCATGTAGGCATAAGTTTGATTTGGTCTATTTATATCATCGGTATAATTGCCATTTCCGGTCAAAAAACGGAAATCTTCAACACGTTTAACTTCGGCACCTATTCCGGTGCTAATAACTCCATCAGGCATACCTTAACTCCCCACTTTTCCTGCAGCTTCTTGGATAGACTTCACAATATTGTGATAACCCGTGCACCGACAAATGTTACCCTCTAGCCATTCTCTTATTTCGATTTCTGAAGCATTTGGGTTTTTGTTAACTAAATCAACTGCACTCATAACCATCCCAGGAGTGCAGAAACCACATTGAAGTCCATGATTGTTCCTGAATGCTTCTTGCATTGGATGTAGCGTCTCACCGTTAGCTAAACCCTCAATGGTGGTTATGTCTGTATCGTTCGCTTGGACAGCCAACATAGTACAACTTTTAGCTGAATTTCCATCTACATGGACAACGCACGCGCCACATTGACTCGTATCACAGCCGACATGTGTTCCAGTTAATCTTAAATGTTCTCTCAAAAATTGAACAAGAAGTGTTCTGGATTCCACTTCTCCAGACACAGCTTTCCCGTTAACCCTCATAGTTACCGTGGGCATCTAATCTCCTCCCCTTTTAAAACGCAGCGTCGTGGTAATGTTTTCTTTTCGAACATTTGCACTTTTGCAACGTTAATTAATTCCCTTGTTCAGGTCGTGTTACTAGTTTCGGTGTCTAAACACAATTGGTCAAGAAAATAGGTTAATAATTTAAAGTTTTTTCAAGAAATATTGATCAGTTTAATGGGTTGCCAAAAATTGAGTTGTTCCACAAAGATAATAAATAAACCTGTCCTGTAATTCTTGTTTCCAGAAAAGACAAGAGGGCACCTTAAACAAATGAAGTTTTCAATTTATCCCAATCTCAGCCACTTTGAATGGGGTATTCTGATACAAATAATTTACCCAATTGGTAAAAAGGAGATGGCCGTTCCCACGCCAGGTATTAACAGGAAGCTCGTTTATATTATTATTAGGATAATAGTTTCTGGGGAGATTAGGTGACTTTCCAGCTTCTAAATCTCTTTTATATTCCTCGCCCAATGTATTGGAGTCATACTCTATGTGATTGAACATATGAAAATGTCTAAGCGACTTGTCATGTACTAAGCACATTCCAGCTTCTTTAGATTCTATTAAAACCTCCAATTGTGGAAGTTCTCCAAAATCTACAAATCTATTCTCGGTATGTCGTGAAACCGGTATTTTGATTTCGTCATCAATTCCATGAAGTAAAATAGATTTATTATTGCAGACGGTGTGGGAGTAAATACCAAACCTCTTTTGATCGAGCTGGTATTTGGGGATATTATAAAAATGGTATAAGGCGGCTTGAGCTCCCCAACACAGATTAAATAAGCCAAATACATTTTTTTTAGACCAGTCAAAAATTTGACATAATTCTTCCCAGTAATCAACTTGTTCAAATGCTAGTTGTTCTATTGGAGCACCAGTAATAATCAAGCCGTCAAATTTCTCATCTTTCACGTCGGTCCAATTTTTATAGAAGTCAATCATATGATCTCTTGATGTGTTTTTCGGTTGATGGCCGCTTATGGCTACAAGTGACATTTCGATTTGTAATGGTGATCCGGCTAAAACTCTTGCTATTTGAGTTTCTGTTTCGATCTTTTTAGGCATTAAATTTAGCAAGGCAATTTTTAAAGGCCGAATATCTTGACGAATTGCATCGTTCTCTTGAATAAGTAAAACGCCTTCTTTTTCAAGAATTTCACTAGCAGGCAGGTTCTCGGGTATTTTAATCGGCATTAACCTAAAACTCTTCGCTTATTGTCACAGGTAATCTATCTTGTTAGGCATTAATCGTAAAGTTGTCCGCTGTTTGTTATCTGTAACATTTATTACAGTATTCATTTAAATATTTATTTATTAAAATACGAAATGTTATGCTGCTGTTGACGAGCCCTTTATAGCTGTTCCATGTGATGATCAATATGATCCGACATAAAAGAACTTATAAAGTAATAACCGTGATCGTAGTTTTCGTGCCGACGCATTTTCAGAGATCTACCGGACTTCCTGCAGGCCTCTTCAAATAAATGTGGATGTAGTTCTTTTTCCAAAAAGCCATCTGCGAGGCCCTGATCGATCAAAATTTCAGGACCATCGCCACATGTTTTAACTAATTGACTAGCATCATATTTATTCCAGTCTTCTGGATTATTCCCTAAATAATTAGAAAATGCCTTTTCGCCCCATGGGCACATAGTGGGTGCGCATATTGGAGCAAATGCAGAGACCGTTTTAAATTTATTGGGGTTTTTAAAATGTAGAGTTAGAGCCCCATGACCGCCCATAGAATGTCCAAAAATACCAATGCGATCGGGATCGATTGAGAAACAACCCTCAACCAGTTTCATAAACTCTTTTGTTATATAGCTATACATCCTGTAGTTTTCTGCCCAGGGGGACTGAGTTGCATCTAAATAAAACCCAGCACCGGTTCCGAAATCCCAATCGGTGTCTTCACCTTCAATATTTGCTCCTCTAGGGCTTGTATCTGGGCAAATCAGTGCCAAACCTTTATCGGATGCTAGTCTTAGTGCTCCCGCTTTTATCATAAAGGTCTCTTCTGTGCAGGTTAATCCAGCCAAATACAAAAGGGCGGGTACCTTCGAATACTTAGATTGCGGCGGCATGAAAACAGAAAAGTTCATCTCTGTTTTCGTCTCCCTAGATTGATGATTATAAAATCCGACTTTTCCGCCGAAGCAGCAATGAATGGATCGTTCCGCATATGATTTTTCCATAATATGCCTTTAAAATATAATTTATTATTGAGTTGATCCCATCACGCGTAGGTACCTAAGTCGATCCGATGACGGTAATTCCTATCAACAGATCAACACACTCTTTTAGTTTACCTGATAATAAAAAATGGTTTGATTACGAACTTTTATCCGTTCCAGTTTTTCAAGCTATTTATCACTAGAACTGGGTCTTAATTTGGAATCATTCTTTCACAATTTCTCCAGGCAACGAGTTCACAGTCATAGTCTCATTTGGTTGAAAA
>QCQB01000086.1 GCA_003212315.1 SAR116 cluster bacterium AG-447-C21 | reverse complement strand
GGTTTAAAAAAGCCATAAAACAAATTAAACATTTTTTATTCTAGTAATTGATATTAATCATACGATCAGGGAAATTGTGATGCCAATAATTAAAGCTATATTAGCCTCTTTACTAACTTTGACTGTCACGTCATCTGTTACGTTTGGTTCTGAACTTTTAAGAACACCAGCTACCATCGTGGGTGATAATTATGGCTTCACCGAAGGTCCAGTATGGGTGAAGGATAAAAAGATATGGTTATTTACAGATATTCCGATGAATAAAATATACAGCTTGGACTCTAATGGAAACGTAAATGTTTGGTTGGAGGATTCTGGATATGCCAACGGCTTAAATATTGATAAAGATAATAATATTTGGATTGCGCATCATTGCCGTAAAGTATCTAAAACAACGCCCAAGGGTAAAAACTATATTGTTGCATCGACCTACAATGGAAAAAAATTAAATAGTCCTAATGACATAGCAATCAGAAAAGATGGATCAACTTGGTTCACTGATCCGATGTACGGAATTACACTTAAAGGGTTTGGGTGTGAGGTTGCAAAGGAGGAACAACCTGTTCGAGGGGTTTACCAAATTAAAGATGGAGAAATTGCTCTTAAAACAGGATCAATTGAAATTCCCAATGGAATAGCATTTTCAAATGATGAAAAATTTCTTTATGTGGCTAATTCTGCAGATGGAGTAGTGTATCGCTTTGAAGTAGATGGAGATGAACTCACTAATAAAAGACCATGGATAAAAATTGAAAGCGGTAAACGCCCTCACCCAACATTTGGATATATAGCCGATGGATTGCAGATTGATAATAGGGGCAATTTATACGTCGCAGGAGGCCATGAAGGATTTGCTATTTTTTCACCCGAAGGTAAACAGTTAGAGCTTGTCCAACCCGACCCTGGCACGAGTGACTCACCAATGGCTGGATTTGTGAGCAATCTTGCGATAGGTGGAGAGAAAAACAATCAACTTATGGTTACTGTTGGCAATCAATTATTAATTTATGAAATTCGATGACTCACACAATACTAAGCCCGCTCGAGGCTTCATCACGAATATTGACCTTGCAATAGCGAATATAATTTGAGCAAGCCAGTGACTATACAGAGGTACTATTCACAAACTTATGTTTAGAAGAAAGTAGCTGTTTTACGGTCCGATTTGTTGTACTGTTAAACAATACTATGACTTCACATGGAATTAACTTTTAGCATAAAGGATCCTTACGATGCCACGTTTGTCCGTAAATGGTATAAATCTCAACTATCGTTTTGATGGCACTGAAGGGAAGCCTGTATTACTTTTTTCAAACTCGCTTATGTCGAACCTACACATGTGGGATACACAAGTCGCTAAGCTGGCGTCTGATTTTCATATCCTTCGATACGACAGCCGAGGCCACGGACAATCGGATGCCCCAAAAGGTGACTATACCATCGATATGCTGGCCGATGATGTGATTGGTCTGCTCGATGCATTAGGTATCAAAAAGATATATTATTGTGGTCTTTCAAAAGGCGGCATGGTTGGACAAAAACTAGCGACACGCGATCCAGAGAGGCTTCATGCTGCGGTTTTCTGCGCAACATCATCATATATGGGCCCGGGCAACCTATGGCAACAGCGCATCGATACAGCTCGCGCAGGGGGAATGGAAAGCGTTTCAGACGGCACATTGGAGAGATGGTTTACCCCCAATTACCACAGTACCCATTCCTTAGAAATTTCCAAAATCCGTGAGATGATACACGCCACCCCAGTAGATGGGTTTGCAGGCTGCTGTATTGCTATAAAAGACATGGACCAACGGGAAACTATTAAAACTATTGATCTACCTGTTTTGGTAATCGCCGGCGCTGAAGACCCCGGAACCACTCCTGCAATGAATAAATTGATAGCCGATAGTATACCTGGGGCGGAATATGTTGAATTACCCGAGTCTGCACATTTTTGCAATGTGCAAGCTGCTGATGGCTTCAACGCTGCTTTAGCCGATTTTCTTTCAAGGCATTAAGAATTCAAAGCTTTGTCAATGAAACGAGAGTGACTGCACTAAGAGCGATCTCAAACCACGTCGGCGATACCATTCTGGGTTCACAATATTTAATGAGTTTTTTCTAAGCAAAGAGGAATTAATAATGGCAGGCTTTATTAGCACAGTTAGGTTTTTGGTTAAGGACGGTTGTGTGGATGAATTCATCAAAAAACATAATGAACCTGGCGGCATTGATCAGGCTGGTATTGGTTTAAATCAATACTTAATCCGCTCTGGCGATCGATCCTTCACATGGATAGGAATGTTTGAGTCTGAAGCAGCTATTGCTGAGGTTAGACCACATCTTGTGCAACAATTAGATAAAATACGTGATTTGCTGGAAGAAATATCTCCAGAAATTGGTATCTCCGACCCCGCTTCTGGGCCCGTTATTTGGACTAATTAAGGGGCAAGTTTAAAAATATTATATTTTTTGAGGAGCTTTATGGCTCCAAATAAAAATACTCAATCCGCGTTTTAAGGTATTTTTTGGGAGCCTTGAATGACACGATTTATAAGCACTGTTCGGTTCTCGGTTAAACAGGACTTTATTGAGGAGTTTGTAAAACGGGAAAAAGAACTGGACTATACTGAAATGGCAGAGCAAGTCACCTTGATCAAAACAGGCGAAAACACGTTTTGCTGGATAGGTGTATTTGAGTCCGAAAACGCTATAATAGCCTGCAGACCAAAAATGATTGAACAGTTAGATTCTTTGAGGCATACGTTGGAAGAAATTTCCCCCGACCTCGGAGTAACAGACCCCGCTTCTGGACCAGTCGTTTTTGACTGGAAACCAGGCTAATCTATTTATGACCTAATGGAAATCATAAAAGGTAAAGCATAAGAGAATATAATATTGAAGTGTGGTTTTATATTCTCTCAGGCTATTTTCATTGAATCACTATACTGTTACTTTTACCCCGTAAAGGTTATACACTAATTCACCTGTTTCGAGATTTACGTTGCCCGCCGCAATCGCCTGAATACCATTCAACCAAGAGTATTTGTCACTTCCAGTTTGAAAGGTTGGAGCAGTGGCTATAAGGCCAGTAGCCATATCCCCTCTTCCCTGATATTCCACATAAATGAAGGCATCGTCGTCTGTTTTGAGCGTAAACCGCACATCCAGACAACCTATTTTCCCGTCATCTGCAACGGTTAGCCAATCCGCCGCGTCATTTGTTGCTAATGATGCTTTGATTTTGTCACTTTGAAGATCAATCGAGACCACATCAACTATAACGCGTGGTCCTTTCGGCCCGCCTCCAACTTCGATCATATCACCGAGTTGCACATGTAAAACCCCCATTGGCTCTAAAGTTGCTTGGGGAACTGTTGTCCCATCTCCCATAATTTTCCCCTTATAAGCGTTTATTTTTGAGTTGTTTTTGCACTGTCCGAATACAATTATTTGGATATGGGATTAGATTGGGCTGGTTGCAAACTTTGATGCGCTAGCCTTCACTTTATCGATTTCACCCACAGCATTTGCAATTTCAGAAATAGTATTCGCGCTCGCAAAGGGTTCGCCGTTACAAGCATCTCTCAATATTCCAAATCCCCCGGTTTCCTCAACCGTCCTCACAGAAGTATAGAGGAATATATCTGCATAAGAACATTCTGCCCCGGTCAGAAAAGGCCCAGCTTTTACTTTAACCAAATGCCGTTCTAGGAATTCAAGGCGGTTCTTGTGAAGGGTAGTGAGATTAGCTATGGCTGCCTCTTTCCCCTCACCCGCAAGGCTATCGGTCAAGCGTAAATTTCGCCAGAACACCTCGTTGTGCCCTGTAATAATGTCATGAAATGGGGACAGAACAAATGAATAGTAATCTTGAACCCAGGCCCAGTACATCCCAACTCTTGCTGCGATCTCATTACTCTTCGGTGTTAAGGGACCGGGGTATTGGGCCACCAAATATTGAACAATCGCCATCGAGTCGTTTAATTCTAAACCATTGGAACGGTCTTTCATCCACGGTATTGTGCCAAACGGTGCTTCCTTATCCTTATCAAAATCGTCACCCATCGGATTTGAAAGCAGAAAATTTACTTTGATATCATGCATTGCACATATCAGGTTAATTTGCTCCCCGCGTCCTATAACAGGTAAATAGACTAAATCTATCTCTTTCATAACGACCTCTCAATTGTTTGAAATCCAATAATAGTAATCACTCAAATAAATAAAAACTTGTTTCGAAAAGATTATGTTATAAGTCTAGATGATGTGTCTATGGG
>QCQB01000085.1 GCA_003212315.1 SAR116 cluster bacterium AG-447-C21 | reverse complement strand
AAGCAGAATCTTCCGCTGCACTCGGGTTTGGTTTTAGATGCGGATTTCTGGGGCTTCTTCATTTGGAAATTATTCAAGAAAGATTGGAACGAGAGTTTGATCTTGATTTAATAACAACAGCACCCAGCGTAGTTTATAAAATAAACATGAATTCCGGGGAAACCCTTGAGCTACATAATCCCTCAGATATGCCTGACGTAGTGAAAATCGGTAGCATTGAGGAGCCATGGATTAAAGCGACTATTTTTGTTCCTGACGAGTATCTAGGGCCAATTCTAACCCTCTGTACAGAAAGACGAGGAGAGCAAATAGAGCTTACCTATGTGGGAAATAGGGCGATGGTAGTTTACCGTCTTCCGCTTAATGAAGTTGTTTTTGACTTTTATGACCGGCTGAAGTCAATATCTCGCGGGTATGCTAGCTTCGACTACCAAATGGATGGCTATTTGGAAGGTGATTTGGTTCGAATGAGTCTGCTAGTAAATGCCGAACCCGTTGATGCCCTCTCTATGGTAGTGCACGCGGCACAAGCGGAACCTCGCGGACGCGAACTCTGTTCCCGCCTTAAAGATCTAATACCGAGGCAATTATTCAAAATCCCTGTTCAGGCCGCCATAGGTGGGAAAATTATAGCTCGCGAAACAATAAGTGCTATGAGAAAAGACGTTACCGCAAAATGCTACGGGGGAGATATTTCAAGGAAGAGAAAACTTCTTGAAAAACAGAAAAAAGGTAAGAAAAAAATGCGCCAATTTGGCAGAGTAGAGATACCACAGTCCGCCTTTATTGAGGCATTGAAAATGGGAGATGGGTAAGTTTTTGGACTTTATTTCGGCCCTGTTTTCCCCTCGCGTAACGGTAACAAAATCTCTTCGGTATGTTCCCCGAGCTCGGGTGTAGCTCGGTGAATTTTTGCAGGCGTTTTAGAGAGTTTAACAGGGAAACCAGTCATTTTTACTGTCCCTCGACCAGGGTGATCCACTTCAAGTAGCATCTGCTGAGATAATACTTGAGGATCGGAAAATACCTCTGACAGGTCCATCGTTCGTCCGCATGGACAACCTGCCTCATTTATAACTTTTATCCAATGTTCGACCGTATTTTTCTCGGTAACTTTATTAATAGTTTCTAAAAGTTCATCCCTATTCTCCATACGATCTGCGTTGGTTTTAAAACGCTCCTCATGAAGTAAATAACCCAGATTTAAAACTTGAAGAAAACGCTCAACGAAAACATCATTTGAAGGTGCCACAGCCACTCGCCCATCGCTGGCGCGAAAAAGTCCATAGGGTGACGCTATTGGGTGATTGTTACCTGTTCGTTTTGGAATTTCCCCAGTAGCAAGATATTCGGCCGATAAGTAAGCCATCATACTGATCAAACCATTTGTCAAACTAGACTCAACATTCTGCCCTTTACCGGTTCTTTGACGAGCATGCAGTGCCGTCACAACGCCAAATGCAGTATAAAGTCCCGCAATCATGTCACTCATAGGGGGCGCAGCGCGCATTGGGTCACCTTCTGCCGATCCATTAACACTCATAAAACCGCTCATCGCCTGAGCAATAAAGTCAAAAGATGGTCGATCAACATAAGGCCCCGTAGACCCATAACCATTTACACTTGCACAGATCAACCTTGGGTTAATTTCCTCAAGAAACGCAGTGGTAAAACCCATTTTGGCCAATACACCCGGACGATAATTTTCGACTAAAACATCTGCAGATTCTAGAAGTAGTTTCAAATCGGCCTTTCCTTCCTCAGTATAAAGGTCAAGAACTATTGATTTCTTGTTTCTGTTAAATTGTGAGAAATACCAACTTAAACCTTCTTTAATAGCACCCTGCCCCCGAACGGGGTCTCCTTTTGGGGGTTCTACTTTTATGACTTCTGCCCCCATATCAGCGAGCATCAATGTACAAAAAGGACCCGCCAAAATGCGAGTGAGGTCAATAACTCTTATCCCCGAAAGCGCCATTTATCGAAATCTCTACTATCTATCGGGTTAACCTGATGCAGTCGCCACATCCGACATGGAGTGTAGTTCAAGCCTCGGACCTGCTTTCATTAATTGGCCTGGCAACTCCCTACCCATGACGCGTTCGACATGCTTCGCTACATCTATCAACTTTGTTAAATCTATTCCTGTTTCTATTCCTAATTCGTGCATAAGATATACCAAGTCTTCGGTGCAAATATTGCCTGTAGCCTTGGGCGCAAATGGGCATCCTCCCATACCACCAAAGGAAGCATCATACTTGGCTACGCCTTCGTCCAAACCAACCAAAACATTCACCAATCCTATTCCCCTAGTGTTATGAAAGTGCAAACCTACTGGTAATTCTGGCACAGTGTCTTGCAAGTGTCTTACAGCTTTCTGAACAACAGGGGGAGTAGCCATCCCGGTAGTATCACCCAATCCAAGTCCTATGAAGCCCAATTCTCGATACTGTTTTGCAATATAACTTAATTGTTCAACAGGAACATCTCCTTCAAATGGACATCCCAATGCAGTGGCTATTACTCCCTGAACAGGAATACCTGCATCACCAGCGATTTTTGCCACATCATAAAAACCTGCTAAAGATTCATCCACGGTTCTATTTACATTTTTTAGATTATGGCTCTCAGAGGCAGACATAAATACTATGATTTCGTCAACGCCTGCCTCACACGCGCGAATAGCTCCGCGGGCATTAGGCACAAGTGCTGCCAGAATCGTATCCGTAGATCTATCCAGACCGGCTAAAACATCCGTTACATCCGCCAATTGAGGGACTGCACGAGGAGAAACAAATGATGAAAATTCTATCCTGGGGATACCAGCATCAATGAGATTATTGATCATCACAATTTTTTCTTTTGTTGGAACGAAATAAGACTCCGCTTGTAAACCGTCTCGCGGACCAACCTCTGTTATTTCAATTTTGTTCGGCCTTAACATCTTTTCTCTCCAAAACGTTGACTTGTGGCAAACCTGTAACTTTTTCAAAAATTCCAATGCGGAGGGGTTACACCAGCAACAGGTGATCGAAATGCAGCTATTCTCTCCGATGCCAAGGAACCTATGAAAGCTGTTTTTAGATCAGAACCGCCAAATCCTATACTAGCGCAATTTCCTAATATACTATTATTCCCTGCCACGAGGTGCTCTCGTGTATAGATATCATTTTGATAAGCTTCTTCAGCGGCATTAACCGTATCCAAATCACCTCCGTCAAATATGTTTATTTGGGATCCGTCTGGGTTGATCCTGACAATCCTATTACTAACTACACTCGTACACC
This sequence comes from SAR116 cluster bacterium AG-447-C21, assembly GCA_003212315.1. Lineage (GTDB taxonomy): Bacteria > Pseudomonadota > Alphaproteobacteria > Thalassobaculales > Thalassobaculaceae > UBA7326. The sequence continues at coordinate 1,098 of QCQB01000085.1, read as the reverse complement.
ATATACCACCCTCGACATCAAAATCGAAGCCGTCTGGAAATATTCCAACCCCATAATCAGCATAGGTTTCCCGGTTTCCCAAATCACCTGTTTCATCTATTGAATAACGGCAAATTGAACGGCCCATAGTTTCGTTTACATATAGCCAACGCCCTGATGGATCGACTTTGTTTTCGTTGGCGAAACCAACGTCATCAGCAACAATTCTTGCACCCCTGTCATCAACCAAAATTATAAATCCATCCGCTATATTTTTTTTGAACGACTCATCCCGATCCTTTGCCCATGTACTCACAGAAATCCAAACCCGGTCTAATCCATCACGATAGACAAAATTGCAAGCCGGAAGCGTTTTCCCCTCAATTTCGGTGAGAAAAGGAACTAATGTTCCATCTCTACCAAGATTAAAAATTCCTCCTTCATCACCAACATTAGCAATTAAAAATGAACCATCCGGAAGAAGAGCAAAACCATTTGGTATAAAACCAGCCGGTATATCACCAGTTTCTGCAATATAAAAATCCTGACTTCCGCTCTCATTTAGCCTCACGATACCACCCCCATTACCCGCGTGGCTGACAAAAAGATCGCCTTTCTTCGTTGCGACAACGCATTCAGGTCTTTTTAAATCCTTACCCATGAACGTGAAATCATTATTGGACAGGTTGATCACTACAAAATCTCCCAAACCGGTAAACACTAGTTAAGTTAAGCAATTCAAACAAACGCAGTTTACAACCTTATCCCACTAAAATGATATCCGAAACTCGATTGTTTGCACGAAATGGGAAGAAAAGTGTTCAACTTTGTTATAAACATACATTGTATGTAACAAAAAATATTAAACGCAGCGTCGCCAAGAAACCCCATGAGAGGCAAAGGAATGTCTGAATTTAAAATAGTTACTGAAGATCTGCTCTTTCCGGAGGGACCAATTGCAATGCCTGATGGGTCTATTATTTTAGTAGAGATTGCCCGGGGAACGCTGACCCGAGTGTTGTCCAGTGGGCGCAAAGAAATTATCGCAACCATTGGTGGAGGTCCCAATGGAGCTGCAATAGGTCCAGATGGGGCTTGTTATATCTGTAATAATGGGGG
>QCQB01000084.1 GCA_003212315.1 SAR116 cluster bacterium AG-447-C21 | reverse complement strand
CTGTGGAGTATGGGGGTATTTATAGTTGAGCTATTACACAGATGGGGTTGGCTTTGTGTTAACTAGTTTTGGAGGGGTATGATTGAGGTTTAAAAAAATCAAAAATATGGTAATAACTTCAAATTAAACATTTTAACTTTAAGTCCCGTTTAACCCCATCTAGCCGGGCTGTCTATATGTCTCTCGAAAATCAACTCTACTTGGATCTCAAATATGGGCGTGTTGTAATTGACTTGCTTCCCGATTTAGCTCCTATTCATGTCGCACGGATAAAGCAACTTAGTAGAGAAGGTTTTTATGATAATCTTATTTTCCATCGGGTTGTTGATGGCTTTGTTGCGCAGAGCGGTGATCCTTTAGGAACTGGTTTTGGTGGCTCTGGACAGCTTTTGAATGCGGAGTTATCTACAGAGCCCTTCTTACGAGGAACAGTTGGGATGGCCCGTGGATCGGATTTAAATAGCGGAGACTCTCAATTTTTTATATGTCTGGGAGATGCGAATTTTCTAACTGGACTTTATACCTTGTGGGGCAGAGTCAGCGCTGGCATGGATTTTATCGATATGATCGAAAAGGGAGAGCCACCATCTGCTCCAGATAGAATGTTAAGCCTTAAGGTCGCTGATGATATTGTCTCTCCTCAAGCTGTTACATTCATTGGAGGGCTTGGAGATGATAGCTTTGCTGGAGGTTCTGGAAATGATACCATCGATGGTGGATTAGGTGATGACACAGTAATATTTTCAGGCGAAAAATCGGCGTACAGTGTTACCGAGGTTGGTAAAAACGTAGTTATCGTTGATAGTCAATCCAGCAGAAATGGTTCCGATACTCTATCTTCGATCGAAAACTTTCAATTCTCTGATGGTACCTTTCAACTTTCAGAGTTACTTAACGTAAGTGACATCGACAGAGGCATATACCGTTTCTTCAATGTTGATAATGGCACCCATTTCTTGAGTGCTAGTACATTAGAACGTGACTCAGTAATTAACGACTTAGACTCTTATAATTTTGAGGGTGCAGGATTTAAGTCTGCCGATCCTGCTAATGTATCTGCTGAAGCAGTTTTCCGCTTTTTCAATACAGAAACAGGTGCACATTTTTTCACACAGTCTACCGGTGAAAGAGACAGCATCATAGAAAACCTCCCTAATTTTAATTTTGAAGGGGAAGCATATAAAGGCTACACGGAACAAGTTGAGGGTTCTATTCCATTGTATAGATTTTTTAATACTCAAACAGGTACCCATTTCTATACAGCTGGAGAAGGAGAAAAAGATAGCATCATAGAAAACCTATCCCATTTTAACTTTGAGGGTACAGCGTATTGGGTCGATCCTGTGATGGGTTGAGATGGCAGAGCATTATAAAAATAATACAAAACATCTAATCACACTTGAAACTTCATTACATAGAAGACGCAAACGTACTCCTCATTAGATGTAATCATGTCACTTGCCTAAATATAATTATTATTTTGCAAAAGTCCCACTGCTTAAGATGCTATACTACCATCCTCTTTAAAAAAGTTAAAAACACCATTAACTTTCCTGGCAGTGAAGTCTAAGCCAGAATAATGACAAACCTCGTCGTCGTATCTTGTTCCAATTTCAAATATGACGGCAACTTTGGAAGATTTATTAACAACGTAGTGACCTATCGGAACTCCGGCTTTGAAGCCGGCACAATCCCCTGCTTTAAGGGTAGTTTCGGTATCACCTTCCACAAGGATCACCTCTCCTGAAAGTACAATTACGAATTCATCTTCATTCTCGTGCCAGTGCTTTAATGCTGTCGCTGCCCCTGGTTTTACGGTCACCTTATTCACCCCAAATTGATCCAAGCCTACCGCATCACCAACAGCTATTCTTTGATAACCCTCTGTCACTTTTTTATGATGACCGGGATATCTATCACGTTTTTGTGGAACGATATTCGATTCCTCTACTTTAGGCATTAACTTCCCCTCTACTCAAAAGTATTCCCTGTATTGCACAGATTATTTTAATAACATTCCTTTCAGCTATTAAACCCCACAGCTTATGGAAATTATCTGCAACTTCTACGATGATATTTGCATTAATCTAATTCCTTTTTTGAAATAGATATTTAATAGATTTAAGACTGCATAACAAATCGTGCTATTTGATCAAACTTTAAGATCAGCTAAGGTATTGATAATACTTATATCTAGATGAGATTGGTGCAGATCTAAGGCAAATAGCCACTCGCCGTCCCCACCATTAACTAGCACTAATAATGCTTAACTCATTGAAATATAGTTATAATTTATAAACTTATATTTTGGTGCAGTACATAATGCATAACAAATATTCAGATAAATACCTGTACAATCGAGATGGTGTTTATCTTGCTAAAGGATCTGCTCAGGACGTAGTAACTTCGAAATTAAAGATAGGTAGGTTTTCGATTAGTCTATCATTCACTTTTGTTTGTCAATTTAATAGCATTATAGCGGGATATAGGACTACCTAAATCAACAAATTCTGACGTTACACTAAAATAATTTTCTAAGTTGGTAACTAATTCTTCTACATTTGTATTCGTAAATACACTCTGATCCATCTGGCTGGCAGGTCCAAACTTTCCAGCTATTAAAATAGAACCCTCTGACTTGAGAATGCGTTTGAATTCCAATAGATAATCCTCAAGTGGGCTGAGAAAGTATATGACGTTTATGAGCAAAATCTTGTCTACGCTTTTTGCCTCTATGACATTTTCTGACTGCTTTGCATCCTGGTCAAGTATTTTTACTTTTGGATTATTACTAAACTTAGAACGTAGATCAGCTAAAAATGTTTTGCTGATTTCAAAAGCGAAAACTTTTTGTGGGTCCTTGAGGAGAATTTCATCAACGGCCTGGCCATTTCCCGATCCAACTTCGACGACTACATCGCCATGATTTACATTTAGTCTTTCAACACAATCTGGGATCATTGCCAGATTACCAAACCGCATCAATCTTTTGGTAATATTACCTATTAAAAAATGTTTTGGTTGGCGCATATTCGTAGCTATTAATTTTGTATATTGTAGCTTCCTAAATATGAATATCGCAATATGATCAATAATTGATTTTTCCACGAACTTTGTACCTTAAGTAATTGACCTTATTGAATGTAACACTAACTGATACACGATACCATTTAGGTTAACCAAGAAAATTAAAATTACAAATAATGAACCAGTCATCACTTTAATTCCTAGAATGCGTTTATAACATTTTAGTCATCCAGACGCTCAGGTTATCTAAAGGAAATCCTTCACCATAAGCCTCTCCAACGTCACTAGATGATCATCCTCCAATCTAGTCAATAATCTCTTTGGGACATTCAACTGCTCTTAGCCGATCTCTAATAGAATGTCTGAATGAATGCACAACGCATCCTTCTGGTGCATGAGTACGAAGCTATTTATTTAGAGCGGCACTAGCTGAGGTGGCTTGGAGTTTATTTTGACTTCAACGCTGCTTTAATATGTGTTTGCCATGCATACGGTATAAGGTTTTCAGAGACTAGATGCTCGTAGCATTCAATACAGCCTTTATATTTAAAGAACGCTTTAATCCTGTTGTAATGAAATTCAGGTGTTGAAGATAATCTGCCTGTGCTTAGGCTGAAGGAAAACATTCGTATTCGCTCATCGATATAGTATTCAAACTTTTGTTTTTCTGTTTCATTTAAGGAGTGGTAATCATCCTGTCCCTTTTGAACAAGAGCAAAGTTTTCATCTTGTAACCAGTACCTCATATATTGACCGATTTGTTGATCGCGAGTTGCGATATTAGCTACTTTAGCTTGAGCCACATTGTTCTTCAGTTCAATAATAACAAATATTAAAGTTAATAATATCGATACTGCCCCAACAATTGTGGCTATCTCTGCCAGTGATTGTGTTTCCATTTGCAGCTCCTCATTGCAGTCTGACGAAGTGGAAACTAATTATTCCCGATTAGAAAAGTTATTGCAAAATTGATCCAACTGATTCATAAGAGCGTAAATAGATAGAATGGCCTTCATTGCCTCTATCCCTTTTTCCTCCCTGTCAAAGCGTTAGTGATCACTTATATGATGAAGGTCATTCACATTTGTGATTAAGTAAGCCAACTAATTGATAAACATAGTTTATTCATCCAGTTTTTGACGTTACTTAATTGAAACCCTTCACCAAAACTCTCTCCAACCTCACTGTATGACCATCCACCAATCTGATCAATGATCTCTTTAGGGCATTCAACTGCTTTCAATCGATCTCTCATGGAGTGTTGAAATGAATAAGCGACCCACTCTTTAGCAGTATGAGTACAAGTCCTAATCAACGTGTTAGACTGAATAAAAAGCTATTACTCAGCCTAAATATTTCACGATAGATT
>QCQB01000083.1 GCA_003212315.1 SAR116 cluster bacterium AG-447-C21 | reverse complement strand
CAGACGACAGCTGTTCCTTAGAACCAAGATCAACCTCTATAGTTTCTATCTCTATCCCCTTCTCAGCAATAAAGATCCTCACCCTTCTGGGAGAAGGAGCGGTCCGACAATCATAAAATCTCATTTTCTAGTCTCCTCAGTTCGATGTTTTATTTGATCAAGGTTCATTTAATTTTTCAGTCAAAGAATTGACTAATTTGCACTCACATATTGTTATACAAGATACCATTAGTTTTACCATTGGGTCATGGCTTCTCTTATCACCTTTGCAAATTTTTTTGGGGCTTCGATAGGTGCGCCGTGCGCCAGACCTCTTAAAATTTTTACCTCTGAACCTTTTATTTGCTCGGATAAAGCATAAGCCATAGACGGTGTTGAGTTAACGTCATTTTCTCCCGTTAATATAAAACAGGGACATTCAATTGTATCAACTAATGGAACGAGTTCTCTGTCACCAAATACAAAGACCTCATAGGCTTTTTGATAATTCGATAGATTATTTTCCAAAAGTGTCTGCCGCACACGCTCTAGGATAGGAGGCTTACTATCTATAAAAGATCCAGTAAACCATCGTTGTATTGCTGGCTCAATTACCCCGTTTAGCCCATTATTTTGAACACTATCCAGTCGCTTCTCTATAGCCTTTCGCTGTTCATTGTTACGATTGAAAACAGAATGCGCGATAACAAGACCTCTAACCAAGTTAGGGTTGTCGATGACAAAGCGCTTTACAACCATTGCCCCCAGAGAAAAGCCAACAAGTATCGGTTTAATTGGTTGAAACTCTTCAATTAAAGTCAACAAGCGCCCTGTAAACTTTTTTATAGACACTGTCCCTTCAATATCAGGAGCTTGACCATGCCCCAAAAGATCGAACGTTACACAAGTAAACTCCTGTTTCAATTCATCAACGACGGGGCACCACATAAACCGATCTAAACCAACGCCATGAACGAAGATTATTAATTGACCCGCCCCCACAGTATTGAATTCAGTTAGGACCAAATTAGGTTCCAATCAAAGCATTAAACTAAAATAAACGGGACTTTATCCAACCAGATTCAATTAATAGTACTCTGACGCTTTAAATATTCGCAAACTGCTTATACAGAAAACTAGAGATAATCTCATTGAACGCGTCCACGTGCTCCAGTGATGACAAGTGCTGTGCTGGCTCTAACCAATGTAACTCTGAGCCTCTAATAAAATCTGCCATTCGTGTTGATATATGTGTGGGAGCGCCCGGGTCGTCTGGGGTAGCGATTATTAATGTGGGTACATCTATGCTTTTTAACTTATCGTTTGTATCTAAACCACACATGGCTTCACTGATTTTTTTGAATGCCTTGGGATTAAAACTTTTGAAAGTTGTAGATAAGTATTGGTAGCCAGGAATTTCTTTTTCTATCGCGTCTAAGGTAAACCATCTTCGCATTAAAACATCATGAACCGATTTGGTGCCGCTCTCTAACACTTGCTTCGATCTTTCTTCCCATAATTGTTGCATATCTTCACTGATGAAGCATGTTGTATTGATTAACATTAGAGAAGCTACACGTTCTGGATACTTTAGAATGAGTGTTTGTGAAATCATGCCGCCCATCGAAACACCGCCTAAATGAATCTTTTGAATACCGAGATGATCCAGGAGAGCAACAATATCATCAGCGATTTGTGATAGGGTGCATGGTCCGTCGTAAAGTTTACTTTGGCCATGTCCGGGGACATCAATTATTAGAGAGTTATAATCAATGAATGATTTTTTATGAAAATCCCAATATTTTCTATTAGATCCGAAGCAGTGTATCATGGTTACTGTAGAATCTGTGTTTTTCCGGTCAAATTCATATGATATTTGAGTCCTGCCTAGATCTAAAACTTCACTTGTCATTAAGTAATCCTCTGTTTAAACCCAATAAATATTTTGATATCAGGGATATTTAATACTCATGTTTAAGGTACCAGAAGTTAATCGCCGGTTCACTCTAAAAACGCGACCAGAAGTGCTTCCAAGCGACGAAAACTTTAATATAGAAAAATGCGCAATTCCACCAACTCCTCCAGGAAAGCTTCTGATTAAAATTCTCATGGTAGCGTTATCTCCCTGGCAAAATCAAAGAATGAAGGATTTCAAAAATTACACAGAGCCGTTTAAAATCGGGGAACTGATAGACTGTGACGTGCTAGGCCAAGTGGTTGATGGAGACGTAGACGGCTATCTCCCTGGCCAGTTAGTCACGGGTCGATTAGGATGGCAAGAGTATGCAATAGCATCCCCCGAACAATTAATCGCCATTAGCGCTGAATTCTCTGAAACTCTTTGGCTCACCGCGCTTAGTTCTCCAGGCCTTACGGCTTACTGTGCGCTTGACCTATTTGGTCGTCCGATGCCAGGACAAACGTTGGTTGTGACCTCAGCGGCAGGAGCAGTTGGTAGTTTCGCAATCCAGCTCGGAAAACTTGCCGGAATGCGGGTAATCGGCATCACTGGAAATAAAGAAAAAAGTAAGAAAGTTATTGAGCAACTGGGAGCAGACGATTGCCTAGAACATAATAATCCTTCATTCGCTCAAAATTTAGCAAATACCTGCCCTGATGGAGTCAACTTATTCTTTGATACTCTTGGTGGCCCAATAGGAGACCATGTATTTGAAAATTTAGCAAAATATGCTCAAGTAATCATTGTCGGAAGAACAATTTCCAATAACAGCGAACGACCTGACCAAGATCCGGTAAATATGCGTCAACTCTGGGCAAAAGAAGCGAGTATAAAAGGGTTTTCCAGATACTCCTATCCAGAACGCTGGGAATTCGCAAGAGAGCGCATGATGGCTCTATGCAGACAGGGTAAAATCAAAACTATCGATCACATAGTCAACGGTTTTGAGAAAACCCCCTCATCTTTGAGAGATATGTTAAGTGGGAATTGTACGGGTAAGGTCCTTGTCCGCTATAATGAAAAATTAATGAATATTGAGAATGATTAAATTATGAAAATACAAATGACACATGTGAATGGCATTGATATCGCCTATCGTTGGGATGGCAATGAAAACGGTCCTATAGTGATGATGGCACATGCAATGGGAACCAGCAACGAGATATGGAACCAACAGATAGAAGCACTCTCGGATAGCTATCATATTCTCCGGTATGATTGGCGCGGCCATGGAAAAACTTCAGCACCTCAAGGCCCATACACTCTGAATCAATTTGTGGATGATGCCGTAGGAACAATGAATGCACTAGAACTTGAAAAGGTACACTGGGTCGGTATTTCTACCGGAGGGATGATAGGTCAAGGTGTAGCAATTAACCACCCCGGTAGACTTAATTCCCTATCACTTTGTAATACAACCTCCCAAAGTAACCCTTGGTATCGAAATTGGGTTGCAGAGAGGCAAGCCGTCGTAAAGAAGTCTGGTATGGTTCCTGTGTGGGAAATGACAAAACGACTTTGGTTTACGGATAAGTTTGTTGAGGCCGAAAATGCTGTTTATCATGAAATAAAAGACGTATTTATCGCTACTCCGGTTGAAGGATATCTTGGGGGAACCTCTGCGGTTGCTGACCTAAATTATCTAGACTCACTGGATCAGATAACAACAAACACCCGTATAATCGCCGCTGGAGATGACCCGGTCACTCCAATCGAAAGATCAGAAGAAATGCATGAACGAATCAAGAACTCAAAATTATTTATTATAGACGGCCAACGGCATTTCTCGAATATTGAGTCTCCAAGGGCGTTTAACAAATTATTGCGGGATGGTTTGGATGAAATGGCCAGCTAACTTTGTGAAGTTGACAACCTGATATTCAACCTCGCCACGTTGATACCGCCATGCTAATTATTCAAAATTTTATTATTTTCAGAAATGAATTTATTATTCAATAAAAGTTTCCAAGCTTTCTAGCCAATCTGCCTCTTCGGCTGGCTTGTCCCAACGAATTCGGTGAACTCTGGGGAATCGCATAGCAACTCCAGATTTATGTCTTTTAGATCTGTGAATACTATCGAATGCTAACTCGATAACTAGTCCTGTAGCAACCTGCCGCACCGGCCCGAACCGTTTTATTGTATTATCTCTCACCCATTTATCTAGATCCTTCAGTTCCTCATCAGTAAAACCAAAATATGCCTTTGCTACAGGCACTAGCTCGGTTTTTTGTTCATGAAGCCACCAAACACCAAACGTGAAATCGGAATAAAAAGATGAACGTCGCCCATGCCCTCTTTGAGCATACATCATTACAGCATCGATTATGAGAGGATTACGCTTCCACTTGAACCACCCTGGTTTCGGCCGACCTGCGATATACAAACTGTCCCAAGGCTTTAACATCAAACCCTCTAGCCCGTATTCCCTGCAAGTTGAGTGTAGATCGCTCAAATTACGATGAATCTTGAAATCTACGAGCTCAGATAAGTCCATTCTTTGTAATTTTTTTTCTTCAAAAAATTGTTCTAAACGCAATCTTCTATATTTGAAACTATGGGTTCTAAGATCCTCTTCCCCATCGAATAGAATATCGTAAAGTCGCACATGGCAAGGAAAGTCTAAAACTAGCCTGTCTGAGATTTTTTTTCTATTCAGTCGCTGCTGAAGATCATTAAATGGAGCTACTTTCTTCTCTTTCATCACAAGTAGCTCTCCATCAAGCACTCCATTAAATTTTGAAGCGTCTATAATTTCTGGAAAGGAATTAGAAATGTCATCGCCTGTTCTTGAAAAGAGTTTCCGTTCTTCCCCATTGGCGGCAAGCTGAACTCGAATGCCGTCCCATTTCCATTCAAGTGCATAGTCATCCGGTTTAATATTTAAAAGCTCTTTTTCCAAAAGTGGATTTGCCAACATAAAGGGTCTAAA
>QCQB01000082.1 GCA_003212315.1 SAR116 cluster bacterium AG-447-C21 | reverse complement strand
TCCAACCCTCTTTTGAAATAATTAATAGCCCTTTAGAATCTTCGCCGTAACGGGATTTGGATAATTCAGCATCAACAGGGTCATCAGTACCTCGATCCACTAATATCCACGTTCCGATAATATCGCGTTTAGTGACCATAAAGATTATCTTTAAGCTATGAATTAGTGAAAGGATGGTAATAGCATAAACTTCAAATCGTTTCTTAGGATACTGAAAAGTTTTCTAAGACATTTTTTACGTTCTGTGCATCGTATTCATGCTCCGTTAAATCTTCAGGATCCCACTCGCTTCTATTTTCGACGTGAAAAAAGTCTCCGCCATAAACGTGAATCGCTCCCGAGTTTCGTGGAATAGGGTTATTCACCGAATGAATAATATCTGGTCCTAGTGGCGTGACATCTCCAAGAGATAAAGATCTCGCGCCCGCTGCTTCAATTCGACCATGTTTATCGTCATTTATCCGGCGCCAAAATATATTATCTTCTCTGCCGGAATATATACCGATAACCGCCCAAATATTATGATTGTGTGGATATATCGTCATCCATGGAGCCCAGACTACGTTTACAATAGTAAGATTATTAGAGCTATAAATTGGGCTTGCTCCCGCCTTACTTGGTTCGCCAATAGCTTTCATCAAACTGCCGGGTTCGGAAACGGCCTTTCCCACTAAATCTTTAATCCCAAGATGCGTATCATCACTTGCTACGGCTGATTTACAATTCTCTATAAAAGTATCTAAATTAAACATTTTTATAAACCCCTAAGACATTTTGTGAGAAACCGTTTTAATGTGTGATATTATCTAATTAGAAAATATTTACCATAAATTTCAACTCGTGAATTCCCATGAAAAATGCTTCTGAAATAAAATTAAATAGCACATATATTTTAATGGCCGTTTTTTGTGGTTTCATCATTATTGGTTTTGTATTTGGAGGACGTCATAGTTTTGGCTTTTTAATGCGCCCAATTACCTTAGACCTTGGTTGGAGCCGTGAGACTTTATCAATTATTTTTGGAGCTCAAGCGCTTATAAACGGAATGGCTGCTCCCTTTTTGGGAGCAATAGCCGATAGATGGGGAGTTGGTCGTACAATTACCGTTGGTTGTCTTTTATATGCAAGCGGAATTTACATAATGACTATATCGTTCTCCCCAATAACCATGTTTATTGGTGCGGGAGTATTTGTAGGAATAGGCGTAAGTGCCTGCGGACTTCCCATTTTAGTTGGAGTGATATCAAAAATTGCTCCCGATAATAAACGATCACTAATGATTGGAATAGTTACAACCGGTGCAACCGCAGGACAATTACTCATAATTCCTTCTTTTCAATGGGGAATTCAATTGTTTGGATGGCATTATGCGTTATTGGTTTTATCAATTTGTTTTTTCTGCTTATTGCCCCTTGGTTGGTTTTTAGCCCATATAAGCAACTTACTAAGCGAGGCGCGGACTAAAAAAAATAATAGATCCCAATCGCTATCAGAAGCATTAATAGAAGCGCGATCCAATAGTGGTTTCATACTGCTAATACTTGGTTTTTTCGTCTGTGGGTTTCAAATTCAGTTTATGTATACGCATTTACCAGCATTTATTGAAGATGGTGGTTTAACATTGAGTTTCGCAGCTAAGGCCATGGTATTACTATCTATTTTTAATATGGCTGGCGCTTGGACTGCTGGGTTTTTAGGGGACAGATATAGGAAAAAATACCTCTTGGCAGGGATCTATATTCTGCGCGCATTTTTTATAACAATTTTTACGTTGTTGCCCAGTAGCGAGTCGAGCATCTTAATATTTTGTGCTTGTATAGGATTTATCTGGCTTGGGACTGTTCCATTAACGAGTGGTATTATCGCTCAATTATTCGGATCTGCTTTCATGTCCACACTATTTGGGATTGTTTATTTAGGGCATCAAATGGGTAATTTTATGGGGGCTTGGATAGGAGGATTAATTTTTGATATTACTGGAACATATCATTTAGCATGGTGGCTCAGTGTTATTCTAAGTATATTTGCAGCTTTGATACATCTACTACTTAGAGACCAACCAGTGGAACGATTAATAAAAACTAATTAGCTAGCGATCAGGGACCTTGGTTGTATGACAAAGTAGATTTAAAGTTATGAGGAGTTTCAATGCAAAAGTTTTTAGAAGCCTTATCGAGCTTTCTTTTATTTGGTTCTGCTGCAACAGGACTAATAATGATTTGGGTTCTAGTCGCAGAATATAAGCTCGACAGTTGGGGCGTAACACCTGCGGTCATTTTAACAGTATGCATACTAACGTTTTTATTATCATGGGCCTGGTTCAAGAAATTAAAAAAATAACCGCATTTCAAGTCCGTGCATGGTTAGGTTTAGTGAGGTGCCGATGACCAAATTATCAGCAGAAAAAGAAGCTATTAAAGCCGTTAATACATACATAAAGGGGTTAAATGATAAAGACCCAGAAAAACTCGCTAATAGTCTTCACTTTCCTCATATACGGAGCATGAAGGACGGCACCTTTTTTGAATGGCATTCACCTGAAGCGTACATGAAAGCTTTTAAAGACCGATTAAAATCATCCGGGTGGGATCATACCAAATTAATCAATACCTCAACCGAAAAACTTTCTGCCTCGAAAGTGCACGTCTCGATAGAATTCGGTCGTTACACAAAATCAGGGACATTGATCGATAACTATAAATCATTATATGTTGTCATAAATGAGCAAGGCTATTGGGGGATTAAATTCGGCTCAGGAACCGGTTAATCCCCACTGTCACATCACATAAAAAAGCTATTCGTGATAATAACATGCGGTGTTATTTTAACGCTCCGGTAGCATGTGTCGGTTGCAAGGGAATAGCCTTGTCACTGTCGTTATCAACTTTCTTTTCATATAAACCGTTGATCAACGTCATGAAAGCATGGGCCCGCAGTTTTTTTGCGCGGTTCTGAGAAATCTCAATCTCTTTTAGTGTTAAATCAACGGTTGGATACAAAGGGTCTTTTCTGTAAGAGTACATCAATTTTTCCTAATAAATTTTTAATGATGCACGTGAAATAATCTTGTCAGGTTCGAAACCGCGTCAGGCACCTTATATATCAACTTTAACGAATTATTTAGAAGAGTTACAAAAAACTACACTTGGCGCCGGCGCTGAACCTAACTCCCTTCCTAAACTAGCATTTAGGGCTCCTATGAAAGGAATGCAGCCCCCCGGTAAGAATCATGATAAGAGCGTATCCATACATCATACCGTTTTCCCTAAATAACACTAGTTGACCTGCAGTGGGTTTTAAGAATTTCCTCTAGGTTATTCACATTAAGTATATATTATTAAGAAGTGAGTAGTCTGACGATGATAAATTGTAGGATATGAATTGCAAAAAAGACAATTAAATCTAGATTATTATATTTCGTGGCGCCAAAGCGATAAAACGCTTACCGTAGAATGGAATGGCGGCGATCCGGCCGTTGTAACAATATCGCCAAATAGCCATGACGCACAATCAATGTATCTGTCCCCGGATCAACCAGAATTGGAGATCTTAAAAGGAACTTGGTATACAATTGAAACACTTGGGAGAACAAGTACTATAAGTTTTTTTCCAAAAGATTTTGTTGAAGAAATAGCAGAAAAAAATTGGCGTCCGTCGCCACGAAAAATAATCAATTGAGAATGAATAATAAAATGGGGTTTATTATTAAGCATCAGAATCGAGGTGTGAAATGAAAGTAACTGGGGGATGTTTTTGTTCGGCAATTAGATATGAGGCGGAAGTCGATGAGAATATGGTAATCATATGTCATTGCACTGATTGCCAAATTAATTCTGGGACAGCCTACGGAGTTGTAGTCGGCGTAATCAATGATAAGTTTAATCTTATCAAAGGAAAATTATCCTTTTTTCAAAAAATCGCGGATAGTGGTGCAAAGCGGGATCTTGGGTTTTGTTCGAATTGTGGGACAAGAATATTCGCTAAACCGGGTGACGATACAAATGGGACTTTCGGATTACGCGTTGGAACGGTGGATCAACGGGCTAATTTGTTGCCACAAAAACAAGCATTCACAAAGTCGGCGTTATCTTGGGTTTCAGATATCTCCTCTATACCTAAAAATTAATTTTGATCTCTCAATTTTCTTCGTCCTTTTCGACGCGAGGAATTTTCAGTGTCGTCAAGACCATCTGAGATAGAACTAAAGTCCCCTATTTTTTCTTGTATGTCTAAGAGTGTCGGCTTATCTGCAACAGAGTGCTTTTCAAGCGCAAGTTTCATGGCGTTCAAATGCGCAGGTGTAGTTCCACAACATCCTCCTATTATTTTGGCACCGCTATTCCTAGCTAGAATAGCATATTCTGCCATTAACTCCGGTGTGCCGTCGTAATGTATTTCTCCATGCAAGAATTTTGGTATGCCGGCGTTTCCTTTGGAAATAATTGGTAATTTTGTAGATGTTGAAGAAAAACCAAGAACTGTTCTTAGTAGATCACTGGCCCCTACTCCGCAATTAGCACCAAATGCAATTGGTTTGTAAGGAAGTCGTTCAACGAGCGAAACCAAATCCCTTGATGTAAGCCCCATCATTGTTCTTCCAGCTGAGTCGAAGCTCATTGTACCGCACCATGGCATTGAAGCTCGATTAAATGCCTCGGCTGCCGCTATGAATTCATCTTCCCCTGAAATTGTCTCAAGCCATAACACATCGACTCCCCCCTCCTTCAGACCTTCTGCTTGTTCATGAAAGATTTCCACGGCCACCTCATGCCGAAGTTCACCGATGGGGTGAAAAATTTCGCCCGTTGGACCGATACTTCCAGCAACGATAACTGCCTCAGACGATCGATCGGCAACCTCCCTTCCAAGTTCCGCTGAGATTTTATTCAGCTCAAAAACTTTCTTTTCGGCATCATGAAGTTTTAGTCTGGCGGCGTTGCACCCAAAAGTGTTGGTTAGAAAAACATCTGACCCACTGTCCACGGCATTCTGATATAGATTTAATACTCTATCTGGAAATATTT
>QCQB01000081.1 GCA_003212315.1 SAR116 cluster bacterium AG-447-C21 | reverse complement strand
AGGCGATTACCCACCATCAGGAAATCGCAGCAATTCAAGGAGCCATTTATTTAAAGGGGACGGATAAAGCAGGAATTAAGGGGCTCACGGATAGATGACAGTTTCGGTAACGCCTGCACACTGCGGCGTTATCTTAGGTGCAATGCGTTTTCTTTTGATTAGGTTGTCAAATTTAATTAAAAAAGATTTCTATTTAGCAGATTTCATATAACGTGGGGTTCTAATAATAAGAATATTAATGGAGGTTTTCAGTCATGAAGATTTTAAACTCTTTTGGTCCCAACCCAAGAATGCTGCGTATGTTCTTGCGAGAAAAAAATATAAATATTGATTTTATTGAGCACGATTTAATGGGCGCGGAGAACCGAGGTGAGGCATATTTAGAGAAAAACCCTGGCGGTCAGTTACCAGCATTGGAATTAGATAATGGTATGGTCATCGCAGAGACAATCGTTATCTGTGATTATCTCGAAGAACTTCATCCCGAGCCTGCACTTATTGGTTCTACACCTGATGAGCGCGCCAAAACGAGAATGTGGACCCGGCGTGTCGAGCAAAAAGTTACCGAGAATATGTATGCAGGGTTTCGATTTTCGGAGGGCCTTAAATTATTTGAAAATAGAATGAGATGCTTGCCAGAAGCAGCGGATGGCTTTAAAGCAGCTGGCCAGGACGGATTGGCTTGGTTGGATAAGCAGATAGGTAGCAAAGAATTTATTTGTGGAGATAGCGTAACAATAGCGGATCTTGTCCTTTATTGCTGTGTAGACTTTGCTTCAGGAGTTGGGCAATCTATGGATACGACACTCGGCAATTTAAAATCATGGTTCGCGAGAGTTGAAAGCAGGCCCAGCGCCTCCGAAAGTTTGCACCCTGCAGCGGAAAAAGTGGGTATGAGAGGATGATTAATTTCCATTTTCAGATGCACTGGTAATCTATCTCTTAGTTCTTTTCATTAAAGTATTTCTAACTAAGATAGAAAATAAGCTCTAAGGTTAGCGTCGAGCTTTTGAACTGGGGATAGTTGTAATGGGTTCATATCTGGAAAGTTTGGATCCTAATTCATATAACAAATTAGGAATCCTTGGAACTTTTGACATAATAGTATTGGGAGGGGGGCCAGCGGGAATTGCTGCTGCAACAACAGCCGCTGAGGCTGGCCATAAGACCCTTCTTATAGAGCGGTTAGGGTTTTGTGGCGGTGCCGCTGTGTCTGGTATGTCGGGTACCATTTGTGGCCTTTATAATTCTGTAGACGATCCTCAAGCCGCACAACCTCAGCAACTTATTTTTGGTTTCGCAGAACGCATGCGATCGGCGCTGGATTTACAAGGTGGTCTAACAGCCCCCCAAATTTATGGAAAAACTTGGGTCGCTACGCATGATTGTGCAACATATAAAAAAGTTGCTACCGATCTTTTACTCAATGCAGGTGTGCAAATCCTTTATCATTCGGAGATGATTGATGTACTAGTTCAAAATAATGTCATTGATGGATTGGTTCTTCATACTAAGTCGGGTTTTACCAAAGTCTTGGGGGGGCGCTTTATAGACTGCAGTGGTGACGCCGACATAATTTTTAGAGCAGGGTTGAGCACTACAAAAGGTAATAACGGTGTCATTCAAAATCCGTCAATGATGTTTAAGATAGGTAACGTAGATATAGCTAGATATCTAAAGTATTGGGGAGATGATACTATCTCTCCATCAAAAGTAGTGAAGAAACTTGAGGAAAGGGAGGAATTAATTCGCAAAAAGGTATGGCTTTTTCCGACCGTTAATCCCGGAGAAGTTTTGGTCAATGGCACAAAAATAACCGGTTTTGATGGACGAGCGCTTGATGTTACTGATCCGCTAGACCATTCAGAGGCGGAGCAATTTTCTATCTACCAGGCAAAAGCGTTTTTTAACTTTTTAAAAGAAGAAATTCCCGGTTGTGAGAATGCTTACTTCATTGACTACGCTCAAGAGGTAGGTGTTCGACAAACGCGTTCCATCAGTGGTGTAAAAAGGCTTACAAATGAAGATGTTGTAAATGGCAAAAAACTAAAGGACACAATTGCCCGGTCAAGTTGGCCTATTGAATTACATTACGGATCTAAACCTAAAACGGAGTGGTTAATTGACGATTATTATGATGTACCGTTTGGCGCCTTAGTACCCTCTAGCGGTCAAAATGTCATAGTCGCTGGTCGTTGTTTGAGTGCAGAGCATGAAGCTCTTGCAAGTTGTCGTGTTACTGCACAGTGTTTTGAATATGGTCGCGCTGCCGCTATGGCAACTGATTTGTCATTGAAGTTTGATCTAAATTATCAAGATATAGATGGTATGGAGATTGCCTCACTCATGAATGAAAATTATTACGGACAGAAAAACCCTGTTTTTTAAAGAAAGCATATAGATGGAACTTTTGCTTTTGAATTTGGTTCGTTTCTGAATTCGTTCTAGAATGCTTAGCTAGGGGGTGAAGAGATGAAGAGAATCTCGGTGGCTGGCATTGAACTCGGTATAGATATTCGGGGAAATGGCCCCCCTATGCTTTATCTGCATCCAGAACATTACGCCCATCTCCATGAACCCTTCATAAATAAATTGGCCGAACATTGGAGAGTATTTGTGCCGCGTCACCCTGGTTTCGACGGACGCCAGCCTCCTTCACAATTCAGAAATGTTGGTGATCTCTCATATCTTTATTTGGATCTACTGGATCAAATAGATTTGGTTGAAGTTACCTTGCTTGGTGCTTCTTTTGGTGGATGGATTGGTCTTGAAATGGCCGTTCGTAATACAACGCGTCTTAAGTCCTTGGAATTAATTGCACCGCTTGGCGTTAAATTGGGTGGCAGAGAAAAATTTGATTTCGCAGACCTTTCGGCGTTGCCGGATGACGAAGTAGCCAGTGCTCTATTTTCTGAGACGTTTGTTGACTTGGGCAAGTTTAATGAGACGCAATTACTTGGCATTGCCCAGGACCGTCAGTTCTTAGCGTATTATGCTTGGAAACCTCACCTTCATAACCCCTCATTAGCGTATTGGTTGCATCGGATTAATGTACCTATCCGATTAATTTGGGGCGAAAATGATGGTTACGTCAAAAGTGATTATGGTGAATGTTTGGCAGAACGAATGCGAGATGTAGAATTTTGCACAATACCGGGTGCTGGACATTACCCACAGATCGAAAAATTAGACGAGACTATTTCCACTCTTTTAGTTGCGGCTGGGGGATAGAATAATGAAAGCTTGGCATTTCAGCGAGATGGCATACCATCCTGCATGGGAGGAGTTGGGAGACTCACTTCGTAACCTAGTTCCAAGTAGCGTTTATGATCCCAAGGTTGGGGCGGACCTCTATCATCGTTATCTCGATGAATGGGCCCTGTGTGATGAACTTGGTATTAATATAATGGTTAACGAACATCACACCACAGCAACCTGTGCCACTTCAGTATGCACCATACCTATGGCTATTTTGGCCCGTGAGACAAGAAAAGTACGTCTACTTTGTTTGGGGATGCCAATTGCTAACCGGATGGATGCGGTTCGCGTGGCAGAAGAGTATGCTATGCTAGACGTAATCTCGCGTGGCCGCCTAGAGATGGGGTTTGTAAAGGGTGCTCCCTTCGAAGTATGGCCTGCCAACAGCAACCCTGCAACATTGATGGAGCGGTTCTGGGAAGCACATGATCTAATTTTGAAAGCTCTGACTACGCATGATGGACCATTCAATTGGGAAGGCGAACATTTTCATTATAGACAAGTAAATGTATGGCCTCGGCCTTATCAGTCCCCCCATCCACCAGTCTGGATGACCGTTATGAGTCCGGGGTCCGCCGCCGAAGCAGGTTCTCGCGGATATTCTATAGCTTCTTTGAATACGGGATATTTGCGTACGCAGGAAATTTTCGAAGGTTATCGTAAGGCTGCAGCTGATGCTGGTAGAGAAGCACCAAAAGAGCGCTTTGGTTATTTAGCAATTGTGGGAGTAGGCGACACGAACGAAGAAGGGAAGCGTCGTGCCGATCAAATCTTGGATTACAGCCGGACCACCCCAAGAGCAGCATCACAATTCTGGTTCCCGCCAGGTTACACTTCTAACGAAATAACAGCTCAGATGTTATACAATCGTGGCCCGAACATGATACCACTTCGGAATGGCGGCGAGTTTAAAATGCAATTTGGTACTGTTGACGAGTTTATCGATGCGGGGGTGGCTTTTGCGGGCAATCCGGATACGGTATTTGAGCAAATTAAAGAATTTCATCAGCATGTTGGCGGCCTGGGCCAGCTGCTGATGATGGGGCAGGGTGGTCATATCAGTCATCATGATACGGTCAGCAATCTCCAATTGTTTAGTAAAGAGGTATTACCGCGGCTTGCTGATCTCTGATAATATTAGTTCCCGAAAGTTTTTTTACTAAAGGCTTGATTTAATGATAAAAAAATATTCGATTTAGACCATTTTATATTTTTTTAGGTAGATTATTTTTCTTTGAATTAAGTATAGCCCGCGTCTAAACTGTAATTATAAGGGCAATCCTCTTAAAAAGGTCCGCGTCCGGAATTAAATAATCAAGAGGTCTGATAATGACATACGAAAGCATGATCGCAGAGACGATCAAAATCAAAGGGTATAATGGCGACCCTATAAACGCATATGCAGCTCGTCCAATGGGAGCCGGTCCATTTCCCGGTGTTGTGCTGATACATCATTTACCCGGGTGGGACGAGACCTATCGTGAATTTACCCGCAGGTTCGCTCATCATGGTTACGCAGCTATAAGCCATAACCTGTACGACCGTATCGGTTATGGACCTTCGGACGACGTTGCTGCTAAGGTGCGCGCCCAAGGTGGTGTTTCCGATAACCAGATGGTCGGCGATACGGAAGGCGCGGTTCAGTGGTTACGCTCTCAGCCATGGAGTAACGAAAAGGTAGGTTTAATCGGAAGCTGCTCTGGTGGACGGCAAGCATTCCTTTATGCGTGTAAACGCGATGATATTGATTGTGTTGTTGATTTGTGGGGTGGTCGGGTCGTACAAGACGAAGACGATCGTCCGGAAAAACAACCTGTTCAACCGATCGACATGACAGCTGAGCTGTCTTGCCCGTTACTGGGAATCTTTGGTAATGATGACCGCGCACCAAACATTGAGCAGGTCAATCAGCATGAAGAGCAGTTAAAGAAATATGGCAAAGATTATGAGTTTCATCGATATGATAATGCAGGACATGGAATTTGGTATTATTACACGCCGCTTTATAGAGTGGAGCAGGCGATGGATAGTTGGGAAAAGACGTTTAAATTTTTTGAAAAACATCTTTCGGCGTAGTCGGTATGTGTACTTCCATTGTTGAAATCGTAGACGCAGAGGGTAAGGGAAAGGACGGTAACGCCTGGTTTAAATTAAGCAAAGCGGTCGTCT
>QCQB01000080.1 GCA_003212315.1 SAR116 cluster bacterium AG-447-C21 | reverse complement strand
CTCTGCCTTATTGCGAGCTCGATCCGCACCTAACGCAGAAACGAACGTAGCCTTATTGGCATTTTCGTCTTGACCGGTAGGTTTTCCTACCTCTAACGGATCCCCCTCTAAATCTAGCAAATCATCTGCTATTTGAAAGGCCAACCCAAATCTTTCCGCATATTTTCTAAGATTATCTTCTTCAGTAGAAGGGGCCCCTGATAAAATCGCTCCAGCTCTAGCGCTAAAGGCAAACATCTCACCAGTCTTTAAATTCTGCAATCTGGTTATCTGATCGAATGACAATGAAGTGGTTTCACCAACTAAATCCATCATTTGACCTGCCACCATTCCCGCTCCCCCCGAGGCAGAAGCCAATGCGTTAACCAACCGACAACGGATACCAGGTTCAGGGTGTGTTTCCTCCGAAACAAGGGTTTCAAAAGCAAGCGCTTGGAGCGCGTCACCTGCCAATATGGCCGTTGCCTCACCAAATTTGATATGACAGCTTGGCTTTCCTCTTCTTGTGTCGCTATTATCCATAGCGGGTAAATCGTCATGTATGAGTGAGTAACTATGCATAAACTCAACGGCCGCCGCCACTCTCAAGGCGTATAATTCTTCGACTTTGAATAGACGAGCTGATTGGAGAACCATAAAAGAACGCAGTCTCTTTCCTCCGCCAAGGGCGCTGTATCGAATAGCCTCAAGAAGCGGGGCTTCTATACCCTCCGAACGAGGCAACAAGCTCTCCATTGCCTTTTCAACTTTTGCAGCAGAGGTATCTAAAAGGTTTTTAAGGTGATTTTTTGTCATAGATTATGGTTTAAAATACGATCTACTTATTCGAAGTCGGAGACTTCTGGTTTATTTCCATTCTCTGGTAATCTAATCTTTTCTACTTTCATTCTCGCTTCATCTAGTTTTGTTTGACAATGTCTCTTGAGTTCGGACCCCCTCTCATACGCTTTTATCGCTTCGTCTAGAGAACCTTGTCCACTTTCTAACCGGTCAACTATAGCTTCTAGTTCCGCAAGAGATTCCTCAAAACTTACGCTTTCTAATGATTTATTCTCTTCCGCCAATTTATACCTCCTAAAACGATCTACTTAAAAGTCTAAAACGTTAAAACTAAACTGACATGAGTTCGCGCACATGTACAGATACGGAACTGCTCAACGCTTCAAGGTTATACCCACCTTCTAATACAGAAACCAAACGCCCATCTGAATATTTTTCAGCAATTGCTAATAATTCCAAAGTAATCCATGAAAAATCATTCTCATATAAATTTAAATTGGCGAGGGGGTCATCAGCGTGGGCGTCAAAGCCGGCAGAAATAATTAATAAATCAGGACTGAATTTTCTCAAACCGGGTAAAATAATCTCATTAAAGGCTGTTCTGAATTCGAAACTACTAGAGCCAGCCGAGAGTGGGGCATTTATAACATTATTATATTCTCCGACCTCAGATACAGCGCCTGTCCCAGGAAATAATGGCATTTGATGGGTTGAGGCATATAAAAGATTAGGTTGCGACCAGAACATTTCTTGCGTTCCATTACCATGATGAACATCGAAATCGACAACTGCTACCCTATCAACCTTAAATTTTTCTCGAGCGTATGCAGCACCGATAGCTGCATTATTGAACAAACAAAACCCCATAGCCTTCTCTGTCTCAGCGTGATGCCCTGGTGGACGAACAGCACAAAAAGCGTTTTTAGCATTTTCTGTGATTAATGCATCAATAGCGGCGCAAACGGCCCCACACCCTCTCATAGCCGCTTCAGTTGATCCATGGGATAATGACGTGTCCGCATCCAAATATACAAGTTCATTATCTGGAACGGCCCTGACAATCTCTTCAATATATTTTTCTGAGTGCATCAATGCTATTTGATCGACCGATCCCAATGGTGCATCTCTTCTCTCTAATTCTTTGAATGTGTCGTTTGCAAATAGAGCCTCCAATACCTTCAATCTCGATGGATTTTCTGGATGCCCTGCAGCAACTTCATGTAGGAGGCAAGATTGATGTGTGAATAAGATCGTCATAACCGCCTATTATATTTACTAATTACTTCAATGAAAACCTGATAGGTTTTTTCATTTAAAGTATTGGGCAACAATATTTTGTGTCACATACAAAAGTTAGTCTTACACAATGCCAAATAAAGCTGCGTTTGAGCCGAAAATTAACACCGTGTTAACATTTAGTAGACCTAATTATGGATTATAATTGCATAAAAAGAATTGCATAGAAAGACTTGTAAAACTAAGAAGAACGTATAGTTCCTAAATTATCATTCGGTTAGTCGATCATTAGCTATTAGTTTGGTTTGGATTTTGACATGATTAGAAAACAAGAAATCAAATTAGTATTGATTTCTAATATGTTTGGACTCTTATTACTACCGTTTCTGATTTCTGTAGGTGCCGCTCAACAACGAGTTAGTGCCGTTGGGGTTGATCAAGTGATATCGGAGCCTCTTCTTCAAACAATGCCTGTCCTTGGACGGTTTATAGCAAAGGAGTCAGGTGTTGTTGCAACGAGAATCGCAGAACGTGTCCATAAAATGTATGTTCAAGTTGGAGACCGTGTAAAAAAAGGTGATTTATTAGTAAGACTGGAGTCGGATCGCCTCAATAACCAAATACAACTTTTGCAAGCTAATTTAAAAATTACGAAGACTCAACTGGCAAAAGAAACAGTAAATTATAAAAAAATGGAGCAGACGCATAAGCGAATTTTGGCACTAAGGACTTCAGCAGCATTTCGAAAAGATAGAGAAGAAGATAGTGAGCGGGATATGGAAATTGCTGCAGAAATGGTGAGTCGTGCTCGCGCCGATATTGACCAATCAAAAGCTAGTCTAAAAGCGGGGCAAATTTCTCTTCAGGACGCGTACATTAAAGCCCCCTACCCCGGGGTAGTAATAAAACGGCATACTTTGCCCGGAAATTACGTACGAGTTGGCGATCCAATAATAACTATTTTTAATGATACTGACCTCGAGATAGAGGCAGATGTACCATCAATACGAGCGCTGGCACTAACGACGAATACAAAGGTAACTGCGAAGCTCCAAAATGGGATTATTTTGAACACGATAATTAGAGCTATCATCCCACAAGAAAATTCACTGACCCGAGCTGTTGCAATAAGGCTGATTATCAAAGATGAGAAATACCAAAACGGCCTTCTTGGTAATCAGGCTGTTACACTTAAACTCCCCATTGGAAACCCTGACGACGTCACGACTGTCCATAAAGACGCAGTCTTGGTTAAAAATGGGAAGAAAATTGTTTTTATATTTCGCAAAGGAACCGCAAATATTCAGCCTATTAAGTTAGGACGGGCTATTGGAAATAGATTTGAAGTACTCGCCGGATTAGAAGTTGGAGACCTTGTGGTTGTGCGCGGCAATGAGCGGTTAAGGCCAGGAGAACCTATCAAACCGAATGGCATGAGGTAGATCCATGGACCGTCTGATTTCGGTTTCGATAATACGCCCAATAGCCGTAATAGCAGCCGTTCTAATGATTGTAATGTTCGGCGGTGTTGCGCTGCAAAGCATTCCAATTCAATTAACACCAGATGTTAATCAACCAGTAATCACTATTACAACGCAGTGGCCAGGTGCGGCGCCCGCAGAAGTTGAACGAGAGATTGTAAATAGACAAGAAAAACAACTTAAAGGTATAGAAGGCATTGAATCTATTGTCAGTAAATCTGAAACGGGTAGAGCCCGCGTAACACTTGAATTCGGTGTCGGACAGGATATGACAAAAGCACTCTTGCTAGTTTCAAATAGGTTGGACCGTGTCGGCAACTATCCAACCGAAGTTGACGAGCCTACTCTTAATACGGCTGGATCGGAGGACAATGCCATAGCTTGGTTAATATTGAGGAAATTAGCTGACAATAATTCAGAAATACATGGTTACTACGACTTGGCTAAAGATTTCATTAAAGATCGCCTGGAGCGAGTAAACGGGATCTCCGAGGTACGGGTCTATGGCGGTGCTGAACGGGAGATGCAAGTCATCACAAACCCCGAAAGTCTTGCACAATACAAGTTAACAATTCCCGATGTCGTTAAAGCTCTACAAAATGCAAATGCATCCGTATCAGCTGGTGCAATAGACGAGGGGAAAAGACGTTATGTTGTTCGGACTGAGGGCGATTTCAACTCAGTCGAAGCTGTCAATGAAGTTGTATTGAGATCTGTACTGGATGCTGCATCTGGGCGTATTACAAGAATTAAGATCCGTGATGTGGCTAATGTAGTTTTCGGTTATAAACAACCAGTCTCAAGAATTCGCATGATGAGTGAACCGGCCATTGCATTACCAGTATATCGAGAGACTGGGGCCAATGTAATCGAGATTATGAAGGGTATTCGGCAGGCTGTTGTTGAATTGAATGACAATGAATTATTGCCAGAAAAGATATTCCTAACACAAGTTTATGACGAAACAACTTACATCGACTCCGCAATTAATTTGGTTCAACAAAATATCTATATAGGGGGAACATTAGCCGCAATAGTACTTCTTTTATTTTTGAGAAGTGGTTCGGCTACCCTTGTTGTTTCTCTGGCCATACCTGTGTCTGTGATAGGGTCTTTTGTAGCAATGGCTGCGCTCGGTAGATCTATCAACGTAATATCTTTAGCAGGTTTGGCATTTGCGGTAGGGATGGTTGTAGACGCAGCGATTGTCGTTTTAGAAAATATATTTAGATTGAGACAAAACGGCTTACCTATAAAACAGGCCGCCTTCGAAGGAGCAAATCAAGTCTGGGGGGCAGTACTAGTTTCTGCCTTGACAACGGTTATGGTCTTCATACCGATACTTGTGATGCAACTGGAGGTAGGTCAACTTTTTAGAGATATAGCCGTTGCTATATCCGTTTCGGTGTTATTGTCTTTGTTGGTTTCTATTACAGTAATTCCTGCTTTATCAAGTAAACTTTTATCAGGAGACCTCAGAAAAACTGTGGAAGGTCGCAAACTACCTTTTTTGGATCTATTCGCCAGCTCATTTGTAGCGACTATTTTAAATTTCACAAAGCGTGTTATTTCTAGCCGTACCAGAGCCGCAGGGGTAGTGCTTATGGTCGTTTTACTCTCGGGAATTATTACGACACTTTTACTCCCAAAATTAGACTATTTACCAGATGGGAACCGCAATCTTGTCATTGGTTATATTCTCCCCCCGTCTGGATATAATCTTCCTACTATGACGAAAATTGCCGGAAAACTAGAAGATGCAACAAAAAAATTATGGGATCCTGAAGGCAGTCAAACCGAAGACGAAAATGGCGTCCCTACTATGGAAAGATTTTTCTTCGCCGCTTTTCGCGCTAATGCTATTATTGGAGCAGTTGCGGTTGACCCGACTCGAGTTGACGAACTCATACCAATAATGGAACGGTCTCTTTACAGTGAACCTAAAACATATGGAATAATGAGAAAACGATCAATTTTTGGTCGCGGCATTGGGGGATCACGCTCAGTAGACCTAGATGTCTCCGGTGGGACACTAGAAGAGATAATCAGTGTCGCTCAGCGAGCCGC
>QCQB01000079.1 GCA_003212315.1 SAR116 cluster bacterium AG-447-C21 | reverse complement strand
TTAATTCGTTATCACACGCATATTACATCTGGTTTTCGATATAGGCATTATAATGATTTTTACGAGATTACGTAGTCTTTTACATGCGTGCTTATTCTCTTTTAATCGTTTCGACTCTGCTAGTCAGAGACATATCTGCGCCATGCTTCCAAAAATCCTTCTGGAGAAAGATGAATTTGATCAATATGCCATATAGCATTGGAAAACCCGTCTCCCCGGTCTGTCGGTTTGTGCACATCTAAAAAATCCAATCCTTTTTTCTTTGAATTGTTTTCTAATTCACGATTGAAATTTTTGATTACTTCAATTAGCTGCGTAATTTCCTGTTTCGAAACGATTCCTGTGTCGATATTTGGGCATGGAACTCCTTGAATGATAATATTATGTTGATAATCAGAATTAATGGTCAAAATATAATTAAGATAAAGTTCTATCGTATTGACGATGATTTCCTCTATCTCTTTTTCTGGAAACTTATTCTTATGTTTCATAATGCCGGTATTTAATCGGCAATCAATTTCTCCGATTGTTAATAAAACTTCACTAGATTTTGGAAGAGAGCAAAAGACTCTCTCAAATTGACTTTTAAAATGGTTTTTGCAAGCATTGCCTAAATGCCATTGCTTACAACCCTTGATCAACCTAGCCTTGCAGACAAAATTATTTCCTGAATACTGGATTCCTAAATTGTGACTGGCTAAAGAATGGCTTTCTCCAACAACATAAAGAACTTTAGCGTTTTTTTCTTTATCAACGCCTAGATATTTATCTTCATGCCATTTCAAAATATTTAGCAAATATCGTTGGTACACTTTTTCGTTTTCAAATTTTGGTAGTGTTTTTTCTTGAATTCTTTCAGCTGCCCTAACCTGTCGTTTACTTTCCTTAAAATCACCTTGTAAAAAGTTACAAATCGCTAGATTGATACCCGCCCTTAACCCATAGTCGTTGGCATTTATGTACATTAAATTTTTCCACGCACAGATCTCTTTTTCTAGGTCATTTAGGTAACTATAGTTATCCGATAGATTGAATTGAGCGTCGACATCACTAGGCTTCAATGTGATCGCTCGTTTATGGCTTGCTTCAGCTTCTTCTAACCTTCCTAGCTCTTGGAGAGTAATACCTAGGTTACTGTGGGCTTCAGCAAATTCAAGTCTCAAAACTATCGCTCGTATATAACTTGCTTTAGCTTCCTTTAATCTACCCAGTTTTTGCAACGTGATACCCAGGTTACTGTGAGCTTGCGCTAAATCGGGTTTCAAGGTTATCGCTTGTATATGGCTTGCTTCAGCTTCTTCTGATCTACCCATTTCGTGGAGCGTAATACCCAAGTTGCTATGCGCTTCGGGATAGTCAGCTTTTAATTCTATCGCATATGTGTAGCTTGCTTTAGCCTTCTCTAATTTACCTAGTTCCTGAAGCGTAACGCCCAAGTTGTAATGGGCTTCAGCATAGTCCGATCTAAACGCTATCGCTCGTTTATGGCTTGCTTCAGCTTCCTCTATTCTACCCTTTTTTTGTAGCGTGACACCTAAGTTAGTGTGAGCTTGCGCTAAGTCAGATTTCAACGCTATCGCTTGCCTATAGGTTACTTCAGCCTCGTTTAATTTACCAAGCTCTTGGAGCGTAATACCCAGGTTACTGTAGGCTTGAGCTAAATCTGGTTTCAACGCTATCGCTTGCCTATAGTTTACTTCAGCCTCGTCTAATTTACCAAGCTCTTGGAGCGTGATGCCCAAGTTGCTGTGGGCTTCGGCATCTTGAGGAGACAGCTCAACTGCGACTTGGTTAAAATTTACAGCTTCAATTTTTCTACCTGTTTGGCCAAATATTACACCCAATACTTTCCATGCAAATTGATGTTTTGGAAATTGCTCAGTGATAGATATCGCATGCTTTTCAGCTTCATCTAACCGTCCCTTCTGAAAGCTCTCTGAAAGACTATTTAATTGTTTTTGAGATGGGATCAGACTATCAACATTTTTTCCTTTGCTTAAAGAGGTTAACTGTATCTCTAGATTATTTAATTTTTCTCCCCTCACGCCCTGCCTCTTTGCCTGCTCAAGCACTTGTTTTGCATTTTCAAGCCGTTGTTCTTTAATGAGTGCATGAATATAACTCAACCAAAACTGTTCTATCTTGGGGTTAGCCTCGAGGGCAGCTTTGAATAGCAGCAACGCCGCCTCTGTTTTATTGACCGATACAGCCAATACACCTAAATTATGGTTGGCATCTGGGTGGTTGGGCTGACTGTTTAGGATAGCTCGGTAAAGCCCTTCGGCGTGTTCGAGCTTACCTGCTTTATGCGCAGCAACGCCCTTCTGCAACGCTTGGTCAATCGTTAGTTCCATTGGTATATACTAGACAAAATGCGATTTCAAATATACCCAAAATAATACGCGTTGATAAATATCGTTTCGGTTATAGAAGTATTTATCTGAGTATTTGTTATATTTTTCGTACTATCTTAAAATATTTAAAATAAACTCTGCTTATATTTAATTTAGTAAAGGGGTATTTATTCTTTTCTATAGTGCGGGTTGGGCAAGTCAATCATATCCTATCTACACCATTTAATAGATTAAAAGCCTCCTAGCTGTTGAATAAATACCTGTATTAATACCTTCATCACTTCTAATATGTTATTCAATGGAACTAGCGATTGATCAAATATTGCAGAAGGGCGTTGCTGCGCATAAAGCAGGTAAGCTCGAACACGCCGAAGGGCTTTACCGAGCTATCCTAAACAGTCAGCCCAACCACCCAGATGCCAACCATAATTTAGGTGTATTGATTGTAAGTTCTGGAAAAACTTACTTGGCAATGTCTTACTTTAAGAGAGCGCTAGAAGCTAATCCTAGAGTAGAGCAGTTTTGGCTAAGTTATATTGATGCACTCATAGAACTAGGAATGGTAGATGACGCCAGAAAGATATTAAAGCAAGGCAAAAATATCGGATTAAAAGGGAGTAAAATAGACCAGTTAAAAAAACAGTTAGGTGTTAGTTTAGTGCCTAACGTAAAAAGCCCCAGCCAAAAGCAGCTAAACGGCTTGGTTGCTTTATACTCCCAACGAAAGTTTCAAGAAGCTCTCGTTCAAGGAAAGGCGTTAGAAGAAAAATTTCCTGCCAACCCAGTCATCGCAAATTTTCTAGGTGTAGTTTATGCTGGTTTAAGCGAGTACACAGAATCTATTATCTACTATAAAAAAGCGATCAAACTCCACCCTCGTTTTCCTGAAGCCTATAATAATTTAGGAAATGCAATTAGAACCCTAGGCAACTATCAAAAGAGTGTCCACCAGTATAAAAAAGCTATATCACTTAACAAAAATTATACGGTAGCATATTTTAATCTAGGGAATACTTTTAGTTATCTTGGTGAAAATGAAAAAGCATTAAAAAAATTTTTTACCGCTATTATATTAAAGCCCGATTATTTTAATGCTTATAATGATCTTAGTCTTACATACAAAAAACTGAAACTATTTGAACAAGCCATTTTAAGCTGCGAAAGAGCCCTCACGATAAAACCCCATTTTGTTGAGAGTTTGAATAATCTTGGCGTTATTTTGACTGCATCGCGAGATACAGAGCGTGCCATCAATGTCTTTAATCAAGCAATTCAAGTAAAACCAGATTTTATGGAAGCTTATAATAATCTAGGCAACACCTTGATCGATTGCCTAAATTTTGATGAAGCTGCTCAAAACTTCTTAAAAGCGATTAGCCTAAAACCCGATTTTGTGGAAGCATACAATAATCTTGGCATTACTTTTTATAAACAAGGCCGCGCCAAAGAGGCCATTATCCATTATAAAAAAGCCAACCAATTAGAACCTAGGTTCTTTAAGGCATACGATAATTTTGGAATTGCTTTATCTGATATGAAGAAGCACGAAGTAGCGGTGAGTCGTGTTAAACGGGCACTGGTACTACAACCGAATTATGAAGATGCCTATAATAATTTAGGAAACATGCTTTTAGTCGATGAACAATATAAACCCGCTTTTAAGTACCTTAATCAAACCACTCTGATCAATCCGCAGCATTCATCTGCGAGATATATAGGGAATGCTCTTAAAGGGGATCCGATTAAAAAAGCACCTCGCGATTACGTGCAAGATATTTTTAATCAGTATGCAAGTAATTTTGACGAACACTTAACTGGAAAGCTGGATTATAGAGTTCCAAAGATTTTACGCCAATTATTCAATCAAAAGCGTAAATTGAAGATACAGAATTATAAAACTTTAGATCTAGGATGCGGAACGGGTCTCAGTGGTCTAGCGTTTAAAGATATCAGCAGGAAACTCATAGGAGTAGATCTTTCAGAAGGAATGATAAAGGAAGCAGATAAGAAGAATATTTATGATGAATTAATTCATAATGATATTTTTGAAGCTCTATCTTTATTCAAAAAAAATAATGAACTATTTGATTTATTTATATGCACCGATGTTCTCATATATATTGGTGACTGTTTGGACTTATTTACTTCAGTAAGGGCTGTTGCACATACCAATTCTTTATTTTTATTTTCTACAGAAAATAAAACAGGGGACGGCTATTCACTTCTTAAAACAGCTAGATATGCGCATTCATTTTCTTATATCCAACAATGTGCAAAAAAAATGCGATCTCGAAATTCTTGCGTTTAAAAACACACCACTTAGAAAACAAGGTTACAAGACAATTGATGGTTGTTTATTTGTATTAAAAACTGCACCAAAGGAGGGCTCTTAATTTTTATTCCAAGGTATCATTGTGGTATTATGTCAAAAGCCAATACTACTCGATCTTCTTGCGATTTAAACGGCACTGTATAATGTAGAAGAGATGCTGGAAAAATACAAAGATTTCCCGTGGTCACATCAATGTTTTTTGATTCTGGAGTATCACTCATAACTTGAGCCGGTTCGTCATCAATACATATTATTAAATTTCCACTATTTTTATCATTTTTTGGAGGTACATTTATATAAATGCTTCCACTAATCCAGCCTCGTTCATGCATATGAGGGCGTAATACACCACCACTTTTCATACTCACCAACCATCCAAAAAGCTTATATTTTGGGGGCCAGTTCTTTATAAAACCTTCTTCACTATGCTTAAATTTACATCTATATTTTTCAATTTCTAGAAAGATTGTTTTTTTCAAATAATTTA
Source organism: SAR116 cluster bacterium AG-447-C21 (assembly GCA_003212315.1). GTDB lineage: Bacteria > Pseudomonadota > Alphaproteobacteria > Thalassobaculales > Thalassobaculaceae > UBA7326. The sequence goes on along the minus strand of QCQB01000079.1, from coordinate 757 downwards.
CATTATTATCTTTTAAGTCAAAAATATTTCCTGCAGTTTGATAACCATTCTCAAGTAAATCCTGGTGCCTAATTTTAATTTTTGGATTATTCAGAATAAATTTTACACCTCTAACAAAAATATCGTCAAAATTATATTGATCTTTCAAATTAACAGTATGTATATATTCTAGCGGAAATTTACAAAATAAATTTTGCCGTTCTCCTCCAAATTTTTTATCGGCTTTGCAAACTATTGATCCGATTATTGCATTACAAACCCGCTCTTTCAAAAGGCGCTCAAGTAACTCATCAAACAGTTGAGGCTCCTCTTGAAGATAAAAACAACGCAATAAGTAACTATATCCCTCCATAGTTGGGTATAGTTCCAAGTGTTTTCTAGCACTTTCAAGATCATTTTGCTTTAATAACAATATCCCAAAATTACCATGGGCATCAGCATAATTTGGTTTGATTTCAACTGCTTTCTTAAAGCTAATCAGAGCTTTTTGTACTTCGTCAATATCATTAAAGATAACCCCTAGATTGTTATATGCTTCGGCGAAGTAGGGTTTGAGTATTATTGCACGGTTGAAATTGATGGCAGCGCATTTATTTTTTCCCAAACGCGAGTTAATCGTGCCTAGGATGTTCAAAATTTTAGGGTCTTGTGGGAACTGAATAGCTAATATTTTTCCATTAATTAAAGCGTCTTCTAATTGTTCCTGGTGCAATAATTCCATTAACTTATTTATCAATTGATTTATTAAAGGAGGATT
>QCQB01000078.1 GCA_003212315.1 SAR116 cluster bacterium AG-447-C21 | reverse complement strand
ACGATCGATCGATGTTAATGGAAAAATAGTGATGCCTGGTGGAATAGATCCTCATGTTCATTGCAAGTGGATTATGCCAATGCCTGATGGAACATTTGGATTTACAGAAGGCCCTGAAATTGTAAGTAGAGCGGCTTTATATGGAGGGACAACAACACTTATTGATTTCGCTGCTCGCTTAGAGGATATCCCATTTAGTGAAGTCATAGAAAAACGGGATGATGATTGGGTAGGCAACTGTTATTGTGATTATTCTTATCATCTAATGTTATTAGGAGATGTTGAACCTCCGGTTCTTTCGGAGCTCGAAGGACTAATAGGCGATGGGTACCCCACGATCAAAATTTTTACCACCAATATAACGCCGAGCAGATCAGGTAGAATGGTGCATTTTGGAGATATATGGGAGGTATTTAAGGTTTTAACTCGAGCAGGAGGCTTGGGGGTTATTCATGCTGAGGATAATGATTTGGTCATGCACATGTATGAAAAATTGATAAGAGAGGGGCGCGTCAGTTTTCATAATTTGGCTGAAGTGCACAGCGCTTTATCAGAGGATTTGTCGTTTCGGCGCGTTATCAGACTTGCTGAAGCAGAGAATACACCGCTCTATATGATGCATGTTAGTGCTGGAACCGGCGTTAGAGCAATAAGAGAGGCAAGAGCCAAAGGGCAGGCAATATATGGGGAGACTTTGCATCAGTATATGCTTTTTACTTCTGAGGATTATAAGCGCCCAAATGGACAAATTTACCATACTTATCCATCATTGAAATCTCCAGAGGATCAAGCGGAATTATGGGCTGGAACTTTAGACGGCTCAATCAATGCTGTAGCCACTGACGAGTTGTGTTGTACCCTGCAATTGAAAACCGTTGGCAATAGAATTGACGATACTACAGGTGGAAATGCTGGCGTGGAGCCTAGGTTGGGGGTTATGTATCAAGAAATGGTTACTGAAAGGGGTTACAGTCTCGAACAATTTGTGGATCTTTGTTCCAGCAATGCCGCAAAAATTATGGGGTTATACCCTCGAAAGGGAGCGATAGCAGCCGGAAGCGATGCTGATATAGCGGTTTTGGATCCGACAATTAAGCGTAAAGTAAGATTGGAAGATTTGCACGAATCAGATTACAGCCCGTGGGAGGGACATGAGATTACCGCGTGGCCCGTTATGACTATTTTACGGGGAAAAATTATGGTTGAAAACGGGGTATTTATGGGCGATCCAAAAGATGGAAAGTATCTTAAAAGAGCTATACCAAAGTCAATAACAATGGGACCGGAGCTTTAAATAAAATAGCGTAATTGTTTACTTGATTTTTCCCTCTTTGTACAATACGTGCTTTCGAACTACAGGATCGTACTTTTTAAGTTCTAACTTTTCTGTCTGGGTCCGCGGGTTCTTTTTAGTTACGTAGTAGTGCCCAGTGTCCGCAGAGCTCACTAGTTTTATAAGTACTGTTGCTGGTTTAGCCATTTCTTATCACCAAAAAAGTAAAGAACTTTGAAATTTGAAGAGAAAATACACCCTTATAATTTTAAGTCAAGTTAACTATAATCTGCTGCCTGGTGTTTAAAAATCAATGATACCTGGGTGATTGATAACCTCTAAATATAGGTGCTTGTTCGCTATAATATCTAGAGCAATTTTTAAGTCATAGTCTTCATTAGATCCTAATGTGCTTTTAAGTATTTTGCATTTGTTGTCTACTTTTAGATCTTTTCCCTGTGTAGAATCAGAATTTTTTGGACTCTTAAATTTCTTATTTTTTATTTTAACGAGCATCGATTCCAGCAACGTTGAGGTAGTAATTTGCGATATCTTATTCTTATTCGCTGTGCATAATTTGGGCGAAACGGAAAATTTGGTGAATGAAAAGCCTTGTGGAGTAAATAACTCTTTCCAAGTTATATTTAATTTTCCTTTATTTGGAAGATAACGGACACGTTGAACAGAACCTTTCCCGTAAGAATGTGTTCCTAATAAAACTCCTTTATCGTGATCATTGATTGCCGCGGCTAGCACCTCAGCCGCTGAAGCCGTCGCGTTATTAATCAGAATAATCAATGGAATATCTTGATTGGTATTATCGGGCGTTGCTATGTAATGTTGATTTGCATCGGGGTGTCTTCCCTGCGTCTTTAAGATCGTCCCCTCCGATATAAATAAATCGGCAGTAGCAACTGCTTCATCAAGCCTTCCTCCCCTGTTGTTTCGAAGATCTATTATGATCCCCTTATTGTAATTATTGTTATTTTCTTGAATCGCTTGGATCTGTTTCTTGATCAATTCAGAAGTTCCAGAAACGAAAGAAGAAATTTTTATAATTCTAATATTATCCCGGATCGATAATTCATTAGGAAATAGAAATTCTGTTTTTTCGTTAATAGATTGAGGGGTTTTCTCTGGTTTAAAAACAGAAGCGGGCCGGTAACGGGTATATTCGTCTAATGTTAAAAGTGCATGCTTCAAAAATACCGAATAAATATGGTTAGAGCTCTTTTCTTTTAGGTTATTCGATTCATTTTGAAGTTGTAAGATTATTTCTATGGTTAATGTTGCCCACGAAGAAGGATTATTGATTTTTGGCAACTGCAAAGTTGTTTTAGTGGTTTGGTCGAGGTTAATACTAATCTCGTTATTTGATAATTCATGATGTATTCGATTATCTACGTTTGCTAAACCGTTCAATCCAGCCAACATAATGGTAGAAATATCAGGTTGATCTCGATGAAATACCAAAATGTTCTTATAAACAGCAGAAAAGAATTCAATTCCGGAATTTCTTTCCAGCCTATTATGATCTTGTGATACGATAGTTTCACAAGACACCAGAAATAAACTAAAAAAAATTGTCACTGAAACAGATAAATAACTTTTTATTAGTTTAAAAAAAAATGTTCTTTTAACTAATTTCACAGTCAAAAAAAGAATACCTCGGTAAGTACACCTTTTTCTATTTTAACCTACTTCGTGACCGAATAGTTTTTTATTTTAAGGAAAATAAATTTGATTTAAACAGGTATCATCGTTTGGAGAGTTTTTTAAATTTTCGGCGACTATTTTTGGTTTTATTAGTTTTTTTGTTAATCACATTAGGGTTTTCGGACAGACCGCCAGCATAATCAACTGATAGACGTCCCGTTATCGGGTCGGCGGTTTTTAGATTAACGGGTATTTTTTCTCCTAAACTTAATGTAATTCCATTATTCCTGCCGGTTAATGTATGTCGTTTATCATCATGCTCATAGTAATCATAGGGTAAACTCCGAACTGGAAGCAGTGCATCTGCATAACAATTATCAAGCCTCACAAAAACGCCAAATCCCATGACACTAGTTATTACCGCATCAAAACTCTCCCCAAGTTTTTGGGACATGAATCTAGCCGAGTATCTATCGTTTGCAGATCGTTCTGCTACAGCGGCGCGTCTTTCTGTTAAAGAAATTGCTTCGCAGATAGGTTCCAATTCCTCTGCCGTAGCCTTTATGCCTCCATCTTTTCCATAGTTATGAGCCAAAATTAAAGCGCGATGGACTAAAAGGTCGGCATATCGGCGAATTGGCGATGTAAAATGCGCATAACGTCTTAATCCTAAACCAAAGTGCCCAAGATTATTGGAGCTATAAATGGCTTGGCTTTGAGACCGCAATACAAGCTGATTTATTGTTTCTCTAGCATCGTGCTTTGCGGCTTTTTTTAAAACTTCATTGAACAATTTTGAAGTAATGACCTGACCTTTATTTAGCTTTATGCCGAAGGCTTCGAGGTTTATTCTTAAGCCGTCAATTTTATCCCTATTTGGCACGTCGTGTACTCTATAGACGCAGGGATATTTTTTCTCTTCAAGGGTTTCTGCGGCACATACGTTAGCCAAAACCATAAATTCTTCGATCAATCTATGGCTATCCAAACGCTCTCTATCTTTAATATTTTCAACGTCCCCGTTTGTGTCCAGTTGAACTTGCATCTCAGGTACCTCAATATCGAGGGCTCCACGATTTAATCTAGCGGTATGGAGTGCCTTAAAAGCTCCGTATAGAGGTATCGCTAATTTCGCTATGAAGTCCTCTGAACTCTGCTCTTTTTCCTTAGAATCAAACGTAGACTGAAGTTCTTCATAAGTGATACGGGCTTTGGAGCGCATCAGGGCCCTGAAAAACTTATGTGATAATTTTTTCCCTTGCTTATCGATAGTAATTTGAACCGCTAGACAGGCTCGATCTTCGTTTGGGCGCAAAGAGCACATTCCATTTGACAAGGCTTCGGGTAGCATCGGAACCACCCGGTCCGGGAAATAAACAGAGTTTCCGCGCTTTTTAGCTTCTATGTCAAGGGCATCGCCTGGCTTCACATAATGAGCGACGTCAGCGATCGCAACAATTATACGCCATCCATCTTTGTTATTTTTGGTTTGATCCTTCTCCGCCCACACCGCATCATCGAAATCGCGTGCATCACTTCCATCGATCGTAATTAGATCAATATTGCGTAAATCTCTCCTATTATCATCTAACATGGCAGGTTTGGTGTTTGTTGCTAGATCGATAGCATCAGCTGAAAATTCAGTTGGAATTTCGTATTCATATATACTGATAAGACTGACTGATTGACTGTTGTTTTGATTGCCTAATTTTTCTAAAACAGATGCGTTTCTTCCATTAGAGCGCCCGATATCGTTAAATTCTACTTTTACAATATCGCCATCAAGAAAGGATATACTTGGATGAGGTTGGATGAACGCCTCCTGGGACCGTCGACCATCAATAGGAAGAAATTTCATGCCCTTTGAATTTTTGGTTATTATTCCAATCGCATTGTTTTGATGACGTTCAATTCGCCGCATCACTGTCGCGCTATAATTATTATTTCCCGACTTGGTTATTTTGGCTAATACGTGATCACCTACTTGAAGAGCGGGAACCCCACTTTTATAGGATATTAGAATTTTAATTCTTGCAGTTTCATCATTAGTTTTTTTCAATTTCCCTAGTAGGTCGCCATCTTCAAGTACTTTGATTATTTCTATTATGGAAACGGGGGGTACGGTTTTCGATGATGCAAAAAAGCTTCGGCGGTGACTCAAAGTAACTTCTCCGCTACCAGTTAGTTCTCGCAGGGTTTTCTTAAGCCAAATTCTGTCACTTCCTTTGATCTTGAAAGCCCGGGCAACATCACGTCTAGTTATGGGTTTAGATGTACTGTTGATATAAGTTTTTATCTGTTCGATATTAGGCCTACTTTGCCCAAGTTTTTTTACTTTAGGCAAATTTATAAACCACTAAATGTAGATAATCGAAAATCATTTCGCTTTCGATTTTTTTGCTGTGGTTGCTTTACTCTTTTTCCTTGTTGTGGGCTTCTTTTTCCCCGCGCGTTCAGCTTTGGCGCTGATCAATTCCAGTGCTCGGTCCAAGGTAACATCATCCTGTTCAAGGTCTTTAGGCAAGGTGGCCCGAATAGAACCAAGTTGAACATAAGGTCCGTATCTCCCGCTTTGAACAGTAACTGACTTACCTTCCGACTCACCTAATACTTTTGCCGTTGTTTTTTTTCTAGGATTGCTGGCGATAAGATCAACTGCTCGATTTAAACCAATATTTAATACATCATCGTCAGGAGGAATCGAGGTAAACGATGCTCCATGTTTCAAATACGGACCAAACCGTCCTATGCCAGCCAAAATCATCTCCTTACTGTCAGGGTGCTCTCCGACAGGCCTAGGAAGGCTCAGTAGTCCAAGTGCGAGGTCCAGTGTTGTTTCAAGAGGGGGCATGCCTTTTGGAATAGCAACTCGCTTCGGTTTATCTGTCTTTTTCTCTCCTTGTTCTCCTAATTGTACATAAAAGCCGTATGGTCCCTTTCTTAGGGAGACCTCTTTATTTGTATCTTCATCTTGCCCAAGTACCCTTGGTTCGTCCAAGGAAGCATTGTTAGCGTCATCTTCTCCTTTGGAGATGGTGAATTGGCGCGTAAATTTGCA
>QCQB01000077.1 GCA_003212315.1 SAR116 cluster bacterium AG-447-C21 | reverse complement strand
TCTTCCTGATCTTTTGCAGGATCAAACTGCAATATTTGTAGAATGCGATAATCGATGGAAGAAACTTTTCGAGAGAAGTTTCCCATCCATAAGGGTTGTTTCGCGACAGATTGACTACAACGAGGATGATGAGATTTTCTATGACTACCGTGAAGTAGTGACCAAAAATAATATTAATTCCTATGTATTAAGTGGAGATTTACCCGCTTTGTATAGGTACTCTTTATGCAAACCAGTCAGTTCCGAAGGTTATCTCAAAGCAGATCCTGCACGGACACAAAAGTTTGAATATGTGCTGAGTAAAATTTCCTCAAAAACACTGATAGGTATCTGTTGGCGTAGTGCTTTCTCCGAGCCAGTGCCGTTTATTTATGCAAAGCTGGATGAATTGATTTCCTCTCTACCCGAGGGGGATTATTGTTTGGTTAATCTTCAATATGGCGATTTCACCGCAGATATTGTTAGAATTGAATCAGAATTAGGTGTTAAGATCCATGAGGTACCAGATCTCAATCAATTAGAAGACTTGGATGGCGTTGCGGCACTCATTAGCTGTCTTGACTTGGTGATAGCCCCAAGTTCCTCTGTACTGCATCTGTCATGTGCGTTGGGTGTCCCAACCATATCAACTTATTATCCTAATTTTCGATCTGATGCGAGAACTGACCCGTTATTTGGTAATTGCCTTCCTGTTTTAAAACCAGACGAGGTTTTTTACTCATCAGTGGTAGCCGAGAGAACAGGGATTGCCACTCGGCATTTTTTGAAATTTGGGGAGCTACCGTTTTAAAATTAGGAAAAATTGGCCGTCAATAATGGTAATTTGTTTCATTTTTATTCCACAAATTTGTTTTTAATAGCCGAAAATTACGTTTAAAGAACAAAATAATAATAAATAAAAACATATGGTTAGAGTGCTTTTTGTTAAACTGGCCCATTCTTTGCTTCACCTGTGTCAAGACTGTTTTGTCTTAATTTGTTAATTGGGGGGTGACCAACCACCTAAGAATAGGTTTTGGTAACTTTAAATTTGCTGAAAGGCACTTTGTTTTACCCTCACTAGAATGTGAGAAGGGAAGATGGAAAATGGCGTCGAATAGTATTATTACAAATCCAGAGGCGTTTGTTGCACTGCGCAACTTGGAACGCACTAATGAGTCGTTATCCAAGACGCAACAGCGGATTTCGACTGGCCTCAAGGTTAGTAGTGCACAGGATGATGCATCCAACTTTGCTATAGCCCAAGGTATTAGGGGTGATGTGAAAGCTTTAGGGGCTATCACGCAGGGTTTAAATAATTCGAAAGGGATCGGTAATGTGGCTTTGGCTGGCGTAACTGCCATCTCTGACCTTTTGACTGATGTTAGGCAAAAGTTAACTGAGCTAGCCAATGGCGGTATCACTAGTGCCCAACGCGCGATCATTAAAGCGGATTTTGATAAATTAATGTCGCAAGCGATGTCTTTCGTTGATAATGCTAATTTCAATGGCAGGAACCTTCTTATCAGTAACGCCACGAATGTTAATACAATATCTAATCTTAACGGAACTAATCTGACTTTATCCGCTAGATCTGGCACCGGTACCACAGGGATAGTCCATTTGATTAAAAGTCTTGCTGGAGCCACGATAGGAGTGACTGGCGCTGCTGGAGATCCGGGGAACGCACAGAGCGTTATCATTGCCCAATATAAGAATTTAGAAACGGAAATAAATACATCACTTGGAGCGCTGGGTTCAGAAATAAGGGCACTCAACTTTCAAACAGACTTTCTATCGACCGTTGTAGACTCTACCGAAGTCGGTCTTGGTAATATTGTCGATGCTGATTTGGCGCGCGAGTCAGCCGAGCTAACAGCACTGCAAGTTAGACAGCAATTGGGGGTTCAGGTCCTTGGTATCGCTAACCAACAACCTCAGATTTTATTGGGTCTCTTGGGCCAGTAAGCGGGACACAATGATTTTGAGTTGTCGGTGAACTAACAAGAAATTGATACTATGCAAGGTTATGCTGCATACGCCAAGGTCCAGCCTACAAATGACTCGCACCGAGATCTAGAGTATCGGGTGCTTGGAAGAGTAACTGGAGCACTCATAAAAGCGAGCGCTGACGGAAGTGCGTTGTCAGAAGTATATGATGCTGTTCTTTGGAATGAGAAAGTTTGGCATGTTTTCAGATGTGACTTAAGTTCAACGGAAAATAAATTGCCAGCTGATTTAAAAGGGTCCTTGATAAGTTTAGCTATCTGGGTGTCAAAAGAAACCTGCAGAGTTTTAGATAATACGGCTGGACTTGATGGGTTAATCAATATCAATAGGCAGGTAATGGCTGGCTTAAATGCGCGCTCTCAAACCACATAATGCTTTTAATACTATTCTGACTCCACAATCATATCTGCAACTTTTTCCATTAATGGTTTCCAGGAATTGGCAGTTCCTTTATAAAAGCAGGTCATGGCAGGGTTCCATGGGAAATCGTCAGTACCTAAAGCAGTCCAGTCTTTCGTCAGCGTCAATCCAAAACATCGAGTCCCAATAGCGCCCGCCATGGAAAGTATTGAAGTGAAAGGGCCAACGACAAAATCCAGCTGACTTATGAGCGCGGCAACATTATCCAGTTCATTGAACATATCGATAGATTTAGGCCTATATATCTCAATGCCAAAATGTTCCTCTGCTAGTTTTAATTCTTCTTCGCAGTCAGTGGCCTGTAAATTTACAAGAACAGAATTTTTAATAGAAAAAATAGGGTTTAATTCATTTATGGAAAAAAAATAATCGCCATACCTCTTATTTGGTAAAGCTGTATTCCAACAAAAACCTATTTTCTTACCGGGTGCCATTCTATCTAGTTGTTCTTTCCAAGCATCCGAAAATTTGGGGCTGGGTATTAAATATGATATTTCTTTACTAAAGCTCTCTACATTGGGACGAAAGTGCAAAGGAAGATCTCCAAGTGCCGTGCACGCTTCAATATCATTAGTTTTTACAAAATGGCTATAATCGACTTCTGGTACGGCATTTTCAGACCTAGGCAATTTATTAATGAATTCGATTTCAGGGAAGCTTCGGGAAAAGAGGGGGGCAAGGCGAGGATCCGTTTCTATGATGCAAGGAGCCAAAACTTTGTGCGTTAGGTCTTTAAAACAAGATGCAAAACGGAGTTCATCGCCAATTCCCTGCTCGTGATAGACTAATAATTTCCCATCTTTTATTTCTTCTCCGCGCCATTCCCTTGGGAGTCCCTGGCGTTCGATTAGAAGTTCTGGCTTTTTATGACGCCAGCGAGCCTCTCTCCACCCTTTTTTAAGGTTTCCTGTCGCTAAGAGCCCATTTGCTAAACCCCATCTTACCGATGGATCATCAGGCGCTATGAGAGAAGCTTTTTTGTATAAAGGTACTACCTCGTTGAGATCGCCTTGCCGTAATTTTACCACACCTAGATTATTGATGGCTCTATGCGAAGTGGGGCTTAAAAGTATACATTTCGTCAAATCCATATCGCCAAATTTTATTTTTGCCCTAATGAAATAGGCTTTGGCTAGAGTAGGCTCTTTGAAAATAATGTCATCGATAATCTGTTTAGCCTCTAATTTTTCGTCTATTTCTATGAGGGCATTGGCAAGTTCAAGTTGCCAAGTTAGTTGATCTGGGTTCAGAGCTATAGCCTGCCGCAATAGGTGGGTAGCCTCAACTGCTCTTTCCGGAGAGATTGCATCGACTTGGTTTTGCAACTCAGGACCGGAAATAATTAAATTACCAAGATTGAATAGGGCTTCAGCATTTGATGGGTTAAGCTTTAAAGCTTGACGAAATGCCGCCTCAGCTGCTTCAAAATTTGGCACTTTTAATAGAGCGCTTCCGTAATGATTGAAAGTTTCGCTACTGTCAGGCTTCAAAGATACAGCCATCTCCAAAAACTTTAGAGCCAAATCATGCTGGTCCAATTGATGGTAAGCTACTCCTAAGTAATGAATGGCGTGCGGGTTTTCTGGCGAAATTTGGAGGATTTTTTCATAAAAACCGATTGCTTGGTTAACTTTAAAAGCATTGTGATACTGCAATGCCCTCTCAAGCAGTTCATCTATTGGTGTTTTTGAAAAGTCTTCATTCATAGGGTCAGATACCTATTTGAATTTTACGCACTTTCTCCATAGGTTTTAAATTATACCGACATGATGGGCTTGTTAAGTGAATACTCAAAACAGCTGATAAGATGATATTGCGGTCATTTTTCGCAGCTGTGCAAAATGGCCCGCAAATTGCATTATATTTAGATAGAATTTTTTATTTTTACCTAAGTTTTGGGTAGAAAAGGATTAAATATGAGTCTTACGACCTCACTTCTTCACGCTCGATCTGGTCTGGTTGGTGCGCAAGCAGGTTTGGATGTTGTTTCGCGCAACATAGCCAATGCCACAACAGAGGGATATACAAAGAAGATCCATAATCAGGCTAACCTTATTATTGGCGGAACCGGTTCAGGGTTAAAGGTTGAAGAAGTTACAAGAAAAGTTACAGATACTTTGCAAGAATCACTTAGAGAGCAAAATGGTGTAATTGAGAAATTAGAAATTTTAGATGATTTTATTGGTCGTTTAGAATTGGAGTTTGGGCGCCCTGATGATCAATCGTCTATTTCCGCAAAACTCACCGATTTAAAAAAGGCATTTCAAGCATTTTCTACGGCCCCCGAAAATGCAACAAACGCTATTGGGTTAGTCGCTACCGCAGATACATTAGCCCGGTCGTTTAACGATCTAAACACGTTAATACAAGATTTGCGGGTTGAAGCAGATGGTCGGATTTCTGACCGAGTGACAGAAGTGAATACATCACTAACAAGTTTGCAGGAACTGAATAAACAGATAGGCCAGAAGGTTGCTGCGCTTCAGTCTTCCGCTGATTTGAGGGACCAGAGAGATCAATTGTTACTGACAATTAATAAAAATTTAAGCGTTGGATCATTTGAGAGGACTAACAGTAAAATCACAGTATCGACAGCTGATGGCCAACTTATGTTGGACGATACTTTAATATCTATGTCATTTGTAGCAACTTCGTCCCTATCTGCTGGGGCTAATGGTCAACCTGTTCAATTAGGAGGGGCGGATGTTACGAGTTCAATATCAGCCCGGGATGGGAGTATCGCAGGTTTACTGAGTTTGCGAGATACTGTTTTGCCAGAATTTCAGGTTGTTTTAGATGACCTTGCCTTCAAAGTGGCTTCATCGTTAGGAACAGTAAATGTAAGCGGGACCAACGAAGATTTGAATTTATTCACAGATTCGGGAGGTAATGTTCCAGGCGCATTCACTAACGGGTTCTCGGGGACTATGAAGGTGAGGGATGCACTGCTAACCACTCCAACTGATATTCGAGATCCTCAGGCAGGGGCAGGTTATACCCCCCTTGGAGAGGCAGACAACGCGCTTCCACTTGCAGTACTAGGGCTTTTTGAAACTCAATCAGCACTTTCTCAAGCCGCTGGTGTCAATAACACTATGGAAGGATTTAGTGCTGCTTTGATTGGTAAAATAGCAAATAAAAAAGCTGATTATGATAGCCAACTTACTTTTCAAAAAGTTTTTAGGGATGGATTACGAGATAGAGTGGAAAATGAAAGTGGCGTGAACACGGACGAAGAATTAACAGAATTAATTAGATTAGAGGCCGCATATGGAGCGTCTGCCCGCGTTCTTAACGCAGTTCAACGGGCTTTTGATGATCTGATTGGGATAATTTAGACGAGGTTGGATGATGCGAATTTCAAATTTAACACAAGTCAATAGGATTCAGTCCAGTGTCAACAATTTGCAGGTAGAGTTGTCCAAAGCCGAAGAGCAGATCAGCACAGGTAAAATTTCTTCTTCATATTCGGGGTTGCGAGGAGAAAACGCTCGGATATCCGTGCAATTGCGTGAGGCTATGGAGTCACGTCAATCTTATATCGACACCATTAAAACTACCCGTCTTCGAGCTGAAGTGACAGACGCAGCATTGGTTCAAATTCAAAATTTAGCTTCCGACTTGAGAGTGGAATTGGTAAGGCAGACTCAAGATGTTTATATAGAAGATTTACCCATAATGAATGAGTTCGCAAAAACACAAATAGATCGTTTAGCCAATCTTTTGAATTCAGAGGTGGCGGGGCGATTTATTTTCTCCGGAGTAAACTCTGGGACGGCACCGATTGTTGATA
>QCQB01000076.1 GCA_003212315.1 SAR116 cluster bacterium AG-447-C21 | reverse complement strand
AAACCAATCTGTTTTTTTTGTGACAGGGTCTTCACACTTCAGAAGTTCTACAATGGTTGCAAGCGATTCAACCATTCGGTTTCTCTGTGTAACTGGATCTATTGCAAGCATATAAGCATCTGATGTTAGCGCCCCAGGTCCACAACCAAGCATTATCCGGCCTCGTGTCATATGGTCAAGTTGGACAAATCTTTGAGCCACCATAAATGGATTATGATATGGTAAACTGGTTACGCCAGACCCCAATCGAATATGGCGTGTCCTCTCTGCCGCAGCCGCAATGAAAATTTCTGGGGCTGCAATTGTTTCCCAACCTGCGGAATGATGTTCCCCTACCCACGCTTCATCATAGCCAAGATGATCAAGCCAATCGATAAGTTCTAAATCTCGCGCCATACCAAGCGTTGGATTTTCCCCCAAGCGATGGAACGGGGCTAAAAAGATACCAAAGTTTAAACCACGCCTAGACATGCGATATTTCCCCCTATTTTACAAAAAAGCCCACGACATTGAGAAATCTTTGTTCAATAATAAGGTGTCGTTAGCGTAATAATCCAGCAACAAATAATAGAAAGAAGAAATCTATGGCAAGTCATTCTACTGGTGATGGGGGAATACCAAAAAGGGGCGTGGAGAAAGATGGTTTAAAACGTGTTATGTCGCTTGGAGGTGCTTATGGCACCCGAAATTATACAGTAAAAGATCTTCGAGACTGTAAAGGAAAGCGTGTGCTGGTGGAGACTTTACCCTTCTCTCCTGAGGAGGCAATCGCCGCAGAGGAGGCAGGTATTGATACCATGAAGGTAAGATTTGATCCAAATCAGCCAGAACTGGCAGCTAGCATTAGGAAAGCTGCACCCAATACATTTATGGCTTTCTCCGTACCCTTAGTTGCGGCTGCAAGCGAAGTAGAAGCAGTCCGTCTTGGCTACGATGCTATGGCTATTGGGGCTGATGCTATTATGTGCCAATGGAGCCCCAAATTTGTTGCAGCAGCTGCGGATGCAGGTATTCCAATACAAGGACACGCGGGGCTCGTACCTAGAAAAAGTACCTGGACTGGTGGATTGAGAGCAGTAGGTAAGACTTTAGATGAAGCTCTTTGGATATATAATGAAATAAAGGCACTTGAAGAAGCTGGAGCCTATGCTGTCGAGGTCGAGGTGATTCCCGAGCAACTACTTATTGAAATTAGCCAAAGAACCTCTTTGCTGACATCTTCTATCGGTGGCGGTAAGGGTGGAGATCTTCAATTTCTGTTTGCGGAAGACATTCTTGGTAATAATTCTCCTCCGTATCCGAGACATTCTAAGCAATATCGTAATATATTTAAGATGAAAGAGGAGATGCAAGCGGAACGAGTTGCTGGGTTCAAGGAATTTATAGAGGATGTCCAGACTGGTAGCTTTCCAGAACAGAAACATATTATTCAGGCACCAGAGGGATTGATAGATAAGTTTTTGAGTGAGATTTGATTTAGGATTAAATTTTCTTAAAGGAGGGTATTGTGGAACCTAGACCACCCGAAACGGAGTGTGAATTTGATGCTGTCGTCATTGGAGCTGGTTTTGGTGGCCTTTATATGCTCCATAGACTACGCAGTCTGGGGCTTACTGTAAGGGTTTATGAGGCTGGGGGCGGCGTTGGTGGCACGTGGTATTGGAATCGTTATCCTGGCGCTCGCTGTGACGTTGAAAGTATGCAGTATTCCTATTCTTTTAGTGAAGAATTGGAGCAAGAGTGGGAATGGTCCGAGAAATATTCGCCTCAACCAGAGATTTTGAAGTATGCCAATCATGTTGCAGATAAATTTAACCTCCATGACAATATCTATCTGAGTACTCGAGTTGAGCGAGCAGTGTTTGATGAAAATAAGAATCTTTGGTTCATTCATACAGATAGAGGAGACCGCGTTTCTTCACAATTTTGTGTAATGGCAGTTGGTTGTCTGTCGGCTGCAAATATCCCACAATTTGAAAAACTAGAGTGTTTCAATGGAGATATTTATCATACAGGGGAATGGCCGCATGGTGGAGTTGATTTTACGGGGAAAAATGTCGGTGTAATTGGTACGGGCTCGTCGGCAATTCAATCAATACCTATAATTGCTCAACAGGCAAAATCACTGAAAGTTTTTCAACGGACGCCGAATTATGCTGTGCCCGCGTGGAATTCTAAAATGGACCCGGGTTATGAAAAAGAGGTTAAGGCTAACTATCCGGAGTTGCGTGCAAAGGCAAGGAGTAGGCCTGCTGGAGTTTATTTCCCGTTTAATTTCCAGCCAGCTGTAGAGGCAAGTGAAAGCGAACGATTATCGAAATATGAAGAGTTTTGGAAACGTGGAGGTCTGCCGTTCTTGGGTGCTTTTGGAGATCTACTGTTCAACGCTGAATCTAATGAAACTGCTGCAGAATTCGCCAGAAAAAAAATTAGAGAAATAGTCAAGGATCCAATCACAGCAGATTTGTTGTGTCCGCAAAATACGTTTGGCTGTAAACGTTTGTGTGTAGATACAGGATATTTTGAAGTTTTCAACGAGCCACATGTCAGTCTGATCGATATTTCTGAAAAACCAATTCAGGAATTTTTTGAAAATGGCATTATTCATGATGAGGAAAACTATCAGTTAGATTCTGTTGTTTTCGCTACGGGATTTGCAGCGATGACGGGATCTTTCGATAAGATTGAAATCCGCGGAAGAAACGGTTTGAGCCTGATCGATAAATGGGCAGCGGGTCCCCGCACGTATTTAGGACTTTCAACGGCGATGTTTCCTAATTTTTTCATGATTACTGGGCCGGGAAGTCCTTCAGTTTTGGCAAGTATGATCCAGTCTATAGAACAGCATGTTGACTGGATCGTAGATTGCATTGGCCATTTAAGAGATATTGGAGCCCACACTATTGAACCAATAGATAAATATGAAGATGATTGGGTTGAACATGTAAATGAGGTCTCAAAAATCTCATTACGGTCTACCTGTAGCAGCTGGTATGTAGGTGCTAATATACCGGGAAAACCAAGAGTTTTTATGCCATATATTGGAGGTTTCCCAGTTTATGTGGATCGATGTAATGATGTCATGACAAAAGGATTTGAAGGTTTTTTAATTGATGGAAAGCGGCCCGAACCTCTTATGCCCAAAATACGTTTCACAGAAAGATGGCGCGTGACGCTTGATAAAGATGTAATGTCGCCCGCAGACTTGGCAGCAACTCGTGGTCCAGTTTTATAAGGTTGTTATGCGTCTTAATGTTTGGTTTTATTTGAGAATATCTTGTTCGAGTTAAATATATTTGGTCATCAAATTAGGAGGCAATATGCGAATTACCGGATGTGAAATACTTCACTGCAATGCTGGTTGGCGTGATTTTAGTTTTCTTAAATTGAATACGGATGAAAATATAATTGGTATAGCTGAATTTAATGAATGCTACGGGAGCCCTGGCTTGTCTGGAGTGATCAGGCGTTTGGTTGATCGAATAAAAGACATGGATGCAATTGCTCATGAACGCATTCATCAATATCTCTACGCCGCAACACGCCAAGCGCCCGGGGGCGTCAACCAACAAGCTATCGCTGCGATTGAAAATGCTCTTCTTGATATAAAAGGTAAAGCCTTCAATGTTCCGGTTTATGATCTTCTAGGGGGAGCTATCAGACAGGAAATCCCAGTATACTGGAGCCATTGCGGGACATATCTCATACGCCCCGAAATTGCGGAACTGTGCGGTGTTGAACCCCTGCAAACTATTGATGATTTAATTAAGCTTGGACGGCGCGTCAGTGATAGCGGATACACGGGCCTGAAAACAAATATGATTACATTTGATCAAGATGGTAAAATAGGTAGACATGCACCAGGCTTTGCCGCTGCCCCAGGCTGGCCTGATCTTAACACGCCATCTGATCTCGTCGAACAATTGAGGAACCAGCTAATGGCCATGGCAGAGGGCGCGGGTCCTGAGGTTGGACTAAGACTGGACTTAAATTTTAATTGTAAGCCCGAAGGGTATAGGCAAATTACGAGTGGATTGGATGACCTTGAATTATCGTGGATTGAAATAGATCTTTACGACCCGGTCGCATTAGCCTCAATTAGAGAGCGAATAGCCACTCCGATTGCCTCTTGTGAATCGTTATTTGGGGTTAGAGAGTTTAGACCATTCTTTGAAAATGCTTCAATGGATATTGCCATTATCGATATACCTTGGAATGGCGCCTGGTTGGGTTTGAAGATAGCAGCGATGGCGGAAGCTTATGAGATCAATTGTGCCCCACATAATTTCTACGGGCACTTATCCAGTCTGATGAGCGCTCATTTTTGCACTGCTCTCCCAAATTTTCGTGTTATGGAAATAGATATAGACGATGTCCCCTGGAAGGATGACATCTTATCTTGGAAACCAGAGATAAAGTCTGGATGTGTACAAATTCCCCCGGGCCCTGGATGGGGAGCACAACTTAATGAAGATGTGATAGCGGCTCATCCGCCAAAATTTGTGTTTGATTAGATTTTTACGAGCTACGCGTATACCGTATCTATCTGAGGCTAGAAGGAGCGAGGTCTCCAATAGATTCTGTATGAGCCATTTTTTTGCCCCATCGGGTTTTATTGGTGTTGGGGACAGGGGTATCAAATTCATAATTTGGGTCTAGTTGCTGTCGGCGTTTGATCTCTAGCATCTCTTTCCATGCGCCAAAAAAAGTCCTTACTTTCGGCATGTCATCAGCAACGGCTTTATGTAGCTTCTTAAGATTATAACAAGGTACTCCAGCAAACATATGGTGCTCTAAGTGCCAGTTCATTCGCCAATATAAAAACTCTGAAATTGGATCTAACGTAATTGAACGTACGCATTTTCGAAAATCTGCAACGTCACTGCGCAATCCACAATGCATGGGTAACCCTACGAAGTGTTTCAACCAGTTAGCTGTGAATTGTTGGGTTGATAATACCAGTGGAAGGGCCCAGTTTTCAGAGTAGATAGCCAAAAGTAAAATACACGCGTGAAAAAAGATTATCAACCGCGCCCACTTTATTGCATGAGGACGCTCTTTTTGGTGGGCAGTGTAGAGCGCATTGCTCCATTCTCCACTTATTACCGATGCGCCGTTCCCTCCAAATGCAGTTTGAAAAGTTCCTTTAATAATTGGAATTATACCGCTGGTGACTGGTCCACCAGTAATATTAAATGTGAAGATTTGAAGCAAATAAAGCGGCTTCCCCATTAATATTTCAAGTGGAAGAACAACCTCTCTATCTCCCTCAGGATGCAACGTATATCTATGATGATATGTATGGCTCATTGCATATTCATGGTGATTATGCCAACTGATGATGCTGTATATGCGCAAGAATATTCTGTTTAGCGCTTTAGTTTTGAAAATGGTTCCATGTCCCAATTCGTGCGCGGCGATACCTTTGAAAAATGAAGCTGATGTACCATGAAGGAAAAGGAATGCCAAAAATTCTAGCCATAATTTCTCTGCCGCAAAATAGAGGGTTAACCCTCCTGTAATAAGAAAAATAAAAAGATGCCCGCCTGCTTGAATAAAACCTTGAAAATCACTTGGTTGCATTAGTTCTCTGAATGTCTTGGGGTCTATTGGGCATCGATACCAATTTATCCGAAGATTTTTTCGAACTTCTGTCAGTGGGGAATGGATGTTATTCAAAGTATCTCCTCAAATTCATTATCTTGCAGCTTGTATTGACTTTTTTACTGGCTTTCTTTTAATCGTTCTTTGATAATAATCTGCTAATTGACAAGATACTATCTAAAGTTGGTATGCATAAGCAAAAAGCCCGTTTGACCGTTCTGTTTTAAATAAAAAGAATAAGGTGGAGACGTTGGGTGTTAGGAGGTGTTGTGATGTCTGTAACCATAGAGACGATTGAAGATATCTATTCCAGAGACGGCTTTGTTTTCCCAATAAATGCAGTCAGTGAGAACGAAGCAAAAAAAATACGAGCAGACCTTGAAAAGGCAGAGGATGAAACCGCAAATGATCCCGAAAAACTTGCTTTGATACGATCGTATCCCGATAGACTTATTCCGTCTTTCGATCAATTGATTCGCAATGAAAATCTTATTAAAGCTGTAGAGCCAATATTAGGACCTGATTTATTGGTTTGGAGTGGCGGTTTATTTATTAAGGAAGCAAATACTCCGCATGTTGTAAGTTGGCATCAGGATCTTACATATTGGGGACTCGATGATGCCGAGGAAGTTACTGCCTGGGTTGCTCTTTGTCCCTCTAATTTGCAAAGCGGTTGCAT
>QCQB01000075.1 GCA_003212315.1 SAR116 cluster bacterium AG-447-C21 | reverse complement strand
ACATTAAAAGGCGAAAGTTGTATGCTTGATTTGGGGGCAAATATAGAATGTGATGCTAATAATCTCGTCCAATTTGCTGTAATGGGAGAAATATTTGCTCGAATCGTTTTGGGACTGAAAAATCCATCAGTTGGTCTTTTAAATGTGGGCTCAGAGGAACAAAAAGGACACGAAGAACTGAGAGAGGCTGCTACGACTCTGAGAGAATTGAGTAACGTTCTGAAATTTATGGGATTTATAGAGGGAGACGATATTACGGCTGGTACGGTGGATGTAGTTGTTACCGATGGTTTTTCAGGTAATGTGGCTTTAAAAGCTGCAGAAGGTACGGCTGTTATGTTTACACATTTCTTAAGAGGTGCTTTTCAATCTACAATTTTTACGAAAATAGGTTATTTCTTATGTAAGAGTGCAATCCGACAGTTGAGAGAACGTATGGACCCTCGCCGATATAATGGCGCTGTTTTTCTTGGTTTAAATGGCATTGCTGTCAAGAGCCATGGTGGAACTGATTCCGAGGGTTTTGCAAATGCCATAGGTGTTGCAGCCGATATGGCGAGGTATGGTTTTTTAGAAAAGGTAAGAAATGAACTTGGTATTCTTCATGATAAAGATGGTAAATAAATTATTAGTGAAAAGATATCTAAATGAATTCTAGGCGTTCCCTTTTGGTAGGGTGTGGGGCATATTTGCCGGAACGAATTTTGGAAAATAGTGAATTAGCCAAAATAGTCGACACATCAGATGATTGGATTATCAAGCGTACTGGCATTAGACAGCGCCATATCGCGGCCGATGGCGAGTTTACATCGGATCTAGCAATAAGAGCGGCTCATGATGCTTTGGTAAAAGCTAATATGGCAAGAGATCAGATCGACTTAATTGTGGTAGCTACAACGACACCCGACGAAACTTTCCCCTCTACCGCTACTAAAGTTCAGGCCGCTCTGGGCATAACCAAGGGGGTAGCTTTTGATATACAAGCGGTTTGTGCTGGTTTTATTTATGCGCTGACTATAGCTGATAATTTTATAAAAACAGGACAATCAAATAATGCCTTAGTTATTGGTGCAGAGACATTCACCAGACTATTAGACTGGAATGACCGATCTACTTGTGTGCTTTTTGGAGATGGAGCTGGTGCCGTGGTGTTATGTGGTCATGAAAATACGGATGAGGTAGCAAGTTACGGAGTTTTATCAACCCATCTACATTCGGATGGAAGGCAGCGTGATATATTATATGTAGATGGTGGTCCTTCGAGTACTGGCACTGTGGGTCAGGTGCGGATGTCTGGAAAAGAGGTTTATAAACACGCGGTATCAAAACTGGGCGAGGTGATAGATGAAGCGTTAGAATTTAATGGGCTTTCTCCATCCGATATAGATTGGTTAGTTCCACACCAGGCAAATCGTCGAATAATAGAAAGTATGGCGAAAAAAATGAGTTTGCCCTTAGACAAGGTGATCTGTTGTATAGAACGGCACGCAAATACATCAGCGGCTTCTGTTCCTCTAGCTCTTTCCGAGGGAATCAATGATGGTAGGGTTTCAAGTGGCGATTTAGTTTTGTTTGAAGCAATTGGAGGTGGACTTGCGTGGGGATCGGGTTTAGTAAAGATAGGCCAACCTGTTTGATATTTGATCAAATCAAAAATTATAAATTGTCCTTTTAATAGATGTTTGACGTATTTATCTTAACACGTTACTTTAACACCGTGGCATTTGCGAGGTGACAATGGCGGGTGATACTATAACTCGAGCTCAATTGAGTGAAGCGGTATATGAAGAAGTTGGACTATCAAGAAACGAATCTGCGGATCTTGTAGAGGCGGTGCTTGAGGAAATGGTTAATGCACTCTCAGATGGAGAAACGGTTAAAATTTCTTCGTTTGGAAGTTTTTCTATTCGACAGAAATCCCAACGCATGGGTAGAAACCCAAAAACTGGCGAAGAAGTGCCAATTCTTCCAAGAAAAGTCATAATATTTAAGCCCTCACACGTTTTAAAAAATAGGATTAATCCCAAAACATAAAAGTGAAATGATTTACTAAATGGACTGTCACTAATGGCAATGGAAACGAGTGGAACAGGTAATCTACGGCGTAATGGTAAATCCCGATCAGCCTACAGGACCATCAGCGAGGTATCAAATGAGATAGACGTTCCCGCTCACGTATTGAGGTTTTGGGAGACAAAATTTCTTCAGATAAAACCGTTAAAGAGAGGCGGGGGACGCCGTTATTACCGGCCTGAAGATGTTACATTATTAAAAACAATCAGACAATTTCTCTATAGTGATGGCTACACTATTAAGGGAGTGCAACGACTCTTAAAAGATGGCCTGATAAAAACAACATCAAATCAGATGGATACGGAACGCAATTTGGTGCCAGCAGCATCCGGAATTGAAACGGGAAGTTTTTCCATGCAAGATAAAAATGAAATTAAGGAAGTAATGGAAGAGTTAAAGGTTTTAAAGAGATTGTTATCTGAATTATAAAAAATCTACTAAACAAAACCTTAAAATAATAAAGACCGTCTACGAAATAATTTGTAAGTAAAGGAAAATGGATAAAACTAAAGAAAGCAAGCTTGACTTAGTAGCAGTGTTGAGAACAGCAGAACGTTTAGGCTTTAGTGAGGGGGTAGATAACCATTTTAGCTGTTTAAACCCAAACTCGGAAAATACTTTCTTAATAAACCCGCATCGTATCCATTGGGCTGAGGTTTGTGTTAGTGATATAGTAGAAATCGACTTTGATGGCCAAGTTCTCGGCAATAGCGCCCCGCCAGAGGCTACTGCTTTTTTTATTCATTCTCGAATTCATAAGATGTGTCCAGACGCGTTCTGCGTCTTACATACGCATATGAGGTATGCCACAGCTCTAAGTATGCTTGAAAATACCCGAGTGGAGCCGGCGGTTCAAGGAGCACTCAAATTCTATGGTCAAATAGCTTACCATGATGAATTTGGCGGGCTTGCATTGGATGGAACCGAGGGGGACAGGTTGGCTGAAGCATTAGGTGAAAAACGTATACTGTTTTTGGCAAACCATGGTGTAATAATTGCTGGTAAGAGTGTCGCGCACGCGTTTAATGATCTTTACTATTTGGAGCAGGTATGTCGTGCGCAAATAACTGCCCTTTCTTCTGGAAAAACTCTTAAGATGATACCTCACGATATCGCCCAAAATACATTTGAGCAGATGCAAAATGACAGAGATGATCAGGCAACTTATCACTTTGCGGCTATGAAACGAATTCTGGATCGAGAAACACCCGAATATAAAAAATAAAGTACGTTTTCTGGGATGTTATATTGTAACATTGTTAGCAATTGGGTACTTTAATGCAGTTGCTCTTTTAAGGATACTTGAATGATCCATTGTGAAGACCACGAAGAATGTATTTTAACTGCCATTGAGATGGCTGATCGTATTTGTTCCCAAAAACAGTTGAAATTTACTGATTTAAGAAAAGAAATATTAAGGATGGTATGGGAAGGACATGGTCCTCAAAAGGCATATGATTTGCTGAATAAATTGCAGCAAACCAATCCTTCAGCGAAACCTGCAACAGTCTATCGCGCATTGGATTTCTTAATCAAAAATGGTTTTATCCATAAAGTTGCGAGCCTTAATGCTTTTGTGGGGTGCTCTCATCCATTAAGGCACCAAGAGTGTTATTTTTTAATTTGCGATGACTGCAAAAATATTAGTGAGTGTTGCGACCCAAATATTACCGCGATTATTCAAGCCACAACGAAGCAAAACCAATTTGTTGCAAAGAATACAACTCTTGAAATTTCTGGGCATTGTACTGAATGCTTAAACAGATCTGAGTAATGACGGATATTATCTCAGCCTCCAATATAACGGTCACACGTGATAATAAAGATATCCTTGATAATGTTTCTATTTCAGTAAATTCTGATGATTTTATAACGATTTTGGGACCGAATGGCGCTGGAAAGTCGATGCTTTTGAAGTGTCTTATGGGATTTTATAAACCTGAAAAAGGTATTATCAATAGAGCTCCTAATCTAAGGATTGGTTATGTTCCGCAACAGTTTTTATCAGAACAGACGCTACCCATTTCTACGAAACGTTTTTTGACGTTAAGAAAAAAAGTAGAAGAAGAAGAAATTAAAAAGATTGCAGATGAGACGAATATTAAAAGTTTATTGGAAAAACCACTCCATGTCTTGTCTGGCGGCGAACGCCAAAGGGTATTATTATCTCGGAGTTTAATTGGTAATCCCGAGCTTTTAGTTCTCGATGAACCAGCGCAGAATTTAGATATATCTGG
This sequence comes from SAR116 cluster bacterium AG-447-C21, assembly GCA_003212315.1. Classification (GTDB taxonomy): domain Bacteria; phylum Pseudomonadota; class Alphaproteobacteria; order Thalassobaculales; family Thalassobaculaceae; genus UBA7326. The sequence continues at coordinate 2,100 of QCQB01000075.1, read as the reverse complement.
CCAGTTAGCCTTCTATAGACTCCTGGAACGGATCTACCAAAGTCGCTCTTTGAGTATCTTGATGGTCTCCCATGATCTTCATATGGTAATGGCTACTACGAAAAAAGTGGTTTGCCTATTTCATCATATTTGTTGTTCAGGTGAGCCTCAGATTGTTACAAAAGATCCAGAATTTGTATCACTGTTTGGAAATGATATGGCCGAAATGATGGCAGTTTATCAGCATGGTCATAATCATACGCATGAAGGCCACACCCATGATTGACGCGTTTATTTTTAAAGCCTTAATTGCTGGTATAATAGTAGCCCTCGTTGCAGGTTTTATGGGATGTTTCGTTGTTTGGCGAAGAATGGCATATTTTGGAGACTCACTTGCCCACAGTGCTTTATTGGGGATAGCAATGGGGGTAATGTTGAATATCAGTCATAATTTGGCTGTAATGATAAGTAGTATTTGCTTTGCTGTGTTTCTCGTTTGGTTACAAAAAAAGAGAGTTTTTGCTACTGACACACTGTTAGGAATATTGGCACATGCAGCCCTGGCAATTGGCGTAATAACGATAACGCTTTTAGAGCAGAGAATTGACCTACATGGTTACCTATTTGGGGATATCTTGACTGTGGGGGATGAACAACTTTGGTGGCTGGGTATAGGAGGAGGATTTGTAATAATTGCACTGGCCTTGAATTGGTCCTCCCTGGTTTTAATGACGATCCATGAAGATTTAGCATTGGCGGAGAGCGTTCGTGTTCCGCGTTTAGAAATACTTTTAATGTTTTTGATGACGATAGTTGTTGCTGTCTCCATTAAAATAGTTGGAATACTTCTCATTGCTTCAATGCTTGTAATAGCACCTGCTGCTGCCCGGCAACTCGCTCGATCTCCCGAGGTAATGGCAATATGTGCGTGTCTGATTGGATCAATTTCAGTAGTTTCGGGAATTTATTTTTCCTTTGAATTTGATACACCATCGGGTCCAACGATCGTAGCGACCCTTGCAGCTTTTTTCGCTATTTTATTTCCATTATCCAATTTTTACAGAAAAAATTGATTTTGAGATTTGTCATAAGCTTTATTAGTTTGAATGATGTAAACACGAGAATTTTGAATATTTAATTAAAGTGGAGTTAATCATGGGATTTAGAGCGTTTCTCGTGGAAAAAACAGATGTAGGTTTTGAACGGAGTATCGTTGAACGATCAGAAAGTGATCTGCCAGAGGGTGAACTTCTCATCTCGGTTAAATTCTCCTCAATGAATTATAAGGATGGGCTCTCTGCCACTGGCAACCCAGGGGTTACTCGCAATTATCCTCATACGCCGGGGATTGATGCAGCGGGCATAGTTTTGGAATCGGACCACCCAGATTTTAATTCTGGGGATGAAGTTATTGTGATTGGTTTCGATTTGGGAATGGGAACTCCTGGGGGATTTTCAGAACGAATACGGGTTCCGGCAAATTGGGCTGTCAAATGCCCATCTGGTTTAACATTACATAGCAGCATGGTTATTGGTACGGCAGGATTTACCGCTGCTGAATGTATTCAAAAGCTTGAAGAGGCCGGGATGAGTAACAAGTCGGGCCCAGTACTTGTAACCGGGGCGTCGGGAGGCGTGGGATCGGTTGCCGTAAAACTTCTTTCGTTGTTAGGCTACGAGATCACAGCAGTTACGGGCAAACCAGATAAGGCAGATTGGTTGAGAGGTCTTGGCGCGACTCATGTGATCACGAGAGAGGAAGCGTTGGAAGGAGCCAACAAACCAATATTAGCAGAAAAATGGGGTGGCGTTGTGGACACGGTTGGAGGAGATATACTATTTAATGGTTTGAAAGGCCTACGATATGGTTGCAGTTTGGCCGCTTGTGGATTGGTTGCATCACCTTCTTTCAATGCATCTGTGTTGCCATTTATTTTACGTAATGTGAATTTATTGGGCGTCGACTCTGTTCAGTTGCCGATCCAAGAGAAAGAAGTTATTTGGAGAAAGCTGGGTGGAGAATGGCTGATGGACCTCTCAGTTCTGGAAGAGGTTTTGACTTTCGACCAACTTTCCGACGCGATTGACCGTATTTTAGCAGGTAAAATGGTCGGTCGAGGG
>QCQB01000074.1 GCA_003212315.1 SAR116 cluster bacterium AG-447-C21 | reverse complement strand
CAAAACTGGGTACGTGTCATTTAATAACTGATGATCATCATCGATCTTATCTTCACGGTATCGCCCCTTAAGACCATTCGTATAGCCATTTGCAGCGTTTGTTGAAATTTCAGAGCCGAATAAGTCCAAGGACAGTGAATAATGTAAGTTAGCTTTTTTTTGTAATGTTGGAAGATCAATTACACCAAGTGATCTAACTGCATTGATGTCGTATGGATCATGTATGCCAGCCGCTATCATTGCTTCGCATGTTCGTTTAATAACTCTATTTATGCCAGAGTCGCCAACAAACATATGATGCGCCTCTTCCGTTAACATAAACCGCGTCGTCCTAGCCAATGGATCGAACCCTGATTGCGCTAGACTTTCCAGCTGCATCTTACCATCTCTATCTGTGAAATAGGTAAACATGAAAAAACTTAACCAATCAGGGGTCACCTCATTAAAAGCGCCTAACATCCTCGGTTGATCGACGTCACCAGAGCGTCGTCTCAGCAAACCATCCGCTTCTTCCCTTCCATCTTTCCCAAAATACTTTTGAAGCAAATATACCATTGCCCAAAGATGGCGAGCCTCCTCGACATTAACTTGAAATAGATTTCGCATATCGTATAGCGAGGGGGCTGTTGCACCCAAATGTCTCTGTTGTTCTACTGAAGCCGGTTCTGTGTCTCCCTGGATAACACACAATCTCCGAAGCATCGCCCTATACTCTCCTGGAACCTCCTGCCAGGCGGGCATCCCTTTATGTTGTCCGAAACCAATTAATCTTTCCTTATCTTGCGGCGCCAGTAATATGCCCCAACGATATTCAGGCATTTTTACATAATCAAATTTGGCCCACCCTCCAGTTTCGACACCGACGGCGGTGCGAAGATAAACCAATGATTCTTGAAAACCTTCTGGTCCCATCTCTTTCCACCAGTCGAGGTAACCTGGATGCCATTTCTCCAATGCTTTAAGGACGCGACGGTCTTCAGATAGGCCAACGTTATTCGGGATTGATGTGGTATAATCAACAGCCATAGTATCTGGCATCTTATCTCTCCAATTTATCTCCAATGTTAACCGCTTGACGTTCGGTTAATTATACTCTCTTTCGATCGAAATTTACTTTTTTCCCAGAACCATACCGGCTCAAAGCGCCAGCTTCACCCACAGCATTAGCTCTTTGGAATATCCAATTCTGCCACGCCGTCAATCTACCAAAAATCTTTGTCTCCATAGTTTCTGGACCGGCAAATCGAGTATTAGCCTCTAAACCAGTTAATGCATCCGGAGAGAAACTAACGCGCTCCTCAACAAACAAACGAATTTCCTCTTCCCAATCAATTTCATCATATATAGCTGTAATCAAACCTAAATCATCTGCAGCCTCGGCCTTTAGATTTATACCTATATTTGGTCTTAATGTTTTTTCCCATGATGTGTCAGCGAGGAACCGAGTAGCTAGACGGGATATCTGGTTCGACATAGGATGACGGCCAAAATTCGCTGCAGTTAGCAGCAGTGAAGCTTCACCATAATTATTTCCATCGAAAACACCATCAGCCATGAAAGAGCGATCCGCTGCAAACACCAATTCCGCTAAGAAACCAACAAAACAGCTCCCCGGTGTTATCTTTGTAATAATAGTTTTTGAGGTGAGATCTACCCTTTTTAGAACACGCGTCCAAAACAAAATTAGTTCCCTGATGAGCCAGTGGGACTTATGGGCCTCCAAAAAATCGCAATGTTCTTTCACCGCCGCATCAGAACCGATGGAGTTGAAAGCCATCACAGCGATCTCTTCTTCATTAAAACGAAGTTGAAGAACTGCGTCGTCTAACTCTCTGGCCAACCTAAGGGGCCAAAACTCATCCCCCATCGTTATTACTTCCTCTATATTTGCAGGTGTTTTTCCCGTTGGACCCTTGATCAAAAGTTCTGCGACGGACTCAGCCCGCTTAATCTCAACTTCTAAGCTCGAATATGATAATCGATCCTCTTTTATTTCTAACTTAATAGGATTCAAAGTCACGCCTACCTCATCTACCGGTCGATCTGACGCAGATGCCATTGATTCCACACGCGATGATAGTGTTTCTTCAAACGACGATGGGGAAGCTAATTCATCCACTAAATTCCATTCTAAAGCTCGATTGCCCCGCACCCCCTCCTCAGTCGCACAGAAAATATCTGCCCTGTCCCTGCGAACTTTACGCTTATCGGTTACCCTCGTAATACCCCCAGTGCCGGGCAGCACAGCAAGCAGGGCAACTTCAGGCAACGACACACCAGATGAACCATCATCTATTAAAATAATATGACCTGTTGCCAGCGCCAATTCATACCCCCCGCCCGCACATGCACCTCCAACTGCAGCAATATAGCGCTGTCCAGAGTTATCATTAGCATCTTCCATTGAATTTCTTGTTTCATTTGTAAATTTACAGAAATTTACTTTGTGCCCGTGGCTTGCCCCACCCAGCATTTTGATATTAGCCCCAGCACAAAAAACTTTTGGTTTGCCTGAACTCAAAACGACTACCTGAACTTCTGGGTGTTCAAAGCGTAATCGTTGAAGGGCATCATGCAACTCGATATCCACCCCAAGATCATATGAATTTAGCTTCAGTTCATATCCCGCAAATAGACCTCCAGATTCCGAAACGTCCATTATCAAATTGGCTCGTTTTCCAACGACATTAATTTTCCAGTGTTTATAATTTTCTGGATCTGTATTAAAATTTATGCGCATTGGCGCTACTCTCTAACGGTGATACCGACTTTGGTTAAGTTAAATATTCCTCTTATATAATGCAGTATTATACAAGATCAAAAGTTAATATAATGAAACCATAATTCTATAGTATCTATTGTTGGTTTGGACATCTGTCAAAAACATATCAAATGTCGTTTGTCGGGAAAGCAGAGGTAATAATGAAAAACACCGAAACGTTACGTAATCTGATAAACTCCGGAACTTTTCTTCATCTGCCGTCGGTTTACGATCCACTTAGTGCCCGACAAGTTGAGCAAGCTGGGTTTGAAGCCACTTATGTAGGAGGATATGTCTCTGGTGCGTCAAAAGCTATTAGCGAACCCTTATTAACACTCACCGAGCAGGTCAACATTGCCTCTGAAGTTGCTAATTCTGTATCCATACCTGTATTAGCCGATGCCGGTGCTGGTTTTGGTGAACCGCTTCATTCAATGCGAACAGTTAGGGAGTTTATCCGCGCCGGGATTGCAGGCATTCACATAGAGGATCAATTTTTTCCTAAAAGAGCACATTACCATAAATACCAAGTCCATGCGATCTCCACCGCTGATTTTGTAACTAAAATCGAGTACTCTTGCAGAGCTCGTGACGAGACTGACCCAAATTTTCTTATCATTGCACGGTCGGATACCTGCCGAGAAATGGGACTAAAAGAGGCCAGTCACAGAATTAACTCTGCTGCTGAAGCAGGAGCCGATTTAGGATTAATTTTCCCAAGAACCGCCCAAGAGACAAAGGAAGCACCAAAAGTGTGTAATATTCCGCTAGTATATGTCCAGAGCAGAGGAAATAGGGATGGCAGGCCGTTATTCTCCCGCCAAGAACTTCAAGAACTAGGTTATGCAATGTGCATCGATGCGCAAGTTGTTATCGCCGCCGCTTTTGCCGCGCAGCGAGACATGTTGAGAGAACTGAGACAAACAGGAGATTATAAAACGATAACCGCACAGCAGATGGTCGATGTGCGACAAGAGATCGAAGATATAATAGATCTAGATAATTATTATGAAATAGAGGCTGCTACTGTAGAATCCTGAGATCAATCAAAAAAATACCTCTGGCAGTAAAATTTTAGCCAACTATTGATCTATTTCCAATATTGCTGTTTTAAAAGTTTTTTGTACAGCTTACCGTTTTCCCGACGGGGTAAATCCGTCACAAAATCAATCGAGCGCGGGCTTTTGATTTTACTTACTGTTTCCCAGCAAAATTCAATTAACTCTTGCGCCAGGTCCTTCCCCGCTTTTTCTGGATTAATTAATTGTACAATTCCCTTAACTTCCTCACCAAAGTCAGAATTAGGCACCCCTATCACAGCTACATCTCTAATTTCAGGGTGAGACAACAATCTATTTTCGGATTCCTGAGGGTATATGTTAACACCGCCAGAGATAATCATATTCGCTTTTCGGTCGGTAATGAAAAGATAACCGTCCTCATTTATATGACCGATATCACCCATAGTGCTCCAATCATATTGGTTACGTGATTCTGCAGTCTTAATTCTATCGTTATTATATTCGAATACTGGTCCTTCCGAGAAATAAATAAGTCCCGTTTCTCCTACCGCAAGCTCCTCACCGTCATCCCCACAAATCCTTATGCGTCCAATCTTAGCCCTGCCGACAGAACCCTTTTGAAGCAACCATTCCTCACTATCAATGACTGTGAGCCCGTTACCTTCGGAACCACCATAATACTCCCAGATGATCGGTCCCCACCAATTCAGCATTTGCTGTTTAATTTCAACTGGACAAGGTGCTGCCGCGTGAATGACGCAATTGAGGCTTGAAAGATCGTACTTAAGCCGTGTGTGTTCTGGTAACTGCAGTAAACGAATAAACATAGTTGGAACCCACTGACTGTGAGTTATCTTATATTTTTGTATCAGTCTGAGGGAGGTTTCTGCATCAAACTTTTCCATTATGACGACCGTTGCCCCAAACCGTAACGTCCGCAATGAAAATAATAATGGTGCGGCATGGTATTGTGGGGCCGTCGATAAATATACTGTTTTCTCATCAAAGCCATATATTTTAGCAGTTAACTTGTAGCCGTCTGAAGGGACACCGAAGGTTCCCGTGGGCATAGGCTTTAGAATACCCTTTGGCATCCCAGTCGTGCCTGACGAATATAGCATCTCAATACCCTCAACCTCGTCAATGGTTTCTGTTTTTTCCTGTTTTGATAGTCTCTCTTGTAAATTGTTAAATCCTCGTATTTCTCCATCAGTTACAAATCTATTTTTAGATGAAATATTTTTCATCTTTAGGGACAAAACAGTTTTTTCCATAGCCTTTGAGGTGATGAACAAAGCCGCACCAGAGTCATTTAAGATATAATCTATCTCTTTTTGAGTTAGATGCGTGGCAACGGCAACAAACCGTAATCCAGCTCTAAATACCCCCCAAGCTATCGGCATATACAGAGGGTGATTTTCCAATAATACAGCAACACGGTCGCCTTTACTTAAACCATTTTGACACATCATATGTGCTATTTGACAGGATATTTCTTCGAACTCGCCAAAGCTTATTTGTTGCCCAGATCCACCCATAATTATAGCTGGCTTGTTTGGGGTTTTTTGCGCAAAAACGCCAGGATGGCTAGGTTTATTATTCATATTATTCATCACCACAGTCCTGATAAAAACGATCTTAAGAGAAACACCTTTGACAGAGTGCAATTATACGTAATCATTGCTAGCATCGAAAACTGTTGTCGAACAAGGAATTTCAAATGGGGCCTCTTAAAGGAATAAAGATAGTCGAAATGGTTGGCATTGGCCCCGCACCGCATTGCTGTATGATTTTATCAGATATGGGGGCAGAAATAATTCGAATTGACCGACCAGGGGGTAACAAAGTAGGAGGAACCAACGAGGCCGCCATATTGAATCGTGGACGAAAGTCAATCGCCTTAGATTTAAAAACATCAGAGGGAGTAGCCACAACCCGACGGCTCATTCAAAAAGCAGATGCTGTGGTTGAGGGCTTTAGGCCAGGTGTTATGGAAAGACTTGGACTGGCCCCTGAACTTTGTCTCAAGGACAATGAGAAATTGGTATTTGGCCGCATGACCGGTTGGGGACAAAATGGTCCACTCTCAAAGGTCGCTGGACATGATATTAATTATATAGCCTTAGCTGGTGCTCTGGGAGCTATAGGAGATAAGGAACGGGGCCCAGTCCCCCCTCTAAACTTAATAGGTGACTTTGGCGGGGGCGGCATGATGCTCGCTTTTGGTATCGTTTGCGGAATACTAGAATCTAGGACGTCGGGCAAAGGGCAAGTCATCGACGCATCGATGCTAGAGGGATCCGCCTTGTTGATGGCTGGCATTCTTATGGCAAAGAACTCTGGCACCTGGGGGCATCCTCGGGGTGAAAACTGGCTAGATGGAGGTGCAGCCTTTTATGGAACATATCAATGCGCGGATGATGAATGGATTTGTATAGGATCTCTAGAGCCACAATTTTATAATTTGCTGCGGGAAACATTAAAATTAAAAGAACCTATATGGGATAGGCAATGGGATCACGACAGCTGGCCTGAGCAAAAACGCCTATTATCGAAGAAATTCAAGAAGAAAACCCGATCCGAATGGACATCTATCATGGGCGAACTTGATATTTGTTTTGCACCTGTTCTCAATCTAGATGAGTTAATGGATCATCCTCACAACAAAGCTCGCTCAGTATTCATCAAGACC
>QCQB01000073.1 GCA_003212315.1 SAR116 cluster bacterium AG-447-C21 | reverse complement strand
TGATTCGCAGTTGCATAATGTGATTTATGTTGTATAATTGCAATTAAGATTAATTCGCAATGAGGCAGCTGTGAGTTCTAATTTAGCAGATTTAGTTATCTTATCGATAGTGGCTCGGAAAAACGTCGCGTATACTGATATTATATCGGTAGTAAAGGATATAGCGAGCGAATACTGGTCTCCGACGGGGGACGTGTTGTGCGAGGCAGTTGAAGACTTGATTAGTAAATCCTTTCTTGAAATTCAGCATTCAGCGTTGAATGGAGAACGCCTTCAGATCACAAAAACCGGTTTGGAAGAATTTTCGTCGCTTTTACTCCGACTAAGAGACCGCGATACTGAAATTCGATATTCGAGGTTGTTGGAATTAGTACAATTAAGAAGCCTTGATTTAGTTCCTGCAACGGTAGCAAGGATAATAATTGAGCAAATGCTTCAAAGAGCGAACTCTTTGATCGAAAAATTGGAGCAGCGAGAACAGGTCCCGGGTCCTGAAGGACGATTTATAGGTGCTTGGCTGAGCGCGGAAAAACAAGATCTAAATAACAGAGCAAATATTTTGTCTGAAATAGCTAGAACCAACTTGCTCTCAAATGAAATCTGTCTTGAAGACGGAAGACCTTTCCAATGATTTTCAGATTTATAAGCAGTGATGATTGGCATTTACTCTTCAAAGAAGAGCCGGGGGCCATCAGGGATAGCCGCACTTTTTGTTCGTTATCTAATGTGTTTTTAAGACACTGTGAAGCGGAGAGCAAGAACCGATTTGTTCGCCCTGTGAAAATGGTCGGTGAGCAGTTTAAAAACTTTTCGAACTTAAAATCTGATTCGAAAGTTGCTAATAATGGAAACTAAGGGCTCTAGAGATTTGGATATCACTGAACAATATAAATCATTAAAAGCTGGTGATGGTGAAGTTCGGGTGAGCCAATTAACCACATCAGAAAATCTTATAGTTTTCTCAATAAGAGCATGGGTTGATGCACTAAAATCAAAAAGGAACCCTATGCTGGACATTCAAAAAGGATTTGTTTGTGCAGGTATTCAAGATACTTCTATCGCCTTTGATGAGTTAATGCTTGTTACGGCTACTTCCGCCCACCAAGCACTAGATGTCCGATATTTGTGTTGCCAAGTTTTAGGTGATGCTGAATTAGATTTTATCGCAGTAATTTCGTTTGCTCAACAAGGTAAGTCAGAATGGGCTTTCCGGCGTTTATGTAGTTGGTTACCTCCAGCAGCAGCGAGGAAGTCTTTAATGGAGGTTCAAAAGATAGCGGATGCCATGGAAGGAGTTGGGTTATACATAGCTTTAAGGAACGAGTTTATAAATTTTGATTTGGATAATGTAGATATTCACGTTCCCAAGTTGCCTAATGTTCCATTGCATAAAACAGTTCAATGATTGGCGAGTAGGATGAAGATGACATTTTACTTTGGCCGCCCGGTGAGATCAGCGTTTCCCTTTTTCCCCTAGTCTGATCTCACCGGTCACTTTATTGGGGCGCTGGTTAAATACAGTTGACCCTTACTTGAGTTAAAAATGCGAGGTAAAAACCAATCCTAGTTTACCTCTCAGAAACCGGTGAGCCGCCCTGATTCCGTTTCCCCTGGAATTGGCTCACCGGTAATTTCTATTTGCAAGTAACTAGAGGTTTTGCTAAATTAGAATGCGACTAATTATCATTACAAGTTCCATTATAGGGGCTAGAATTCAATCACTGGAGAGTTAAGTGCTTTTAATCGATACCGAAATGAAACCGTTTCATGCTGCTGCCTTTAAGCCAGGCCATAAAGAATTCATATCAGTCAGAAGTGAAGAAATGAGGGGTAAATGGAATATTTTCTTTTTTTATCCAGCGGATTTTACTTACGTTTGCCCAACTGAACTGGAAGATCTAGCCGAAAATTATAAAAAATTCCAAGAGCTAGGAGTTGATATCTATTCGGTCTCGACGGACAGTCATTTCTGTCATAAAGCATGGTATGACTCATCGGAAGCAATCGGAAAGATTGCATACACCATGATTAGTGATAACACCTTTGAAATATCAAGAAACTTTGAGGTTTTGCGGGAAAATGAAGGTAGGTCTGAAAGAGGGACGTTTATCGTCGATCCTGATGGAATTATAAAAGTAATGGAAATTACCTGCGAAGGCGTTGGACGTGATGCAGAAAGTCTGCTTCAGAAAGTTAAAGCGGCACAGTACATCAGAGAGCATCCGGGGGAAGTTTGTCCGGCCAAATGGAAAGAAGGTGAAACAACCTTGGCTCCATCGCTTGATCTTGTTGGGAAAATTTAAATAACAGTTTTATTTATTAGCACAGCAAAAAAACGATATTTTTTATGGCAAATGTAGAGTTATCAGAAGATATACTTGCTAGTATTACCGTCTATGCAAATAAAATGCTTCATGAAGTAAAACTGGTGCTAAACACTGGTAACCACGAAAAACGTCCAGAATTATCCAATTTTCTTGCCTCTGTGGCGAGTGCTTCGAATAATATTGTATTCGAGGAAAGGGATATTGGAGAATTAGTTAAGGGGCCTATAAGCTTTATAATCGAGACGAATAACGGAGCAACGGGCATCACCTTCTCTGGTATTCCAAGTGGGCATGAGTTCAATTCCTTAATATTGGCTATACTTCAAAGTGGAGGTGTCGAGATAAAATTAGATCAAGGCCTACAAACCATTATTAAAAATATAGACAAAACACTCAACTTTGAGGTTTTTGTCAGCCTTGGTTGTCAGAATTGTCCTGAGGTTGTTCAAGCTTTAAATGAGTTTGCGCTGTTAAATAAAAATATAACCAGTGAAATGATTGATGGCGGTTTATTCCAGAATATTATAAAAGAGAAAAAGATTAGTGGAGTACCAAGCGTTTATCTGAATGGAGAACTTTTCGCTAATGGTCGCGTCGAAACCGCGACATTGATTGAAAAGCTGCAAAGATTCAGTAATACACAGTCTCTTTCTAATTCTACTACAATTGAAACGCAGGATGTAGTTATCGCGGGCGGGGGGCCTGCGGGTATCAGTGCAGCAATTTATGCAGCGCGCAAAGGTTTTAAGGTGACTTTAATAGCCCAAACAATCGGTGGGCAATTAAAAGATACAATGGGAATTGAGAATTTCATATCGGTTCCAAAAACCACGGGACCTGAGCTTTCTACAGCTCTTCAAAACCATATGAATACATATGGAATTACCGTAAAACAAAATCTTTCTGTTTCGTCTATTGAGAATAATGACCTAAAACGCATTATTTTAAGTTCGGGCGAGGTGATTGAAAGTAAAACATTAATTATCGCTACCGGTGCGCAATGGCGTAAATTAAATTTGCCAGGAGAAGAAGAAAATATAGGGAATGGGGTCGCTTACTGTCCGCATTGCGATGGTCCATTTTTCAAAGGTAAAGATGTGGCAGTAATTGGCGGCGGAAACTCGGGTCTGGAGGCCTCTATAGATCTATCGGGAATTGCAAATTCTGTCACAGTTTTTGAATTCCTTGATGAGCTCAAAGCAGACCAAGTGCTAATCGACCGTGCTGGCACCAAAGATAATATTAAAATCAAAACTGGCGTTGAAACCACCCAAATAATATCCTCCGGAAACGGGGTATCGGGCATTGAATATCGTGATCGTGGATCTGGTGATATCCACACGCAAACCTTGTCTGGCATTTTTGTACAGATTGGATTAATTCCAAACAGTAGTTTTATAGGAAATATAGTGGATACTAACAAATACGGAGAAATTATCATCGATGATTCGGGAAATACGTCTGCAATAGGTATTTTTGCATGTGGCGATGTTACTACCGTGCCCCATAAACAAATTATAATATCGATGGGAGACGGAGCAAAGGCGGCCATAGCGGCAGCGGATTATCTGCAAAGCTGATTTTACAGATACATAACTTATGATTTTATTAGTTAATTAACAATTTTAAGGGAGTACAGTTATACCTTCAACCATTTTTCTATCTGTGATAGCCCGAATTGCTTTACTTCCCGAGGAGCGCCACTGTATAGAAAGGAATTTCGCGCTAAACAAGCCAAACTTGAATCGTCCAGCTTCATTTCTTTACGGCAAATTTGATATTCATCAACTAGATTGGGGCCGAATAACAGCGGATCATCGCTCCCAATTGTGCAAATAACTCCAGCCTTTATAAGTTCGGGAAGTGGATGGTCGCTAATTTTGGAAAACACACTCAGTTGTATATTTGATGAGGGACATACATCCAAACAGATTTTAGTTTGGGCTAACTTTGATATTAAATTTGGGTCCTCAATTGCCAGCACGCCGTGCTGTATTCTGTCTGCCTTTAATAAATCTAACGCTGTGGCTACCGAAGCAGAGCCTTTGCCAGGAGATGGTGCTATCTCTCCAGCGTGGGGTAGTGAGAGTAAGTCGGTTCCATCGAGGCCAATTCGAAAAGCATCTTTGAATAGTTCGGGAGCAAACCCCTCTTCATTACCATGAAGGCCTAATCCTATGATCCCAGGATGTATATCATCAAAATAATCAGTAGTAAGTCGGATTAGATGCTGCCTTGATTTCACTATCTTTGCGGTAAGTTCTGCCCTTTGGATTCCGCGTTCTAATGGCTGTGTTCTATCAATTGCAGATATAAAGCCGATACCAACACCTGTTTTTTGGGAGACGTGTTCGGCTTGAGAAAGAGCGAATTGCCAACCTTCTTCCGCGGAGTTAAATAGCTTATGGGAAATTACATCACGCATTATACTATAACGGTCAGCATCAAAGGCAGGTTCGAGCCAAATCACTCCCTCTGAGGCGGCGTCCTCTGCCACTTCTAGAATAACCCGGGCGAGATCTTCTTTTGTTTGAATGCAATCGCAGGCGGATCTATATAAAGCGTTGAAACCGCTGAAATTTCTAAATTGCTGGCCTCGGGTATCGACTGGGCGCTCAATTCCATATTTGATACATAAATCGCTAAGGGTACCTGGTCGCATGGCACCTTCGAGGTGGATATGCAGGTGCGCTTTGGGCAATAATTTCAAATCTCTTTCAGCAGACATACTTTTTCTGTTCCCACAAAGTTATAAATTTACAGCTAGTGATCCCTGCTTCACATCGCTGCAAGTTTAATTATTTATATATTTAATCCTTAAAACTCTGGTTAGTTCTAATTTTGTTGGCAATGTATTCACCTGCCACAACAGGCGGATAAACATCCAAGTTATTAAGTTGATTGCAATTGGGTATGCATTCGACGACAGCACGATGATCCGGGTTGAAAAAAAAATGGAATGGAGAACCGCTCTTTACCCGTTCTGTTAACTACCTGGTGTTTGTTTGATTGGTATAATCCGTTGGTCCAACGAGCCATCAGGTCACCAATATTTATTACAAAGGTTCCCGGCACATATGGGGCAGTAATCCATGATCCGTCTGTTTTCTGGAGTTCTAATCCGCCAGAAGGGTCCTGCGCTAGAACAGTTATTACTCCATAATCGGTGTGAGGGTATGCACCGAAAGATTCCGGTTCTTGCGCTTGCTCCTGTGGAGGGTAATGAAGCATACGCATTAAAACAGTTGGGTTTTGGTAGTAGTTAATGAAGAAACTTTCCTCGAGCTCAAGGCTTTTTGCAAACACACGCAATAAGCCAAAGCCAAATTGCTTTACAGACGCGAAATACAATTCTGCAGCTTCACGAAACCCATTTATATTTGGCCATTGATTAGGACCGTGTAGTGGTAATCCGGCAACAACATCTGGATGAGATAAAGGTAGTTCAATTCCTATATCAAAACTATCTTTCAAGTCAGCTGCTTTTCCTGGATAACGCGTGGTGCCTACAGGTAAGTAGCCACGATGGAATTTATCCTTTGATACCAACATTTTACTCTCTATTGGCTCAGAGAAGAATTTTTTTGACGCTTCAAAAGCGTCATCGATTATAGTTTGTGATATGCCATGATTTTTAATATAAAAAAAACCCATGTTTTGGCATGCTTCTCTAACGCTTTTTGCCAATAGGCTGATATCGTAATTACTAACTATTGATTGTGCGTCCAGTATAGGAATTTCATTTTCACTTGCTCGTTTCGGGTTAGAATCAGACATCTTATTTTTACTTGTCCATTTTAAAATTCAGTAATCCTAAACGGTTTTAGTTATATAGAGCAATCCAACGGATATGACTTAGATATCAGATGATGGCAGTGTAAAATGTTCTTGCTCTATCCGGGCTGTTTACCAATTTACGATAAAGATTTAACGGTAATTTGAGAAGATCGCGATCTTTTGGATCTAGTTCGTTGACTTCAATATGCTGCAAACGAGACATTTTAACTTCCTCATAATTTGTTTGAAAACGTCCATAAGTTATAAAGTCTAATTCAAAATACCACCGTGGAGAAATTCAAAAAATCAAAGTCTAATAGTTTTCCTTACATCTACTACCTGATTTTAACTGAACACAATCTGGAGAGCTTGATCTTTTTTTCATCGACTTTAAAGTCTGCAGTCAGTTAATTTTGTTTGTTTTAGTTTTAGGAGAGTAAAGTTTTAAAAAATTTGTTTGAGGAATGATTACATTATTTGGGG
The DNA here is from genome assembly GCA_003212315.1 of SAR116 cluster bacterium AG-447-C21. Taxonomy (GTDB): domain Bacteria; phylum Pseudomonadota; class Alphaproteobacteria; order Thalassobaculales; family Thalassobaculaceae; genus UBA7326. Next base: position 558 of record QCQB01000073.1, on the reverse strand, counting down.
GTAGGGAATGACGATTAGTCTAACAACAAAAGAAGTTCAAGCGTATCGTAAAGACGGATTGCTATTTCCAAAAACAGTAATAACACCGGGGCAGGCAGGCGAGTATTTAAAAGCTCTAGAAGATTACGAAAAAGAGTCGGGGGGACCTGTTAGGGATGAATATCGGTATAAATGCCATCTGGTGTTTCCATGGATAAACGAACTTATGCGGAATGAAACTATTCTCGATATGGTTGAGGATTTAATAGGACCAAATATCATGGTTTGGACTAGCCATCTATATCCAAAAGAACCCGGAGACCAGAAATTCATCTCATGGCATCAAGATTCTTCTCACTGGGGATTAGAGACCGATAATATATTAACTGTTTGGATAGCATTAACCCCCGCTACCCGTCAAAATGGATGCATGCAAATGTTACCTGGTAGCCAGACTACTGGTACTGTCGAGCATCATGATACCTGGGGCGAAAAAAATATGCTGACCCGAGGTCAAACAATATCAAAAAAAATTGATGAGGAGAAAGCAGTTTGGGTTGAAATTCAGCCAGGAGAGGC
>QCQB01000072.1 GCA_003212315.1 SAR116 cluster bacterium AG-447-C21 | reverse complement strand
TTGCAGGTCCACCTGGTGAAGTTGTTGCAGGTCCACCTGGTGGTGACGGTGGGTCGGAGGCTAATCCGCCACCATCACAGCCAATCATAGAAAACAATCCACCAACGCCTCCTATGGAAGCTATGCCCCCACCTTTTCCGTTGATGGTTAATCTAGTGGTTTTGACGACACAGCCAAATTCGGCGTCGAACCTTGTACCCGTGGCAGAATCACCTGGGCTAACGTACTTGGTAAATAACCCGGATGTCATGATACATGCACGAAAGGTAGTAGGTAATAGCGGGATCGCTCCAGGAAGAGATTTTCAGAGAGCAATGGAACAGGTTGCCATAGACCATTATAATAACTTTGGAAGAAAAGAAGGGCGAGCCAGCCCGGGGCGATAAAAAATGAAAAAATTTCCATGGTCACCTGTCTTGCCCTTATTGTTCCTTTTTCTATCAACAGGATTACATGTTATTGAGCCTACTTTTGTAGAGCAGTTACGCCACCGAGTCTTTGATGAATATCAGCGTTTAAAACCTAGAGAATATTCTAATGATATCCCCGTTCGGATACTCGATATAGATGATGAAAGCCTGAGTCGTATCGGACAATGGCCATGGCCAAGAGATGTTATGGCGGAGATTGTGGCTCGATTGAATGAATTGGGTGCGTCGGCAGTTGTTTTTGATATGGTATTTTCACAGCCGGATCGCTTGTCGCCCGAAAGTCTCAGAAAAATGCTCCCCAAACGACCGGAATTTGAGGCGGCTCGAGAAGGGTTACTTCAGATACCGGATAATGACGAATTATTTGCCCAAACGGTTGATGGCGCTTATGTAGTGACTGGGTTTGCTATGACTGGCCGTGAGACAACAGAGGCTGCTCCTGCTATTAAAGCCGGTTTTGCAGAGAATGGAGATAGAGCTGCTCCTTACCTTCCTGCTTACGCCGGGGCTATGAAGGTTTTATCGAATATTGAGGATAAGGTTGCTGGGAATGGTGCATTGAATGCTATTCCTGAGAGCGATGGCGTGTATAGAAGAATTCCAATGTTCATGACATTGAATGATAAAATTTACCCATCTCTGGTAGCCGAGTCTTTGCGTGTTGCCCAAGATGCCTCAACTTTCATTATACAGGCAGTGGGAGCCAGCGGAGAGGAGGGCTTTGGGGAGACAGGGCTAGTGAGTTTCAAGGTAGGCGCTGTAAAGGTTCCAACTGACGAAAATGGGCAAATATGGGTCCGTTTTACTGGAGATATTCCTGAACGCTATGTTCCAGCTTGGAAACTGTTAGATGGTAGTGCGCCAGCTGAAAAGCTAGAGGGCCATATCGTTCTAATTGGAACATCTGCGGCGGCAATGAAGGATTTGAGAGCCACACCCTTGGATCCAGCTGCGGCCGGTGTTAGCCTTCATGCAGAGGCTTTGGAAACAATCCTGACGGGTAATTTCCTCAATAGACCCGACTTCGCCCACGGTCTAGAGGTTGTGGCTAGCTTTTTGTTAGGGTTGTTGCTTATTTGGCTATTGCCGAAATGGGGTTCTATCTGGTGCGCTGTCCTCACTTTTGCTGCTATTGTAGGCGTTGTCGGCGGTGCTTGGTATGCATTTGATGTTTACAATTGGTTGCTGGATCCAATCTACTTCAGTGTAGTGATATTGGTTATATATCTTACACAGTCGTTAATCATATTTCTGGCGACCGAAGCGGAGAGGGCAAGAGTTAGAGGTGCCTTTGGTATGTATTTATCCCCAGCACTGGTAGAGCAATTAGCATCTGACCCCGAACAGCTTAAACTGGGTGGAGAAATGAAAGATATTTCTATTATGTTTTGTGACGTCCGTGGGTTCACGTCTATTTCGGAGCTTTATGATCCAGAGGGTTTAACCCAATTGATTAATAAATTTCTCACCCCGATGACCCAGGTTATTATGGATAGAATGGGAACTATCGATAAATATATGGGTGATTGCATCATGGCATTTTGGAATGCTCCTGTTGACGTGCCGACACATGTTGCAGAGGCTTGTAATTCTGCACTTACAATGTTTGAAAAATTAGAAGAACTGAATACGGAACTAGAGCAGGAAGCAGTAAGTAATAATAAGGAGTTCCGTCCTTTGAAAATTGGTATTGGATTAAATACAGGGTCATGCTGCGTCGGAAATATGGGATCGAATCAGAGATTTGATTACTCAATTCTTGGTGATGATGTCAATCTATGCTCCCGGCTTGAAGGCCAATCTAAAGGGTATGGAGTAGACATTGTTATTAGTGAAACGACAAAGGTAGCAGCACCAGAATTTGCAACGATAGAGCTAGACCTAATACAAGTAAAAGGTAAAACGGTTCCAGTGCGGATTTTTGCTTTAATTGGTAATTCCGAAGTCCAAGACTCGGAATGGTTCAAGGACATGAGCGCCGTGCATGCAGAATTAATTTCTGAGTATAGGGATCAGAATTGGGTAAAAGCCAAATCGCTGGTTTCCAAAGCCAGGACGGCTGCAGGGGAAAAGTTTGATGGTCTGTATGATTTATTTGATGCAAGGATAGAAGAGTATAAAGCTAATTCGCCCGGCTCGGATTGGGATGGAGTCTTTGTAGCTACTGATAAATAGCAGGGTTGATTAGTTTACAAGAAGGTTGATCGAACTAGGAAACGTTGGGTTTGCCTCCTTTTTACCTTGAAAGCGGATTATAATAGAGCTTGCTTAAAAGTAATCCTTAGTTTTATTTGTCCACGAAATGGGCCTGATCTATAAAAATTAACCTTGAACGGTTAATATTCCATAAAAAGTTGTCACTGGTTCTGGGCATATGACATCAAATAATCTATTCTATATAAGGAACCATAATATTATGGTTCCTTTATCTAATTCAATAGAATGCTAGTTGTTGACGATAAATGTGGCTACAGGAGAAAATCAATGCATGAAGATGTTTGGTCGACTGTTCTAGGATTATTCGGATTAATGACAATAGCTGTATTAATCTTGCCTTTATCCAAGAAGGTGAAGATACCGTATACGGTATTGCTTGCCTTAGTTGGAATTGTCATCGGTTTCTTAAACAGCTTGATAGGTGGTACTCAGATAGAACTAGGGATAGTTGGGGAACTTTTTCATAGTTTTGAGAGTTTTAATCTTACATCTGGGGTAATATTTTTTGTTTTTCTTCCAGTGCTGATTTTTGAAGCAAGTTTGGCTATCGATGTTCGCAAACTATTATCAGACATTCGCCCTATTTTATTCCTGGCAGTAGTAGGTTTATTTATCTCTACGTTTTTGATTGGCGGAGCGGTTTATGCGGTTTCTGGAATGGGATTTGTTGTTTGTTTGCTTTTGGGAGCTATTTTATCTGCAACCGATCCTGTAGCCGTCGTGGCTATATTTAAAGACTTAGGAGCCCCTAAACGATTGGCAATTCTGGTAGAAGGGGAAAGTTTATTTAATGATGCAACCGCAATAGTTTTATTTACCATTCTTGCGGCTATGATCGCAGGAACCGCAGAAGCAGATCTGGTGACTGGCGGCCTAACGTTTTTAAAAGTATTCATTGGCGGAATAGTTGTAGGGTTTGTGATGGCGCATCTCTTCTCGTGGGTTATCACAAAGGTTAAGGGAATAGCACTCGTTGAGGTCAGTTTAACTATTTCCCTTGCATATTTAGCATTTTTGATAGCGGAGCACTATCTGCATGTTTCGGGTGTGATGGCCGTGGTGACGGCCTCGCTTGTGATAGGGTCGCATGGTAGAACTAGTATTTCTGGCCATGGCTGGGAACTGCTTCAGGAGACTTGGGAAACTTTAGGGTTTTGGGCAAACTCGCTCATATTTGTTCTAGTTGGCATTGCCGTCCCAACAATCCTCGCCGTTTTTGGACCCGAGATGTGGATAACTCTAGGTACCATACTTATTGTTGGGTTTGGGGCTCGTGCATTGCTAACGCATGGTATTCTTCCCGTCCTAAGTTCAACAGGGATCTGTCCTCCTGTTAATCTTGGTTTTAGAACAGTGATGTGGTGGGGTGGTCTCCGAGGTGCAGTATCACTCGCATTGGCGCTAGCTTTCTTTGAAAATGAGGCCATATCGCAGGAGAATCAGAACTTTGTTATTGCTTTAGTATGTGCGTTCGTTCTGTTTACTTTATTCATAAACGCGACCACTGTTGGCCAGGTTATGAAGGCTTTTAGCCTCGATAAACTATCTAAAAATGATCTCGCTATTAGAGACAGGACAGTAGAGAGGGCACTGTCAGAAATTTCTGCAAGTATCCCTTCGATTGCCGAGAATAATGTAATTTTTGGTGAAGTGGCGGAAAAGGCTGTATCTGGCTATGACAATCGATTGGAAGCCATAAAAAAGACCATCGATAAGCAAGACCCAATAGATGATGAAGGCTGGTTGAAAATGGGGTTAATGTCAGCGATCGGTCAGGAACGAAAACATTATCTGAATGATTATTCAAAAGGATATGTTGATCCATCTAATTCACGAGATTTACTTTCGGTGGTTGATGATATTCTAGACTCGGTGAAAGCTGAAGGGGCGCAAGGGTATACAACCGCTTCAGAAGCAAGTCTTGGTTTTGACTGGAGGTTTCAGTTTGCTATGCAGCTTCAGCGTCGTCTAGGCATCGTAGGGCCATTGCGTGATAATTTGTCAAATCGTTGGTCGCGTCTTCGAACAACACTTGCAGCTCTAACAAGAATTCAAAAAGTAGGTATTGATGAGATTAAATCGCTAATTGACCCAAAGGTTTCTTCTAAGTTGGCAGAATTTATTGATGCTAGAATTATAAAGACAGAGGCGGCTTTGAATGCTTTGCGAGCTCAATATCCAGAATATGCCAATAAAGTTCAAACACTTCATCTTGATAAAATTATGCTAAATCAGGAATTAACTAAATATTCTGAGTTGTACGGCGACGCTATTATAAGTACCGAAATTTATACAAATTTAATATCTACTGTTAACTCACGCGCAGAGGCATCTTCTATTCAGCCGGAGTTGGATTTAGGCTTAGATAAATTGGAATTGGTGGCGTCGGTGCCACTATTCGAGGGAGTAGATAAGGACAAGCTTCAATCGATAGCCGATCTTTTAAAACCTCAACTTATTGTCCCTGGAGAAACTCTTTGTACAGCCGGCGAGCCCGGTGATTGTATGTATTTCATTTCATCAGGCGCCATAGCAGTCCAGACTGATGGGGCCCCTATAGTACTTGGGTCTGGAGACTTTTTTGGTGAAATAGCGTTGTTAAAAAATGCTCCTAGGACAGCAACGGTTATCGCAGAGTCTTTCTGTGAAGTTCTTATTCTTCATAGCTCTGATTTTACAAAGTTGCTTTCAGAAAATCTGTCTTTGAAAGAGACAATAGAAAAAGTAGCAGAACAGCGACTTTCCAAATAAGGTGCGTTAATCAACGTTATTTTAGGGTATCTTTCAAAAAAAGATGGATTAGTCTCCTTTGTTAGTCTCTATACTATTTAAAGTAATAAAATTCCCGTATGCGTACTAAAATAGTGTTTGCTGCTTCCCGAGCATCCTTTTAAAGTAAAACCTGTCAATTGTTTAAATTAGTTTAATCTAATGATCCTCGGGAGGCACAAATTGTTATACGATAAACGTGGTCTGGCTTTGACCACCGATAATCAAACCGCAGTTGATGCTTTTGATGCAACCGTTGAAGCTTTTTTAACATCTGGTCGTGATACAGGGCCTTTGTTAGCCTCATTAGATGAGATAGATCCTAATATGCTTATGGGCGTCTGTTTGCGGGGCTATCTTATGCGAATGGCAAGTTTAATTGAGTTGGACATAAAAAGTCAGATTGCTCTAGTCGACGCTCAGAAATTGTGCCCTGGGGCGACAACTCGCGAGCGGTTGCATGTGGATGCTCTTGCCTCCTGGTGTGCAGGGGATTTGGTGAAAGCGGGTCAGATATGGGAAGCCATATTGATAGATTACCCACATGACATTCTAGCTTTGCGTCTTGCGCATAATATCCACTTTTTTGTTGGCGATATTTTCAGGATGAGAGATTCTATGGCCCGACTTATGCCTCGTTGGAGCGAAGAGATCCCCGGCTATGGCTATGTTCTTGGGTGTAGAGCCTTTTCTTTAGAAGAAGCAGGTGAATATGAGCGGGCTGAGCCTATAGGCAGGCGCGCTGTGGAGCTGAATGAGAACGATATATGGGCTGGCCATGCGGTGGCGCATGTATTAGAGATGCAAGGTAGAAGAAACGACGGCGTTAAATGGATTAACAATCACGAAAAAGCTTGGTCTAAAAGAGGGCTCTTTGCAAAACATTTATGGTGGCACAGGTCGCTACACTACTTGGAAATGAACAATTTTTCGGCAGTACTCGACGCATATGATCGCGAGTTTTGGCCGGAACCCTCCGAAGATAACATAGATATCTGTAATAGCTCTAGTATGTTGATGCGTTTGCACATGTTGGGAGTGTCGGTCGGCAATAGGTGGGATTCAATAGCCGAGGTTAGTTCTGGTCGCCTTAATGATCGACTACGTCCCTTTAATGACTTGCACTTTGTTATGGCTTTGGCCATGACGGAAAGAAAAAATGAAGCTCGACAGATAGTTAGATCAATGGAGGACTTTGTAGATAATACAAAAACGGAACCGATGACATTAACAAGTGTCTATAAAAAAGCTGCTATACCCGTCGCAGAGGCAATAATTAACTATGCAGAAAAAAACTACTCAGAAGTAGTAAGGCTAATGCTAGAATCACGTTATGAAATGCGACCCCTTGGAGGCAGTTGGGCGCAGAGGGACGTCTGGGTCCGAATGCTTATAGACTCAGCTGTAAAAGACAAGCAAATTGGTCTATCGCGAGTACTTCTGGCGGAACGAATAGCCGCTCAACCCACCAGTGGGCCAACTTGGTATCTTTATGCCGACACTTTGGAAAAAGCGGGCGATTTTAGAGCTGCAACAGCAGCTCGATTAGAGGCAGATAGGCTCCTCGTTGCCTAGTTTAATAAAATCAAAAAAATATGTTAGAATGTAAGAGCTCCAACATTGCCTGTTATCTAAAACGGGAGCTAATAATACTAGTGATATTTGGAAATATTGGTTGATGAATAAAACATTAACAACGAACTCCGTCGCTGCATTGATCCTAGTTTCATCTTTTATTGATTCTCCATATCAGAATATACTATTTAATATGGGTGCATTTGCTCTCTCTGGCAGTCTTACGAATAACCTAGCTGTTTATATGTTATTCGAAAAAATTCCTCTGATATATGGTTCCGGTGTTATACAAAATAATTTTGATCAATTTAAGGTCGCGATCAAAGGGCTCGTTTTAGAAGAGTTTTTTAATCGTGATAATGTACTCGGTTTGTTGAGTAATACGGAAACGCAGACGGTGAGCGGCATATCAGGTTTTATTGACCCGAATAGAATATTCGACGAATTTGTGGAGGCGATCCAAGCATCGTCACTATCAGGAATGCTAGCTATGGTAGGGGGCACAAAGGCTCTAGAGCCTTTGAGAACTCCAATCACTGAAAAATTTTCGCAATTAGTTTTGGAGGTTGAAC
>QCQB01000071.1 GCA_003212315.1 SAR116 cluster bacterium AG-447-C21 | reverse complement strand
GAAAAGACAGGACTTCCTATATGGGCTGGGTTTTCTGCTCGGCAATCAAAAAATGGTGGCCTTTTTAGTTTTCTCCCAGAACCCGATTTACCGCTGACTGAATTATTAACAATACTTTCTGACTTCAATCCTGATGCTTCGGGCTTCATGCATACCCAGTCAGACGCTATCGAATCCAGTTTAAAGGTTTTAAAAAAGAAATTTACAGGCCCATTATTCGCTTACCCTGACTCAGGTTATTTCAAATCTCCAAACTGGCAGTTTGAGAATATAATTTCAAATGACGCGCTTAAACAATTTGCAGAAAAATGGATTAAAACAGGGGCAAACGTGATAGGGGGTTGCTGTGGTCTTACCCCTGAACACATAAAAGCGCTGGCATCACTAAAAAACTAAAACGGATGATCTGATGATAGTGGCATTCTGACAATAATGAACAACATAAAGCTTCCCATAGCGCAAATATCAATCAGGCTATTGTCTTTTGAATTGAATTATGGAAACAAAACAACTGAACCAGTCGTCTCTTCGTTTTCATAAAGATCGAAAAATATCTATTTTTGTTTTTCAATGACTTTTGTATTGTTACAACGTGAACAAAACGAACCGTTCATTTAACGTTCAAGACAGTTTGAATATCTTTCCTGGGTTAAGTATATTTTTTGGATCAAGCGTCACCTTTAATTTTCTCATAAGAGCTAACTCTTCAGGTGTTCTACTCAGGCCAATGAAATCACGTTTTATCAAACCTATACCATGTTCGGCAGAGATTGAGCCCCCTCGACCATGTAGTCTATTAAATACTATTTTCTCAATATCATGGCGATAATTTTCGGTTTCCGGTCCAACGTGAACACCTAGATGCAAGTTACTGTCCCCTAAATGTCCAAAAACATAAAAATAAGCATTAGGCCCGATCTGCTTGAGATCATTTTCCACAAGCCTCAAATATTCTTCCATTTGTGATATAGGAACGCTCACATCAAATGTAATAACTCCTCCATCACGGAACTCGCTCCGGATTGCAGGAATATCGTCTCTTATATTCCAGAAGGATTTTCTTTCCGACTCCGACTGGGCAACCAAAGCATCCGTGACAAGTCCCGTTTGCAGCGCATCCCCAAGAGCATTTTCAAATCTATCCTTGTCGGTGGCCGGGTCCCCACCGAGCGCCTCCACTAACACAAAATGGCTAGCTCCTATAGGAAAGGGCCTACTATTATGTGAGTGGTCACCTGTCAGCACTTTATATGCAGAAGACCACATGACTTCAAATGCAGATAAGGTCCCTGAAAGACTTACCTCTAAACGTCTTAAAAGCTTCACGACATTCGTAAAGTCATTTATTGAAACGAATGCAGTATTTTCACTTTTAGGTTTAGGTCGCAGTCGAAGAACTACCTTTGTAATTACGCCTAAGGTACCCTCTCCGCCAATAAATAATTGTTTGAGATCATATCCGGTATTATTCTTCAATACTTTATTTAGTGATGATAAAATCGTTCCATCGGCAAGAACTGCCTCAACTCCAAGTACCATTTCTCGGGTCATACCATACCGAATAACACGGTTACCACCGGCATTAGTTGATAAATTGCCTCCAATAGTCGCACTTCCGCGGGCTCCAAGGTCCAAAGGAAGCATTAAGTCATGCGCATCAGCTGCCTCTTGAGCTTCTTGAAGGGTTACACCCGCCTCAACAGTCATAGTGGCGGTCTCGAAATCCACATCAATAATAGAATTCATTCGTTCCATTGAAAATGCTATCTCGGAACTGTTTGACATACCGGCTTTAACCAGTCCTGTCATTCCGCCTTGTGGAACAATAGGTTGCCCCTCTTCATTACATAACCTCAAAATAGATGATACTTCATCTGTATTTTTAGGCCTAACAATTGCTAATGCTTCCATCGGCTGATTAGTCCCCCAAACCGATATCCTTTCCCTAACAGCATCGCCCTTTAAGACTGCATTGGTACCGATACAATTTTCAATTGCTTCAACGATGTCTGACATGCTGACTCCCATCAGGACACAAATTATCAAGTAATGAAATAATGATGAATACAAATACTCTGGAAATTATATAAACTGGCCCCCAAAATGGATAGATTATTCCATCACAAAAAACCATGCGTAAGAAACAAGAAGTGCGGGAATTCCAGAATAAAGCGTAGCTATAAGGGCAACACGGGGCGCTATGGCCAAAGCAGGGAATAAAGCATCGCCATCGTTACTTATTGCATTGCCTATCTGAGCGGATAATGGAATGAAACCCGCTAAATACATGGTAGTTATTAATACCTGAGGGCCACAGCCAGGCAGAAATCCAATCAGAACAGATATTAATGGCGTCAAGACAGCCCATCCCTCAAAAATCAATTTTAGGTCAATAGCTAAAAAATAAATTGATAGCTCAAATACAAGATATGCCAGAATAACCCACAAGGTTACGAAGTTCGTCTCTTTTACTGTGCGACGTAAAATTGTTCCATTTCTGGAAAAACCGATGTCTCCTCTCAAACCCAGTCTAGGGGCTAATTGCATTACAACGGCTAAAGTTCCACCGATCACTCCCAACAACGTTGCAGGTTTATCAAAAAGTGTCGTGGCAAACATTGTGTCTACGTCAACCTGAAACGCAACAAGAATGGCAAGAATAACACCTGGAGCCAATAACAAATACCATATAAGGTCAAGAAATGGACTCGAGGTATCTTGCCTGCTCTCACCAGATGCGACTTCAATTGTCGTCTCTTCAAATAAAAAGTCCTTGTGATGAATCATGTTGACTACCCATCCACTCAAGGATCCGACGACAAGGCCCATTATCATCATCGAGATTCCAGTCAATGGCGCCTGGGCTATCAATAAAAATGCGGCATCACCCATCGTCGCAGTCAATACTGCTACCACACTTCCAAAGCTTAATCGACCAGTGACATATTGGGTAACGACAATTATAGCACCCCCACATCCCGGAAGCGCTCCTAATCCAGCAGCAATGGGAACTTGCCAAAATGTAGCATTACGCAGTGCCCTCGCTGCATCAATATTAAAGAATTTCTCGCAACTATAAAAAATCAAAAAAGTGGCAGCAACGAACGTACTAACTTGTAAATAAGCATCCGATATAGATTTAAAAATCAGGTTTGCCAGACCTGTTTCCCACCAAACCATTGCAAAACCGATTAATAGAACGGGGATGCACAAAACTATATTTTGAGCACCTAAAGAAAATAGAAAACGTCGAGAACGTTCTCTTAGTCGTTTATCTTCCGCATCTGTTTGCTGTGGCATCATTACGGGAAGTTAGTGCTGACTAACTTTAAATGCAACCCCTAATAACAAAATTTTTAGGTTTTTTCTTTAACAACACAAATCTATTGAAATCCTCGTAAAAAAGTCTATTTCTTTAGGTGCTTTGTATGTAATTATCATTCACAAAGGATGAGTTCGATCAGTAGTTGTGACCTCCAAGAAACTTTGAAATGGAACTGTACTCAGACTTGGAAAAGAGCGAGCTACAATACTTTATGGTGTTTGCTTGGCTGCGCTATCGGTGATCTAGGCACAATTGCGTTTTTTCAATTTTCGGAAATAAACTGGCCCACTCTTTCCATTATGGTTTTAGCTATCATTAACGGTTTGATAACCTCCGTAATATTGGAGACTATAATTCTGGCCCGTCAGATTGATATTAGAACGGCTTTTAGAACGGCCCTCGGCATGTCCTTAATATCCATGTTATCAATGGAAATTGCGATGAATCTGGTTGATGTATGGTTAACGGGCGGGGCCAAATTAACACCGTGGGTGGTACCGGTGATGTTAATCGCTGGTTTCATTACGCCTCTTCCTTATAATTATTGGAGATTAAAAAAATGGGGTTTAGACTGCTGTGGTTAGGTTGCAATCTGCATTGCAGTCAAAACCCCATCAGCTCCACCGAATGTTATCTGATTCGTCAGATGCGGTTATCAAAGTTGTTGTGTAAACGGTTGTCCAATCACACAAATCATAACGACGGCTAAGTTTTTTTCGAACTTTCGCTTCTTTATCGCCTTGGGGAATTTTTGACCTCTCCCACATCGCGAGGCTTGGACGCCTTGTTAACAAGAGGGTTTTAACATTCTCATTATTATTTTCAATTTTCCAAAGTCCAATTATTTGAGAGTCGTAACTACTTTCGAAATCAGGCCAGGCATCAGTACAAAGCTGCAGGAACTCATCAAAATTTCCCAATGGGGTCTCAAACCAGCGAAAAGCATAGTTACCTTGGCGCTCAGGCCGCTTACCATTTTTAGGCCGGATGGTTGGGCTCATAATGTCCGTTTCAACTGCTGATACCATTTCCATCCCTACGCAAATTTGATCAGACTTTTCTTTTGCTGTTTCCAAATCAGGCCATACTGAAATTATCGTAATAGTATCACGCGGAAGTCCAATCTGACTTCGCCATAATCCATAAAGTGCCGTATCATTATCCTTCAGCATGAAATCATTCAGACCTATCACCTGTTTTACTACATTCGACCAAGCCCTCGGTTGACAAGTCACCCTGTGATGAACAAAAGTCAAAGGCATGTTTCTCACTCCCCGTTACGCTCTTTGTCTAAAATCATTAAAAGGTGTTAATGACGCCTTTATAAAAATAATTCGATATCAGTAATCATAATTAAATAAAATGTAGGTAATACAATAATGCATGACTTTTTCTCGGACACAAAAACTAAACCATCAATGGAGATGCGGAAAACTGTTTTAACCTGCTCCGTTGGCGACGAACAGAAATCTGAAGATCCAACAACTATAGAATTGTGTGAAAAAACAGCCAAACTCCTAGGAAAAGAAGCAGCTATATTTTTACCCTCTGGAACAATGTGTAACGAAATAGCTATAAAAGTTCATACTCAACCTGGAGAAGAGATAATATGCGAGTACAACTCGCATATTATAAATTTTGAGACTGGGGGACCATCTGCGCTAAGTGGCGTTATGATACGGGCACTACATGGAAATAATGGCACATTTGATAGCTCTCAAGTAACTGATGCAATCCGTCCACTATCACGTTATGCCCCACTAAGCTCTCTTCTCTGTGTCGAACAGACAGCGAATATGAGCGGTGGAGCAGTGTGGCCATTGGAAAAACTTGATGCAGTTGCTGCTACAGCACATGAGGCTGGCCTTAAAACTCATATGGATGGCGCACGCCTCATGAATGCCGTTATAAAAACTGGTATTTCAGCAAAACAATATGGCGCTCACTATGATTCAGTGTGGATAGATTTCACAAAGGGGCTTGGAGCCCCAATAGGGGCAGCATTGGCCGGATCACGAGACTTTATTGACCGCGCTTGGCGTATAAAACAACAATGGGGCGGAGCTATGCGTCAATCGGGGATCGTTGCGGCAATGTGTATTTACGCTCTTGATAACAATATAGACCGCTTAGCTGAGGACCATCATCTTGCAGAAATACTCAGTCAAAGAATAGGCGCTTTCAAAAAGGTAAAAAAAGTTCTCCCCGTAGAAACCAATATTATTATTTTCGATCTAATGGAGACCGCGCCAACAGCCCAAGAGCTCACAAAAGCTCTAGCAAACAAAGAAATTCTAATAGGTGCATTCGGGGAACGGAGGATCCGTATCGTTACCCATCTCGATGTTAACGCTCAGTCTGGTCAGGTTTTAATCAGCGAATTAGCCAAACACTTAGATTGATGAAATAACAACAGATATGTTTGGTCTTCAGAGATCCCAACTAAACATATTGCTTATTAATGAAATAAACCTACATGATTGCTCATGAAACAAAATACAATCTCCATACATTGGTTTCGGCAGGACTTGCGCTTAAATGACAACCCTGCGCTGAATGCGAGTGCCAAAAATGGAAAAGTTATTCCAATTTACATTCTTGATACTAAAAATACCACTGAAAGACCGGTCGGTGGCGCAGGCAGAGTATGGCTACACCATTCGCTAAAGTCCCTTAATGAGAGCTTAAATGGAGCGCTTCGTTGCTTTAAAGGCGATCCTTTGAAAATTTTAGAAAGGCTTATCGCAGAGGTAAAACCTCAATCGATAACCTGGAATAGGTTATATGACGCAAGCTCCATTGCACGCGATAGAAACATCAAAACAAAACTAGGTGAAACTGGTCTTACTGTTTTGAGTTTTGGAGGTTCATTATTATGGGAGCCGTGGGAAACACTAAAGGCTGATGGAACACCTTATAAGGTCTTCACACCATTTTACCGCAGAGGATGTCTCAATGCATCCCCCCCTCGTTCGCCAGAACCACCACCATCAATAAAATTTGTTAAAAATGATCCAAACCAAGAGACACATATCGATGATCTAAATCTTCTAACTAATAAATGTTGGGAGAGGTCGGTAATAAATGATTGGCGTGTTGGTGAAATTGGAGCAAAAGAAAGACTGACAGAATTCATCAAAAATGAAATTGATGATTATAAAGAGGGGAGGAACTTTCCAGTCAAGACTAATGTTTCCCGACTTTCGCCTTACCTTCATTGGGGGGAGATTTCGCCCAACACTGTTTGGTATGCGGCCAAACAGAAAATAGAGTTCAATCCGCATCTGGAGAAGGATATAGGGCATTTTTTGTCAGAATTAGGTTGGAGGGAATTTTCCAACTCTCTTCTCTATCATTTCCCAATGCTTCCCAAAACTAATCTCCAATCGAAATTCGATAATTTTCCGTGGACTACTGATGAACGTTTATTAAGCGCTTGGCAGACGGGACAGACAGGCTATCCAATTGTTGACGCAGGAATGAGACAACTTTGGCAAACAGGATATATGCATAATCGGCTGCGCATGATCGTGGGCTCATTTTTAGTTAAAAATCTTCTTCTGCACTGGCATCAGGGTGAGTCTTGGTTCTGGAATTGTCTATTTGATGCAGACCTCGCTAATAATAGTGCAGGCTGGCAATGGATTGCGGGTTGCGGCGCAGATGCAGCCCCATATTTTCGTATATTCAATCCGGTTACACAGGGGAAAAAATTTGATCCAGACGGGGTTTTTGTTCGACGTTTTATCCCCGAATTAGAAAATTTGCCCAATTCTGTTTTATTCACTCCTTGGGAAGCGTCGACAGAATTGCTGGATAAATGCAAGGTCAAACTCGGAGAAACCTATCCCAAACCAATTGTAGACCTGAAGGTTTCTCGGGAGCGAGCGCTCCAAGCATTTTCGAGCCTTAAATCTCCTATTACTTAGCGTCATTTATAATTAGGCCACGTGTCCGTTAGTCTGTAACCTTCAGGCCAGGGATCAGATGGGTCTAGTAGGTATTGATGCGTGCCAGTTATCCATCCCCGGCCGGTTACTTCAGGAACTATCGCTAATTTAGATCCTACAGATGTATCCTCCAAGATGGATCCCCTGAATTCTGAGTTTATTATCGAGGATATAGTCAACACGTCACCAACTTGCATAATTCCAGACTGCCGGAGGATAGCCATTCGCGCACATAGAGCAGTACCTGTAGGAGAGCGGTCAATCTTGCCCGGTTGGATTGCAACAACCGATTTAGCCCATAACTCTTCATTCTTTTGCATAACGGGTCCAGCAAACAGACAAAAAGAGAACTCATTCCAATCCTTATTTTCAGGATGATCAAATCTTAGTTGTTTATTAGCGGCATTCGTGATTTTAACACCGAGTTCAGCCAGGTTTCGTGCTTCACTCTCAATTAAATTACAATCAATCTGATCGGTATTTATGACAACGAAAGTATCGCCCCCATAGGCCGTATCTAC
Organism: SAR116 cluster bacterium AG-447-C21; assembly: GCA_003212315.1. Taxonomy (GTDB): domain Bacteria; phylum Pseudomonadota; class Alphaproteobacteria; order Thalassobaculales; family Thalassobaculaceae; genus UBA7326. The sequence goes on along the minus strand of QCQB01000071.1, from coordinate 3 downwards.
CTT
>QCQB01000070.1 GCA_003212315.1 SAR116 cluster bacterium AG-447-C21 | reverse complement strand
TTATCATTGCCCCATCGGGTGCATCTGAGAAATAACCAACGAGTACTCTGTCAAAGTCTCCGTTTTCATGAACTTGTGCCGTTTTTTTGATAACATCCAGATCAAAATAAGGACCAGATGGATCAATCACCTCAGAAGAGATACGAGGGGCTACCCAACCAATTATTTCTAAGGGCATCTCTAATAGTCCTTCATTTAGTCATAAAAAACGCCTACCCATCGCGCAGTCTTTCAAATCCAAATTCTACCCTAATTCAAATTAAATATGCTATTTAAAATTTCCGAAAAACATTGGGTTGGTAAAGCCATATAAACGTTAACCAACTGCGAATTCCTTTTTCTTCGAATAAAGTGATTTTATAGGTCTGATTATGTTGCAGGTGCAGCTTTAATTGCTAGAGATAAAACAATTTGTGCAAATAGTATTATCCAATGCAAATTAATGTTAGCAGACTAGAGTTTCTCGAAGAGATATTATAGGCTAAGAAGCCGATATGAATAATAGGAGAATAACAGGTGAGCCCAGCGGATAAAAATAAATCAACAACGACAGCAACCGATACATTAGCCAAGAAAAGTCGGGATGAGGGTATAATTTCTGGCGGCCATCTTGTTGCCAAGGCTCTGAAAGCCGAGGGGGTAGATACGATTTTTACACTCTGTGGTGGCCATATTATTGATATTTATGATGGCTGTATCGATGAAGGGATCAGAATAGTTGATGTAAGGCATGAGCAAACGGCTGCCCATGCTGCAGATGGATACGCTCGTCAAACTGGAAAACTTGGATGTGTGGTTACCACAGCAGGTCCTGGTTGTACTAATGCAGTAACAGGGGTTGCTACAGCTTTTAGATCAGAGAGCCCTATTTTACATATAGGGGGCCAGAGCTCGCTAACCCAACATAAACAAGGGTCACTTCAAGACCTTCCTCATGTTGATATGATGGCACCAATAACAAAGTTTGCATCGGGTGTTTTTTCGACCGAGCGGGTGGCAGACATGGTGTCGATGGCGGCTAGGGAATGCTTCAATGGTGCTTATGGTCCGTCATATTTGGAGATCCCAAGGGATATCCTGGATGCTGAAATTCCGATCGAACAGGCTCGTATCCCAACGATAGGTCGTTATCGTTCCTCCACCAAGTCGATAGGTGATCCGAATGATATAGAGAGGCTGGCTGATATTCTTATAAATGCTGAGCGACCTGCCGTATTATTTGGTCAACAGGTTTGGGCTAGCGGCAGTCATGGAGCGGCTATAGATTTTATTAGATCGCTCGATGTTCCAGCTTACATGAATGGTGCCAGTCGGGGGATGCTGCCAGAAGGTGATCCTCATCATTTTGATCGAACACGATCAGATGCATTCAAGGATGCCGATGTGATATTGATAGTTGGCACACCTTTCGATTTTAGAATGGGCTATGGCAAAAGAATTTCTGATGCGGCTACTCTGGTTCAAATTGATCAAAGTTACGCCACTGTTGGTAAAAACCGTGATATTAGTCTTGGCATCGCAGGGGATCCGGGGGCTATTTTAAAAGCTGTTGAACAAGCAGCCTCCGGTCGTATCTCTCAAGGTTTGAAGAAAAAACGTCAGGAATGGATGTCCAAGCTTCGAGGGATTGAGGAAAACAAGCTCGAAAAATTGATGCCAATCTTTAAAAGTGAGCAAAATCCAATTCATCCATACCGCCTTGCATATGAAATTAATGAATTTTTGGGAGAGGATACGATTTATATCGGAGATGGTGGTGATATCGTAACAATATCGGCCCAAGCTGTGAGGCCAAGAGGCCCGGGTCAATGGATGGATCCTGGAGCACTCGGGTCGTTAGGTGTTGGAACTGGTTTCTCCATGGCGGCGAAGTTGGCGCATCCAAATAAGGAGGTAGTATGCCTTTATGGTGATGGGTCCTTTGGCATGACGGCTTTTGATATGGAGACAGCACAGCGATTTGGAGCTCCTTATATCGCCATAGTGGGAAACAATTCTGCTATGAACCAAATAAGGTATGGTCAAATCTCGAAATATGGTGCTCAGCGGGGTGGCGTTGGTAATAAACTTGGGGATGTTGATTTCTCGCTTTTTGGTAAAATGATAGGTGGTTATGGAGAAGAAGTTCGCGAAGCTTCACAAATCCAACCAGCACTTCTGCGTGCCAGGGAGGCTATAGCCAAAACTGGTAAATGCGCGGTGGTGAATGTTTGGGTGGATCCAAATGAGTACGCTCCGGGCACCAAGGCTCAGACGATGTATAAATAAATGTGTTGAGGAGCCATTAGATGGAAGCGCTTAAAGGTATAAAAGTACTTGACTTTACACATGTTCAGTCGGGTCCAACATGTACTCAATTGCTAGCTTGGTTTGGTGCAGATGTCATAAAGGTTGAACGACCCGGGTCGGGGGATCCCACACGAGCACAACTGGTTGACGTTCCAGAGGCAGACAGCCTCTATTTCACTATGCTGAATCACAACAAACGGTCCCTGACACTCAATACAAAAAATGAAATAGGTAAACAGGTTCTAGAAAGGCTTGTCGGAAAGTGTGATGTTCTGGTAGAAAATTTTGCACCGGGAGCAATGGAACGCATGGGCTTCGGTTGGGAGCAAATTCAGAAGATTAACCCGCGAATGATCATGGCTTCGGTAAAAGGTTTTGGCCCTGGTCCATATGAGGACTGTAAGGTGTACGAAAACGTGGCCCAATGTGCAGGAGGGGCAGCGTCAACTACTGGTTTTATTGATGGCCCCCCAACAGTGACAGGTGCACAAATTGGCGATAGCGGTACAGGCTTGCATTTAGCTCTCGGGATTGTCACAGCTCTATTTCATCGTCAAAATACAGGCAAAGGACAACGAGTATTGGCTGCGATGCAAGATAGTGTGATCAACCTTTGTCGTGTCAAACTGCGCGATCAGCAAAGATTAGCAGCAGGACCACTCGAGGAGTACTCGCAACATGGCGAGGGTATAGAATTCGGAGATACTACTCCTCGGGCAGGCAACGACTCCGGTGGTGGGCAACCCGGGCGTATTTTAAAATGTAAAGGATGGGAAAAGGACCCTAACGCCTACACATATTTCATAACACAAGCAGCCGCATGGCCAAATATTTGTACCGCTATAGGCAAGACTGGCTGGATCGAAGATCCGGAATACGCGACGCCAAAGGCTCGCCTCACCAAATTAAACGAAGTTTTTGGTGCTATTGAAGATTGGACAATGACTAAAACTAAATATGAAGTGATGCAGATTTGCAATCCGTTAGACATTCCCGTTGGACCGATTTTGTCAATGAAGGAGATATCGGAAGAAAAAAGTCTAAGAGAAACGGGGACAATAGTTAAGGTTGAGCATCCCGAACGCGGTCCGTACCTGACGGTGGGCTGTCCTGTAAAATTATCAGCCTCACCAGCAGAAGTTAAAAGATCGCCATTACTGGGGGAACATAATGAAGAAATCCTTAAAACTGTGCTCGGCTACGAAGGACCAGAGTTACAATCTATTATAGATAGTGGCGCTATCGGCTAAACAAGTTAATGATGTAAATATATTTGTAAGGGAAGGTTATCCAACATGGTTAAATCAGATATAGAAATAGCCCGTGCTGCCACTATGAAGCCAATCCTAGAGGTTGGGGCTGGACTTGGAATCCCCCCGGAGTCACTCGACCCATACGGTCATTATAAAGCAAAAGTATCCATGGATTATGTGGATAGCCTTTCAGCAGAAGAGGATGGGAAACTTATTCTTGTGACCGGTATAAACCCCACGCCGGCTGGCGAAGGTAAAACCACAACATCTGTGGGGCTTGGAGATGCACTCAATAAAATAGGCAAAAAGGCAATTATGTGTCTCCGGGAGCCAAGCCTTGGACCTTGCTTTGGTGTAAAAGGCGGCGCTGCTGGCGGGGGATTTGCTCAAGTTGTGCCAATGGAAGATATAAATCTTCATTTTACAGGAGATTTCCATGCGATCGGTGCGGCAAATAATTTACTGGCAGCCATGATTGATAATCATATTTATTGGGGCAACGGGTTAGAATTAGATGAACGACGTATAGCTTGGCGTCGTGCACTTGATATGAATGACCGAGCTCTGAGATCTATAGTTGGGTCCTTGGGGGGCGTTGCGAATGGGTTTCCCAGATCAGATGGTTTTGACATTGTGGTTGCTTCTGAAATCATGGCTATATTCTGCCTCGCTACTAGTTTGGAAGATATGCAAAGAAGGTTGGGAAATATTATAGTTGGCTATACCAGGGCCAGAAAACCAGTTTATGCTCGAGAATTAGAGGCAGATGGCGCTATGACGGTCTTGTTAAAAGATGCTTTAGCGCCAAATCTTGTGCAAACCCTAGAAAATAACCCGGCATTTATTCATGGCGGTCCGTTTGCGAATATAGCGCATGGTTGTAACTCTGTTATGGCGACACAAATTGGTTTGAAACTGGCAGACTATGTTGTAACGGAAGCTGGTTTTGGCGCCGATTTAGGTGCGGAGAAATTTTTTGATATTAAGTGCCGAAAAGCTGGTTTAAAACCAGCCGCCGCAGTTGTTGTTGGCACCGTGCGAGCTTTAAAAATGCATGGCGGTGTCGCTCGAGAGGATTTGGGAGAAGAAAATATAGAAGCTGTGCGTCGAGGCGTTTCTAATATTGAAAGGCATGTTCTAAATACCCAGCAGTTTGGGGTTCCCGTTATCGTTGCCTTGAATAGATTTATCACTGATACTGATGCTGAGGTTGAAGCTGTCAAACAAGCTTTGGCATCGCATGGGGTTGAGGCCGTAACGTGTACACATTGGTCTGACGGTGGCGCAGGTGCTGAAGATTTAGCTCATAAAGTCGTAGAATTAGCAGATAGTGGTGTAGCGAACTTTAAACCATTGTACCCCGATGAATTATCTCTTTTGGAAAAAATAGAAACGATCGCAAGCAAAATTTATCATGCGAGTACTGTTTCAGTATCACCTCAGGTCAAAACCCAATTGGCAGATTGGGAAAAAATGGGATTAGGACATTTGCCGATTTGTATAGCAAAAACGCAATACAGTTTCTCAACAGACCCAAATGCAAAAGGGGCTCCATCGGGACATGAGTTGCCTATTCGTGAAGTTCGTTTGTCCAATGGTGCCGAGTTTGTGATTGCGATCGCTGGTGAAATAATGACGATGCCTGGTCTTCCCAGGGTTCCTGCGGCTACTAAAATAACACTTAACGACGCCGGAGATATTGAAGGGTTATTTTGAGTTGAATATTTATCTTAATAATCAAACACGAAATAATCTGTTAGCCCGTGAAAATTGAGCGTCCTGTTGCACTAAGTTTATCCTTTCAAGGTCTTTGTTGTTCAATTGATCGCAACAGTCTGACCAATGGTCTTGTAGCAGCTATTTTTGCCGTCACTGGTCCAGTAGCCATTATATTGTCGGTGGCGAGCTCAGCTGGCCTCGAAAAAACTATAATTAATACGTGGGTCTTTGCTGCGTTTGGTATCGGTGGTCTATTAACTCTGGTATTGAGTTATCTTTATCGTCAACCTTTAGCAATGGCTTGGACCATGCCGGGTGCAGCGCTTCTTGTATCGTCGTTGGACCACTTGACCTTTTCAGAAGCGGTTGGCGCCTTTCTCGTAAGTGGCCTTTTAATGGTGCTATTGGGGGTTAGCGGCTTAGCTCGTTGGCTGATGAATAAATTTCCCGGTAACATTATCATGGCTATGGTTGCAGGAGTATTTCTCCCATTTGGTTTAAACTTAATCAGCGGTTTTGAAAATACACCCCTGATCAGCGGGGCCGCGATATTGGGTTATGTTGTAGCCTCAGTTTTTTCGCAGATAGGCCGCTATGCTCCGCCAATGTTGAGTGCGCTTATCGCAGGTATTATTGCGGCTGTATTAGTTGGTAAAGGGCCAGTTCTTCCGGAACAGATGTCTTGGATTGCAACACCAACCATTATAACGCCAACCTTTTCGATAGACGCGATGATTGAATTAGTTATCCCACTCGTCATTTCCGTTATTGCGGTGCAGAATATACAGGGAGTGTCGATCCTGAAGACTGTTGGATACGAGGCGCCTATCGATGTTCTGACTATCGTTTGTGGATATGGGTCTCTTGTAATGGGGATATTGGGTTGTGTGCCAACCTGTGTCACTGGACCAGCTAACGCAATTCTCGTGTCGAGTGGGAAAAAAGGAACCCATTATTTGGGTGCGATGCTTTTTGGTTTTCTTTTTGCGTTGGTCGGTTTGTTTTCTCCGTTATTGATAGAAACAGCGACAAGTCTGCCGCTCGATTTCATACTTGTTTTGGGGGGGCTCGCAATGTTGCCTGTTCTAACTTCGGCTTTTTGCGCCGCGTTTAGTTTTCAAAGGTCATCGAAATTGAGTGACTTTGCAGCAGTTGTAACTTTTTTAGTAACTGTGAGTGATATTTCAATATTTAATATCGCGGCGCCTTTCTGGGGTTTGGTCTTCGGCTATATGATCTATTTGTCTTCTAATTTCTTAACTGTTAAATAAGTGATGCCCGCGATTGAAAATAAACGAAATAAATGCGAAAATTTTGAGCTATAATAAAAAGTACGTTTAGGAAAGCTATTTGGTTATTCATCTAAGAATATTTCCAAAGCTTTTAGTTAGTCAGATACGGAAATAAAAAAATAATTGGAGCGGTTAATGGCTGTGGGAGTTCAAGGGGATAAAAATACCAGTGTTACTGGCATAGACTTCGATGTGATAATCGTAGGGGCTGGTTTTGCTGGTATGTATATGCTTCATCGAATGCGGAGAATGGGACTAAAGGCCATCGTATTTGAGGCCGGGTCCGGTGTAGGGGGAACATGGTTTTGGAACCGTTATCCCGGAGCGCGGTGCGATGTTGAAAGTGTCCAATATTCTTATCAGTTTGACAAAGAACTGGAGCAGGAATGGACATGGTCAGAAAAATATTCACCACAACCTGAAATTTTGAAATACGCTAACCATGTTGCAGATCGCTTTAAGCTTCGAGAAGATATCTGCTTTAACACCCGAATAAAATCATCAATTTATGATGAGGATAAAACTCAATGGGAAATAATAACGGATCAGGGCGATATTTATAGATCAAGTTTTTGTGTTTTCGCCACAGGTTGTTTGTCCTCCTTTAATTTGCCAAGATTTGAGGGGATGGACGATTTTTCCGGGGCGAGTTACCACACAGGGCAATGGCCTCATCAAGGAGTTGATTTCAGCGATTTGCGTGTTGGCGTAATTGGCACCGGGTCTTCAGCTATTCAATCTATCCCTGAGATAGCAAAGCAGGCGAAGCATCTAACAGTCTTCCAACGGACTGCAAATTACACTATTCCTGCTAGAAATGCTAAATTAGAAGAAGACTACGTCCGTGCAGTTAAGGACGATTATGCTGGTTTGAGGGAGCGAGCAAGAAAAAAACCGGCTGGTTATGATATCCCCTTGAACCCCCAATCGGTTTTAGAAGTAACCAAAGAAGAATTCACATCAGAATTTCAAGCGAGATGGGAAAAAGGTGGAACTCAATTTTTGGGAGCATATGGTGATCTGCTACTTAAACCGGAGGCGAATGAGAAGGCAGCCGAATTTGTTAAGGGAATGATAAGAAACACTGTAGATGATCCTGTGGTTGCGGAACTTCTCTGCCCTACCAACATAATAGGTTGTAAGCGTCTTTGTGTGGATACTGATTACTATAAAACTTACAATCGTCCCAATGTGAGATTGGTGGATGTATCACAAATACCTATAGATAGGATCACATCTGCAGGCGTCGCTCATAATGGCATTGAGTTCGAATTTGATGCGATTGTTTTTGCAACCGGTTTTGATGCTATGACAG
>QCQB01000069.1 GCA_003212315.1 SAR116 cluster bacterium AG-447-C21 | reverse complement strand
CGTCAGGTGCATATGACACACCGAGCTGGAAACCGCTCACACGAGGCGTGAAGTAAGAGATCTTGGCCGCATCGTTGATCGCATCCGGTTCTATGTAGGTAGCGCCAAATGGTGCACGGAATGATGAGCCTTTGCTAATGCTGTCACCCTCAGCATCTGCAACTGGCTGGTTCCACGCTGTCACATCACCGGAGTTGATGCCAATACCGAAATCGGATGGGGCATAATGCATTTTATACATTGCGGAGTTTTCATCACCAATGATGATCTGACCAAAACCACCGCTAACTGTCATGTACTGCTCGTCGATCTGGTCGCCGCCCTGCTGTGCTTCTAGCTGAACGTTCACTCCAACAGTAATACCGTTATCGAGTTTGGTTTTACCTTTGAAATGAATTTCACCATCAGATACTGTGGAGAAACCACTGTAATCCTGGGCAACACCATCGTCTTGGCTGGTAAAACCAACCCATTGCTCCATGTAACCACCAACACTTAACTTCATTTTGCTAGCAGCGTCAGCTGATGGAACTGCCGCTATCATGCCTGCGGCAACGATTGCAGTCGATCCTAATAGAACTTTCTTCATATATTTTCTCCTGTTAGTCAAAAAATGACTGGTTTAACAGCCCAAACTAACGCCTCTATTTGAGGCCCAGAGGGCTAGTGAATATAGTAGTTCTTAATTTCGCGGAAATGGTTGGTCAACGAACAAGAAATAGATCATGATGCAAAATTATTATATCGTGATAATTTTACAACATAACTGAAAAATGTCATTGAAAACAGCATTTTAGGAAATATTAAATGCGTATATAAGTAACAATAATGTCACTGTTGCTTAATTATATTAAATTTGAAGGTTTGTGTTTTCCATCCAAGAGAGTTAGATGATATTACTATTGTACGAGCTACCCTTAAATATTTTTGCAATCACCCTTTATCCAGCCTAGCGACGAAACAGCGGGGCGCGCGCCGATCTCAGTATTTCTTCTTTTTTCTTGAGATATCAATTTGTTTTTAGGTGAGTTTCACGGTAAAAGATTCGTTAGAACGGACTAAGGGACGCTTCCGAATGAGAAATAAAAAATACACACCCCTAAAATTACTCTGTCTTACGTTGACTGGCAGTTTTTTATTTTCATCCTGCGGCACACAAGACATTGAATATAATTATCCGAGACGCAGTGCCGGGGGTGTTCCCACATACGAAAAAGAAAAGGCTGGTATTTTTGGAGAGGGTGGCCTTACCATTTTTAATAGCGAAGGCGATTCATCCAACAAAAACAGTGGGGGCAGTTCTGGGATAGGGGTTAATAGCTTCCTGTGGCGAGCGTCCTTGGACACAGTCGCCTTCATGCCATTAGTATCAGCTGATCCCTTTGGAGGCGTTATATTAACAGATTGGTATGGGCCGCCCGATTCTGTTAATGAGCGCTATAAAATAACATTATTTATTTTGGGGACGACGCTTAGGGCAGACGGCATTAGGGCTCAAGTTTTTAAACAAGAAAGAAGTGCAGGCAAGGGCTGGAGAGATGTAAGGCCGGACGAAACTCTTGATAGAGAGCTTGAAGATGCCATTCTTACCAGGGCGAGGCAGCTTCGTATCACATCCGCACAGAAGACAAAGTAATTTTTTGGGCTTTATATTAATAGCGACAATTGAAGGCATAGGACAGTCCCCGGCATGGAACGTTATAATTATTTAGAGACCGAGCAAAAGTGGCAGTCTTTGTGGAAAGAGGAAGCAAAGTTTTCTGCCGCCTTTGATCCAAAGCTTCCAAAATATTATGTGCTAGAGATGTTTCCCTATCCCTCGGGAAGGATCCATATGGGTCATGTTAGAAACTATACTCTAGGCGACCTTGTCGCCAGATATAAGAAGGCTCAAGGATTTAATGTTTTGCATCCAATGGGTTGGGACGCATTCGGCTTACCAGCGGAAAATGCAGCGTTAGAAAAAAATATCCATCCAGCGAACTGGACTTACGAGAACATCGAGACCATGAGAGAACAACTGCAAAGCATGGGGCTCTCGTATGATTGGGATCGTGAAATAGCAACTTGCGCTCCTGAATATTACCAACATGAACAAAAGATGTTTCTAGATTTTGTTAAAAATGGTTTGGCGTATCGGAAAGAAAGTTGGGTTAATTGGGACCCCATTGAAAATACTGTGCTTGCAAACGAACAGGTAATAGACGGCAAAGGCTGGAGATCCGGCGCAACTGTCGAGAAAAAACTTCTATCGCAATGGTTTTTGAAAATAACTGAATACGGCGATGATCTTTTAAATGCTATCGAAAAGCTAGACCGTTGGCCCGACCGGGTGCGTCTAATGCAGCATAATTGGATAGGCCGCTCCGAGGGCGCCCAAATATTTTTTGATATTCCAGGAGAAAAAGAGAAGCTGGAAGTCTTTACCACAAGACCAGATACTCTTTTTGGCGCTTCATTTTGCGCAGTGGCGGCAAACCATCCACTTGCGTTAAAAGCCGCCGAAAAAAATGATGATCTTAAAGCCTTCATTCATGATTGCAATAAGCTAAGCACTAGTGAAGCGGCCATAGAGACCGCGGAGAAAAAAGGCTTTAATACAAATCTCAAAGCAATACATCCATTCATTGAAAATAGTGAACTGCCAATTTTTGTGGCAAATTTCGTACTAATGGAATACGGAACGGGCGCCATTTTTGGATGCCCTGCACATGATCAAAGGGACTTGGATTTTGCAAGATCATATGACTTGCCGGTAAAGCCTGTCGTACTTCCCAAAAATACTTCAGCCAATGCTTTTTCTATCGGAAAAGATGCTTTTGTTGGCGATGGTACAATAATTAATTCAGGGTTTTTGGATGGGCTGACAGTAGAAGACGCCAAGACATTAGCAATTAAAAAATTAGAAGACCAAAATCACGGAACAGGCACAACAACATACCGATTGCGAGACTGGGGCGTATCAAGACAACGTTATTGGGGGTGCCCAATCCCTATGATACATTGCACTGATTGTGGCATTGTTCCGGTGCCTGAGCGAGATCTCCCGGTAAACCTCCCAGAAGATGTAAACTTCGAAGACAGCGGGAATCCTCTTGATAACCACCCGACGTGGAAATACACAAACTGTCCAAAATGCGGAAAGCCCGCAGAGAGAGAAACCGATACTTTTGACACATTTTTTGAATCCTCTTGGTATTTTGCACGGTTTAGCGACCCCAAAAGTGATCAAGCCTTCGATCAAGATACAGCGAATTATTGGCTGCCCGTAGACCAATATATCGGTGGGGTTGAACACGCTGTGCTTCATTTGCTCTATTCTCGGTTTTTCACTCGAGCTCTGAAAAAATGTGGTTACTTCAACATAGAGGAACCCTTTGCAGGCTTAATGACGCAAGGGATGGTGTGTCACGAAACATATCGCGATTCATCGGGTTGGCTTTTACCCGAACAAGTTTCAAAGACTGAGGATGGTTGTTTCTTAAATATTGAAACAAACGAGGTTGTCACCGCTGGACGCATAGAAAAGATGAGCAAGTCCAAGAAGAATGTAGTTGATCCAGAAACGATTATAAAAACTTATGGAGCTGATACCGCACGAATTTTTATGTTATCTGACTCTCCACCAGATAGAGACCTTGAATGGACTGAATCAGGTGTCGAAGGCGCTTGGCGGTATCTCAATAAGCTTTGGAGAATGGGCCTTGATATCAAAAACTGTATTCTTAATAACGCTTCCACTGCTCAATTAGAACAACAATCCAAGGGGGTCACTGAACTTGAAAAGTTAACTCACCGGACCATTAAAGCAGTTACAAGCAGTATAGAAACCTGGAGATTTAATAGCGCCGTTGCACAAATTAGGGAGCTAAGTAATGCAATTTCTGATTTCAGAAACGCAACACCGGAAGAGACATCAATTAAGTTAAATAGCTATAAAGTACTTTTGCGCCTTATTGAACCAATGACACCGCATATAGCAGAAGAATTATGGGCGCAGCTCGGAAATGAAGGTTTTCTTTGTGACCAACCTTGGCCGACGCATGACGAAGCGCTAGTTTTAGACGACGAGATTAAAATTGCCGTTCAAGTGAATGGGAAATTGCGGGGGGAAATAAAAGTTCCCCGGGAAAGCTCGGAAGAAGCAATGAAAACACTTGCCCTAGACCTTGATAATGTAAAAAAGCAAATAAGCGGAAATAAAATTCGTCGTATCATAGTAGTGCCGAATCGGATCGTTAATGTGGTTGTTTAAAGCTCTAGCAATAAGTCTCGTATCGTTGACTTTTTTTATCAGCGGCTGTGGTTTTCAGCCCCTTTATCAACATGACACCGCTTCACACAATATATTAAAAGAATTATCTCTCATACGGATTGCTCCAATCGAAGATAGGATTGGGCAACAACTTCGCAACTTTTTGCAAGATGATATCACACCAAGAGGCAAGCCTACTAATCCATCCTATGAACTCATTGTTAAAATGAATAAAACTCGTCGTGATCTGGTTCTATTGCAGGATGCAACGTCAACATTCGCCAAAGTAAGCTTGCATGCCTCGTATACCTTGACAAATTTTAACACTGGGGCGACTCTCACATCAGGGAATGTCACAGCAAAAACTGGGTTTACTATAGCCCAATCTGAATATGCAAACATCCGCGCAGAAACGGAGGCCGCATCTCGCGCATCGAGGGAAATTAGCTACGATATAACGCGGCAATTGGCCCTATTTCTGAAAAAAACAACCTCTAACAACTAAACGAACATGAAATATCAGCATCGAGCACTACCAACTCTAGCAAAAAAATTTCCGGAGGGTATTTTTGCTATTTTAGTATACGGGCCAGACGCCGGTCACGTGAGCGAAACAGTAAAAAAACTTGTTGGCGGCGCTGTAACGGACCCCAAAGACCCCTTTTCTATTACCGAAGTAGACGCGCAAACTATCAAACAGGACCCTACTTTTGTAACTGATTCCGCCTTAGCTTTTTCAATGAGTGGCGAACGAAAATTAATCCGTATACGAAACGCTACTGACATTATGGTGCCAATAATGGAAACAATTCTTCAATTTGAGACGATAGAAGCTAACATTATATTAGACGCCGGAAATCTCGATACACGATCAAAATTGAGAACTTTATTTGAAAACAACGAAAAGTTAGGCTCCTTCGCCTGCTATGGAGACCAAGGATCTTCTTTAAAGAATCTTATAAATGAAATATTTAAAGAAAGTGACGTATCTGCAGAAGAAGGCGTACTTGATTATCTTCAGGCCCATTTAGGTAACGATCGTCAACACACTGTTAACGAACTAAAGAAATTAGCTTTAATGGTGGGCCCTGGAGGCCGACTTTCACTTGAAGGGACAATCCATTCTATTGGTGATGCCGGGCTGTTGGCTTTAGAAGACGTTGCATATTTTACCGGCTCTGGGAACCTTGAGACACTCTGTTTATCTCTTCAACGAGCCGAAGACAGCGGCCAAAGCCCTATTACTATTTTAAGAACAGTAATTAATCATTTCCAAAGATTGCACAGCATAACAACAAAAACGGAAGAAGGAGCCTCACTGGAGGCTACTATTAAGAATCTTCGTCCACCAGTATTTTGGAGCCGAAAACAGGAATTTGAAAGACAGGCTCGAACTTGGACAACAGGCAAACTGGAGTTAGCTTTAGAACGGTTTTTCGTGGGCGAACATCAGTGCAAAACAACCGGCATTCCACAAATGGCCCTTTGCTGCCAAGTGCTTATCGGTGTTTGCCTAATGAGGCCCTATAATAAGACATAAAATTAGGAAGTTAGCTTTTTAACAATGTCATCGAATTGATCTAAAGTTTGATAATGAATTGTGACGAAACCATTTTGGCCTTCTTTGGTTTTAACCTCAACTTTTAAACCTGTTTTTTCAGAAATACTTTGTTCCAGAGCCAGAATATCTGGGTTTAGACTATAGGGATCTAATTTTTTTCTACGTGCACCGTTTAACCTAGAAGGCTTTTTGTTTTTCAATCTGTCCTGTACTAGCTTTTCAGTAGCTCGAACGGATAGCTCCCCTGAAACAACATAATCTGCCAGCTTCTCTATCTCGGGAGAGGCTAAAAGGGCGCGGGCGTGACCGGCTGTTATTCTGCCCGCCTCAAGGTAATTCCGAGCCCCCACTGGCAGCGCAAGCAAGCGAAGCGAGTTAGCGACATAACTTCTACTTTTTCCAACTGCTTGAGCTACTAATTCCTGTGTATGTCCATGTTCATCAATGAGCCGCTGAAAAGCATCTGCTTCTTCTAGCGGCTGTAAATCGCTGCGCTGTATATTTTCTATGAGCCCAATCTCAAGCGCCTCTTGATCACTAAACTCTTTTATAACTGCGGGAACCTCATGAAGTTGGGCTATTTGTGCTGCTCGCCATCGACGCTCACCTGCTATGATCTCATATTTTTCTTGACCCGCTGACAGTCTTCTAAGCAAAAGAGGTTGAAGCACTCCTCGCTCTTCAATGCTTTTCGCAAGAGCACTTAGCTCCTCGTCGTCAAAGACACGCCGTGGCTGACCCACTCCCGGTTGGATATTGGAAATTGAGATAGCTTGGTTTATGTTTGTAGATTTGATATCTTCAACGAAAGTGTCCTTGCCTAAAAGAGATGAAAGACCTCGGCCTAATTGTTTGCGTTTAGCCCCGGCACTCATAAATTGTAACTCCGCTCTCGTTTTATTACTTCGCTAGCGAGATGGATATATGCCTGGGAGCCTGCGCAGTGCAGATCATAGACCAGTGCCGGAAGTCCATGCGATGGCGCCTCAGAGACCCTGACATTTCTGGGAATAACAGTATTATAAACCTTTGATCCCAAATGCTCGCGGACGTCTTCAGCGACCTGTTCAGACAAATTGTTTCTTTTATCTGCCATGGTTAGCACAACCCCTTGTATTTCTAGGGATGGATTAAATGCTCTTTTTACTCTCTCTATGGTTTTCAGTAGCATGCTCAGGCCCTCTAAGGCATAGAACTCACACTGCAATGGAACAAGGACCGCTTCAGCAGCAACAAATGCATTCAATGTCAAAAGTCCCAGTGAGGGCGGGCAATCAATGAAAATAAAGTCAAATTGTTCTTGTTCTGCCTCTAAATGTCTAACCATAGCCTCTCTAAGCCTGTATTCTCTTTTATCTACCGTGACCAATTCAACTTCTGCACCAGATAGATTTTCGGAGCTTGGAACCACATACAGCCCAGGAACCGAAGATGGCGCTATAGCCGCAGCTAGGCTTACCTCCCCGCTTAGAACAGCATAACTATCAAATTCCCTCTCGTTCCTTGGAATGCCGAGCCCTGTACTTGCATTTCCTTGAGGGTCAAGATCTATCAGCAATACCCGCAGTTCGCACGCTGCCATTGCTGTTGCAAGGTTGACCGCGGTAGTAGTCTTCCCCACACCTCCCTTCTGATTGGCAACCACCATGACACGAGCTGTCTGTTTTTTAGTATCGCTCAGAACCACTTGAAAATTTCTCCACTATAATTATCGACCCCCCGTCACTAGTTATGCTTGGAATAGTCTTATACTTGAGTTTCCATTGTTTCTTTACCTTAGTCAATTCGCGATCCACTTGTTCGCCCTTAAGAAAAATTCCTTTTGTCCTTGGGCCGAAATGTGGATTTATGTAGGACAGCAACTTATCCATTGGTGCCAGCGCCCTTGCCGTTATAACATCAAAGTACCCGGCATTAAATTCCTCTATTCGGCAGTTGACAATTTTAGCGTGCTTCCCCGTTCGACGCACAACTTCACTTAAAAACATACATTTCTTTGAATCGGCCTCAACTAGAGTAATGTTTTTGACGCCCATAACAGCTAAAACCAACCCAGGGAAACCAGCCCCTGACCCAATATCCAATATGCTTTTTGTTCCACTAGGCAAAAGACTATGGAGTTGTGCACAATCTAGAAAGTGGCGCTTCCAAACATTATCTATGGTTTTTCCTGATATGAGATTTATTTTGGATTGCCATTTAGCAAGAGTCTCGCCGTAAACCGAAAAAATCTCGAGTGTTTCACGTGAAACATTTAATTGAGATGTGAAAATTTCCTTGGTGAATTCGTCCATTCTCATCATTGTTGTGCATTCGCCTTGACCTTTGACCTGCCAGCCTTAACGTGCCGCATCAAGATTACTATAGCCGCGGGCGTAACGCCAGGAACCCTGGAGGCGT
>QCQB01000068.1 GCA_003212315.1 SAR116 cluster bacterium AG-447-C21 | reverse complement strand
CCCTTTCCAATCTTTTGAATTGGTCTCTTGATAGGGAATTAGGTCGTTAGGTAAACTCTTACAAAGATAACGTTCCGCTATATACAGTTGTGGGGCCAAATCCAAAAGTACGATTGTGAGTTCAGGAAATAATTTCTTCAATATTTCCGCCTGAGCGCCACTGCCAGAACCAATTTCCACTACTGTACTATATTGAGATATATCTACGAATTGGGCTATAAAACATACAAAATTAAAATAATAAATAGATCGAAAGGTGTGATGGGTTTCATTTTTAATATACCCAAAAGGATTTCCATATCTAGAAATCGACAGTTCGGATAAAGGCTTTAAACCAACCTCCATTGCTTTTGCATCAGCTAATCGTTCTGACATTAAAAAAAAGTTTTTAATTGTCAATCCATTAGGACCAACGGGGGTTCCGCTTTCCCAAAGTGAGTTTGCAACCTTAAAGGTGGGACCTAAAAATTCCTTAGTATGCTCTTCTAAATAATTGGTGTTATTGAGAAAAGTAGAAAAATGAAGCGAAGGAGCTGTATCTAGACAACCAAAACTAGATAGAACTTTTTCGTTACTGCGACGAAAGTCATGCAATCCAATCTTTCTAATCAATTCAGTTACTTTATACGTGTATTCCTTCCAGTATTTAGTTGGTTGATACATAGCTTCTGAAGCCTCCATATCATTAACCATCAAATTTAGAAGTGCAAGATCATCTTCAATTTGGAAGTTTGAGTTATCTGCAAGCTCATATGTCATTGGGAGATCCTCCGTCATAAGCCTACCTTTATTAAAGTTTAGAATTGACGATTTTCTAAAACCATAAACATTTATGTTTAGGAAATCAGGCGGTTTATTAAATAACTTTCTCTTAAATCATAGTAAGATATAACACAAATACTCGATTAGAAAGCAATCTGAGATTAACCTTTAAACTTATCATTTGTATTTCAAAATAATATTAGGAAATATTTTAACTTCAACTTTTCGCTTAACTGCCTTTAAAAGGCGTAGCAAAGTTTTTTCATATGACAAATGTCAGGGTGAGATTTTAATTGTTATTAAAGTGCAATAGATTAATATTTTTATATACCCTTGTATCAATAAGCGTAGCTAATGCAGATGTTAAAAATTTCAGGGCAATCCATGGTTATTATTTTGGTGGTTTCAATGTCCTCGAGTCTGTGACGGATTTGTATGTTAATAAATCTTATTATAAAGTTAGCACAGAGTCCTCAACTAAAGGCGCTTTGAATTTAGTTTTCGATTGGAAAGGATTAGTAAGTTCAGAGGGCGTTATCAAGAAATCAGGACTAATACCTAGTAATTATAAAAGTCTTGGCCGTTGGGGCAAAGAGATATGGATTAGCAACCTAACTTATAATAAAAATGGGCAGATAGCTTCTACTAAAGTGTCCCCCCTGCCCGATGATGAAAAAATAATTCCACTTCCTTTAAATCCAGGAATAGGAACTATTGACCCGTTAAGTTTTATATCTCAGTTTGTAATAAACACGACAGTGAATACACGTTGTAAAGAAGAGGTCGTAATTTTTGATGGCCGTCGCCGATATAAACTCAAAATAAAAGAGATAGGGGTCAAAAACTTTTCTAAAACCCCTTACAATATTTTTACAGGTAAAGCATTAGCGTGTGAGTTAAAATATATCCCTTTAGGAGGACAACGAAGGCGAACCTTTGAGCCGGAAAACCAAAACAATTTAAATATGATTTATTTAGCAAGGCCAAGTCCTGCTGCTCCGATAATCCCAGTTAGTTTTTCTTTAGACACCAGTTTTGGAACTTTAATTGGTCATCTTGTAACATTTGAAACCTTGGGAAGATCTCTCAAGTGAATATATTTCATTAAATTAATCTTCGTCATATCATGATCCAAAACATCAAAAATATTCGTAACAATAACGTCTTAGTATATCCCTGCTTGAGACATATCCGCAGAGGCTTAAATTGCAGTTTCCTTCGGCAGGGGCTGGTAAAGGTATTTTATAGCCTTTGTGGATACCTTAATTCATTTTGAGTGGTAGTTATGGTTGGCGTAAGTAAAATTATTCTAAAGGATCTTAGTCTACCGACGAATATCGGTACCTATGGGCCAAACGATGTTATTCCTAAAGAACACGTTTTAGACATGACCCTTCAGATAGCTTCAGATTTAGTTTTAATTGAAAATGATAGCATGGAATTAGTCTTTGATTACGATCCATTAATAACAACAATCGAGGGTTTAGCGCGTGAGCGCCACTATGATACACAGGAATATCTTTTAACTCGTATAGTCCAAGCCTGCGCGAAATACATTGAAATAGAAGGCGTGACGCTTAACTTACGCAAGACCCCTGTTTTAAAAAACGGTTCTCTAGGGGTAGAAATAAGCGTAGACAAAGAATATTTGGAAACGGTGCGTATTAGGCTCTAAGGAACTAACCACGTTCCGGCCCAGTCTGAACTTGCTTGGTAAACCGCTCGCGTATGATTTCTTCCTAGGTGCAATAGCTCTATCTTTCCTATTTTACATTCCAGCACCGCAAAGCTTTCCATACTAGGCATTTGATCATAGGCTAATGGTTCCTTTATGACACTACCAGAAGGTGGTAACGTACCATATGAAACCCGTGACTTTTGCGGCACCTCCTCCCAACGTTTTTTTATTGTAGAACCAGTTTGGATCTTAACGATAACGCTAATCCGGATTTGTAATCTTCTGTTTGGGATCCACATATGGAGACTAGCGTTGGGGTTTTGTCGGAGAGTATTTACTTTTTCAGTTCGAGTATCAGTGTGTATCTCGAGGATGGATGTATTACGATCTGCTTTTCGTAATACGACTGTTCTTGCTTCAGGTAATAGATCCTTGGATACCGTAGCTAATGTAGGGTAACGTCCAGGTGATTTAGTATCAGCGACACCACGGTTAATACAGCTCCAGCCATGATCGAGAAATTGTGTTAAATTATTAAATTCAATCATAATTCTTCAGTCTCTAGGATAAATTTTGGTAATTATATAAAAAAAATATTTTCAACCAACAACAATGATTTTAAAAGGTTAAATAATAAATGGCAGAAACCCCTGAACAGGCTGTGCAAAACGCTGTGAAAACCGCGGGATCAGAGCGAGAGTTGCGGTTCCGAGATACAATTCATTTGCCTTTTCACCAAGTAGGTATGCCATCAAATATGCCATCTATTTATTTAGATGAAAAAGATGTTCCTGAATATCGAGATAAGGATTGGGCAGTCACCAAACCAGAGTGGGTGGGCAGCAAAGTCATATTAAACAAAATGACTAAAATTATTGAGGACGATAAGAAAGCCGCATTTCTTATTGACGCCGCACGATACAATGCCGATGGTTCTCTAATGCAAACATTTAATGCGATTTTTACTGTAGAGAACCGAAATGGCGATTGGCGTTTAATAAGCCGAAATCCTTTCAACATAAGAAAGTCGGAATAATTGTTAACCGATCAAAATTTTTAAAAATACTACAGATATTAAACCAGATTAAAACACTAATGGAAAAAAATCATTATTTGAGAGAGGCTTTATTTAATGGCAAAAGGTTATTGGATCGCAACGCAAAATAACATTCCAGAACCAAACAAGTATTCGGCTTATGCAAAGGCCGCAAAGGTAACTTTAAATGAATTCAATGGTAAAATTGTAATAGCTGGGAGTACAGAAACAGGTATAGAAGACGGTTTGATTGGATTACGAAGTGTTATTGTTGAGTTTGATACTTATGAAACGGCATTAGCTGCATACAATAGTGCATCATATCAAAAGGCGATCATGGAATTAGACGGAACATTAAAAAGGGATTTTCGAATAATAAGAGGGGCTGATTAGTATCTATCATCAACTAAAGAGGAAATATTATGTTATTAAATGCTTGGTTCCCATCCGTACAAATAGGTAATGATCCTGCCGCAATTCGCGATTGGGCACAGGCAGCTGAAGATCTGGGTTATGAATATAT
Organism: SAR116 cluster bacterium AG-447-C21; assembly: GCA_003212315.1. Classification (GTDB taxonomy): domain Bacteria; phylum Pseudomonadota; class Alphaproteobacteria; order Thalassobaculales; family Thalassobaculaceae; genus UBA7326. The sequence goes on along the minus strand of QCQB01000068.1, from coordinate 4,904 downwards.
TGAGGTACCAGATCATGTTTTCGGTGCAACAGCCCGAAATGGTTGGACCCCAAGGTACGATGCATTCGCTCCATTTCATGAAACATTTACAACTATGGCCTATTTAGCTGCCACAACAAAAACTATTAAACTATCATCAGGAGTTTTAATTTTACCACAACGCCAAACTGGGCTGGTTGCGAAACAGGCAGCAGAAGTAGACCTTTTAAGCGATGGTAGGTTGAGACTTGGTGTGGGAGTTGGATGGAACCATGTCGAGTATGAAGCACTAGATTGTGAATGGAAAACCCGCGGAATAAAACAAGCCGAACAAATTGAGGTTTTGCGAAAACTATGGACTGAAGAGCTCGTAACATTCGAAGGACATTTTCATAAATATAATGAAGTAACTATTGTCCCCTCTCCTAAACAACGCCCTATCCCAATCTGGATTGGAGGATCGGCAGATAAAGTTATAAAAAGGGCTGCTAAACTTGGCGATGGATGGATGCCGATATTGTCACCAGACAAAGAGGGTAAAACGGCTCTTGAAAAACTGTATACTTATCTTGAAGAGTTTGGACGAAAACGTGAAGGATTTGGGATTGAAGTGTGGATGAGATTTAGTGAAGATAATCCTGAGGTCTGGGGAGCTACTGCAGATGAATGGCGGTCCATGGGCGTAGATATGGCCATGCTATATCCGATGTGGGAAATCAAAGGAGTGGATGGGCAAATAGAAATTCTTAGTAAATTTAAAGAAGTTGCACATAGCTAGAAGTAGAATGAAGGACCCACAAACCACTCTCAAATAAATCTTAACGGTCTATTAGGGCAGTTCAGCCGCAATTTTGCGAAATGTTAGATTAATACGAGGTACATGAGTGGTTTTTGTTGTTGGCAATTGGTGGACCCAATATGTTTGTGTCACGCCTCGCATTACAAGCAAGCTTCCATGTTCCAATATTTTTGATACATTTTCCTTTGTTCGTTTATGCTTGAAAGAGAATTTGCGTTGTGCCCCAAAGCTTAAAGAACCGATAGCTCCATTTTTTTTTAAATCTTTTTCTCCATCGCTATGCCATGAGACCCCCTCGCTTCCATTATGATAAAGATTTAACAGACAAGAGTTATATTCTTCCCCGCTTTCTTTTTCAGTAATATCCTTTAGATTTAGGAGCGTCTTTGTCCAGGGCAAAGCTGTCTTCTTAATTTTGGAGTAAGTATAAGAAAAGGGTTCATCGGCATACCATGCAACTTTGCGGTTAGTGATTATGGTTTTGCCAAATAAAACAGCCCTATCATTTTTCCATGCAATCTCTTGCATTAACTCTTTAAGATAAAAATTAGCTTTTTCATAGGCAATAATCGGGCCGTAATAATGCACTTCCCCATCTCGAGGTAGCAGGTTGTTAGGGCGTTTTTTTAGGCGCTCAAAGAGGTCCATTCTCTATATGTCTCTTTCATACAATTTCCACAAGGACGATAACCATTGTTAATGGCGTCCTTTCTGTTTTCAAAAAATACACGGTTTTGCCGTTTCATGCGCTTACCAGATTTACAAGTCAGTGTGCCGTAAATCTTTTTTTCTCTGTTCCCTCCATACCGTATTAAGCCAGATTTGACGGCTTTTAGTACTTCACTATCATCTATCGAATTGTGTCTGATCATATAAGTTTAAAGCCTTACGAACGATAAATACTTTAGTAGAGTTTAAATTTAATTGAACTTTGTTATTTTGAGTTAACTATCTATTGACTTAGGCACTTCCTTGTTTGTTTTAGCCGCTTCCCACCCAATAATGGCCATCTTTTTATCTGCTCCCCACATGTAGTCCCCAAGTTTTCCAGTGCTTTGAATAACTCTATGACAAGGAATTAGAAAAGCGATCGGGTTTGACCCGATTGCTGTTCCTACAGCTCGGGCAGCTTTTGGGTTGCCAATTTTTTTTGCTATATCACCATAGGTTGAAAGACCACCAGTTGGAATTTTTAGTAAGCTCTCCCAGACTTTAATCTGAAAACGTGTGCCACGAAGATGTAATTTTATCTGATCTATCTGGCTCCAGTTTTTTTGGAAAATTAGTAGTGCATCTTTCTGATAGTTGTCCTCAGTTTGATGATAGACGGCCTTGGGGAAACAGGCTTTTAAATCGCGTAAGCCAATACTTTCATTATTTTGGAAATGAATATAGCAAACACCTTTATATGTGGATGCTATAATTATGTTCCCAAAAGGACTTTCTCTGAAACTATAGTTAATTGTCAAACATGCACCACCATTTTTAAATTCGCCTGGAGTCATGCCTTCGATATTTACAAATAAATCGTGTAGGCGACTAGGACTAGAAACGCCCATTTCATTGGATGTGTCCATTAAAGTGGCATTTCTGTGCAACAGGTATTTGGCATATCTGAGACTCACGTATTGTAAAAATTTTTTTGGACTAACACCTGCCCACGCACTAAAGAGACGTTGAAAGTGGAATGGAGTCATATTCACTGCAGTAGAAATTTCCTCTAACGAGGGTTGATCTCTAAAGTTATTATTGATGTAGACAATAGCTTTCTCAATTCTGGAATAATCTATATGGAGTCGATCGACGCTCATCAATAATTCTTTCACTGCTGTGAATTAATATCAACGAAAGTATAATATAGAATTAAAGTTTACGACCCGTTTCTTGCGGAAAAGAACAATATATTTTAATTATTGAAACTCGGAGCCAGAGTGAGGGCCAGTTACGTTATAAATGCACTCAAAACGTAATTTAATAAGCGAGACACTGCTTTAAAACCTAGGCTAGTGTCCCGCATAAAATAAAGTTTTTATTCAAATATGATGATTTGCTTAAACCGTTATCATAACGTCTGCCGTCTGTAAGGTCCCTAACTCGGATGCCCTAGCAACGATATCTTGCATCTTTTCTGACATCCCAATCTCATCCAAACATTTACCCATCCCCACAAAGGATTTAAATTGATATGCAGCTAGGAAGGAATTCATATCATCACCAGTGATAGGAACAGCGGCGGCAATAGCCCATTCATCGTTAGTCATAGCATCAATTTCCCCAATGATATCTAGGGCCTTTTTCATATTTGATCTGGGCATTGTGTATCTACGATAATATGAGACAGGGAAATCTGACCATTTAGGTTCGCCGAATACAGAACGCAGCCCTGATCTACGGACCATGTGCCCTACAGGATTTTTTCGACGATTTGTTTGCCATTCAATGAATTCTGGATCAGAAGATAGCTTAGTTAACGCCTCGCCCATTTGTGTCCAATTTTCAGTCGTGGCTTGCACCGCTAATAATCCAGCCGAGGGACCAGAAATGCCTTCTGCTACTCTAGTTTTAAAACCATTATTAGTCATAATAGATGCACGATGTTTCATTCGTTCTTTAGCTTCATCTTCTTTTCCGGCATCCGGTTTTCCAATAATTGCTGAAATTGCTACCATTATTTTATCTCCTGTTTGTTTTATATGTTTCTTTCTGATTGCTTTAGTATAAATCTCCATCTCAATAACCGTGCCATTTAATACACATTTAAATTAAGTATTTTAAAACAACGATCTGGCGAAGATTATTAAAAATAATCAGGAAAAGTGGAATTAGAGCGATTAATATATAGACAATTAATTTTCCTGACTTTACTTCCTGATGAAATTTTAATCAGTGATTTCTAATGAATGACCACAGAATACCAGTGTTCGAAATACTTAGAGCTTAATTTCATCAAAAATATGAGAACATCTTTCCCAAAAGTCGCTCTTAGCTTATATTTTACGATGATTTAGTCATATCCAATTTAATTTTGGGACGTAAGCGTGATGCCGGTAAAAGACAGTACAACAATAGAATATGACTCCTCTGTTGCTATCCTTACCTTCAACCGTCCTGCGGTTCTTAATGCATTTGACAATGAACTTATGGAAAGCACGATCTCTAAAGTTAATGAGTTAAATAACAATGAAGCAGTTAGAGTGATAGTCGTTCGAGGTGAAGGACGAGCATTTTCACCAGGTTTTGATTTAAAAGCAGCTGCTAACCGGGAGATGCGAGATGTCCGGGATTGGGAGAAACAGTTACAACTTCAATTTGATTTTATAATGCAGTTCTGGGAATCCCCCAAACCAACAATTGCTGCGGTTCATGGTTTCTGTTTAGCAGGTGCTTTCGAGTTGGCCTTAGCATGCGATATTACTATTGCCGGACAGAATACAAAATTTGGTGAACCCGAGGTTCGTTTTGGTACGGGAATAGTGGCTATGTTACTGCCTTGGATAACTGGCCCCAAACAGGCTAAACAAATTCTTTTGAGTGGTGAAGATAAGATTACTGCTGCGGATGCACTTACTATGGGTATCGTTAATAAAGTTGTTCCCGACCAGACAGTTCTTACGGAAGCTATAGAAGCTGCTCACAATATTGCGAAAGCGGGGGAACGTGCTGTCCGATTAACAAAACAGGCAATCAATAACTCCTATGAGGCAATGGGGTTTAATCAAGCACTTAAAAGTTCATTGAATTTAGATGTTCTTCTGAACGCCGCTCCAGATCCATTAAAAGAAAAGTTTTCTAGGATTCGCAGTGAAAAGGGTCTAAAAGCAGCAATTGAATGGCGCGACAATAGATTTACACATCAACCAAAATAAATCTTTTGGTAATAATTGATGCACGTGTTCCTAAATAAACGATGCGTAACTGTTACAATCCAATTCGCCATGAGTAACAAAATAAATATCTCTGAATTGATTGTACTTAATATATAGCGATATGAATTTCTGATTCGTTTTTACATGAGTTCAACTAATGGTGGTATTAAAAGTTAATTCCTAGTCACTTTGTATCCGGCTTTCTCCCGATCCCATGTGGATGCGGTGAGCCCGCGGTCTCTCAGTTCACTTTTTTTAAT
>QCQB01000067.1 GCA_003212315.1 SAR116 cluster bacterium AG-447-C21 | reverse complement strand
GTGTCTTTTTAGGTTGCCAGGCTGCAATCAAGATAATGAAATCAAACGGAGGAGCAATTGTAAATCTATCCTCGGTGGCGGGTTTGATCGCATCGCCAGGTATATTGGCCTATGGGGCTTCAAAAGGGGCTGTTCGTCAATTAACGAAATCGATAGCGGTGGACTGTGCAAGAAAAGGTTATGGAATTAGATGTAACTCTGTCCACCCAGGCCTTATTGATACTGATATGGGACAAAACTCTATGCATATGGGAGGAGGGGATCCCGAAGAGAACTATAGAAAAAGGGTCGCTCTTACCCCGATGGGGGAGGCCGGAAGTCCGATTGATATAGCTAATGGGATTGTGTTTCTAGCCTCAGAGGAGGCGCGTCATGTTACAGGTGCAGAATTGGTTATTGACGGTGGGTTAACTGCTGTTTGATGAATACAATGATCAATTATAGAGGTGTTCTTTATCAATGACCTTAAGCCAGAACGAACAAAAAAAAATATTGGCAGTTAAAGCCGCTAATTTTGTAGAACCTGGAATGTTGTTAGGTCTGGGTACTGGGTCAACAGTAGATATTTTAATATCAACTCTTGGTGAGAAATTTGGAGGCCTAAAAAATTTAGAGATTGTCCCAACCTCCCTAGATAGTGCAGATAAAGCATCCAAACTTGGAGTGAAAATTCTTGAGCCAAAAAGTGATTTGTCTCCCGATTTGCTAATAGATGGTGCGGATGAGGTTGCTCCTGATCTATCAATGATTAAAGGGGGTGGCGGTGCTTTACTGTGGGAAAAAATAGTTGCGCATAACTCAAAGAGAAGGATCTATATGGCCGATTCAACAAAGCTGGTTCGCGAGTTAGGTCATTTCCTGCTGCCGGTTGAAGTCATTTCGTTTGGCCGCGAATGGACATATATGGCTTTAAAAAAGATCTTTTCTGCCGTCACCATTAGAAAGACTGCGGAAGGTGAAATTTTCAAAACCAACTCGGAAAACGTCATTTATGATTGTCAAATTGTAGATGATATCCAAATAGACGTTTTAGACGCAGATTTGTGCCGAATTCCAGGGGTTGTTACGTCTGGATTATTTTACGGTTTCGTAGATATTCTGCTTACCGTAAAAAATGAAAATGTTATTGAAATTTATGAGCCGAGAGATGTTTTTTGGTAAAGAATATTATAACCAGTAACTGCTAAAACCTGATTTTAAAAATAATTTGATTATCGTTCACTAAAACAGGAGCTTTGAAATCAATGACGCGCAAAGTATTACAGATTTTAAAAGCCTTTGTTTTTGTATTAGTCCTATTAACTATAGTTTTTATGTTTTTAGGCTTAGAAATGTCATCCTCTTATACACGCGCGAGCCCTGATTGCTCTGTTTGGTGTGTAATTATAGAGAAGATACTCAATATATTTAGCTAGATTTCTATTGTTTAAAGTATCTTAGTTCCAATGGACAAGAACTAGGAATTTAAGCCAATGACACGAGTGCTTTCTGAATGTTACAATATTTATTTATGTAAATAAGAAGTCCCACAGTTAGCGATACTCTGTATGAGATTCTAAATTTACGATTTATTCAATCCTTTTTAAAAGAATGAGATTGGGTGTTGGTAAATGTTAAGCGAATTATATTTTCTGGGAGATAAAAAATGCAGGTCATGACTACTCTTCCCCAAGAGAACCTTAACGACGTGCCTCGGGCTGCTCGTAATGCTGAAATGGTTGGGTTTGATATGGTTGCGACTATGGAAAATAGATATGAACCATTTATGCCTCTTGCGGCAGCTGCTATTTCTACAAAGACCATTAATATTGGGACAGCGGTTGCAATAGCTTTCCCTCGCTCTCCGATGGTTGTTGCGAGCACATGCTGGGATTTAAATAATGCTTCTGGTGGCCGTTTCGTTTTGGGATTAGGGCCGCAAATCAAGCCTCATAATGAAAAACGGTTTTCAGTCCCATGGTCGCCGCCAGCTCCTAGAATTAGAGAATATGTTATGGCGCTGAGGGCTATTTGGAAGAATTGGGAGCATGGAGAAAAATTGGACTTCCGTGGAGAACATTACACTTTTACTTTAATGACACCAAACTTCGTTCCCGTTTCGACGCACCAAGCTCCAATTCCAGTGACAATAGCGGCAGTTGGTCCTCATACTCTAAAGTTAGCAGGTGAAGTTTGCGACGGAGTGCGATTACACCCCTTCTGCACCCGCTCATACCTAGAAGACATTGCCATGCCGCGGATAGAGACGGGTCTGTTAATGTCTTCAACAAAAAGAGAGAATTTTCAGGTTACTGGAGGCGGGTTTGTCGCGACGGGGGCAACGGATGAAGAGGTAAATACAGCGCTGGAATGGGTTCGGTATCGTATTGCTTTCTATGGTTCGACCCCCAGTTATTGGCCTGTGTTTGAGCATCATGGGCAGGGAGATCTTGGAAGAAAACTGAATAAAATGACAAAAGATGGCCTTTGGGATCAAATGGCAAAAGAAATTCCGGATGATCTTTTGTATTTATTCGCAGCTGTTGGCAGATATGATGAACTTCCCGATGTACTTGAAAAGCGATTTGGTGGGTGTACAGATATGGTTTATGCAAGTACATCGGCTGATGTTCGACCAGATATACCGGCAGAGGTTTTGCAGGAGATAAAAAAAATTGAAACCCCGTTCAAAGAATTCAAAACAACCTGGTAAAATGCGATATTAAAATCATTGTCGTAAGCATTAAATAGAGTGCAGAATCTATTTGACTATTTAATTGAATAGTTAAAGGTTTAATTTGAAAAGAACAAAAAGAGAACATATAGTGCTTAAAGATGTAACTTTAGATTTTTAAGGCTGTAAATAATTTGAATAAAAACACCCAAATTGATGATCTACGTTCACAGATTCGACTTCTAGAAAAAGATATTACTAGAGACGATAATATTATAGTTCCGTTTGGAATCTCTGAAATAGATGATTTTTTATCAGGCAATGGTTTAATGTTAGGAAAAGTACATGAAGTATTAGGAGATCTGCATTTTCGATTAGGTAATGTATCATCAATTGGATTTGTAGTTGCTCTCTTAGTTAGAATTTCAGAGCAAACTGGCACGAATAAAGAAATACTTTGGTGTGTGAAAAATAAAAATATTGCTAGGGGAAATCTTTCTGCAAGTGGATTAAACTGGCTTGGTCTAAATTCGAATAGAATCATTCAGGTGAATGCATTGTCCGAGGTAGACATGCTTTGGGCGATAGAAGAAGGATTAAGATGTTCAGGTATTATGGCTGTTGTTGCTGAATTAGATGAACTGCGTAAGGGAGCAGCTAGCGAAACATCTATTTTCTGGAGAAAACTTCAATTAGCAGCAGAGAAGAATGGTGTAACCGGTTTTATGCTGCGACCCAATGCAAAAAATATTAGTTCTATAAGTTTTGTTGCAGAAACACGTTGGAGGATATCTCCATGTTTAACACAAGACTGGAGACCGAAATGGAATTTACAATTATTAAAAGCACGAAATGGGAGAAGTAATTCAATTCCTGTTATCTGGGACCCAATTACGAGATCGTTTAGAGTTTCAAAATAAAAGTTTATCTGAGTTTCAAGTTTCTTGATTAGCAATATCCTATGATATTATTCCGATAATCTATTGATTTTTTCTATGATAGAAGTGTTAAATTACAAATTGGATTTTGTGCGTTAATTCGTTTTGGGGAGGAATTATGGCTACTTATTCCGTGACAGAATTTGTTAATGACCTGCGATTAATTACGCAGAGTCAAAAAGATGATAGTGCAATTATCGAAAAGGTTATACCACTAGCAAAACGATTGGCATCGGAAACCGATTGGAGTTCCGATTCTTTCCGTTCCTGCGACGAGTCTCAAGGATTTGGAATAACAATACTTAATGAAGACGAAGATAATGCTCTGATGGTAGAAACAATTTGTTGGTTGCCGGGCAGGGGGGTTGCTCCTCATGATCATCAAACATGGGGTGTTGTAGTTGGAATTGATGGTGAAGAAACTAATGTAAATTGGAAACGGAATGATGACGGAAAACGAGAAGGTTTTGCGGATCTAACTGTAGAAGAAGAGATTATAGTCGGCCCGGCCGAAGCATGCGCATTTTTACCAAATGATATTCACAGTGTTCGTAATACCGGCGAGACGCCTAGCCTGTCGTTACATGTGTATGGATATAGTCCTGGTAGTAGAAGACGATCTGAATTCGATCCGTTGAATAAGACATATAAACCATGTCCACAGAGAATTAGAAACCGTGCATAAAATTTTCTAGAGGTTTTAATATGGGAAAAACTGTTTAAGTAGTGAGAAGGTTTAGGGAGGGCTTTTGACGCAATCTAGTTGGCCCATCTGGTTAAGCAACTGCAAAAGTTCTAAAATGGCAAGCCTACGTAGTTTTCGGCAAAGGACCTCATTGCTGCTTCCGAAGATAAAAGATACTCCAATTCAGTTAACCGTATGCGATCGTCAAAAGATGACTCGTTTTTAGTTTTATGTAGAATAGACGTCATCCACCAACTAAATCTTTCCGTCTTCCATATTCTAGACAAAGCTCGGTCAGAATAATTATTGATCCCTGTGAAGGATTTGTTTTTATAAAAATCTAAAAATGCATCTGCTAGATATTGAATATCTGACATTGCTAGATTAAGCCCTTTTGCACCGGTTGGCGGCACAATATGGGCGGCATCTCCTGCTAGGAAAAGATTTCCGTACCGGAGGGGCTCAACAACAAAGCTCCGCATTGGGGTAACCCCTTTCTCTATGATTTTGCCTTGCGAAACAGGGCTATCGATTTGAGGGCCTAGTCTTGTTTGTAATTCATCCCAAATTCGTTCATCAGGCCAATCATTTAAATCTAGGCTGGGTGAACATTGAAGGTAAGAGCGTGATCGAGAGGGAGGTCTCATACTGTACAGAGCAAAGCCACGCTTGTGCGTTGCATATATTAGTTCATTACTTGGTGGCGGGCACTCAGCTAAAATTCCTAGCCATGCATATGGGTAAACCCTCTCAAAAATACTTTGGTCTTTAATAGGAATTTTTGATCGTGAGATGCCGTGAAATCCATCGCATCCAGCAATAAAATCGCAATCTAATTGATAGTCTATGTTATTTTTACGGTAGGTAAGATTAGGTTCTAGGGTATCAAAGTTATTGGGTTGGACATTGTGTGCGTCGAAAATGATCTCACCACCAGCTTTTAGGTGCGTGTTGATTAGATCGATGGTTAGTTCTGTTTGACCGTAAATAGTGACAAATTTGCCTTTGGAATAACGCTTAAGGTCTATTCGCGATCTTTGGCCATTAATACTCAGCTCTAATCCCTCATGAATTTGTCCTTCTTCTTTTAAACGGTAATCCGCTTTCGCCCGATTAAGAAGTTCAACGGTTCCGCTCTCTAACACTCCCGCTCGTATGCGATTTTCAACGTATTTTCTAGTTTTAGCTTCCAGTATTACAGAACTTATTCCTTGTTCCATTAATAAACGGGCCAGCATCAAACCGGCTGGACCCGCCCCAATAATTCCTATTTGTGTTCGTTTCACGGTCATTTATTTTCGTTGTAAAAATATTTCAACTCATAAAGTATTCTCATATATGGAAATTGTCTAAAATTATTAACAATTTAATAAAGATTAATGAATTTACATAATAGATTTTCGCATGTGATTGAGAGATAATTGGTAAATTAAAAATGTTGATTGGATATCTTTTTGTATTATGACGCTCTGGTTTAGCCAGAGGTATTGATTAAGGTTTGGGCATATGAAACATTTGAGAAATCTTGGTGACCTACTAGACAGGGAAAATGATCTCTCTAAACCGGCGCTCATTGACCTAAGTGTTAAAGAGAAAGTGAGACAATTTAGCCACGAGGATATTGACGCAGCAGCTAAGGCAATGGCCAGAGGGTTATTGAAGAAGGGGTTTAAACGTGGAGACCACATTGCTATTTTAGCAGCCAATAGTGCAGAGTTCCTAATAGCATATCTGGGAACTATGCGTGCAGGAATGATTTCTATTCCTATCAATCATAAATTCCCAAGCGAGACAATAGAATTTATTTTGAGTGATGCGGCCTGTAAGTTAGTTTTCGCTGATCGGGATCGAGCATCGCAGGTTCCTACAGGCTACCCTGTAGTTGTGTTCTCCGGCACGGATGAAAATAATTTTGATGACTGGCTTGATTGGGGTGACTTTGAGACAATTATCCCTGAGAAAAATGAAGTTGCTATGTTTCTCTATACTTCAGGATCGACAGGGCGACCAAAAGGGGTTCCGCTAACGCACGAAGGACACCTCTGGGTAATTGAGATGCGATTAAAACAAAAACCAGAACCATTTCATAAAATGTTAGTTGCTGCACCGCTTTATCATATGAATGGATTGGCAATTTGTAAGGTTGCACTTGCTGCGCATCTCACGATCGTCTTGCTCCCGCAATTTGACGCAAAAGAGTATATAAGGGCGATTGGAGATTATAATGTTACCTGGTTAACTTCAGTCGCGGCAATGATGGCGATGGTTGTAAGAGAAGAAAAAGTTTTACAAGAAACTAATCTATCATCGGTTAAAATTGTCAGAATGGGATCTGCGCCCGTAAGTATAAAATTAATTGCTGATATAAGGAAGTTTCTACCAAATGCTAAAATTACTAATGGCTATGGAACAACTGAAGCGGGACCGGTTGTGTATGGGCCTCATCCCGAGGGTTTAGTACAACCCGATGTTTCTGTTGGGTATCCAATAGAGGGCATAGCTAGGCTCGTAGATGAAGAGAATTTAAATGCGGAATATGGAGAATTACACTGCCGGAATCCCGCAGTTACCCCGGGTTATCACAATCTTCCAGAAAAGACACGGGAAGCAATGACAGATGATGGGTGGTATCGAACGGGGGATATTATGAGACAAGACCCTGAAGGTTTTCATTATTTTGTTGGCCGCGTAGACGATATGTTTAATTGTGGAGGAGAAAATATTTACCCCTCCGAAATAGAAAAAATGCTAGAGCGAAACACTTCGATTGAACAGGCCTGCGTTGTGCCTATTGCAGACGATATTAAGGGATTCAAACCAATAGCTTTCGTTGTGAAGGTTCCAGGTGTTTCAATAGAGGAGCAAAGCATAAAAGAATATTCGTTGGCCAATGGCCCTGCCTACCAGCATCCTCGTACTGTTTTTTTTATTGATAGTCTTCCATTGACTGGTACTAACAAGGTAGATAGGAAAAAATTAACACAATTGGCTGAAAATAGATTGAGCCGTCAATCATAAGAAACTAAAACAAAAGTTGCTGGCTCGGTCGGATGTCAGCCAGGTTCCCATATGTAAAGATTAGGAAGGTTTTTATGAAAGCAGTTGTCTTAAACGGTCATGGAGGGGCGGACACCTTAGTTTATGACGAGAATTTTCCAGACCCAGAATGTGGAGAAAATGACGTTATTGTTCGTGTTAAGGCCACATCATTAAATTATCATGATATTTTCACTCGGAATGGTATGCCCGGTATAAAAATACAGATGCCAATGATTTGTGGTTTAGATGTAGCAGGAGAAATAGCGGAACTTGGGAGTAGAGTGTCTGGATGGGATGTAGGCGATCGCGTGTTAATTGATCCCAGGAATAGGGTTGAAGGAGGCCTTGTTGGTGAAACCATTCATGGTGGTCTGGCAGAATACTGCCGAGTAGCAGGCCATCAATTAGTTAAAATTCCTGAGGGTGTTTCTTACGAACAAGCATCCAGTCTTCCGGTGGCTTATGGAACTGCACATCGGATGATGGTAACCATCGGAAAGATTACTGAAAGTGATAAAGTGCTTATTCTTGGTGCTTCTGGTGGTGTGGGAACAGGCGCCTTGCTACTTGCTAAAATGGCTGGGGCTGAGGTCGTTGTATGTGCGAGTTCAGAAGAGAAAATGGCAAAGTTAAAGGAACTCGGCGCCGATCATGCGATGACCTATATGGATAATCAATTTCATAAGGGAGTGTACGAGTTGTATGGAAAGCCGGGACGTCGTGGCTTTGAAGGTGGCGTCAATATGGTTGTTAATTTTACTGGCGGTGAGACCTGGGTTCCATCACTGCGTGCATTGAAGCGTGGAGGCCGTCTTGTCACTTGTGGCGCTACAGCCGGTTTCGACCCAAAAACAGATATTAGATTCATCTGGACATTCGAGTTGCAATTATTGGGATCGAATAGTTGGGAACGTGAGGATCTGACTCAATTAATGGATTATATTCAAGCTGGAAAGATGGAGCCAGTAATAGACAAAACTCTCCCACTGAAAGAAGCTGCTGAGGGAATTCGGTTAATAGAAGACCGAGAAGTTTTTGGCAAAGTGATAATTAATCCATAAATGTTGCGAATTGGGAATCAAGTAAATGACAGAACCATTGAATAAAGACCAAGTACAGACTCTATTAGACGACTCTCCCTACATAGGATTCATGAATTTAGAAGTGGTGTCCATGGACTTGGATAAGGATGAGATTGTTATAAAGATGCCTATGAGGCCCGAATTTGAAAGACGTATAGGTACAGGGCAGTATCATGGTGGAGCAATCGCGGCTCTTATAGATATAGCGGGGGATTATGCCTTAGTTATGAAAGTAGGGGGCGGTGTGCCAACCATAAATTTCAGAGTGGATTTTCTCAGGCCAGGGACAAACACATCACTGACGGCTACAGCCACTACAAGGCGGTTAGGAAGATCTGTTGCGGTAGTAGACATTGACGTACATGATGATCAAGGGAAGTTATGTGCTGTTGGTCGCGGTACTTATAGTCCTAACGTAGGCTAACGTATCTTATTTTTAGTGATCAAATTGATGCAATCTGGGTGATGACTTGGTTATTGAAGTAAATTTTGATTGTTTAACTCGTGCGAGCTAAAACCCCTATTATCGCGTTGCGTGAGGCAGCATTAAGTATAGGTGACAAGACGCTATTCAATGAGGCAAATATTTCTATCGCGGATGGCGATCGTATTTGTCTGGTAGGAAGAAACGGAAGTGGGAAATCAACCCTTCTGAAAGTTTTAGCTGGTGAAAGAGAGATAGATTCGGGTCAAAGGTTCGTTCAACCAGGTTCAAAAATTGGTTATTTACCTCAGGAT
>QCQB01000066.1 GCA_003212315.1 SAR116 cluster bacterium AG-447-C21 | reverse complement strand
TTGTTGGATATACAAATCGAAAAAGTGGAAAGGGGCGAATTAACATTGAAGAGTAGCCCGACTAGTCGTTTCTATAATCCATATGGAGTTACCCATGGAGGGTATGCGTCCTCCTTATTGGACACAGCCATGGGCTGTGCCATTCAAACAATTTGCCCGATAGGTTATGGCTCTACAACTTTAGAATTGAAAGTCAACTTGGTGAAAGCTATCACAGAAAAGGCGGGTGAATTAACAATTAAGGGCAAGGTATTGCATGCAGGCAAAACAACAGCTACGTCCGAAGCCACAATCGTTGATGCAGATGGCAATCTTTTCGCCCACTCTACTTGCACATGCCTAAAGATAAAACTTCAGGATTAGTGGTATAAAATATGGTATTCACTTATTATTTTTTCATCATTTTGTGTGACTGCATAATCTGACCCTGTACAGGAAGCTCTGCTCTGAGAATTGTCCCAGACTGCGACTCAGTTATAAATAGTGACGAATTGTTTTCTCCTCCAAATACAATGTTTGTAGTCATCAATCCCTCGCAGGAGCGGATACGATGCTGAGGTTGGCCCAAGTTATCAAAATGCCAGACGGTTCCCAATCCTGCATGGGATATTAGTAGGCCACCTTTTGAATCCATTGCCAGACCATCCGGTCCTCCATGCCCTCCAGATAATTGAATATAGATGCTCACTTTGCTAGTGGATCCATCTGGAAGCAGTGGTACACGCCATGCAGCATTGCCGCGCGTCATCCCAACATATAATACACTCTCATCAGGACTGAGAACTAGCCCGTTAGGACTAGGGCCGTTTCCCACCAAAAGTTGCAGTTTACCATCTACTGTATATCGATACACACGTCCTGTAGGATCATGCATACCGGTTTGTCCTTGATCGGTAAAATAGATATCTCCATTTGAAGCTAGGTGCAGATCATTACATCCTCTGAAACTTTCAGACCACCGATGGTCGATAATCGTCTCTAGGTTTCCATTATCTGGATTAATCTTTATTATACCCTTTTTATAGTCGGCTATTATTAGATAACCCTTTTCGTCCACTTTCATCCCGTTCGGCCAACCATCATATTCAGCTATAATACTAAAGTCCCCTGAAGGAGAGATTTTGAAGATTTCACCATACGGAATATTAACCACATATAGATTGCCACTTTTGTCAAACGTAGGCCCCTCAAGAAAACAATCTATATCGTGTCCAGGTCGATTGGCACCGCCCCAAGCAGGCCTCCCTCCTGCACGTCTGAGTTTTTCTGGTACTCGAGCGAATACTTCGGTAGGGATATCTTTTGGTAGCGGATAAAGCGACATCGTTTGCTCCAGTTTTTTACAGCCAGTTTATAAAAAGTTAGATTTTCTATAATTATTTTTTATTAGGGTCTTTGCATGTATATTTTGCCTACTCCTCAAACCGGCGCATCTTCCAATATCATCTCTGATGCTTTCTCAGCGATCATTAAGGTGGGAGAATTCGTGTTACCAGATGTTATTGTGGGCATGACAGAAGCATCTACGACCCTTAATCCTCGGATCCCATGGACTTTTAAACGTTCATCAACGACCGCCATATTATCACTCGATGGTCCCATTTTACATGTTCCAACAGGATGAAAGATTGTTGTTCCTATATTGCCTGCTTCTCGCGCTAAATCATCATCAGACGCAAACTCAATACCCGGTTTGAATTCTTCTGGTTCAAATTTTTTCATTGCAGGAGATGAGACAATTTTTCTCGTTAATTTTATGGCATCCGCTGCAACTTTTCTATCAGCTGGGTCCGATAAGTAATCGGGTTGAATTTTAGGCGGCTCGCGCGAGTCTTCCGTTTTTATATGAACATGCCCCCTACTCTCCGGACGCAAATTACATACAGATGCTGTGAATGCTTCAAAAGGATGTAATGGATCACCGAGTTTCTCAGTGGATAACGGTTGAATATGATATTGAAGGTTTGGAGTTTCTTTATTTTTGTCAGACTTGGCAAAACCTCCCAACTGACTGGGCGCCATTGTCATAGGTCCCCTCTTAAATAAAAAGTATTCTAGACCCATTCCAATTTTTCCAAAAAGACTATTCGCCCGCAGATTTAAAGTCTTTGTATTTTTAACTTTAAACACCAAACGCATTTGCAAATGGTCTTGCAAATTTTCTCCTACTCCAGGAAGTTCTATGATATTTTGGATGCCTATTTTTTGGGAAAGCGCTCCAGAACTAATACCAGATGCCTGCATTATTTGCGGGGAACCGATGGCGCCAGACGCCAAGATAATTTCTCCAGAAACAGAAGCCTCAAATAAATCGTTTCCTCGCCAAAATTTAACCCCAACAACTTTATTACCGTCAAATTGTAGTTTGTTGACATGCGACTCTGTCAAAACAGTTAAATTAGCTCGCGATTTTATCGGATGAAGAAAAGCGTCAGCAGCGCTCCACCTCACCCCCTGTTTTTGATTAACTTCAAAATAACCACATCCTTCATTATTGCCCGTATTAAAATCGTTAGTGTTCGGAATACCTGTTTCGGCGGCAGCATCTCGGAAAGCATCTAATATTTCCCATGAAAGCCGCTGGCCTTCGACACGCCACTCACCATTGCTGCCATGCATTTCGTTTTCGCCTAAAACATGCCCCTCTGACCGTTTAAAATATTTAAGCGCTTCATCCCAACCCCAACCAGAGTTTCCCAATTGCCTCCAATGATCGTAATCTCGAGCTTGACCCCTCATATAAATCATACCATTGATGGAGGAGCACCCTCCTAAAACCTTCCCGCGTGGATAGTTCAACGACCTGCCATTTAAGCCACTTGATGCCTCGGTTGAAAAACACCAATCGGTCCTAGGATTATTCATTGTAAAAAGGTAGCCGACTGGGACCCTAATCCAGAAATAGTCATCCTTACCCCCGGCCTCGAGTAAAAGAACTCTATTTTTAGGGTCTGCAGAGAGGCGATTAGCCAGTAAACACCCAGACGTCCCAGCTCCAACGATTATATAATCAAAGTCACCATATTTTCTGGAAATAAGCTCGCTCATACTATCTCTCTAATACTCAATATTTCTTGAGCTAATAAAAACAAGGCTGAAATTACTAGCACCAGTCATTCACATTATTACTAGCTCAGATGACATCAGCAAGGTTTATAATAGTTATTTTCTATACAGTTTGGGAGTTAACTGTCCAGACATCATAATTCCTTACTATCTGCCCAATCTATTTTCTTAATAAACGTTCACAATAAAAACTTGCATGAAGGTCAAAGCCATTCCCATATTTATTTGAAAAACCAAATCGCAGTGATTTTTATGAAACTTACTTATAACAAACTTAACAATTTTAAAATCATTAGATTAATTGGAAAATTTGTAATAGATAATATTGTTCCATAAATTTTTAAATTACTTAATAGGTCAAAATATTGACTAGGAGATATCATATGTCAGTTACACGGATTGAAAAGACTACAGGCAGCGGACCTAAAATGAGTCGTTGTGTTGTCAAAGGTGATATGGTTTATGTTGCCGGTCTCACCGCCACGGATAGATCCGCGGATGTTGCAGGTCAAACACAACAGATACTAGATAAAATCGACGGATACCTGGCTGAAGCCGGCACTGATAAATCCAAGCTTCTTCAAGCGAACCTCTGGATTACGAATATGGACAATTTTGCTGCGATGAATGCAGTTTGGAATGCCTGGGTTGATCCTGAAAACCCACCAGTCCGTGCCTGCGTGAGAGCAGATTTGGCGGTCCCTGAACTTCTCGTTGAGATAATGGTTACCGCGTATAAATAATCTATTTTATATGTTAGTTAACAGCTTCACCAAAGCAGCACCTGCCCTATTTGTGTTGCTTTGGAGTTCTGCATTTATAGGCGCTAAATTTGGATTACCATTTGCAGAGCCTTTGACATTTATTTTTCTTCGTTTTGTTTTTGTTGCGGCAATATTTCTCTTTCTAAGCCTGCTTTTTAGGGCAAATTGGCCCGGAACCTGGATGCAATTCACGCATATAGCTTTCGTAGGGCTGCTCATGCATGCTTTCTATCTAAATTGCACTTTCATTGCGTTAGACTATGGCGTCCCTATCAGTTTAGCAGCATTAATTTACGGACTCCAACCAATCATAACCTTATTTATCGTAAGTCTTCTTCTCCACAGCCATATCTCATCGGCGCAATGGGCAGGGGTTTTTCTTGGTTTTCTGGGGCTTATTTTCGTGCTTTATGATAAATTAGGGTTTAACGAGGCCAAGTTAGTACCAGTCCTTATATTAGTATTTGGACTGTTTTGCATTACCACAGGGACAATTTACCAGAGGAGATTTTGTAGCGCTATGAATTTGCTCACCGGCAATTTTATTCAAGTATTTGTTGGTGGTGTTGTGACAGGCATCGCCGCGTTTTACTTTGAGGCAATGATTGTCACTTGGAACATTTCATTTATTGGCGCCCTTATTTGGATGATTTTAATTGTATCGCTTGGTGCCCACACGTTATTGCTTTTTATGTTGCAACAAAATCAAGTAGCTAAAGTATCCAGTCTTCTATATCTGACACCGCCAACAGCATCGGTCATGGCGTACTTTATGTTTGATGAACTGCTCAGCGCCTTAGCTATTGCCGGTATAGGTGTAACTGTGATTGGTGTTGCGCTAATCATGCATGGGCCCACAAATAAACAAGCACTCTAATTAGATAGAGTGACTTTTCCTAGAAACCTGATAAAACCTGCCCAATAGAATCATCTGGAAGTATTTTATGCAAACTGCAAAAGATATTTTTTCTTATCGTCCGTACTGGGCGAGTAAATTTGACCCAGCCCCATTTCTGCCAATGAACAGAAATGAAATGAACCTGTTGGGATGGGACTCATGTGATGTGATTTTAGTTACGGGAGATGCTTATGTAGACCACCCGAGTTTTGGAATGGCTGTGATCGGCCGTGTACTTGAGGCTCAGGGATTTCGCGTTGGCATAATATCGCAACCTGACTGGCACACTACCGACGGATTTAAAGAACTCGGACGACCCAATCTTTATTTTGGAATTACAAGCGGCAATATGGACTCCATGGTCAACCGCTATACGGCCGATAGAAGGTTACGGCATAATGATAGCTATACACCAAATGATGAAGGTGGGAAAAGACCAGATCGCGCGGTAACGGTTTATGCACAGAAATGCCGAGAGGCATTCAGTAATGCTACAATAGTTATTGGCGGGATCGAAGCTTCCTTGCGACGAATAGCTCACTATGATTATTGGTCAGATAAGGTTCGTCGCTCAGTATTATTGGATAGCAAGGCGGATCTCTTGCTTTATGGTAATGCCGAGCGTGCCATTATAGATATAACACATAGGTTTGCACGCGGTGAAACGCCAAAAGATATGAGAGACGTTAGAGGAATAGCGTTTGCAACTAACACAATACTAAACGGTTGGACAGAACTCGATCTTCACGATATCGATAACCACGAAATTTCATTGGTTTCCCCTAAAAAGACAGATAGCCGCACAGTAATACGGCTACCATCCTATGAACAAGTGAGTGAAGATCGCGAAACCTATGCCCATGCGTCTCGTTTACTTCATATCGAAAGTAACCCTGGTAATGCTAGGCCGCTCATTCAAAAACATGGAAATCGAAATGTTTGGGTAACAGAACCTCCAATCCCATTAACGACTAAAGAAATGGATGGCGTATTCGCACTCCCATACGCCAGGGCTCCTCACCCCGTTTATGGGGAGGCCAAGATCCCAGCTTGGGAGATGATTCGTTTTTCTGTCAATATAATGAGAGGATGTTTTGGCGGATGCTCTTTTTGTTCGATTACCGAACATGAGGGTCGCATAATTCAGAGCAGGTCGGAGGAATCTATTTTAAAGGAAATTGAAGATATAAGAGACAAAGTGCCAGGCTTTACAGGGGTCATATCTGATGTCGGTGGTCCTACCGCAAATATGTATAGGATGGCTTGCAAAGATAAAAAAATAGAAGCAATTTGCCGAAAACCGTCATGCGTGTTTCCGGATATTTGTAAAAATCTAAATACAGATCATAAACCGCTTATCGAACTTTATAGGAAAGCACGAAAAATTGACGGTGTAAAAAAAATACTAGTCGCGTCTGGCCTTCGCTACGACCTCGCTGTAAAAAGTCCGGAGTATATCAAAGAGCTTGCAAGCCATCATGTGGGAGGATATCTGAAGATAGCCCCCGAACATACGGAAGATGCGCCATTAGCCAAGATGATGAAACCTGGTATAGGTTCATATGATAGATTTAAATCCATGTTTGAAACCGCATCACGTTCTGCGGGAAAGAAACAATACCTTATCCCATATTTTATCGCGGCCCATCCCGGTACTTCCGACCACGATATGATGAATCTGGCGATTTGGCTGAAAAAAAATGGTTTTCGTGCTGACCAAGTACAAACATTTTTGCCATCTCCAATGGCTTTGTCTTCTGCGATGTATTACAGCGAGCGGAACCCATTGAAACCAGTAAAAAGAAATGGTGGTGAGGTCGTTCTTACCGCAAAGGGATTAAAACAAAGGAGATTGCATAAAGCCTTTTTACGTTATCACGACGCAGAGAATTGGCCCGTGCTTAGAGAGGCACTAAAAAGAATGGGAAGATCTGATCTTATTGGTTCAGGTAAGCGGCATTTAATTCCTGCCTGGCAGCCCCGGGGTACGGGTAGTAGATCTGGAGAGGGTAGGCGATTTGGTCAGAAAAAGGGATACCAGACTTTTGTTACAACCCATGCAGGCAAAGGCCGGAGGCGGTTTTTAAACAGCGAAAAAAGTTAGATCTCTATCATTAATTTTGTTCAAGCAAAATTATGGGCAGAAAAAGCTGTCCTGAAACTATTTTCCCATCTTTTTATTGAAATCTAGATCCCATTTTGTTTTTTTGTCAGTATTTATAGACTTTTCTTCAACAATATCATTACAATTATAGACGAATAAATGCCTGTAATAATGCAGAAAAAAATATAAACAGCGATCTTCAGGGGGAAAATACAGTGTCAAAAGGATACAACGTATTACTATTAGGGGCGTCCTACGGATCCCTTTTAGCTACAAAAATAGTTTTAGCTGGGCATAACGCGCACCTTATATGCTTACCTGCAGAATCTGACCTGATAAATAAAAATGGAACCCTGGTGCGAATGCCTATTAAAGGACGCGAGGGGTTATTTGATATCAAATCGACTGATCTACCCGGGAAATTATCCGCGTCTGGCCCAGAAACAGTGGATCCTAAAGATTATGATCTAGCCGTCTTAGCGATGCAGGAACCACAATACCGCTCGAGTGGGGTTAGAGAATTACTGGAAGGTCTTGCGGCGTCAAAGATACCCTGTATGTCCATCATGAATATGCCTCCACTTACATATTTAAAAAGAATTGCAGGACTTGATACTGATAAGTATCGGAAAAGCTATGCTGATGCTACCGTTTGGGATGCATTAGATCCTTCTTTGATGACACTCTGCAGTCCAGATCCGCAAGCTTTTCGCCCCCCAGATGAGCCAGTTAATGTTTTACAAGTAAGGCTACCTACTAACTTCAAATCAGCAAGATTTGATTCTGACTCCCACACAGAAATACTAAGAAAACTTGAGAAAGATATTGAGGCTGCTCGGTTTGACACAGGAAATGGTATGGCCGAACTTCCCGTTAAACTGAGAGTGCATGAATCAATTTTTGTCCCCATGGCAAAATGGTGCATGCTTTTAGCAGGCAATTATCGTTGCGTTCAACAAAGTGAAATGAGAACGATAAAAGAAGCTGTGCATTCCAACCTGGAAGAGACACAAGAGGTGTATCAGTGGGTATCAGAACTGTGTATTTCGTTAGGAGCAGCACCGACAGATATGGTTCCTTTCGAGAAGTATGCTAGCGCGGCGGAGTCACTTATCAGTCCCTCTTCCGCTGCCCGAGCCCTTGCAGCTGGAGCACCAAATATCGAACGTGTTGATAGACTTGTTCAGTCAATAGCAGCAAATAAAGGATCAAGCTTAGCTGCGGTAGATAGAACCGTGGCATTAGTAGATAGCTGGATCGAGAAGAACCAAGAAAAAGCATAGTAATAAAACCAAAAACAACGATACTTGAATTATGTTCGGAGTATTTGTCTACTGAGGGACTTGATGGATGAAATTTGGTATCACAACATCGAAAATCGATGAGATCGGTCTCATTGCTCGGGCGGAAAATCTTGGATACGATTTCTGCTGGGTATCTGACACACAAATGATCCGATCAAATCCATGGGCCGTTCTAGCTCTAGCAGCGCAACAAACAAGGTCGATAAGAATAGGCACTGGTGTGGCTGTTGCAGGCTTGAGATTGGCACCCGTTACAGCAAACGCTATTGCAACTATAAATAGAATAGCCCCGGGAAGAACATTCCTTGGAATAGGAACCGGTAACACCGCTATGAGAGCCATGGGACAAGCTCCTATGGGAGTAAAAGCCTTTGGAGAGTATATTCGTGTCGTGCAAGGCCTTTTGAAAGGCGATGAAGTTGAATATACCTTGAATGGCGTTACGCATCCGATTCAATTCCAAAATCAAGAGTTCAAATACATTGATGTTGAAAATCATATCCCAGTACACGTAGGAGGATTTGGTCCAAGAGCGCAAACACTGGCAGGTGAAATCGGAGATGGATTAATTACGGGCATCCCCCGTGGAGGTACAATACCCCAAGCGATAAAAAACGTTCAAAAGGGAGCTAAAAAATCTGGTCGGTCATTAGACAGTTTTGAAACTTTCGGGTTAGTAAATATTTTAATGCTAAAACCTAAAGAAAAACTGACCGACGAGAGCGTTATAATGCAATGTGGTTCTGCAATCATGGCTAACATTCACTTTGTAGTAGACTGGGTCAAAGAAACTGGTAACCCACCACCAGATTATATCCTACCATTTTGGGATGAGTACATTGACTTTCACAAGAAGCGTGACGCAGAGCGGGCTCACATGAAACTTCACCAAAGTCATTACAGTTATCTAGATCCAGAGGAGGCTCGTTTTATAACGCCTGATATAATAAAAGCCTTCACGATAGCAGGACAACCCGATGAAATGGTAGAACAATTAAAAAATCTCGAAAAACAGGGCTTGGATGCTGTGAATTTCATCGCCCCCCTCGAACAACAATATCGCTTAATCGAGGACTTTGCCTATAACATAATTTCACGTATGTAGAAGTCTATACTTTTTATAATAGTTAAGGAGGCTCTGATGGGCATACTCGTTTTGTATATGGTCAAATATCATAACGAACAAAAGGCCGCTATGTTGACGAGTGCTGAACAACGCGATCGTGCAGAGGTACATAAAAAAGCGATAACTGATTTTGGAGGAATACCTATCGCTCAATATGGATCCTATGGAGAGTATGATATGGTTTATATCTATGAGATGCCCGACGAAAAATCCCTAGCCGCCAACCTGCACTTAACGGATTCTCTAGGCCTAGCCAAATACTGCAAAACGATACCATTAATGCATAATGACGATTTCGTCGATTCTATGTTGATTGCTGATAAAACTGAAACCAACTACAAACCAGCACTTAAAAGTTAGGTTTTTCCAATATTCTCTATAATAATTGGAGCGAGGTAGCTTGCATCTTCAGCGACCCCAAATATTATCCCTGATTTCCGCTTGGACATCCAATTCAAACCCATAAAATATAATCCAGGGGTACCAGTAACTCCTCGTTTTGTTATTGGATAACCAAAGTCGTCAAGCGCAGCGGGCTCGACCCATGCGAAATCATACTTAAAGCCAGTAGCTGCTATCACCGTTCCAATATCTTTTCTGTGAAGATCTATCTCTGTGATATTTTGTAACGTTCCAATATCCTCGAGAATTGGTTCACCCATTAACTCAGTTTGGGTTGCC
>QCQB01000065.1 GCA_003212315.1 SAR116 cluster bacterium AG-447-C21 | reverse complement strand
CGAGTGCTTCTTGCAAAACCCACAATGGATATGAAAATCAGTCAAGGAGTAACGTCTGTAATAGTGGGGAATTGCGGTATTAGCCTTGCACCGCTGGTAGCTGATAATCCACCGCCTCCATTGGACCTTATTGCAGAGGCGGGGGCGTGTCGTTATTCGACATTCGACCAGTTTCTGCAGGAAGTTGAAGGTGCTCCTGCTGCGGTAAATGCAGCTTTTCTAGTTGGTCATTCTACTCTCCGTGTAGGAACGATGGACTCGCTTGATAGGGCAGCTAGTTTGACTGAAATAAAAAAAATGCGGTCACTGCTCGAAGAAGGCCTGACCGCTGGTGCGATTGGGTTCTCAACTGGACTTTTTTACAAGCCAGCTATGATGGCCCCGACCGAGGAGGTCATAGAAATTGCTTCGGCATTAAAAGCACACAAAGCCCGATACGTAACGCATATGCGCAATGAGAGTGATCATGTCATTCAATCCCTTGATGAAACCTTCAGAATTGGATCAGAGGCGCGTTCTCCCGTTATAGTCTCCCATCACAAGGTCCAAGGAAAAAATAATTTTGGCCGTTCAGTTGAAACGCTTAACCATATAGATGACCATTTGCATGGTCATCACCATGGAATTGCGTTTGATGTCTACCCTTATGTCGCTTCGTCAACTGTTTTAAAGGAAGACTCGATAAGGCTCTCAGAACGTGTTCTCATAACATGGTCTAAATCACGACCAGATTTAGCGGGCAGGGAACTGTCAGATATTGCGGATGAATTAGGGTGCGATATCTTCTCAGCAGCCGCTCAATTACAACCTGCTGGTGCGGTTTATTTTGCAATGGCGGAGGAGGATGTGCAGCGCATATTGTCTCATCCAAACGCAATGATAGGTTCGGATGGATTGCCACACGATGAACATCCCCACCCTAGGCTTTGGGGAACGTTCCCGCGTGTTCTCGGACATTATTGCCGAGATCTGAAGTTGTTTTCTTTAGAAGAGGCTATTCGCCGTATGACTGGTTACTCCGCGGAAACATTTGGTTTAATTGACCGAGGAGTTCTCAAAGAAGGAGCGTTTGCTGATATCACAATTTTTGATGAGGATACAGTTTTAGATCGAGCTACATTTGATAAGCCTATGACCCCTGCGGCTGGAATCGATACTGTAATGGTCAACGGAAGTGTTGTTTGGGAGCACGGTTGTGCCACGGGGAATCGTCCGGGCCATGTCCTAAGACACGGTGGAAACCGTCCTAATTAATAATTTAAATCCTATGTGCTCAATCAAAATATTATACCAGTGATTATATTGGTAATGTTGGAATTTGAATTGGGTTTCTCATTTCGTAGGCCCGGCTTGCAGTTAAGACTTTATCGTCACGGTTCATTGCACTCACAAGCTGTAATCCAGCCGGCAATCCATTAGAGCATAAACCGCAAGGAATCGATGCGGCGGGATGTCTTCCTAAGTTGAAGGGGTACGAAAAAGGTGTCCATTCTGTCCAACGGCTCATATTGGAGTCTTTGGGTACCTCTTCTCCTGCGTCAAACGCTGTGATTGGTAGAGTAGGAGTGAGGAGTAAATCATAATTATCAAAGAATTCGTTCAGTTTGGTTCCTGCGCTCTCCCTCTCGGCAGTTGCATCGAGGTATTGTTTGATCGTTATTTCAGCGCCTTCAAGACCAACCTCCCTAAAACCTGGATCAAGAAGCGCAAGTTGTTCTCCTGTCATTTGTTCCTGAAGCCTGGCTGCCCCTACAAACCAGAATATTTTGAATAAATCGTGTTGATCGCCTAACCCGGGATCCACTTCCTCAACGGTTGCACCCAAGGTTGTGAATGTCATGGCCGCTTCTTTGACTAACTTTGCTATTTCTGGATCAACTTTTGCATGCCCTAAGTCGGGACTGTATGCGATGCGCCAACCTCTAACCGTTTGATCCATACTTTTGCGCCAATCACAATTTTGCTCGGGAAGAGCATACCAGTCTTTGGGATCGGGTTCCGACATAACAGTCAACATCAAGGCTGCGTCATCGACAGTTCGGGTCATTGGTCCTTGATGGGATAAAGTACCAAAACCGCTTGCCGGCCAGGTAGGAACTCTCCCAAAAGTTGGTTTTAAACCATATATCCCAGTGTAGCCGCTCGGCATTCGAATTGATCCCCCGCCATCTGAACCATGGTGAAGAGCTCCAAAACAAGCTGCCGCTGCTGCCGCTGCTCCGCCGGATGAACCCCCAGGCGTTTTCGTTAAATCCCAAGGGTTCCGAGTGATGCCAGTAAGCGGGCTGTCTGTTACTCCTTTCCAACCAAACTCTGGAGTAGTTGTCTTTCCAAGAAGAACTGCGCCATTAGATCTAAGGCGCGCTACCAAGGGTGCATCCTCTTTCCAAGGCCCTTTATCAGTTGTTGTTAACGACCCGCGACGCGTTGACCAACCTTTTGTTGCAACTAAATCTTTTATTGTGGTTGGAACGCCATCAACTAATCCGGCAGGTGTTCCCATAGACCACCGTTCCTCGGAAGCTCTTGCGCTTTCTAAAGCTTTTTCTTCGTCTACTAAACGGAACGAATTCAATTTTTTATCATAATTCTTTATATGATCCAAGATGGCTTTGGTAGCCTCCACTGGGGACATCGTCTTGTTTGAATAAGCATTCAAAAGCTCATTGGCTGAGAATAATGCAGGATTGGTTTTCATTTATTATAATCCCTATAATGAATAAATTTTGTACGTGCCGTTTGATAATTATCGAGGCGTTTTAAAATTATTAGTACGTGGAGTGCATACATTGGATAACATCTGTGTAACAAGATTTTCTTTACATTCAGCCCAGGGTCTTTCGATCCCTCCAGGTGTGCTCGATTGATAAATCATAGCTATGGCCATTACTCCAAAAACAGCTGCGAGGATCCACATCGACCGATTCATTATTTGCTCCTATCTAAAATAAATTTATTTGGGCCAATCGACAATATAATCTGGTAAAGACTTATCTGATACATTTCTTTCTGAAGTGGCCCGATTCTTGACTGAAACGCCTGCTTCATGGACTGTCTTAGTGTTTCCTGATACGAGCGGGTGCCACCATTCTAAATCTTTTCCCTCATGTATTAATCTGTACGCGCATGTAGACGGCATCCATTGTAACTCCTGGACTAAACGAGGAGATAAGGCAACGCAATCTGGAACAACAGTTTTTCGGTTCTCGTAATCTCCGCATTTACAGGTATTACAGTCTAAAAGCCGACAGGATACGGACGTGAAATGTAATTCATCCGTTACATCGTCAATAAGCTTTATCAGACAACATTTCCCACACCCGTCGCACAAACTCTCCCATTCGAGAGAGGTCATTTGCCTAAGTGTTTTTGTCTTCCAAAAGGGCTCGTTTTCTTCTGTCACAGCCGGATTGATCAATTACGATATGAAGAATCAACTTTATCAATCTTTCGCATCAATGCTGCGAACTCTAGTTGACCTAACCCATCTGTATCCTTGGAAACCCCTTCTGGACCATCAATATCATCCCCAGACTTTGTTGCGATATTGTCGCCCAGCGTGTTGACTGTTCCTGCACTCGCAGCATCTACCTGAACCTGGCACGCTCTCTCAAGTCGATAGAGTCTTAAAAAGGCCGCTGGTATGGTCTTACCTACTGTTAATAAACCGTGATTCTTTAGTATCATTGCCTTGTGATTGCCCAATGAGTTCACTATTCTTTCGCGTTCGTCTAGGAATAGGCTTGGCCCCTCATACTCGTGGTATGCAAGCCTCTTATGAAAAGTAGTTGCAAACATACTGATAGGTAAAAGTCCCTCCTTAACACCGGCTACAGCCATTCCTGATCGAGTATGTGTATGCATTACTACCTGATTTTCATCAGAGTGTTTCATATGGATTGCTGAATGGATTACAAATCCAGCATGGTTAACACTGAATGGCGTCTCATCGACTATATTTCCATCTACATCAATTTTCACAAGGTTTGACGCTGTTATTTCATCATAATTAAGACCAAATGGATTTATAAGGAAATGGGGTTCGGCGCCTGGAACTCTCACGGTCAAATGGCCATAAATTAATTCAGTCCATCCGAAGTGCTCAACTAAACGATATGCGGCCGCTAGTTGTACTCTTAAATCCCATTCCACATCGCTCATAGCCGAACGGTCCACTTTAAAGTCGGTTTGTAGCTGGTTCATTTGAATTCTCCTCGTGCGGTTAACGAAAATAATAACCAATCCAAGTACAATTACAGATATCTTCTATCTCCCGGTCAAGGTTATTGACCTATCGCTCCTTGACCAACTTACGTTATCATACACAATTTACAGATTTTAAGAATAATAATGCCGGTTTCAAATCGATAAGTCTATTGATCTGGAGTAAGTTTGCGGAGTTGTGATGGTTAAGTAGTCGAATTTGGAAATTTTATACTTGAGTATGTTTGTCAGCTAGAGAATTGCGCGTCTTCTGATAAAGTAAACTCGCTATTTCGTATTCTATCTGGCCATTCGGCGACCATTTCTGCTAC
Source organism: SAR116 cluster bacterium AG-447-C21 (assembly GCA_003212315.1). Classification (GTDB taxonomy): domain Bacteria; phylum Pseudomonadota; class Alphaproteobacteria; order Thalassobaculales; family Thalassobaculaceae; genus UBA7326. The sequence goes on along the minus strand of QCQB01000065.1, from coordinate 5,882 downwards.
TGATTCTTCGCCATAATGCTCAATCATATCTGTTAGGGCGGCAAATATTGCGGACGAAGCGACTATTTCAGCTGCAACACCTTGAGATAAGGCATCCTCCCATGCCTCCAAAATAACTTTGAGCGCTAATTGTTTTTGTTCGTCTTCTGCGAGGAATGCTTCATCTTGATCCGACATTTTTGAATTCCCGAATTATGCTTATTGCTTGATCCTGTCCTAGCATGCATGTTGTCCCAATGAAAGCTAACTCTTCTAATTCTATTGAATATTTCAGACCGCGTAGGCGGATTGATATTACTAAAAAGCCGCTGGATATCGACCCACATATTACCTTTAATTTCGACGGTCGACCATTTTCTTCGAGATATAATAGTTTTTATCATGACTTACGACCGATAGAGGCAGCGCAAGATATTTTCTTCTCTAATCTTTTTATGAGGTCATTTGAAGGTCAAGCTGATTTTTCTGTAATTGGGGAATTAGGTTTTGGGACTGGATTGAATTTTGCGCTCGCGTGTAACTATTGGAAAAAAAGAAATGACTGTGATGCAAGGCTTCATTATGTCGCAATCGAACCATATCCGTTAGAGGCACATCAAGTTGACAGATTTCTATCAGGTTTTAGTGAGTTGGATACTGAGAGACGGGAGTTGGTATCTGGGTATCCAAAACCGCATGTTGGTTTTCATCGCGTATGGTCCACAGACAATAAAATAGCACTCACTCTTGTAGTTGGCCCGGTGGATGAGGTTCTTGCTGAGGTTGAAGCGGAAGTGGACGTTTGGTTCTTGAATGGGTTTCCTCTGCGGGTGAATCCAGAAATGTGGTCCCAAAACGTCTGTTTGGAATTAGCTAGACTTAGTAAACCAGACGCTGATCTAATATCCATTTGCGATGATGAAGACATCCAGCATAGGTTAGCTATGCAGGGCTTTCAAATGGAAAAACGAGACGCCTTATCAGGTAAAATAAGGATCTTGGAAGGCAAATTTATAGGCAAAAATAAAGCAAAGTATCTGGCTCCTTGGTTTAGGCCTCCTCCGCCAGTTCAAAGTCAGGGCACAGTAGGTATAATTGGGGCTGGACTTGCTGGTTGCGCCATGGCAGAAGCGCTGGCCCGCAGAGGGAAGAGAGCTTTACTATTCGACCAGCAAGAAGACGTTGCGGAGCGTGCATCGGGTATAGAAGCGGGGTTAATAGCACCCGAACTGGGCTTGAACGCAAGCAACATGAATCGCTTCTATGATAGAGCCTATAGAATGGCATTGAGTTCAATCGAAGATAGTGAAATAAGATGGAATAGCCGCGGTGTCATAGAGTTTTTTCAAAAAGATGAAGCGCGTAGGCGCATCCAGCACATGAAAGACGGGGCTAGCTTGTGGCATGGTGCTGCTCAATTAATGTCGCCCTCAGAATCCTCATTACAAATAGGGATAAACGTGTCTTCACATGGGATTTGGTTTCCGCACGCAGGTGCCTTGAACCCAAAAAGATACGCGCGGTATATGTCGCAAAAAGCCGAATGTTTCCTTGGTGCAAAAGTGTATGAATTTGATTATAGAGATGATGGTTGGCGGTTGTATGACTATTCAGGACAGAGGATAGCAACGGTAGACACACTGGTAATTGCGGCAGCTCAACACAGTGGATTTTTCAAATCTATTTCGTTTTTACCGTTGAGTTCACTTCTCGGACAGATCTCTTTTGTCCCTAAAAATGAAAATAGTTATAAATTAAAGGCGAGTATTATAAATAATGGCTATCTAATGCCCAGTATTGATGGATTCCATGTAGTTGGATCTACCTATTTGAGGGACGGCTTTGACGAGAATGAGTGGCCGCAACCTGTTACGGTTGAAGGGCATAAAAAAAATTATAATAATTTAGATCGTGAATTAAGGTCTCTTTTCCCAGATTGTCAGTTTGATCAATGGTTGGGTTATTCAGCTATCCGCAGTGCAACGCCTGATCGACTACCCGTCGTTGGGCCTGTTCCTGAAGCAAAAAAATTTAAAAGAGATTTCAAACGATTGAATTATGGCCCTCGGGGTAAGTTTCCATCTGGTGTCAATTATCAGCCAAATCTATTTGTCCTGGCTGGGCTTGGATCAAGGGGAATTATGACCTCAGCACTTTCCGCAGAGGTTTTAACCAGTCAGATGCTTGGCGAACCTTGGCCTATCGAACGGACTGTAACAACGGCTCTTTCTGCATCTCGTTTTTTAGCGCGAGCGATACAAAATAGTTTATTGAATGAAATGTAAGTGTGCCTTCAAATGAACTAATGAGCTTAGCGTGCGGTGAGGCCTCCATCTATTACCAATGATGAACCTGTCATAAAGCCAGCATCATCGGATGCCAGAAATACAATTCCTTTAGCTATATCTTCCGGAACTCCTAGGCGTCCTATTGGATGTCCTGCTAATGCTACATCACGAGATTTCTTTATATCATTCGTGCCGTGTTGTTGAGCGCGAGAGACAAAAGTTTGTTCGCCCATATCCGTTTGTATTACGCCGGGATGTACCGAATTTACTCTAATTTTATGACCTTTCCTACCGAAATTGAGTGCAGTTGACTTGGTAAACAAGGTCACGCCTCCCTTGGTCATTGAATATAAAGGATCAAGCTCTGAGCCAACTAGTCCCGCGACCGAAGAGATATTAACTATCGCACTTCCTTGACTGCTCTCGGAGCCACGCTTTGCAAGAGCATCGGTTGCTACCTTGGTTCCCAGCCAAACACCGGTCATATTGACATTAGCTAATCTATTCCAATCATCGAGTGATATATCTGAAAAGTCTCTTCCCAAAAATAACCCTGCGTTATTAACCAAAATATCTAGACCGCCAAATTGATCTACAGCCAGATCTACTGCATTGGACCAATCATTTTCATCAGTTACGTCAAGATGGATAAATTTTGCGTTAGGCCCAAGTCTTTCAGCAGTTTCTTCGCCTTTAGTTTTTAAAATATCGCCGATGATCACATTTGCCCCCACACTTATCATCAACCTAGCTGCTGCCTCACCAATTCCTCTGGATGCGCCAGAAATAAGAGCTGTTTTACCATCAAGTCGGTTCATATTTGGTTTCCTTTAACGCTTAGATACTCCCAAGTAGATTAGATAATACTACCTCCATGCGCCGTTGACTGAAAGTCAACAGATTCTTGTTACTCTAGATATCTCGCATCCGATCGCTAACCTAAAGATTGTTGGAATAGTAGTTTTAGACAATAGGGTGCTTTAGGGTTAGCATCTACTTTGATAAATTAAATGCAGTAATGTGTGTAATAACTAGAATGTTGGATCTTAGACTGTGGGATATCTAATGACTAAAATGACATCGAAAGTCACGTGGGTTTCGGGTTTGAGGTTTATCGGCGGGTCTGGTAGCGGCCATGGGGCTATAATGGATGGATCTCAGACCTCTAGTTCGAAGGAGGTTCTTGGACCAAGCCCTATGGAGATGGTTTTAATGGGTTTAGGAGGTTGTTCCGGTATAGACGTAATGCATATTTTGGAAAGGATGAGACAAACCGTTACTGGCTGCAAGGTAGAACTGGAAGGAGAAAGAGCAGAAGAAAGTCCAAGAGTTTATAAAAAAATACATTTAATTTACACAATATCTGGCAATAACTTGTCGCAACCGCGCGTTGAAGAGGCTGTTCGTCTATCGAACGAGAAATACTGTTCAGTCTCTGTTATGTTAAATGCATCGGTTAAATTAACCCGTGAGGTGAAGATTGTTCAAGACCCAGTGGCTAATTTGGGATGATTTTAGGTTCCGCAAAATGTTTGGGTAACCTCCTCTCCTTTGTTGGGCGGAAGACCTAGATCATGTAACCGTTGATTATTCTCAAATGGTGCGTCTAGAACCGCAATAAGATCTTCCATTAAACCAAAGTCTTCAGTATTTGTTGCTAGGTCAATTGCTTTCTCTATCTGATGGTTCCTTGGAATAAAGGCAGGGTTTACCGAGTTCATTTTCTTTTTTATTTCTTTGATTCTTCTTCCTTCATTACCAAGTTTATCATTCCAGCGAGCTAACCACTCGTCTATATCATGTTTAGAATCAAAAAGGTTCTTAAAGTTAGTTTCGTTCTCTTCGCCCAGGTAATCGCCTAGCGAACGATAGGCGGTTGTAAAGTCAACGTTGCTTTTTGATAGAAGGTCCAAAAAATCAAATGCTAATTTTGTATTTTCCTCATCTGAAGCGCTTAGGCCTATTTTTTTGCACAGCCCTTCGTGAAAAGCCTTTTCGAAAAAAAACCAGAAATTTTCTATTGATGCTTTAGCCATCGTAATTGAGTTATCCTGATTTTCATCCAATAACTTAAGAAGTGTTTCAGCAAACCGTGTTAAATTCCATTGTCCTATCATTGGTTGATGATTATAGGCATATCGCCCACCGCTATCGATAGAGCTGAACGTTTTATTGGGATTGAAACCATCCATGAATGCGCATGGTCCATAATCAATTGTTTCGCCAGAAATTGCAGTATTGTCAGTATTCATTACACCATGGATAAAACCAACTAACATCCAGGACGATATTAATTCGGCCGTATTCTGGATAACACTATCCAGCAGTGTTAGGTATGGCTGTTCGGTAAACTCAGCATGTGGATAATGCCTTTTAATAGCATAGTCTGCGAGTATCGCGATGCTCTCGTCATCCCCCTTGCCGTGAAAATATTGGAACGTACCAACTCGGATATGGCTGGAGGCTACCCTTGTTAATATCGCGCCTGGCTCCATGTATTCACGCCTGACCATTTCCCCTGTCAAAGAAAACGCTAGTGCTCTCGTAGTAGGGATACCTAGATTGAACATAGCTTCACTAACAATATACTCGCGCATCACGGGACCCAAAACGGCCCTGCCGTCACCCATTCGAGAATATTTTGTGGGGCCAGATCCTTTAAGCTGCAGGTCCCATCTTTGACCTTCGTTATTCAATAGTTCACCCAGTAAGACTGCTCTTCCATCCCCAAGCTGTGGGACCCAATTGCCAAATTGGTGACCTGCGTAAACCATAGCAATCGGATCTGCCTGCTTTGGGACCCTATTTCCTGCTAATATTTCATGGTCTGTTTGTCCTATTGTTAGAGGGTTTAATCCCAAAGTCTCAGATAATTTATAATTTAGTTTAATAAGTTTTGGTTCTTTTACTGCGGTTGGATGACGTCGCTGGTAAAAAGTTTCTGGAAGGCGGGCATAGGAATTGTCGAACCGCAAATCTTCCAGCGTTTTGGCCATCACCTGAGAGTGCTTGGTGTCTTTACCTTTTTCTTGGATGTGATTTTCTAGAGACAAAATACGTCCTCATTATAACATTAAATTATCATTGGATTGATCTTGGGTTTTTGTATCTCATTTCAGCTTAAGTCAATTCTTAAGGCTCGCATTGTGAACTTTATCATAATTTTTGACCAATTGTCTTAATTTGGGGATCAGTTCTTTTCCATATTGTTCTGCGTCTATGAGGGGATCATATCCTCTAATTAATAGGCTCGTGGCACCGATCTTATAATATTCAAGCATGGCCTTCGCAACGGTATCTGGGGTTCCAACTAACGCGGTTGAGTTTCCTCTTGCTCCAGTTGCAACTGCGAGTTTTGTCCACAGGCATGTGTCGTGGATTTCGCTTTTTGCCGCGGCAGATAAAAGCCTTTGTGAACCCACATTGCTTGGTTTTGGGGCAGCGATACCCCTCCGCAATTCAATAATCTTTTTGTGAATGGCGTGTGCTTTTTCCCACGCTTTTGACTCAGTGTCCGCTAATATAGGCCTAGTGGATAAGCTGAACTTCAAGACCTCTTTGTTCTCCTTAGACTTGTTCCTCACCCGAGTCATAAAATGTTCCGTATCTTTTAAA
>QCQB01000064.1 GCA_003212315.1 SAR116 cluster bacterium AG-447-C21 | reverse complement strand
ATCCATCTATCAAACCCAACTCTTTAGCAGTGACTCCAGTCCAGAAGGCACCACTGAAGAGCTCTTCATGCGTGCCCTTTAATTTGGAGCCTCTCCGTGACAACACCCATTCCCGGAAAAGAGTAAATATTTCTTCTTGAAGGTTTTTTAGACGCTCCACATGCTTTGGATCCTCGTCTTCAAAAGGATCTAACATTCCCTTATTGGGGCCAGTAGAATAGATTCTGCGCTCTATACCAAGCTTACTTATAGCCTCTTTAAATCCAAACCCAGCAGAAACCACGCCAATTGACCCAATAATCGAGCTCGCATTTGCATAAATCTCATCCCCTGCTAGAGCAATCCAATATCCTCCGGAGGCGGCTACATCTTCACAAAAAACAAAAATAGGCTTATTAAATTCCTGTCCCAAATCTCTAACTCGTTTTTGAATTAGGTCAGATTGTACTGGCGAACCACCAGGCGAATTTACAACCAAAGCCACGGCCGTCGTTCTCTTATTAGAAAAGGCATCATGAAGGTGCGTTTCTATACTTTGCAGATTAAGGCCCTTACGCAAGGAACTGCTCGCTGCAATCACACCAGCCAGTTTGATTACTGCGACCTGAGGATGCTTTTTTCGAAAAGGGATAAATTTTTTCAATTTTTTCATACGCGAAAGATAGGCGGCCAATGCGATAAAGCCAAGCCCTTACACTCAATTATTATCCGTTATACAAATCCCTTTTTCCCGGACGCGTTTTGTCGCGCGTCAACAAGACCAATAGCAGACCGGGTACCCCAAACACTGACGTTGCTGGATATAGCAAAACAGTAATAAATATAGGATCCCAAAGAAACGGACTAAGATATCGTGTTACAGCAGGTTCCAATAATTGGAGGCTATTCGGATGGAAGGAATACCAAAATGAACCCAGGTCAGTCAGAGTAAAACCATTTGTCTCATACCACTGAAAAAGATCCTTAGCCCCTACAACTATTGCCAGGCACAACAAAAATATTCCAAAAACTCTGAGTAATTTGCGCATAACGGGTCTCACATTTTAGGTGGCCGTCTTTGTGTTTTAAAGTAACCTGCAATGTAGAAAACATGCAACTGCGAATCTTTTCAGTGGTTACTGATGGTTAACATTGCATTCACTAGACGGGTTCGGTAATGTCCGAAAAATATAGGAGGGGTGGCCGAGTGGCTTAAGGCGCACGCTTGGAAAGCGTGTTTACCGAAAGGTAACGCGGGTTCGAATCCCGCTCCCTCCGCCATGGTCTTCTTCGCCCTTGACCGTAATTGACCGTAAATTATTCATATATAATAATAAGTTACCAAAAATGCATCCGGGGTTATTCGCTGTTGAATGCTGCAATACTTGTTAATATGATGGGTAGGAATTTGGATACACAGGGATATGCCACGACCTAACCGGGTACTAAACGCAAGGACTGTTGAGTCAACCAGGAGGCCAGGGCTTCACCATGATGGCAACGGGCTATACCTGCAGGTGAGCCCCTCAGGCGGGAAGACATGGATCTATATGTTCCAGTTTAATGGGCGCCGACGTGACATGGGGCTCGGCCCTGCCCGGTTGTGCACTTTAGCAGAGGCAAGGGACAAGGCCTACGAGGCTGGCCGCACAGTGAGGGACGGCAAGGACCCCATAGAGGAAAGGGAACTGTTGAGGAAAAAGCAACCCAATGGGATCAACTTCCAGGATGCCGCATCTGCCTTCATAGAGGCCAAGTCCCCTGGCTGGAAAAATAAAAAGCACTGCCAGCAATGGTCCAATACAATCAAGAAATATTGTAACCCAGTCATTGGATCTATCGCAGTTGATAAAATAGACACCCAGCTCGTCCTCAGTTGCTTAAAACCTATCTGGCTTGAGAAGCCAGAAACAGCAAGCCGTGTCAGGGGACGGGTTGAGGCAATCCTCGACTGGGCCAAGGTTTCTGGCTACCGTGGAGGAGAAAACCCCGCTAGCTGGAAAGGCCATCTCGACCAACTCCTTCCATCTAAATCGAGATTGGCGGGGAAAAAAGGCTTCGCCTCCATGCCCTATGATATCCTGCCTGCCTTCATGTGGGGCCTTTCAGCACATAATTGCAATGCATCACTTGCACTTGAATTCCTCATCCTAACGGGATGCCGGACCAGCGAGGTTCTCCTCGCAACATGGCAGGAGATTGACCTAGGGGGTAAACAATGGATCATCCCCGCGGATAGGATGAAAGCAGGAAAGGAACACCGGGTGCCGTTGTCTACACCTGCGCTACGGGTGCTTGCCCGGATGAAGGAATTATACAGGGTAAACTATATTTTCCCTGGCCAGCGTGGGAGCCGGCCGCTTTCAAACATGGCAATGCTGGAAATCATGCGGCGCCAGGGTATCCCATACACCGTCCATGGTTTCCGGGCGACTTTCCGCACCTCGGTGGCCGAACAGACGATGGCATCACCGGAGATCGCGGAGGCGGCCCTGGCGCATAGCCCACCAAGTAGGGTTATAGCGGCATACCAGAGGGGGGATTTATTTGAAAAACGCTATCAATTGATGGAGCACTGGGGCGAGTACGTTTACAGCGCGGAAACCAAGGATAGGCCGGGCGGTCCCTATAACACCCCCCCATCGCAGGACCGGCAACTTACCTCCCCGGGCCGTTGATATGCGCTATCCAGTAGATACATTTACCTTGAAATTTCCAGCTCCCACGGACCGGGTAAGGTTTGCTATATGAAAACGGCGCGGCGGACTACCTTCGATACATATACAGGCCAACAGAGATCCAAGCTCATGGCCAAGATCAAGTCAAAGGATACCAAGCCTGAACTTATTCTCAGGAAAGCCTTGTTCCGGGATGGCCTGAGATACCGGACGCACCGGGGGGACCTGCCGGGTAGACCGGATATCTCGGTTGAAAAATATAAATTAATTATTGAGGTACGCGGATGTTTTTGGCATGGCCACGACAATTGCGCCGATGGGCATACCCCGCGGAAAAATTCAACTTTCTGGAAGAATAAACTCAGCAACAATAAAAAAAGGGATAAAATAAACCTGGAAAAATTAACGAACCTAGGTTACACAGTATTTATCTTCTGGGAATGTGAAGTGAAGAGGAAAGCCGCATTGGACAAAAAACTTGAAACGCTCTACGGGTTCCTGAAGAGAAACCATGGCCTGTGCCTTGGCCAAGGGCGCTAAACCAAGGATGGGTATCAAAAACCAACGCCAATATAATATGATTGACCTTTTTGCAGGTTGCGGGGGACTATCACTCGGCTTTGAGGGTGCCGGTTTCACACCCGTGTTTGTCAATGAATTAAATAAAGATGCCATGGCAACATACCTCCAGAACCGGCACCATGAACTTGGGGGATTTCTATTCCGGGAAAACGTGGACCTCCGGTGCAATGATGCCCATGAACTTCAAGGAAAACGACTTGAGCAATTGAAGCACGACCTTGCTGGCATAGACGGTGTCCGGCTAGATTTTGAAAAAGGACGACAGGAAAATGGCGCTGGGAGCAACCTTGATGTGCTCGCTGGCGGCCCTCCATGCCAGGGGTATTCTGGTATCGGGATCCGGCGCTCATACTCAGTGGATAGGCAGGATATCCCCTCCAACCAACTTTACCAAAGAATGGCAGACGTGATCAGGGAACTCCGGCCAAGGATTTTTCTTTTTGAAAATGTCCGCGGGCTCCTTAACGCCCGGTGGACAAAGGATGGTGAGAAAGGCCAGATTTTCGAGGATGTGAAACAGGAGTTCCGGGACATCAAGGGATATGAAGTACGTCATAAGCTAGTTTATGCAAAGGATTATGGTGTTCCGCAAAATAGGCCAAGGGTACTTTTGGTTGGGATAAGGAAAGACATAGTTGATGCCTGTGATTTTATTGATCCCACGGCTGACCCCGAGGATGCTGTTATGTGCGGTTTCCTTCCACCAAAAGCTGAAAATGAATACCCCCACCTGATAGACCTACTAGGTGACCTCGTAGATGAGGAAATTGGCGAGATACTGCGTTCCGGGAAATTCCCTAAGGGTCCATTTCAGAGTGGTAATTACCCAGGGCCAGCCCGCACACCCATACAAAAACAACTGCGGCAACCACCAACCTGGCATAAAGGAAAAATCAATCTTACTGAGCAGGAATATTCCAAGCACAGCAGGAAGATAGTGGAGAAATTTAGCCACATGCTTGGTAACGACGGTGAAATCCCTGCTGACTTAAAGACGAAGAAGTTTTCACAAAGGGTCCTTCCAGCTAACTGGGGTAATAAGGAACCAAACTTCACGGTAACTTCGCTCCCTGATGACGTTGTTCATTTTAGCCAACCACGGTCCTTAACTGTGCGCGAGTGGGCTAGGATACAACTCTTCCCCGACTGGTATCAATTTTCTGGGATCAGGACAACAGGGGGACTTCGAAGAGCCGGTAATCCCCGCGAAGGCTTGTTTGACCGTGAGGTTCCTAAATATACGCAAATAGGGAATGCTGTCCCCGTGGAATTAGCCCAGCGGGTGGGCAATCACTTTAAGGATATTCTTGATTCAGCAGTATAAGCAATATTGACCAGTCTAAGAAATGTCCTCACTATGATCTCGTTATCTCATTGCCTTAATGGTTTTCATTTTATGGATAGTTCGTCAGATGGAGCAACTCGTTAACTCATTAGCAGGCGGAAATTGGTTAGAAGCGGCCACCAAAATTGAAGAAATAATTAAACCCCAAATCCAGAAGCCAAAGGGTTTAATCAGGGACCTTAGGGTCAAATTATTCGAGGATATTAGGAAACGAGAGATCATTAATATTGAAGCAAGCTTTTGTAAAAACCCATCAACAAATAATTTAGATGACCGTATAAATACCTTAGCCAACGAAATCTATGGGATAAATCAAACAATAAACCAAACAATTAATCTTAATTTTGGTTCATTAGCTTTAGAGCACCTCACACCAGATGAAAAAAGAGGAGAAGCTTGGACAATTTTAAGGTTATTAAAAAATAACGCGCGCAATGATCCCTCAACAACACAACGACTACAAGCAATCGTCAACAAGATAGTAACAATCTCTATATTGCAATCTCGAAAGGCTAATGCTGGTGCCGCCGGGGAGATTATAACTAATTGTATAATTCGCTCAGCTGGGTTGGAAGAAGGGGTTCATTATAAAAGGCAATATCAGTCTGACAAAAAAGAAGGATCGATAACAGACTTTGTATTTCCATATATTGAGGACGGGCAAGAGCAAAAGATCGATACCTTTTTAGCAGTCCAATTCTCCACCAATGACAGGGCAAGAATGGTAGAGAGTGAATTAAAGCCCGGTGGTAATATAATATTCTTAACAGGGAGTGGTTTAGAAGTCGCCTCTAAAAAATTGGGCGCTATCAGTGCAGATATTCAAAAAAAAATCTCGCATAACAATTGCCAGTGGGTTTGTTATAAACCAGAACTAGAGGCGGAGAGAGCTCGGCTTCGGGCCAAGCCCAACGATACTAATAAAACCAAACTTGATAATTTGAATTCAGCTATCACCTATGAAGACTTCGCAAATGTTTTAAAGAAAAAAAAGCTTGGTTGGGAATAATGGTTACTAAGTAAATGCATAATTCAATATATTTCATCGGCTTAGCATCTCTCCCCTTATTGGAAGATTAATCAAGACATGCTCGTTAAATCAAACCTTGATGTTCCAAGTACCCTCCGATTTAGATCTATTATTTTCCAATATCCGGGAATACGAACCTTCATAACCAGCAAAAGGCACGAATAACCTCATCCTAGAGGATAAACGTACCTTTTCCCTATTCTACCTTAGCTGTCCTTCGCCATCACACACCCCAGTAAATTTCAAATAGATCCTAATAAAGATTGTAATACTGGGCTTTTCCATGGTTTTTATTCAATCCGCTAGATAAATCCTGTTCTTGAGGTTATCGTTCCATAATCTGTAAAAGGTCATTTAAGCCCTCTGATTAGGAAACTCAATATCATGAAATTTTACTATAATACGGCACCAAATCCGATGAAAGTAGCCTTGTTTTTGGAGGAAGCTGGTCTCGACTATGAACCTATACCAATTGATTCCCGACAAGGAGCACAGTTTAACCCAGATTATTTAGCAATAAACCCTAATGCAAAATCGCCATCGCTAGTTGATGGCGATGTAACCATATTTGATAGTAATGCAATCCTTTTATACCTTGGTGAAAAATCCGGGAAATTTATGCCGGAGAATACAGAAAAGGCGCGAGGCCAATTGTTTTCGTGGTTGATGTTCATTGCCACCGGGATTGGCCCTTATTCGGGTCAAGCCGTACATTTCCAGCACCACGCTCCTGAAAAATTACCTTACGCCATAAACCGGTATGTTTTTGAGGCCGAGCGCCACTACGATATTCTTGATGATCAATTATCCAAAGGCAAATACATGCTCGGAGATCACTACACGATCGTTGACATGTGCGTCTGGGGTTGGGCGCGTCTACTTCCTTTTATTCTGGGTGAGGGAGAATTAGATAAACGAAAACACCTACATCGTTTAGTTGAAGAAATAAACGAAAGGCCTGCTTCAAAACAAGCACTAACGATTAAAGATCGCTACGGCCACATATTCAAAACAGAGATGGATGCAGAGGCAAAGGGTTTCATGTTCCCGCAAAACGCGCGTTTAACTCCAAAAAATTAAAAATTTAGAATTCAAGGACTATTATTATGAATAAGCGACCTTCCGGTGAAATTTTATTTGATGTCGCGTTGGTGTCGGATACTCATGTGAACGAAAAAGAAGATTTCTCAACATCACCCTATCCCGCCAATGGAGAAGCTAACCCTCGAGCACGATATGTTTTTCAACAGATTAACCACGGGAATGCACAATTTTGCATTCACTTGGGCGACATGGTTAATCCAGTCCCAGAATTACCAAGTTACGTCGATGCCGCGGATAATTTTCATCAATTAGCGGCTGAATTGACCATGCCATTACATTTAATGCCTGGAAATCATGATATTGGAGATAAACCAGTCACCTGGATGCCAGCCGGCATGGTGAATAGCGAACATATATCACTTTACAGAAAACATTTTGGATCAGATTATTTTTCTTTTAATCATGAAAATTGTCATTTCGTAATAATCAACTCCCCTTTGATAAACTCAGGAGATCCAGCAGAAAAAGAACAAACTGATTGGTTGGAAGCGGACCTAGCATCAAATGCAGGAAAGCGTATTTTTTTGTTTAGTCACTATCCAGTTTATGTTTCGGACCCTTCAGAACCAGAAAGCTATGATAATATCGATGAGCCTGGCAGAGGTTGGTTACTAAGCCTAATAGACCAGTACAAACCTGAGGCTTTATTCTCGGCTCATGTACACAACTTTTGGTACGACTTAATTGGAGAAACTGAGTACTATATAGTACCGTCGACATGCTTCGTACGTCATGACTATTCCGAGATGTACCGTATAGATGGGGGTAGCCAACAAGGACGAAATGATGGCGCTAAACTTGGACACGTTACACTAAAAATATATGAACACGGCCATGTGGCTCATTATCATCGTAGTTACGCAGAATGTTCAAAAGAAGGGGGCCCCTCTGCCCCTCCTGTCGTATTACGACCCCATGTAAAAACTACGAATATCAAAAATATTTTTGTCGATATGCGACACGCTTGGACTGAAGAATTAAATGTCGCGCCCTCCGGGGCAGTTGATGAGTTTCGACGTAAAAAAGCACGCAATGATTACCCTGTGATGGCACTGTGGGAGATGGGTTTACGCGGCCTACGGGTTCCACTTCAAGATCTCATGGATACGGCGACTAGAAGGCGAATGGAAATAATGTTTGGTATTGGCCATAAATTTCATATCTACCGATATGGAGTCCCCACCAAAATCGAGATTGAGACCATTAAGAAGCATTTCTCAATAATAGAAGAGTTGGAATTGGTTCTTGGATGGGAAACAATCGACGAACAAGTTTCAGAGATCCAATTCCTAAAAGATGAAACGCGCCTACCAATTGTGTTATCTCGCGTGAATCGAAATGATGCGTCCAAAACATCCGGGGGCAAATACAACCACCTTATTAGCCACGGGTTTACAATAGCTGAGATACCAGAGATAACCTCATTTATTCGAAAAAACCCACTGCTCCTTGATGGATTTCAATTTACAATCCCCCGCAGTGTTAACCCGTGGAATGCCGGGAGAGAACTGCAATTATTTAAAAATGATACAAATTGTAAGCCAACTTTATATGTAAAATCTACCGAGGCGAGTCCGGCACAAAGATTCGATGATGAAATTACTAACGCAATTCGTTTTAGCGAGGCGCTCCTATCAGGTATTGGTTTTGATATTGATATCATTCTTGATACTTTTGACGATGCCGATCGTGGTTATTTCACAAGAACCGGGTTAATTGATCGGCGCTTCAATCCACGTATTGCGGGGCAACTAATATCTGAACTAATCAGGCAACTTGATGAAGGCACTTGGAAAGCAGTTGAATCTGAATCTCCTAAAGTCGTCGATGATAAAGGCAACATTATGAGGATTGGAACAATTTCAGAAATTAGTAAAGACGCTAAATGGTACGACCCTCAGACAGGCCTATCGGGAGATGCATCTAACATTTCAGAAGCTGCATCAAAACTGGTCGTTATAAGATCAAGATAGTGAACCGACTAGTGCCTTCACTATAAATAATTTTCATGTTTAAAATATTACTAAATAGGTGATCCCTATTTGGCTTCAACTGTAGTAATTGTCTCAGGAGGATTGTTCATACTCATCTATAAAATGGGGTTTTGTCATGCCCAAACTATTGAAACCAGATCAAATATCGATGCTAAGGACAGACGGATACGTTGCTCCAATCCCGATCTTTTCAAAAAAAGAAGCCACTGGCTTTCGTCGTTCTTTAGAGGCTTTTGAACAAAGTATGGCAGATGACTCACGGGAAGAAACAATGGCGACCTTATCAAAGTTCAAGCCGCATCTCCTTTTCACCTGGTTAGATAAAATCTGTCATAACGAGACTTTACTTAATGCAATAGAGGATTTGATTGGCCCAGACCTTCTGATCTACTCGTCAGCATTCTTTATTAAAAATTCTAATGATCACGCCTACGTTCCCTGGCATCAGGATAGTATCTACGCTGATTTCAAAGGAGGCAAACAGGTCCGCGCTTGGGTTGCTTTTACAGACAGCAATACAACCAACGGTTGTATGCGCGTTATAAAAGGATCTCATAAAAAGCAATTTAAACATATAGACGACCCAAATGATGCAAATAATATCCTTTTCCGAAAAGAGAAAATCTCAGAAAGCGTAGATGAAGAACTTGCAGCTGATTTGATCTTAAAGCCAGGAGAGATGTCCGTTCATGACTATGGCGTTATTCATGGGTCTGAGCCCAATTCCTCGAATGACCGGCGAATAGGATTTGCTATAGCTTTCGTAACACCCGATACAATCGCTACAGGACGACACGAGACGGCTATGCTAGCGAGAGGGTATGCCTCAGAGAAAGATTGGGAACTTGAGCCTCGACCTTTGATGGACAGAGACAACAATGCAAGGTTGGCTCATGAACGAGCCATGAAAATCCGAGGAGGACATTTCTATAATACAGCCGGAGCTGCGGCAGAATAATAATTTTAAGTAAAGTTTCGTAAAGCCAAGTAGTCTAATGTACTGATGAACAAATTCAAACTCGTCTACCTTTATGTGGTTTTCTAGATAAAATCATCAAGCTATCTATAAAACGGTCATGAAATCGGTGACATTTAAAAAACCTCCAAATAGAGTTTGAGGCACCGAAGTTATGCCAAATAAGAACGTTACGTCGCATAACAATGTGATAATTTTGAATACGTGTTTAAAAGAGTTTTGGAGTTTTAGATGTCAAGGCCAGTTTGCTTAGTAACCGGCGTTGGTCCAGCAAAAGGCACTGGAGCCGAAGTAGCCAAACGGTTTGCTGAAGGCGGATACCAAGTGGCGATGCTCGCCAGAAATAAAGATAATTTGACCAAGCTGGAACAAATGATAAAAGGCACCAAAGCATTTCCTTGCGATGTGGGAGATCTTGAGACCCTAATCAATACAATACAAAGCGTCCGCGACGAGCTCGGCGCTCCTTCTGTCGTTGTTCATAATGCGGCTAAAAGCAGTCGTGGTAGTATTCTAGATCTGGACCCCGAAGATTTAGAACGAAATTTCAGAGTTAATACAACCGCACTATTATACCTCGCTCGCGAAACTATCCCAGGGATGCTGCAAGCAGGCCAAGGAGCAATACTTGTCACTGGCAACACATCCGCAACTCGGGGTATCACAAATTGGGGTTTTTTTGCCTCAACAAAGGCAGCTCAACGTATTTTAGCTGAATCTATCGCGCGCGAATTCGGGCCAAAAGGTATACACACAGCTTATTTTGTTATAGATGCTTTAATCGACACCCCACGCACTCGCCCAATAATGGGTGCGGGCAAACCCGATGAATTTTTTTCTAAAGCGAGTGCGATCGCAGATGAAATGTTTCATGTTGCTCACCAGGATAGGTCAACGTGGTCTTTTAATGTCGAACTGCGACCCTTTGGAGAAGTTTGGTAAACGCTAACTAATAAGATTTGAAAAATAATTTTTCATAAGGTTAAGAGGAAAGTCAATGCGCGCTGTCGGTTTTTACGAATACGGTCCGGCCAATGTACTTCAGGTTTTAGATCTACCAGAATTAAATGCCGGACAAGGTGAAGTAAGAGTTAAAGTGTACGCTGCAGCCATAAACCCAACGGATATTCTTTCTAGAACAGGAGCTAGAAGGGCACCAATGGGAAAAACGGACGCGTATGCAAATAAACAAATAGCCGATTGTCCTCCCTATGTTCCTGGTATGGATATCGCCGGTATTGTTGATCAAGTTGGTGACGGTGTGGACACCGGCGTTAATGTAGGCGATTCAGTAGTTGCGATGGTGGTGCCCAAAGGTGCCCACGGTGGTTATCGAGAACAGATTGTTTTAAAGGCTAACGCTGTGGTGCCAGCACCCTCAGTATCAAACCACGTAGAAGCTTGCACGTTGCCCATGAACGCCTTAACGGCGCGATTATCACTTGATTTGTTAAATTTAAAGGCTGGGCAAACACTTGCAGTGACTGGCGCAGCTGGTGCCTATGGAGGATATATTATTCAATTAGCCAAAACCGAGGGTTTACAGGTAATTGCTGATGCCTCAGATAGAGATAGGGAATTAGTTGTATCACTTGGCGCCGACCTAGTTCTACCGCGAGGAGACAATATAGCTCAGAGTATCCGGGAGCAT
>QCQB01000063.1 GCA_003212315.1 SAR116 cluster bacterium AG-447-C21 | reverse complement strand
CATCTATAGATGAAGACCCAGTATCTTTTGCAAATAAAAGAAATGCTAAATTATTGACAACAAACTTCAAGCCAGGGGATGTTTTGATCTTTGGAATGCACATGTTGCATGGTGCGTTTGAAAACCATGCAACCGACGATCGTATTCGATTAACTTGTGATATTCGATATCAACCCATTAGTGAGCCGCGAGATCCACGTTATTTTGGAGTAAGTCCCGGGGGAACAACGGGAGCGGGATACGGAGAGCTCAATGGAGCTAGACCATTAACAGAAGATTGGCATGTTCGTTAAAAGAATGTACAGGAGTTAGGAATTACAGATGAGCCATAAAGCAGGATCCCATTTTTTACAAATTCCAGGACCCAGTAATGTTCCAGGTCGTATACTCAGGGCGATTGAGAGACCGACGATTGACCATCGGGGGCCAGATTTTCAGGCTTTAGCATGCGAAGTTCTTGAGAAGGTAAAACCTATATTCAAGACGGTTGAGCCTGTAGTGATCTTTCCCTCTTCTGGGACGGGCGCGTGGGAGGCAGCTTTGGTGAATACGCTTTCCCCCGGAGATAAAGTGCTGATGTACGAAACGGGTCAATTTGCCAATCTTTGGATAGAATTAGCAAAGCGAATTGGATTAGATGCGGAAGTAATTGCGGGTGATTGGCGCAATGGTGTTGACGCTAGCGTGATAGAGGAACGGTTATCGAATGATTCGCAATTTGAGATAAAAGCAGTTTGTATTGTTCACAATGAGACATCTACCGGCGTGACATCTAAAATAAAGTCTGTTCGAGATGCTATTGATAGAGCGAAGCATCCAGCGCTTTTTATGGTTGATACAATTTCTGGATTAGGTTCAGCTGATTATCGGCACGACGAATGGGGTGTTGATATTACAATTTCGGGCTCACAGAAGGGATTAATGTTGCCACCAGGCCTCGGTTTTAACGCAGTAAGTAAAAAAGCTGTAGAGGCTTCTAGGCACGCTAAGTTGACCAGGTCATATTGGGACTGGGAAAGCCAGTTGGCGAACAATCCATCAGGTAATTTTCCATATACCCCAGCTACGAACCTGCTTTATGGACTTCTAGAAGCCTGCGATATGTTAATGGATGAAGGTTTGGAAAATGTTTTCGCTCGCCATGAACGGCATGCGGAGGCGGCTCGTCGCGCCGTTAAAGCATGGGGCTTGGAGATACAATGCGCAGAGCCGAGTGAATATAGTCCGGTACTTACAGGGGTTGTAATGCCCGATGGCCATGATGCAGATAATCTGAGGGCTATTATTCTAGATAAATATAATATGTCGCTTGGGTCTGGATTAGGAAAAATTAAAGGAAAAGTGTTTCGTATAGGGCATTTAGGTGACTTTAATGATTTAATGCTTCTGGGGGCACTTTCCGGAATCGAAATGGGATTAGCGGTTGCAGGCGTTCCGCATAACAAGGGCGGTGTTCAGGCCGCAATAGATTTTTTAACTGGAAACGCGTGAAATAAGCCTTAAAGTGCGGTTTTGACATACTTGGAAATGATAGGTGCCAAAGAGACTCTTAATTGACCATAAAACCTATACGAAATAAAAATAGTTTTTTTTTTATATTATCTTGGAAAAAGACGAGTTTTCTGACAAAACTAGGGGGAGATCCGGCTATCTTCGGGTAAGTTAGTCTGTGTTACGGAGGCAAAAGATTATGGACGATAAACGGTTAATCGAGGTTGATGATCTGAGAGTTCATTTCCCATTGGAAGATGAAACTGTTAAGGCCGTTGATGGTGTTTCATGGCATATTGATAAAGGGGAAACTCTAGCAGTCGTTGGAGAGTCAGGTTCAGGTAAATCGGTTACAGCGATGTCCTTAATGCGTCTTACGGACTATGCTGGCGGCAAGATCATGTCTGGGACGGTGAGCTTTCGACGTAAAAATGAAAATATTATTGATTTAGCCAGTTCGCCGCAGGATGTAATGAGAGATATTCGCGGCAATGATATTTCGATGATTTTCCAAGAGCCAATGACATCATTAAACCCGGTTTTTACTGTTGGGATGCAAATAGCTGAGGCAATCGTACTGCACCAAGGAAAAACTGAGCAAGAAGCGCTCGATATGGCGCTAGAAATGCTCAAACTGGTCAGGATTCCTGAACCAGAAAAACAATTAACCCAGTATCCCCATCAGTTGTCTGGTGGGATGCGGCAGCGCGTGATGATCGCCATGGCGTTAAGTTGCCGTCCATCTTTGCTCATTGCAGATGAACCAACGACTGCATTAGACGTTACTATTCAGGCACAGATTCTGGACTTGATAAAAATGCTTCAACGGGATATTGGCATGTCTGTTATGTTTATTACTCATGATATGGGAGTTGTGGCAGAAGTGGCAGATCGCGTGGTCGTGATGCTTCGAGGAGAAAAGGTCGAAGAAGGCCCGGCCCTTGAGGTGTTTCACAACCCGCAACATCCATATACGAAGGCTTTGTTGTCGGCTGTTCCAAAACTTGGAAGTATGACAGGCCGAGTGATGCCAGCAAAGTTTGCCAACGTTGATGTTAGCCGAGCTGAAGGAGATGAAGTTAAAGAATCCAGCGGAGGGCCAGAACTCCTCGATGTGAAAGATACAGTTCGCCGTGAATCGGAGCCTCTCCTCGAAGTTAAGGGGCTGACGACGCGGTTTGACATCCGAAAAGGAATATTTGGCACAGCAACTGGACGTATACATGCCGTAGAGGGGGTAGATTTTTCTTTGCAGCCTGGTGAAACACTGGCGCTTGTTGGCGAGTCAGGATGTGGAAAGTCCACAACTGGAAGAAGTATTATCAGGCTAACTCAACCCACTCGAGGAAGTGTTGTTTTTGAGGGGCAGGAGTTAACCAACCTTAGCGGGAAGGATATGCGGCCCTACCGCAGACAAATGCAAATGATATTTCAGGACCCATTTGCATCACTGAATCCAAGAATGACTGTCGGCGATGCGATTGCGGAACCAATTTTGGTGCATGGCCTTGCGAAAGGGAGCGAGGCTCGAGATAAGGTAGCGGAGCTCTTGAGAAGGGTTGGATTAGAACCTGAACATGCAGCGAGGTATCCACATGAATTTTCTGGCGGTCAGCGTCAACGTCTTTGTATAGCCAGAGCGTTGGGATTGGAGCCAAAACTTATTATAGCGGACGAAGCTGTGTCTGCTTTGGATGTTTCCATTCAGGCACAAGTTATAAACTTGATGATGGAGCTTCAGGAAGAGTTTGGATTATCCTATTTATTTATCAGTCACGATATGGCTGTTGTCGAACGAGTAAGCCACCGCGTTGCGGTAATGTATCTAGGCGAAATTGTTGAACTAGGTCTCCGTGGACAAGTTTTTGAGAACCCGCAGCACCCATATACTAAGAAGCTGATGGCTGCAGTCCCTGTTGCAGATCCAAAACTGAGAAAGACAGAACTAAATCTAATGACTGATGAAATACCGAGCCCTTTGAAACCTATTGGCTATGAGCCACCGGAGTTAGACTTGGTTGCTATTGATGATGGGCATTTCGTTCAGCCTTTTGAGGGAATGCCCACATAGTTTTTCTTAAGGGCCTTTTGGGGTTATTCCTATGTGCAGCGTTTACTCAGCCAAGTTTGGCTGACAGACTGTGGGCAACTCCAGCGCAGGTGGAGGGACCTTATTACCCTGCGGTCGAACCGAAAGAAAAAGACTGGAACCTACTAAAAACTGACCAGGGGAATAATAAGCTCGCTGAAGGTATCCCGCTGCAATTGGAGGGCACAATACTTGACCATAACGGTGTACCCATTGTTGGGGCAACGATAGAGATATGGCAGTCAGATAATAATGGTATCTATAAGCATCCGAAAGCTCCACGAACAGACAGGTTTGACCAAAGTTTTCAGGGTTTTGGGGTCGTTGAGACGAACTCAGACGGATATTATCGTTTTTTAACGATCATGCCGGCATCCGAACAAAAACGCCCCCCCCACATTCATGTGAAAATTTTTCGTAATGACCGCGAAGCATTGACGACCCAGTTGTATTTAAAGGATCATCCTGAAAATAATCGTGATGGTATAATGTCTCTGATGCTTTACCCTGGCCAACAAAAGCTTTTGATCGATCCTGAGAATGCTATTCTTGAAAATGGTATTAATGGAAGAAAAGCGTGGTTCGATTTTATAGTGGCTAAAAATTTTTAACGAGAGTTACTCAGCCATTTCTTTTTATCAAACGCAACATGCCCATCGAAAAAATCGATTCTTCTTTTTATGTTAGTCAGGTCTTTGGGATGGTAGCTGGCCGAAGGGTTTGTCAATCTTACAACATTTTCTTGGGTATTAAGCCATCCATCGGCTGGTTGCAGGGTGCTTTGCCGGACCGTTACATCAAAAATGTAGTAATGGTGGGGTATAATTATCGACGGGCTCAGGCGTTCTATTATTTCCTCGGCATGAGGAAAGCTTATTACATGCTGGGAGTCGTCGATTGGGAGAAGAACTATATCTATATCATTCACTGCAGCCCAGACTTCTTCTGGAGGATTGTGTCTGTTGTCTCCCCAGGCAAGAATTTTCAGCCCACCAGTTTCGATTAAAAGCAGGCAATGATCCCATGAGCGGGGATTATTTGGTGGTGTTATATCAATATTATCGAATTCTTTTATGATGCGTTTGAAATCATAAACAGCAGCGGATGAGTCTGTGGCATGTTTATCAGCGATCCCTGTGATTTTTAAATCGCCAAAGGTATATGTCCCAATGAGCCTATCCAAGAGAACGTGGGCATCTAATAGATGCAATGCGTCGTGATCAAAATGAGCGTGGCTGGAAATACCTATATCAACTTCTGTCAATGGAAAGTCATCAAAATACCAATCCCATTTTCGACTAGGATGGTTGCGCCAAGGGTCAATCATCACAGTGATTCCTGAAGGAGAGGTTATCTTGAAGGCAGAGCTTCCAAAATAATCTACTTTAACAGTCCCCGCTCCAGCTTTCATCGAGGTACGCTGTAACTCCATCATTCTATTATGGTTGGAGGCCATCCTCCAACCGGACAACCCTGCGTCTATATTTCCCATTATGGGGCTCCCGCTAGTAACCCGAGCATATAGCTCAGGTCCCAGAAGTAAACATTCAGATTATATTTCTTAATGCAGTCTGATAGTTAGACTTGAGATCTAAGCTTAGGATCCAAAACATCGCGGACAGCATCACCAAATAAATTGAAGCCAAACACGGCGAGAGTGATAGCTACACCCGGCCAAATTGGAACCCATGGTGCACTTTCGGCATATTCTTCGGCCCCTCCTTGAAGCATTAAACCCCAAGCTGCTGTTGGTTCCTGAACGCCCATACCTAAGTAAGAGAGGGAGGCTTCTGTAAGAATCGCCTGACCTACAAACGCTGTCAGCATAATCAAGAACGGCGCCATCACGTTGGGAACCATGTGACGCATGATTATTCTAACATGGCTGTATCCAACAGACCTGGCAGCGTCGATGTAAGGGAGTTCCTTTAGAGCCAACGCACCAGACCTGACAACTCGGGCACAATTTGGGATAAATGGGATTGTGATGGCGATAATTACCATTTCGACACCCGTTCCAAAAATAGAAACGATGGCTAGCGCCATAATAATTAAAGGGAAGGCCATAAAGACATCACACACTCGTTGAAGTACAAGGTCAACGGTGCCTCCAAAATATGCGCTCGCTACGCCTAGAACCAGTCCAAGAAAGGCTCCACAAAAAGACGCAGTGAAGCCAACTAAAAGTGCTGTTCTAGCCCCGTAAATCATCCGCGATAGTTGATCTCTTCCAAAAGAGTCTGTGCCAAAGTAAAACACTTTCCCTGCCTCTTCATGGACTGTTCCTGGAGGAGAAAGCATATATTCGAAGTTTTCCATTTCTGGGTCAAAGGGCGCGATTTGCTCTGCAAACAAACCTGCAAAAGCCATTATTAATATCACCAATGCGCCTGCAGACCCCAGCGGTTGTCTGCGAAGCATTCGAAGTAGAGTGTCCCAAATGGTCTTTTGTTTTGGGAGAACAAATTCTTCGTTAGGAAGTTCAGAAGTTGCCATGTCTTTTACCCGTTAAGAATATCGAATGCGGGGGTCGAGCCACGCATACATTAAGTCGACCAAAAAGTTAATCACTACGTATATAAACACTACAAGCATTACCAAGGATTGGGTCAGCGTGTAGTCTGCTTGGGTTACAGACTCAACAAATAGTTTCCCAACGCCGTTGAGATTAAATACCTGCTCGGTGACAACTAAGCCACCCATGAGAAAAGCAAACTCGATGCCGATCACCGTTACTACCGGCAACATTGCATTCTTTAAAGCATGCTTATTGACGATCACTCTCTCAATTAACCCCTTCGCCCTAGCTGTTCGAACATAATCTTCCCTGAGCACATCCAGCATCGCCGATCGTGTCATACGGGTTGCGACGGACGAGTATCTATATCCGGTCGCTAATGCTGGCCAAATAAGCTGTGAGAGATTGTGCGCGGGATCTACCCATATGGGTTTATAGAATATCGGTGGCATCCACGGTACCCCTGTCCATGCTTGGGTTGCTATTAACAGCCCTAAAATTATCACGATCCCAAGCCAAAAAGATGGCATGGCGATCCCAGCAATACTAATTGCCCGAACAAAATAATCGATTAATGTATTTTGTTTCGCAGCAGAGATGACACCAAGAGGCACAGCTATAAGAACGGACACTAAGGTCGCCATAATCGCAATTTGCAGTGATAATGGAAAACGAATAGCTATCTCATGTGTAACGTCTTGCTGCGTCCACATTGATTTTCCAAGATCAAATGTTACAAATCCCGATATGTAATCATAAAATTGTTTAATTTTTGGGTCGTTTAAACGCAACAGCTCTTGGCATTGTGCGATCTGCTCAGGATCAGCATACCCACCTTCACCGCCAAATTTGAGCATACAAACATCACCGGGGATTAATCTTAGCAATAAAAATACTACAACCGCGGCTCCAAAAAGCGTTGGGAATAACATAAGCATGCGTTTAATTATATAAGTATACATCTAGCGGCCTTGAAATTTAAATTAGTTAGAAAGGAAAGACCACTTCAAGCATACCTGAAGTGGCCTCATTTTTCCTATTCAGGGTTTAGTTTACACCCTGTCTTTTCTTCTCTGCTGCATCAATCCAGATATTATCAAGCGACTGATTTAGGTAGTGGCTTGGTGCAATCTTCCAACCTTTTACATAAGACCGGTGTGGATTAATCTTATACCACCACAAGGTGATCATCTGTGATGACAGATCATTCAGTACTCGCTTCTCATAGGCACGCAATAGTGGAGTTTGCTCTGCAGGAGTACCAGCTTTTAGAAGCTCGTCATACATTGACTCCAGTTTTGCATCCTCAAAATTTGCGTAGTTATTACCTGCAGATGGGAGAAACTTCGACACGTCCGCAATCGGATTCACGATCGACTGACAGTTGAAGTCAACGGAAACGTCAAAATCGCCCTTTTTACGAAGAGAGGCGTAGAATGGGGTAGTAGGTTTGACAACTTGATCAACCTTCATACCCGCTTTTTTCCATTGCCCCAATAGCCAAGTACCAACAATCTTGTATGGCTGGTCAACACCTCTGTTTAGAAACGTAAACTTAAGTCCTTCCTGTCCTGCTTCTTTGAGAAGCTTTTTAGCTTGCGCTCTTGAAGCTGCAACATCGTCTGAATAACCAGCAATGTTAGCTTTTAGTTCAGACATTGGTGTTGCCATAGGATGCTGAGGGAAAACGATACCGCCTGGTGTTTTCACGATAGCGATGTTTGAGAGGTATTTAGAACCTGACTTACGATCGATTGCTAAAGTCAATGCTCTTCGAACTTTCGGATTGTCGAAAGGTTTTACTTCGTGGTTAGGTGAGGCTAATAACACACAGTTCCAATCGCTTTCTTGAACTTTAATTTTATCACCTAGTGCTTTAACAAGATCGTCTCTTGCTTTTGGTGGAAAACCGCGAAATTCGATATCAGCACGACCACCACGAATAGCCTGTAGTCGCACCGACATTTTTGGTGCAGCAAGAGCTGTATAGCTATCCAAGTATGGACGGCCTTTGTGGTGATAGCTCGGGTTCTTTTGCCCTTTTACGTGGCTACCTTGGACATGCTCAACAAAGCTGAAAGCGCCTGTGCCATTGATATTTTTTTGATGCCATGTGTATCCGTGCGTGTCCAAGTCTTTCTTGGAGTAAATGAAATTAAACGGCATTGCCACGGCAGGGATAAAAGTACCACTTGGATGCTTTAGCTTGAAAACAAGTGTTTCTGCATCTGGTGTAGTAATCGATTCCACCATTTTAAAGTAAGCTTTTCTGTTCGATGCTATGCCCTTAGGAGGATTAACAACTTTGTCAAAGCTCGCCTTGATATCCGCTGATGTCAGCGGTGTTCCATCATGGAATTTTACGCCAGTTCGAATTTTAAAAGTAAATTTAGTTCCGCCTTCAGTGCCTTGAGGCACCGAACCAACGCACAGATCACAAACAAAGTCAGTTGGTGATGCTGGGTTATCAGGATTTTCTCTGATCAATAGGCTGTAAAACGGACGAATTGGATGGATCATTCCAAATGTGGACTCAATATGTCCATCATATGATGGAATTTTTGAACCAACCACAATATTTAAGTTTCCACCGTATTCTGGTGCAGCGGCTTTTGCTGAAATGGCGCCAAACGTAAACGTTGCCCCCAATACAGCGACCGCTAGCTTTGGTGCGATACCCTTCATTTAATTCTCTCCTTCCCAGAGATGAGACGGGATTACCTCAATCCCTATAAAACTAAAACTATGAGATTAACCAACGCTTTCAGATTGAAAGGGACGACTAATAAGCGAAAAAAACCAAAACTTTTATAGAAGCAATTCTTGTTTTGATCTCAACTCCCTGTGAATGCCGATTCAGAGCACATTTCTCGACCCTGCTACGACATACCTCATAGGACCGTAAACTATTTATTTCTGGGCCTTTGGTCAAGCTAACAATAGAAAAAAATAGTGTACTTTCATCATTTGACCAAACTAACTTATAATTAAGTTGCCTGATGGCGAATATGCTCACGTAAACGTCATCTTAATATCCTGTTGACTGGTCTATAAAAGGAAAAAATAAAATGGCTGATGATGGCATAAAAGCACTTGTGTTTGATGTTTTTGGAACAGTTGTGGACTGGAGGACTAGCGTCGCACGTGAAGCTGAAGAATGTCTGTCGCCAAAAGGTTATAAACTTGATTGGTTATCATTTGCCGATAAGTGGAGAGGAAAGTATCAGCCAGCAATGGAAAAAGTTCGAAGTGGTGGTAGAGGTTTTGTTCGTCTTGATATTCTGCATATGGAGAATTTGAGGGAGGTTCTGCAGGATTTTGCTATTGAGGAGATGACTGAGGCTGAGTTGGATTTTCTTAACAAAGCATGGCACAGGCTTGATCCTTGGCCCGATTCTGTAGCTGGCCTGCTACGCTTGAAAAAAAAATTTATAATAGGAACAATGTCAAACGGCAATGTTGCTTTAATGGTAAATATGGCGAAAAACGGCAAGTTACCATGGGACGTTATACTGGGAGCGGAGCCAGCGCAAACATACAAGCCCGAAGCCAAAACTTACTTGACTGGGGTGGATTGGCTGAATTTAAAACCTTCGGAAGTTTTAATGTGTGCAGCCCATAACGCGGATTTATTAGCTGCTGGCGCTGAAGGTTTAAAAACAGCATTTATCGCCCGTCCGACAGAATATGGCCCAAATCAGCAACATGATTTTGAAGCGGAGCATCATTTCGATTATATAACGGAGAATATGCTGGACCTTGCAGATAAATTGGGTTGTTAGAGGGTATTATATGAGTGTAGTAGGAAAATATGCAGAATTTGCGGCGTCTTGCAGGACCAAAGATCATTCGGAAGATGTGCTCCATTATGCTAAAAGAGCATTGATTGACTGGTTCGCATGCACTTTGCCTGGCGGGTTGGAAGAACCCGCTGTGTTGATGACAAAAGCATTACATGAAGATATTGGTCGTGGAAAATCAACTCTATTGCCTCAAGGAGAGCGAGCGACAACCAGAACGGCAGCACTGATAAACGGAACAGCTTCTCATATAATTGAATTCGATGACATATACCGCGACGGTTTATTTCATCCTGGAGCTCCCATTATTTCGGCTGCATTGGCTGTAGCCGAGATGACGAATTCTAGCGGGGTTGACCTACTGCGGGCTGTGATTGCTGGATATGAAGTGGCCAACTCCATAGCAGAGGCAGTTAATCCACATCATTACGAATGGTGGCACACTACCGCAACGGTTGGTTTCTTTGGTGCATCAGCGTCTGCTGCTGTTCTTCTGGGTTTAAACTCTGAAAGAACCGGCCATGCATTAGCTACAGCTGGGACAATGGCTGCGGGGCTTCAGCAGGCGTTTAGAGCTGACGCCATGAGTAAGCCTATTCATTCAGGTCGTGCTGCAGAGGGCGGTGTTTTATCTGCGCTTCTGGCAAAAAATGGAGTCACAGGTGCCTTTGACATTCTGGAAGGGGAGCGTGGTTTTGGGAATGCTATGAGTGCAAACGTAGATTGGACAAAATCGGTTGATATGTTGGAGAATAATCACTCCATAACAAAGATCACGCAAAAAAACCACGCGGCATGTGGTCATGTGCACGCCATCATCGATGCACTTACCCATATCAGAAACACTAATGAAATCAACCCGGCTAAGATTAAAAAAATCAAGATTGGATCCTATCAGAAAACCTACGAGATTTGCCATAATCCAAATCCCAAAACCCCTTATGAGGCAAAATTTAGTGCTGAATATTGTGCCGCAATGGCAATTCTTAACGGGAGAGCCTTGCGATCAGATGATTTTTTGAAAGAAAATCTGCAGGCTTCTTCTGTAATGAATCTAATGAATGTCGTAGATTTAAAAATAGATGAAGGATGTCAAAATGTTTTTCCAAAAGCCAGATCGGCAAACGTTGAGGTCGTAACACTAGATGACGAAGTCTTTGCTCATTTTGCTCCAACAAGAAAAGGTGACCCCGATAACCCCCTTTCCGACTCAGAGCTCTCTTCGAAGTATACTGATTTGGTTGAACCGGTAGCTGGAAAGCCTGCGGGCAAAGCACTGCTTTCAGCACTTTGGGCTGCAGAAAAATTGAAGTCTATTAAAGATTTAGGTTTAGAAAATTTAAGGCAATAAGTTCTCTACAAATTGACAAAATTTAAAGGCAAACCAGCACGTTTCCAGTCATTACTGACTAATAAACCCTGCCAAGATAAAGTTAGATAAGCGGTTTTTAAATCTGCACCTCCAAAACAAATATTCGTTGTATAAGGATCGTCCGTTACGATGAATTCTTCAGTTCCCCCATTAGGATTTGCGACCGTTATTCCTCCCGTCATTAGTGTGGCTACACAAACATTCCCATTTTGTTCTACTGCCAATGAATCAAATCTCCTGAAACCCCCATCACAAGTTACCAACTTCCCTCCATTGATTGAATCTGGAAATCCCAATTTATCAACGTGACCTTCGCCGGTAATAGGAAAGGCGTATAATCGAGCACCTTCCGTTTCAGCAACATACAAAGTGTTCTCGTCTGGAGATAATCCAATACCGTTGGGAGTTGTAATAGGTTGTATGACTTCACAAATCTTTGTGCCATCGGCCTTAGCCCAATAAACGGCGCCCCTGTCCATATCTCTAGCACGAGCTTTTCCAA
>QCQB01000062.1 GCA_003212315.1 SAR116 cluster bacterium AG-447-C21 | reverse complement strand
GACCTCAATGAACGTGCAAAATGGAGAGACAGAAGGCTCATGGCGCTTGCGCGACATAAAATGGAAGTAGACAAGCAGTTGGGAACATAAATCCATTTATCCGCAAAACATTTAGGTTTTAATTTCAAGAAATAACCCTAAGGAGCAAGTGGCATGCTGAAAATTGGTTTACTTGGATTGGGCGCAATAGGTTCTGATGTTATTGAGATGGCGAAGAATGAATTTGCTGATCGAATAGAAATACCAGCTGTATTGGTTCGACGCCCACGTGATCCCGCAACAATTAATGGGACAGTGATAACAAACGATTTTGATACGTTTTTCTCAAAAGAAACTGATCTTATATTGGAAGTAGCTGGTCATTCTACGGTTCAAAATTACGGTGAGCATATTCTCAAAGCAGGTAGGGATTTTATGGTCACTTCTGTAGGCGCGTTCACAGACGATACACTATATCAAAAATGTATCAAAGCAGCCCAAGCTTCAGGCGCTCGTTTAATCATACCTTCGGCTGGTATCGGGTCGCTCGATACGTTATCAGCGGCAGCAGTTGGCGGCTTGACATCTGTCCATATGATCGTTCGCAAAGATCCTTCAGCCTGGCACGGCACTTACGCAGAAACTTTATTTGATTTAAATTCATTAAAGGAACCCACCGTTATTTTTGAAGGCACTCCGAGAGAAGGGGCTGCCCTATATCCCCAAAACGTAAATATCTCTGCTGCAGTATCCCTTGCAGGTCTTGGATTAGACAAAACACGTCTCACGATAATAGCAGATACGGAAATTGATACACATGTCTGCGAAATACATGCTGAGGGCAACTTTGGTTGCTATTCTTTCTCAGAAAATCTTGCCGTCGCCGAAACAAATAGAAAGACTGGAAAAATAGTTGCGATGGCGGTTATGAAAACAGTTCGTCAGATGGTGAGCCCCGTTGTGATTGGGGTTTAAAAAGTTCGGCTGAGTTCCATCATCCCATCATGACCAGAAGCGGGAGGAAGGTTCTTCTGGTGCTGCCCGGATGTTGACTGAGATCAAGAATGACGGGGCTAATGTCTGGTATTCCTGAGCTGAGCTGGACCTCTATTTATAACGCTGCAAGCCGTTTACTGCGAAGGAGCATGGGCAGCCTTAGAAGTTGAGCCGTATAAAGATTTCGGATCGACGATTACGCGGTTCGGAGATACCATCGAGGGTTTCCACAAGTGGTGTGGTCTCGCCTGCAGCCGAGATGCCGATATACTTTTTCCCTATGCCAAAGTTTGAGAGTGCTTCATGCACACCAATGGCCCGTTTCAGGGATAGATTCTGGTTATACTTCTCAGGACCTTTCCTGTCGGCGTGACCTGTTACAGTAAGCGACACTTTCTCATGCATTGGAATACGTGCAACTTCACTGGAGAGAAAGACCTGGTCATCGGCAGATATCTTTGAGCTGTCATGATCATAGTAAATGATAATCTTGCGCTCAGCTTTTGCATCATCCGTTATGGTCAGACCCACTTTTTCCTGGATACCATCCATGGCAGTATTGAAACGGTCACGGCATAGTTGGATGTGATCCACTTGCCATCCCTCTTCTGCCTGTTCTATCCAGCAGTCAAAACCAACAACTGCTTCTGCAGCCATCTCCGGCATTGTTTCCTTGATACCAATTTTCAAAGCGGTATCTAAACGCTTGGAAGCTTTCTTAAGGTCTTCTTTAAAGTCCTCATGCACATACCAGTTCTCCAACTTCTCCGGACCGGGGACTTCTTTATCATTCAGCACAGCCATTGCCTTAGTTGCGAAATGGGCTGCATCTGGCAGGTCCACCATTTCCTCGGCTTCGTATTTCACGACCGCTTTATACTTACTGGCTAAATAACTTCGATAATCAGAACCCGTTATAGTCTTCTGATGTATCTCGGCGATGTTCATATGATCACAGGCAACAAGTGCGAGCGATGCGATACCTAAAATAAATAATTTAACAACTGACATGGAGATCTCCCTCTTGTGATGATCTCCTTTTAAAAGCTGATTATGGAACGCATTTGTCTCAATTAAGATTATCTAAAGGCAATTGTGGTCAAACTTTGTTCGGCCACTAAAAATTGAAAGGCCTACCAACAAACGAAGAACACCATATGGATACTCAACTGATATCGTTTAGATCGACTTGACTATATCTAGCACTACTTTCAAGCTAATAAGTAGATTAAAAAAGGAGGTGCCGTAGTGATTGACTCTCTTGACTTGGGCCTAAAAGGTAAAGTGGCAATTGTGGCCGGTGGTGGAGCCGTTGGTAATGGTATTGGTAACGGTAGAGCAGCATCTATTTTATTGGCGGATGCGGGCGTAAATGTCCTTGTTGTCGACAAAGATGAGGTTTTGGCAAACAAAACAGTCGAAATGATTGAGGCACGCGGAGGAACGGCGATAAGTGTCGGCGCTGAACTCACGAAATCAAGTGAGTGTGAAAAGGTTGTAAATTTAGCGATCAGCAAATGGGACCGATTAGATATACTCGATAATAATGTTGGAATAGGAAGCAAATTATCAGTAGTAGACGAAACAGAAGAGCACTGGGATCGAGTGATGGATGTAAACCTCAAACCCATGTTTTTGTTGTCTAAATATGCTATTCCAGCCATGATTGACTCGGGCGATGGTGGCTCAATCGTAAATATTTCATCCATATCAGCCACCCGGCCTAAGGGATTGACGGTTTATTCGACTTCCAAGGGAGCCGTTCTTTCACTGAGCCAGGCGATGGCCGTGGACCATGGAGCAGATGGAATTCGGGTAAACTGTATTTTACCAGGACCAGTTTACACACCTATGGTGTACGCCCCCGGCATGTCTGATGAACATAGATCACAAAGACAGAACGCCTCACTCGTTCAAATAGAGGGAGAAGGTTGGGATATAGGTAAGGCCGTTGTTTACCTTTCCTCAAACTGGGCGCGTTACGTCACAGGACATTTAATGGTTGTAGATGGGGGTTGCTCTTTATCTGCGAAGCCTAGGGGGTAATTATTAAATCAAAAAGAAAGAGGATATTCATGGCGCGCCTTCCTTATATCGATGTTGATGAATTAGCAGATAGCGACCGAGATTTACTTAAACGCCCTATCAATCTCTTTAGGCAATTGGTGAATAGTCCAGGGGGAGCACGGGCATTTGGAACGCTTGGCGGTTATATCCGTCATAAAAGTACTCTTGATCCTCGACTTCGTGAAATGGCCATTATTCAAGTTGGTTTTCTTACTAAAAGCGAATATGAATATACTCACCATGTGCGCCTAGGAACCGAACAATTTGGCGTTTCCGAGGATGATATACATGCGATTACCGCTGAGACCAACGGTCAATCTAGTTCGCTATGCGAATTAGATACCACCGTCCTAAGGGCTGCACGCGATATGGTCACGGATCTTAAAATTAATGACGCTGACTTTGAGATATTAACAGAATCCCTAAGTAACGAACATCTTGTCGATTTAGTTTTAACAATCGCATTCTATTGCGGTGTTGTCCGTGTTCTTGCCACACTAGAAATAGATAATGAACCTCACTACAAAGAGGCATTAAAAAAATTCCCCTTACCGGTCTAATGAATGCGATGTCTTTGGAGCCACCGTCATGACTGAATTGACTGCACTTTTAACAGGCCTGACTTTTGCTGAAGGACCAAGATGGCATAACCGGAAGCTTTGGTTTTCCGACTTCTACGCTCACGAGGTCATTACTGTCGACGAAGAAGGAAAAAGGACAACAATCGTAAAAGTGCCAGAACAACCATCGGGTTTAGGTTGGACCCCTGATAACAAACTCCTAATTGTTTCGATGCGAGATCAAAAACTTTTGCGCCTAGAAGATGATGGTCTAGTAGAACACGCAGACCTATCTAAGTTTGCTAACTACTGGTGTAATGATTGTGTAGTCGATTCTGAGGGCGGTGCATATGTTGGTAATTTCGGGTTTAACAGACACGCCAACGAGCAACCAAGAGGTACAACATTGGTTTATGTTTCTCCATCAGGTCAAACAAGCATTGCTGCTGATGATCTTTGGTTTCCCAATGGAACGGTAATCACACCCGATAATAAAACATTAATAATCGCAGAAACCAGAGGTAAACGACTAACCGCATTCGATATTGGTCAAAATGGAAAATTAAGTGGGCGTCGTGTTTTCGCAGAAACAAAAACAATGTATCCCGACGGTATTTGTTTGGATAAAGAAGGTGGGGTATGGGTTGCGGACCCACAAAACAAAGAAGTCATTCGCGTTAAAGAGGGTGGTGACGTGACAAATAGAATTCCATTAATAGACCGCGGCGCATATGCTTGTATGTTAGGAGGAGACGATAGGAGGACGCTTTTTATCTGTACCAATACTGGTTCCGGACCAGAAATCGCGGCAAATAGATCAGGAAGAATTGAAACCATGCGTGTGGACGTTCCAGGCGTAGGGCTTCCATGAACCCGCCTATTTTATCTGGGACTTCGCATTTTTATGCTCTAATAGGGCATCCGGTAGCTCAAGTCAGATCACCTATTGGTTTCAATACATATTTGAGCAGTAAAAATATAGATGCCGCAATGATACCATTTGATTTATTGCCTAACGCCATCATAGGTTTTTTCGATATGCTAAGAGGATGGGAAAACTGTCTAGGTTGTTGCGTGACTATTCCGCATAAGAATATAGCCTATGAGTTGATTGATGAACCTATGCCTCGGGCTCAGCGTATAGGTGCTATCAATATAATCAAACGCGAGAAATCGGGGAAACTTATCGGTGACATGACTGATGGAGTAGGATTCATTGATGCGCTGAAGTTAAATGGTTTCTCCGTAACTGGTAAAAAAATTGGATTAATTGGGGGTGGCGGCGCGGGATCCGCAATCGCTGATGCCATTGCAGAACATCACGCAGCCCAACTTTCATTGATTGAAATTGATAAACTCAAGAGCGATATACTACTTTCAAAATTACAAACACAAAATCCTGATTTATTTCTTGAAAATACCATCAGTCGTCCAGAAGAAATCGATATACTTATAAATGCATCCCCCCTTGGAATGAATAAAAATGATCCGCTTCCCATCGATCCATATACTTTTCGTAGCGGAATTATGGTAGCTGATAGCGTAACCAAACCTAATTTTACACCCTTCTTGAAGTCAGCAAAAAGTAACAGCTGCTTTATCCAAAAAGGGAGTGAAATGGCTGATGCACAGTTACAAATCTTTCTTGATTTTCTGGGTACACCACCAGAGAACAGTCATATTTAAATAATAGTTTGGAGATCATCATGCGTTGTGAGTTTATAGCTATCGGAACTGAGCTATTGTTGGGACAAATTGTTAATTCAAATGCGGCATGGCTAGGGGAACAACTTGCGTTGGCCGGAATTGACTGTCTCTACCATGTCACAATCGGCGACAATCGGCAGCGCATGCAAGATACGATACAGCAAGCGTTAGATCGCTCCGATGCTGTCATAGTCAGTGGCGGTCTAGGGCCAACACAAGATGATATAACTCGAGAAGTGATTGCCGATGTTATGCAGGTTGGATTAACACGTGATGACGAGATCGCCGATAGAATAAGACATAGATTCGAATCACGTGGTCGAGTTATGTCAGAGAATAATTTACGTCAGGCCGATATCCCTGATGGTGGTTTCGCAATACCACAGATGCCAGGCACGGCACCTGGCCTAATTTGCCCTG
The DNA here is from genome assembly GCA_003212315.1 of SAR116 cluster bacterium AG-447-C21. GTDB lineage: Bacteria > Pseudomonadota > Alphaproteobacteria > Thalassobaculales > Thalassobaculaceae > UBA7326. The sequence goes on along the minus strand of QCQB01000062.1, from coordinate 6,334 downwards.
TTGGGAATAAAGTGATCTATGCTGTACCTGGCGTCCCATTTGAAATGAAAATGATGGTAACTGAATGTGTTTTGCCTGATATGAAACAACGTTCGGGAATAACCTCTGTCATAAAAAGTCGCGTTTTAAAAACATGGGGTCAAACCGAATCTGGCTTGGACGAAATGTTAACAGAGCGCATGGCTTATTTAGACGAAAATGGTGGCGCGACCATAGCATTTCAAGCCAGCGGAATTGAGGGACTGAAGGTCAGATTAACAGTTAAAGAAGTTTCTGAAGAGGCTGCTACCGAGGCATTAGCAAAAGAAGAGATGGCTGTACGGGATATCATAGGAGATTATATTTTTGGGACCGATGATGAAACAATGGAATCTGTTGTTCTAAATTTATTAAGGGAACGAAACTTAACATTAGCTATTGCTGAATCGGTAACGGGAGGGATGGTAAGCTCTAGATTGACGGCAATACCTGGCTCCAGCGATGTGCTTATTGGAGGGATAGTCTCCTATGCAAGCGAAGTTAAATACGATTTATTGAACGTGCCAAATGGACCTGTTGTGACACCTGACTGCGCGCGAGCGATGGCAGAAGGTGTTAGGGAAGCGCTTAAAGCTGATGTAGGCATATCAACTACGGGGGTGGCCGGTCCAGCAGAACAAGAGGGACAGCCGGTAGGAACAGTTCATCTTGGAATAGCTTTTGGCGATCACGTAGAGGCTCAAAGCACACAGCTACCGGGTGATAGAGCTCGTGTGAGGGAATACGGCGTTATAAGCTTGCTAAATTTTGTTAGACTCAAAATACTGGGAAGAGACGCCAATACTCCGTTTTCTGGCAACCAAAATTAAACGAATATATAAACTAAATAGTCTCATATTATTGATGTGATAGCCGTCGCTTTGCCTAATGGCTATTCTATCAAAAATTTTAAATTACAAAGGCCTATAAATGTCCGAAGTTGATCCTTTATTAATTGATGCAACAACCAAAATTTTTGAGGATTTAAGTGATCCGCAAACGCTGAATTCAGCAACAACTGATGATTGGCGTTCTGCTCTATGGTCTGCTTTAGAGGAATCTGGATTAACACTTGCATGGGTTCCGGCAGACAATGGAGGAAGCGGTGCGTCGTTAGCAGATGGATTTTCTATTTTGGAACTATCAGGTAAATTTGCCGTTCCAATTCCTTTGGGTGAAACACTTTTAGCAGGTTGGCTGTTGTCGAGGTCGAACCTTGAGTGCCCAAGCGGCATGATGACTGTTGCCCCTACTCGCCCGAGAGATAAAATACAAATGACAGAAGATAATAGACTGGAAGGGGAAGCTTTTGGGATCCCTTTTGCGAATGTTGCGGAAAATGTTGTTGTCCTCGCTCATAAAGATGAAGTACCTCATATAGCTCTCGTATCAGGTAAAGATTGCATAATAAAAAGTAACCCTGGTCTATCAGGAGATGGTAGAGATACGATAACGTTTTCGAACACAACTCCAATCAAAATTGCCCCCGCTCCTGAAAGTTTTTCTGGGCAGGAGTTTTGTATTATGGGTGCAACAATTCGCTCAATGCAAATAAGTGGGGCTCTTCAAAGTATATTAAAACTAGCTACAGACTACGCCCAAGAACGTGTCGCTTTTGAAAAACAAATTTCAAAATTCCAAGCGGTACAACATAATCTAGCTAAACTTGCTAGCGAGACTGCTGTTGCAATCGCTGCGGCGGGTTCTGCTATGGATACTATAAATACTGCAACACAATATAACGAACTGGTATTTTTTGAAGCTACTTCAGCAAAAATTCGCACTGGCGAAGCTGTAGGTGAGGCTACGGCGATAGCCCATCAAGTCCACGGCGCTATCGGCTTCACAGAAGAACACATTCTACATCGTTACACTCAAAGGCTATGGGATTGGAGAGACGATTTTGGAAGCGAAAGCGAGTGGGCAGTTGAATTAGGAGAAATGGTTGCCGAAAGAGGGGCAGATGAACTATGGCCACTATTAACTGCCCGGTAATATGCAAACGAAGTAAGGAATTATAAATGTCACAAGCTATACAATTTGATCCAATCCGTCTGCCGCGTGAAGCCGAGGAGCTCCGTTTAGAGGTTCGTGACTTCCTTGCCGAGGAGATTGCTGATGGAGGTTTTGATCCCCACCGCACGATTATGAAAAGTGGTTTTGATAGAGAGTTCAGCAAAAGAGTGGGGGCACGTGGCTGGATAGGCATGACATGGCCAAAAAAATATGGCGGGCATGAGAGAAGCTTTTTAGAAAGGTACGTCGTCACAGAGGAATTTCGAAGCCAAAACGCTCCCGTGACATCCCATTTTACCGCTGACCGACAAAGTGGCCCCGTTCTTCTAAAATACGCTGAGGAGCATATAAAAGAGGATATTTTGCCTAAGATTACAGCAGGTGAGTGCTGCTTTTGTATAGGCTTGAGTGAGCCAAATTCTGGATCTGATCTATTTGCTGCAAGCACTAAAGCCACACGAACCGAGGGTGGTTATTTGATCAACGGGACTAAATTATGGACTTCGAATGCGCATCAAGCTGAGTATATGATCGGACTTTTCAGGACATCCCCGCCCACCAAAGAAAATCGGCGTCACGGACTAACGCAGTTTCTGGTTAACCTAAAACAACCTGGGATTACAATTAACCCAGTTCGAAATATGGCAGGTAAGCATGACTTTAATGAAGTACTCTTCGAAGACTTGTTTATCCCCGATGACCATTTACTAGGAGAGGTAGACTCTGCTTGGAAGCAAGCAACAAGCGAACTTGCGTATGAAAGGAGCGGCCCAGAGCGCTTTTTAGAAACCTTCTATGTATTACCCGAACTTGTTCGTGTTATTGGACAAAAACCTGATGCAAGGGCAGCGGAAGGTATTGGAAGGCTAGTCGCACAACTTCACACGCTGAGACGCATGTCTGTTTCAGTAAACGGAATGTTGCAGGCTGGGAAAGAACCCGTGATAGAAGGCTCCATCGTTAAAGATGTTGGAACAATTTGGGAGCAAAATTTACCAGCAAAAGCAAGAGACTTAGCTGCATTCGTAGACGACACTCCCAGTAACAGGTCAAATTTTGATGAATTGCTGCAATATGCAACCAACATCGCGCCAAAACTTACCATCCAAGGTGGTACAACAGAAGTTCTACGCGGCATCATCGCTCGCGGTTTGGGTCTTCGTTAATTTAGGTTGCATAGATGGCAGATCTCTCCGCATTTTTATCACCTAAAACAGTAGCAGTAATAGGTGCTTCCCCCGACACCACAAGTTTGCGTGGCCGTATTATGAAGGTACTTCTTTGCCACGATTTTAAAGGAAAAGTCTTTCCAATTAGTAGATCACATCCCGAAATAATGGGACTAAAGGCCTTTCCCACCATAAGCGATGTCCCAGAACAAGTAGATCTTGCTGTTCTTATAATACCCGCTATTTATGTAGCTGATACGCTTGAAGAATGTGCAAAGCATAGGGTTAAATCTGCTCTGATTTTGTCGTCCGGATTCGCCGAGGATAGTTCAGAAGATGGTGATTTGCTCCAGAAGAAATTGCTGGATATTTCTAAACGCACCAATATGGTTATAAGTGGACCTAATTCTGAGGGGTATGCCAATATGGCCCTAAAATTATGCCCAACGTTTAGTCCGGCTGTTGACGGAGAAAACATTGAACTCATGCCTTCATGGCCAGCGAAAAAACGGATCGCTGTAATAGCGCAAAGCGGAGGAATGGGATTTTCGTTTTACGATAGAGGGCGGCCAAAAAATTTACCCTTCAGTTATGTTATCACAACAGGCAATGAAGCATGTCTGGAGAGCCTAGACATCGTTGAGTATTTAATTGACTCAGACGAAGCTGATATATTTTTAATGTTTATGGAGGACGTAAAGACACCCTCTAAATTGTCATATGTAGCTGAAAAGGCGTTAAGTGTTGGAAAACCTATAATTGTTACTAAAATAGGTCATTCCGATGCTGGTATAAGAGCAGCCGCCTCGCACACTGCTTCACTAGCGGGTTCTTATCAAATCTATAAATCAATATTCGAACGATATGGAATAATCGAGGGCTCTGACATCGAAGAAATAGTCGATATTGCCGCAGGCTTTGTATATTTTGGTGATCGCCCGCCATCTGGGAAAAGAGTTGGAATATTCACAGCATCAGGCGGTGGAGGCGGCTGGATGGCTGATAGTTGTGCCTCAAATGGTTTAGAGGTTCCTATTTTAGATAACACTACGCGAGCCAATATAGATCAATACCTACCGAGTTACGGAACATCACAAAATCCGGTGGATGGCACAGCAGGTGTTATAAATCAAATTGGGTATGCCCGGATCAGCGAAATGATAGCTGAAGCTTCCAATGTGGATACGGTAGTCACAATTGCGTCAACAAGGGTTTCTCATAAGTTAGTGTCAGAAAAAGAGAAATTATTGGAAGTATCTAGAACAACTAATAAACCCATTATGTTTTGGAGCTATACTTTACCGCATCAAGAGTCTGCGCAAGTTCTAGCGGAAACAGGTTTCCCTTTATTCACCGACCTTCGCAACTGTACTAAGACGATAGCAACGATGCATGATTATACCGTCTATCGAGACAGGTTCTTAGAAAAAAGAAATGTGTTATCAAACGACAGGCAATATCCCGACGAATTATTAAATTTAATAAAAAATGCATCAGAAAATATCGTCGAATATAAAGCCATGTCGATATTATTCGAGGCAGGTATCAAAACCCAAAAAAGCATCCTTGTCCAATCGGAAGATGAGGCGATTCTGGCAACCAAAACGATTGGCAAAGCTGTAGCGTTAAAAGTCCAATCTCCGGATATTCCTCACAAGTCGCAAGCCGGAGGGGTAGTACTTAATATTGATAGTCATACTGATGTTGGCCAACAATTTAAGTCCATGCAGTCTACAATCTCACAAAATTTTCCCAAGGCAATCATTGATGGATTTTTAATTCAAGAAATGAGTGAACCCGGGTTGGAAATCATTCTAGGCATCAATAACAGAGAAGGTTTTGGACCAATTTTGATGGTTGGGTTTGGTGGAATACATGTCGAGAAAACAAGAGATGTTGCTTTTGCTCCAGTTCCATTAGGCGAAGACGATTGCAATCAATTATTAAAAAAACTAAAAGGTTCGGTATTATTAGATGCAGATAAATATGACGTACCCGCCCTGATCGATCTAATGACATCCCTTTCTAATTTTGCAGAGTCGACCAGTGACTATATCGGAGAAATAGACCTAAACCCTGTACTTGTTCACTCAAAAGGACAGGGAGTTACAGTCATAGACGCGTTAATGTTCAAACACCAACAACACTGATTTTACAAATATGGAGCGTAATCATGGTACACAATGAATCTTTTGACGATATCGAAGTAACCATTAAAGGGTATGTGGCAATAATTGAAATTCAAAGACCACCTCATAATTTTTTTGATTACTCTCTGATACAGCAAATCGCTAGCGCCATGGAAGGAGTGGATAAGGACTCTAATCTTCGGGCCGCTGTGCTATGTGCACAAGGGAAATCTTTCTGCGCCGGTGCTAATTTTAACTCCGACGGAACGAGTTCAAATCAAAGTGGCGGTTCAGATACAGCGGACCGTTCTTCTCATTTATACGTCGAAGCCGTTCGATTATTTGCAACAAAGACACCAATAGTAGGAGCAATACAAGGGGCAGCTATTGGAGGAGGATTTGGATTATCCTTAGTTCCCGACTTCAGAGTTGCATGCCCAGAGGCACGATTTGCAGCAAATTTCACGAGACTAGGATTCCACCCAGGATTCGGTTTAACGCATACCCTACCATCGCTCATTGGTCACCAAAAAGCATCTCTTATGTTCTACACGAGCCGCAGGATAAAAGGTGAGGAAGCATATCAGTGGGGCCTAGCAGATATGCTTGTTCCCTTAGAGGAAGTGCGCCAATCCGCGATAAGTTTAGCTGAGGAAATCGCTGAGAACTCACCTTTGGGCGTAATAGAAACCAGAGCAACCATGAGACAAGGTCTCGCCGACCGGGTGAGAAAAGCAACCGACCATGAACTTATTGTGCAAAACAAACTTAGAGCAACTGAAGATTTTAAGGAGGGTATTAGAGCAGTCGCTGAACGCCGAGTACCTAATTTTAAGGGCGTTTAGGATTAAGTTCACGTTTTATGGTGTAGTACATTGCCACCTCAGTAACTTATAAGGCAAGAAATTCGCTCAGGTTTTCTTGCCCAAAGGGTACTTTCCTTCTATCTGAGCAACCTCCGATTTCAATCTCAAGAGCCCAATATCTCTATTCTTAAATAGT
>QCQB01000061.1 GCA_003212315.1 SAR116 cluster bacterium AG-447-C21 | reverse complement strand
TTTGTTGTTCTAAAAGGTCCACCGGATGCAGTTAGTATTATTTTATCTATGGAGTGCTTATTATTATTTTCAAATACTTGGAAAATAGCATTGTGTTCTGAGTCTACTGGGATTAGCTTCGCGTTCGACTTTTTTGCCTCCTCTATAAGGATGCTACCTGCCGAAACTAGACATTCTTTATTGGCAAAAGCGATTAATGCCCCACGCCTTACTGCAGCCACTGTTGCGGGCAACCCAGCAACTCCAACAATACCAGCCATAACCCAATCTGTATTGATCTTTGCTGCCTCAATAACAGCCTCCGAACCCGCTTCTATTTGAATATTTTCACCATCAAGGGCCTCTTGCAGTGGCCTATAAGCATCAGAGTTCTCTACAGCTACGAAAGACGGCGATAAAAGGCGCGCCTGCTCGGCCAATAGCTTCCAATTATTACCCGCCGCTAAAGCCTTAACCTCAAACTTATCGCGATTTTCTAACAATAATTTGATGGTTGTACGTCCAACTGAACCAGTAGATCCAAGTACTGTGATCGTCTTCATTTTATGAGCCGTTTTTCATGGGATTTGAAAATGAAATAACAACCATCAAAGCTGCATTTGGCTAGTGGTAAAACTAATAAGTGCTATAAAAGTGACTGCTGCCATATGCCCATCGAGTCGATCCATTATTCCACCATGACCAGGTATGATATTGCTTGTTTCTTTGAGTGAATACTTTCTTTTAAAACGAGATTCAAGTAAATCCCCCATTTGAGCCACTATGGCAATCAATAGACTTAAACAAACAAATTTAAAGTGCTTTTCCATCCAGAAAACACTGAAACCTAGTCCAGTAAAAGCACTCGCAGTTACACCGCCAAATAACCCTGACCAAGTTTTATTTGGACTAATTTTAGGAGCAAGCTTGGCTCCACCAATTATTTTCCCAACTACGTAAGCACCTATATCAGTGGCTATAACACATGAAAGTATCCAAAAAAGGATTATAAGTTCCTTGGTCTCTCTCAACCACAAAAATAATGTGCAAGGAATAACAATGAAAAGACTGCAGATTAAAAACTTAGTAATTTTATCTGCTTGTTTAATTACTAAGCAATAAATTGAGAATGAAACCAGAAAGAGGAGTACGAAGGTAGAGAGTAATAATATTCCTATCCTTAAACCAGTAAGTAATATCACCACTCCAAAACCAATACTTAGGATGATTAGGAAGCGAGAATGCGCGGAACCAAAGATTGCTCGAGCCATTTCCCAAATCATAACAGCTCCTAAAATTGATATAAATAGAGAGAAATAATCGCCCCCAATAACTAGAATATAACCGACTATTGGAGTTATTACTGCGGTCGACAATGACCGAACTAAAAAGTTTCGAAAATTCTCAGAACTTATAATTGATTTTATACGGCTTCTCATTTGGACTGTATTTAGTATTTAAAAATTATCATATTGACGAACCAAAACGCCTATTTCTTCTAGAATATTCATTAATGGCAGCACTTAAATCCTTATGACAAAAGTCTGGCCACAGTGTATCAGTGAAAACAAATTCGGAATACGCACACTCCCACAACATAAAATTTGAAATTCGCTTTTCGCCTGAGGTTCGGATAACTAAATCTGGATCGGGGAACATTTTTGTTTCTAGAGCTTGATTGAAAACCTCTTCACAAATTTCATTTGGATTTAATTGCTTTTTATGGACTTTCATTGCAAGGTTTTTTGCAGCATCAGAAATAGCTCTTCTACCGCCATAGCTAAGCGCCAAAGTGAGTATCAATTCAGCATTATCCGCAGTCAATTTTTCAGCATTAGCTATCATTTCAACGATATCACAATCCAGTCGCTGCCTATCACCCACGACCCTAAATTTAATGCCCTTTTTATCTAGCAATGCAACTTCTTTCACGAGGTAGCCTCTTAATAAAGACATCAAGTCTATAACTTCATCTTTCGGTCTATTCCAATTTTCGGACGAAAACCCAAATAACGTTAGGTATTCAACATCTAGTTCTATTGCACTTTCAACAACAATTCTTACTGTCTCCGCACCTTTTTTATGGCCAAAGGTCCGAGGAAGACCGCGAGACCGCGCCCATCTACCATTTCCATCCATGATAATAGCGACATGCTTTGGTTTATTTCCGTCTTCGTTTATGGTTTGCGACTTCATAAGTTAAACCTGCATAATTTCCACTTCTTTACTCGACAGTAATTCATCAATCCTATTTATAATTTTATTAGTTATTGTTTGGATTTCTTCATCATAGATATGACGGTCGTCTTGACTTATATCACCATCCTTTTCCATCTTTTTAGTCATATCCATACCATCCCTACGAACATTTCGAACAGCAATCTTAGCGTTTTCGGCATATTTGGCAGCTATTTTTGACAATTCCTGACGCCGCTCCTCACTAAGATCCGGTAAAGGAATACGTAGAAGTTGCCCATCAACCTGTGGATTCAAACCCAAGTTAGACTCACGAATAGCCTTCTCAACTATTTTTGTATTTTCTTTATCCCAGACTTGAACTGATAGCATTCTTGGCTCCGGGACACTTACCGTTGCGATTTGATTTATAGGCATTGATGCTCCGTAAGCTTCTACTACCACTGAGTCTAGTAATTGTGTAGATGCACGCCCTGTTCTTAATCCTTGGAACTCCTTAGCAAGGGAGGTTAATGCCCCATCCATCCTTCTCTCTAAATCGGCTAAATCAAGATCATCCATATCTATGCTCTTATTCTATAATTGTATAAAGACCACTGCCACGTATTATTTCTGAAAATGTACCTTCATTCTGGATTGAAAAAACCAAAATTGGTATATTATTTTCTCGTGCCAAAGAAATAGCTGAGGCATCCATAACCTTCAAATCTTTGGATAGAACCTCAAGATAACTCAGTTTATCGTATCTTTGTGCATCGGATTTTTTTTCTGGGTCAGCGTCATAAACCCCATCGACCCTAGTGGCTTTTAAAAGCGCGTTGCAGCCCATTTCTGTAGCCCTCAACGCTGCCGCTGTATCGGTTGTGAAAAAAGGATTCCCCGTTCCGGCAGCAAATATCACGACACGTTTTTTCTCCATATGTCTGACTGCCCTTCGCCTTATATATGGTTCACAGACAGCTGATATTGGCAATGCAGACTGAACCCGCGTTTGTATGCCTATCGATTCAAGCGAACTTTGCATAGCGAGTGAATTCATTACAGTCGCGAGCATCCCCATATAATCCGCAGTAGCCCGTTCCATTCCATTCGCCGCTCCAGAAACCCCACGAAATATATTACCACCACCGATTACCGCGCAAACTTCGGTCCCGTAATCCATAGCCGATTTGATCTCTCTGGCAACTCTATTCACCATTTCGGGGTCCAACCCGTAGGAACGATCACCCATCAGCGATTCGCCTGATATTTTAAGTAAAACGCGCTTATATTTTGGGATTGTTTTTATATCAGGTTTAGGCACGTCCGTGCTCCCATTATTCTATTGGACGCCCCACTTAGAATTAATTGCTGAGTGTGGCTGCCACTTCAGAGGCAAAATCTGTTGACTCTTTCTCTATGCCCTCGCCTAAGGAAAGGCGACAAAAACTTATTAATTCCACACTGGAACCAAATTCCTTAGATGCATCCTCTATAACGGAAGATATTTTAGTCTCATTGTCGATTACAAAAGTTTGCTCAAGTAAAACAACCTCCTGATAGAATTTCTGAAGACGACCAGAGACCATTTTCTCAATTATATTTTCTGGGCGCCCCGACTCTTTTGCCTGGTCAGTCAGGACTGCTCTCTCTCTCTCTATGGCAACAGGGTCCAAGTCGTCAATTCGCAGACTTTGAGGAGCCGTCGCTGCAACATGCATAGCTATTTGCTTTCCAAGAGCCGATAATTTATCCACCGGAGCATCTGATTTAAGAACAACTAAAACTCCAATCTTTCCAAGCCCCGGCGCCACAGAATTATGCATGTAGGGAATAACAATCCCCCCATCAGCATTTAATTTTGTTGCTCTTCGGATAGACATGTTCTCACCGATTGTGGCTATGTTGTGAGTGAGTTGCTCCCCCACAGTCCTATCTGTTGACGGATATGGTTGCGTTTTCAAATACTCGACATCATCACCGTTCTCAAGGACCATGTCTGCCAGTTTTAACGAAAAGGCTTGAAAATCCCCATTTCTGGACACAAAATCCGTTTCCGAATTTACTTCTATAAGAGCCCCTCCTGCATCAGATACAGAAAACGCCACAACACCCTCGGCTGCAACCCGGCCGGCTTTTTTTGCTGCTGCGGATAAACCTTTAGTTCTAAGCCAATCTACAGCATCATCTAAAACACCCTCTGTCTCATTTAAAGCCTTTTTACAATCCATCATACCAGCACCGGTCTGTTCCCTGAGCGCTTTTACCATTTGAGCCGTTACAGCCGCCATAACATTCCTCTTTTTCTATATTACCCCGCAATCAAAGTATTTGGCTTAATTTTAAGACGCCTTATCCTCTTCGCCTTTTGCCAAATCGACTGACGGTTTGTCCTGATCCACTTCGTTTTCTGCTGTCTCATTCAACACTTCTGGCTCTTTTTGTTCAACAGGCAGATTTTCAGTCCCAAGCTCAGCTTCAATAAGCGGTTCTTCTGAAGCACCAATATCCTCCCCTGATGCAACTAACTCGGCTTGTAATCCGGTTAAAACAGCTCCCCCAACTAAATCACAATACAATGTTATTGCTCTCATCGCATCGTCGTTTCCGGGAATTGGAAATTGAACGCCCTCTGGGTTACAGTTACTATCCAGTATTGCTACTATTGGAATTCCAAGTTTATTAGCTTCCTGGATAGCGAGCTGTTCCTTATTGGTATCTATTATGAAGAGAATATCGGGCAGCCCACCCATTTCTCTAATCCCACCTAACGCTCTTTCTAATTTATCGCGTTCCCGGGTCAGGTTTAACAGTTCTTTTTTTGTTAATCCCTGTATCTCACCGCTTAATTGCTCATCTAAATCTTTCAATCTTTTAATTGATATCGAGATAGTTTTCCAATTAGTCAGCATCCCTCCCAACCAGCGGTGATTTACAAAATACTGACCTGTTTTTTGTGCAGTTTCGGCTATTTTTTCTGCAGCCTGTCTTTTTGTCCCCACCATTAAGACACGTCCCCCAGAGGAGGTAACCTCTCGGATGGCCTCTAGTGCGCGATGCAACAGTGGGACAGATTGACGTAAATCCAAGATATGCGTGTTATTCCGCACTCCGTAGATGTATTGTTCCATACTAGGATTCCATCTCCTAGTATGATGACCAAAATGTACACCAGCTTCCAATAACTGACGCATAGTAAACGACATTGGACTCATATTCTTCTCCGGTTAAACCTCCACGAACACCTGTTTCTCAAACAATCAAAAAACACCGGAGCGCCGCATTCTATAACGATAAATACGACGCAAGTTCGTGTGTGTGATTCTTACAGACTGTGTACCGCTGCTTGACACAAAATGCAAGGACGGATTTAGTTGAAGCTACACAAATCTAGTTTTCTCCGTAAAAAATACCATTGAACATCAGGGCGCCTTTACCTCTACGACCCCGATAAGAGCGTCTCTTCCAATAAGAGGAACTAGGTCTTCCTCAGATAACTCTTCTGTTCCGTCTGGACGCTTCGGCAAAACTAAATATCGCATATCAGCAGTCGAGTCATGAACTCTAACCTCTCTTTGGTTATCGATCAAAGTACCAAACTCTTCCAAAACTTTCCTTGGTTCCCTGACTACCCTCGATCGATACTCACGGCTTTTATACCAATCTGGCGGCAACCCTAAAATCCACCTAGGATAACAAGAACACAAAGTGCACACTACTACGTTGTGCACTGATTCAGTATTTTCAAGCACTATCAAGTTTAATGGGCCTATATCATGTCCTAATTCTGCAACCGCAGATTTAGGATCGTTAATAAGTCGCTTTTTGTAATCCGTATCGCTCCAAGCGCGAGCTACTATTTTCGCTCCGTTCGCTGGGATCCTTGCATCCATTTTCTCGATCTGATCTCTAATTTGATCTGCATTTATTATCTTTTTTTCAATGAGTAAATCACGAACAGCAGATTCCATTAGTCGGTAATAGGTGATAGTGTCATCTTGGTCATCCCGATGTGGATGATGATGTTGAGAATCATATTCATGCATGTGTTCATGATCGTGAGGTTCAGTTGTCATTTTTTCCGCTCCTCTTCCAGATTTTCCAGCCAAAAATCATATAGTTCAATATCAATTTGATCATTTTTAGACCCTTCATAATCGCCCCAAATATCAGATTGAGAAAATCTAACGCGATAAAGAACCTTTTTATCTCCCCCAATGCGGCCAAATGCTAATTCTTCCGGGTTTTCGAAAGCACCACAGATACGTTCTATCTTTCCAACACACCCCCTTATGTAAAACGGGGTCCTGCAATGTGCAGGTGGACAAGGCGGAAAATATGATTTTACTCTAACCAAGGAGCCTTTGGCGAAACCAGTCATTTCAGATTTTCCATACCATTAAAAAAATCAGGCTTTATTTCTCTCATTTTAGCCCCCAATTCTTCTGTTGTTATTACACCAGTTTCCAAAAGCGTATTCGTAATAGATGCCATCCACCGTTCGTAGTAAGTCATATTGTCATAGGCATCGGGGGGGCAAAGCTTCTATGCCTTTTCGTAATTGATCTACCGTCAAGATCGAGAGTTCGTTGGAGAGTAACATCATCATCGCGTCTACCCTCTTTTCCCAAAGCGCGTAATCGTGCTCATCTTTATCTATTGTTCCCGCTTCTAAACCACCCATATCATGGTTTCCGCGAGCGGTGAAATCTCGATTCATTTGAAACTCCGTTCAAGTATTATTTATCAAAAAGCGATCTCGGCCTGGAAAGATTTAGAACTTAGCTTCTTTTAATAACCGCAATTTGAAACTTAAGAAATAATTTATTCCCATATTTTAAGGTTACCTTAGCCTACTTTTTCTAATTATTAATTTCCCAAATGGTATCTCTATCCAATGGATAAACAGGTCGAGGTAGGTACTCCCAATCAAAGCAACTCAAATTCGGAGATGTTAAACCAGGCGCATCAATTTCTAGGATTTGGTTTGGATTAAAGATATGCTTAAACCCTGCACGAAAATGGCCTCGAGATTTTACCACGATTGTTCTGCAGTCGATTGGATCGATACCAAAGGCGGATAAAAAATCGGACGATCTGCATTGTTGTCTTTTGCTTATACATATCAGTCTAATCCCCTCTATGTCTAAAATTGCGGTCCTGCCAGTGTCAGCGGTTGTTCCAGCAACCATACCATAATGGCCCTTAAATATTCCACTATGCAACGATAGCACAGTTGCTTCTATGCTTAGCGCTTCAGAAAATTGATTTTCCTCATTATGGTTTAGTGTGATCTTAATTTTCGAACCGACCCCAGACTCAAAGGCCGTCTCGACAGCATGGATATCAAAAAAAACTGAAAACACACAATTCTTTACACCAGCTTCCAAGAACTTTTTTAATATAAAAGTTGTGTTACCCCTCCCGCCTCCCCCAGGGTTATCCGCCGGATCGGCAAATAATAATGGTTCTGGATCCGGATTATCGCCCACTTCCTTTGCAAGCTTTGTTGCTGTGGAGAGCGAGATCATATTTGTTTTATAACGTTCGCGTTCACTCCACGCTTTTTGAGCAAGTTTATTTGCCACCGTTTCGGCATTCTTGCTACTTTCACGAGAATAGACAAGAAAACTCATTCCATTTTTTGGCGTATCACTAAAGGCAAATCCTGCCAGTATTGTGACATTAATTATCGCATGACCAATGTAACCTTGGCCCTCTCGAATTAAATCTCCATATGGATGCCCATCGTCGGTCAATAAAGTGACCGACGGAGCTACCAGTGGCAGCTTTATCCAATGTTTATATAACTCAACTCCAGAAAATAGCTCCAACATACAACGTGCAGCCTCTTGTCCTCGTTCGAATAAATCCACATGAGGATTAGTTCTATAGCCAATCAATAAATCCGTTTCATCAACCATTTGCTGGGATATATTGGCATGTAAATCTAATGTTGCCACGATAGGGACTTTTGGCCCCACTATTCGTCGCACTAATTTAAACATTTCACCGTCTGGATCATGAGTGTGGGTTGCTACAGCAGCACCGTGCTGACAAATATAAACTCCGTCAACGTCTCTCATTTTTTTTAGCCGCGTTTCTAAATCGTGCAGAAACCTATTGAAAAAGATTTCATCAACCGGGCCAGCTGGCTGTGACCCAATGACCAGAATTGGTTCGTCTTCCCACCCTTTTTCACCACCAAATTGCTTATCCATAGCATCATAAAATCCTTTTACCCCCAGATGGATTTTAGGATGTTCGGCTCGCGCCTCTTTTGAAATATCAGGTCCTGAGAAATACATACTTTCCTTGAAATCCGCCTCATTACATGATGGAGCAAATCTATTACTTTCTAAATTAAACCCGCATATAGCTATACGTTTTTTAACTACCATTTCTTCAGTTCACCTCTTCATGACAAAATACTGAGACAAATATTGCGATCATATGTCAATAATATCTATGATGCCAGGCAGCGAACGTACTGCCGATCTCACTTTTGCATTGATTAGATAAGAGTCTGGGAGAACAACGTCTATTTCGTGAATTTTTGTATGAGCAATAATCTTCACTTTACCGCCCCCAACCCCATTCTCCGATAGAATTTTTGCCAAGGGAGCAATGACCTCCATATTATTAAGATATATCGATATACCTTTAGCTTTCTTTTCAACCGCAGTATCTAGTAATTGGATACGATTAGCCAAAAGCCGTACGCCTCCCTCTTCAAGCCTCGCGTCACATCGAATTAAAACAGCGGTTCCCGCTTTTAATAAGTCCTGCGAGACGCTTAATACCTCCGAAAAAGCTGTAATCTCAAAAACACCTTTTTGATCACTTAATTGTATAAAGGCATATTTATTACCTTTCTGATTTGTTCGGACTTTGGAGGAGGATACGACACCTGCCAGATTGATCCTCCCAGCACCACCCTTAGAGTGGATATTTGAAACAATTGATAGACTATCAACCACATCAAGCCTTTCAAGTGTTTCACCATAAGTGTCAAGAGGATGAGCCGACAGATAAAAACCCATAGCCTCGAATTCATAATTTAACCTCTCTAATGAATCCCATTCAATAGCAGCTGGTAGTTCAGGTACTCCAGCAACGAACTCTTTGGAATTATCGAAAAGACTTTCTTGATCTGAATTTCGTTCATCAGAATTTAAATTAGAATGACGAACAATGATATCGACGCCCTCAAAAAGTTTTGCCCTATCCGAGTTGATTCTGTCTAGTGCGCCGGCTTTTATTAAGTTTTCCAGACTTCTTTTATTCAACACCCGTCCATCGAGCCGCGACACAAATTCCTGTAAATTTGAGAAAATGCCTCCACTTTTTTGCTCTTGCTCTAAAATACTCATAGCAGCCTCACCTACATTTTTAATTGCTGATAAGGCATAACGAACAGCAAGGTTACCATTAGTAGTTTTTTCTACTCTAAAATCTTTTCCCGAAGTATTAATATCAGGAGGTAAAAGATCTATACCAAGGTGCTGAAGCTCCTGCTTGAAGGTATTTATTTTATCGGTATTACCCATATCGTAGGTCATAGAAGCGGCTAAAAATTCTACTGGGTAATTGGCCTTTAGGTATGCCGTTTGATAAGCTATTAATGCATATGCTGCAGCATGACTTTTATTGAATCCATAACCCGCAAACGCAGCTATGGTATTAAAAATAGAAACAGCAG
This sequence comes from SAR116 cluster bacterium AG-447-C21, assembly GCA_003212315.1. Lineage (GTDB taxonomy): Bacteria > Pseudomonadota > Alphaproteobacteria > Thalassobaculales > Thalassobaculaceae > UBA7326. Next base: position 2,297 of record QCQB01000061.1, on the reverse strand, counting down.
TTTCTTGTCCAACTCCCTCCTTAACCGCCCCTTGCACAAAGGTTTCTTCTTGGGCATCCATTTCAGACTTAATTTTTTTACCCATTGCTCTTCTTAATAAATCCGCTCCTCCGAGGGTATATCCTGCCAATATTTGAGCTGCCTGCTGCACTTGTTCTTGGTATATCATGATACCGTAGGTTTCTTCCAAGATCGGTTTCAATTTTGGATGCATATAGTCGACGATTTCTTCTCCGTGCTTTCTAGAAATGTAGCTGGGAATATTTGCCATTGGCCCTGGCCTGTAGAGTGCAACCAAAGCAATAATATCCTCGAACCGATCGGGGCGCATTTTTCTCAAAACATCCCTCATACCCGAACTCTCTAATTGAAACACGCCTGTACTATCGGCACTACTAATCATCTCGTAAGTCAATTTATCATCCAGAGGGATTTGATTGAGGTCTATTTCAATTTCCCTAGCCTTTAATAATTCGACGGCTCGTTGAAGAACTGAGAGAGTCTTCAGTCCGAGAAAGTCAAACTTAACTAATCCCGCAGGCTCTACCCATTTCATATTAAATTGGGTCGCCGGCATTTCAGATCGTGGATCTCTGTAAAGGGGAACCAGCTCTTTTAAGGGTCTGTCACCGATCACTATACCGGCGGCATGTGTGGAAGCATTGCGATATAAACCCTCTAACTTTAAACTAATTTGAAGAAGTTTGTGCACCGTGCTATCTTCGTCCCTTAATTTTCTTAATTCCGACTCACTTGATATCGCTTCTGCCAATGTCACCGGGTTTGCCGGGTTATTAGGAATAAGTTTGCTTATTTTATCAACCTGACTGTATGGCATTTCCAAAACTCGTCCTACGTCTCGAACAACAGCCTTTGCCTGTAATTTTCCAAAAGTAATAATTTGTGCAACTTTGTCGTTGCCATATTTTCTCTGCACGTAATCAATAACTTCACCCCGTCTATCCTGACAAAAATCGATATCAAAATCGGGCATTGAGATACGCTCAGGATTTAGAAACCTCTCAAACAATAACCCCCATCGTATTGGGTCTAAATCCGTAATTTGTAGGGACCACGCAACAAGCGAACCGGCTCCAGACCCCCTTCCCGGTCCAACAGGGATACCCTCTTTTTTGGCCCATTGAATAAAATCTGCTACGATGAGAAAATAGCCTGGAAAGCCCATCTTAGTAATAACATCTAATTCCATTTTCAGACGGCTAAAATAAGAATTACGTATTTTTTCAGCACTGCCTGATCCTTCGGCAAACTGAAATTTATGATTAGCTAATCTCCTTTTCAGACCATCCTCAGCCATTTTCTGTAATTCTGTTTCCTCATTATTACCATTTTCTGAAACATATTTCGGAAGTATGGGTTCCATAGTTCTCGGCATGTAGCTGCATCGTTGAGAGATTACTAGAGTGTTTTCGATAGCTTCTGGTATATCTGAAAATAATTGTCTCATCTCGTCAGCTGATTTAAATCTATGTTCCTTAGTAAGTTGTCGTCGGGCTGGGTTAGTAATCGTATTCGATTCCGCTATACACAAAAGAATATTGTGGGCTTCATGCATTTCTTCTATATCGAAATAACAATCGTTTGTTGCTACTATGGGAACATTATGTTTATAGGCCAAGTCGAGCAGTATTGATTCTGATTTTCGTTGTTGGTCCATCCCATGACGTTGTATCTCCATGTAGAATCTATCACCAAATATCTCACTGAATTTCAGTAATGTTGATTCTGCTTCCTCTATCTGATCATCTAAAACCAATCGCCCGACACAACCAGAAACCCCACCCGACAGAGCTATCAAACCTTCATTTTGATTTTCTAACTCAGAAAGGAATATTTGAGGTTTCTCTGATCCGTTACTCTCGATAAATGAAACACTTACCAAATCTAGTAAGTTTTTATATCCCACTTCATTTTGAACGATTAAGACAATTTTGTCTGGTTCCAAAGACCCATGATCATTGTTTGTGTTGGCGTGTTTAACATCACTTACCCGGCTCTCGTTTCTATTTATGCATAATTTTGCCCCAATGATGGGTTGAATACCTGCTTCCGATGCCAAAACGGAAAACTCTAATGCACCGAATAAATTACCAGAATCTGTAATTCCGACCGCCGGCATCAATTTCTCTTTGCAATTTTTTATTAATTCTTTAACTTGAAGAGCTCCCTCCGCTAGGGAGTACGCTGAATGGTTGGTCAAATGAATGAAATCACTATGCGGCATTAAGAGGTCCTTTTAAACAATTTCATACGCTTAAACCCCTAAACCCACGGTA
>QCQB01000060.1 GCA_003212315.1 SAR116 cluster bacterium AG-447-C21 | reverse complement strand
TACTGGCTCCTGTCGACCTGTTGCTGTGACTTTCATGGTCCCATCTGTTGGAAGAGTACTCACTATCCCAACCACAGTGGGCTTTGAGGTTACAAGAGCATACAGCATTTTTGATAAATCGTATTCCAGAAAGGCTTCACGATCTATCTGGATAAAAGGTATTGTCTCAATATCATCGGTTGTGTTTGAGCCTACTAAACCAAAATACATATTATCCCCGCCGCTAACCGCAGGTATACCTCTCTGGCCAGCTGCCACGGCCCTGTCTTCTATACTTGAAAATGGCGCCGGGTCCAGTACTTCCAATTTCACTTTTCCGTTTGAAACACTCTCATACTCTAAAAGCAAATCTCTGACGCGGTTTGCATAAATTCCCAAATGGGGAACTGCCTGCGCTAAGCCACCTGACAAATACAACCTAAATGTCACTGGTTCTTTAACATCCTCGAGCAACTTTATTGTTGACTCTGAAAGTGTATAAAGTTTGTCCTTGGTTAGATCCAACCGCGCGGATGTTAACCAGCCGCTGCTTAATACATTGATGGAAAGAAATAAAATCAAAAGAAGTGTCAAACCTGCTATGGCTAACCGGTTCCCGTTATCAGAACTAACTGTATGTGGATGAGCCATTTAGGTTGCCTTGCGCCAGTCTATGATTACGGCATTCGCGATCAGTGCTATAATTATAATGGACCCAAAAAATATAACATCCCGAAAATCAATTACACCGCGTTGTATTGATTGGAAATGGGGAAGAAAACCGAAATTACCCACAGCTTGTACTATATCTGCGGAAGCCCAGGCCGAAAAGAAATCTAATATCACAGGCGAACCAGCCAGCGTCAGTACGAAACACGTTGCTGTGGTTATTACAAAAGCGATTACTTGGTTTTTCGTACACGCTGATATCATTGATCCTATAGCTAAATATGCTCCGGCCATCAAAGCACTTCCGATATAGGAGGCAAAAACAACCCCATTATCGGGGGTTCCCAAATAGTTAACAGTTATCCAAAATGGAAAAGTAAGTAAAAGCGCTGTAACACTGAATCCCCAGGCGGCTAGAAACTTGCCAGTTACTGCTTGAGTCATTGAAATCGGCAATGTTAAAAAGAGTTCTATTGTTCCCAATTTACGTTCTTCTGCCCATAAACGCATAGACAATGCCGGAACCAGAAACAAGTATAACCATGGATGAAACTCGAAAAAAGGAACCAGGTCTGCCTGGTCCCGTTCTAGAAAACCGCCCATAAAGAAGGTCAGCAATCCAGCTAGCATTAAAAAAATCACAATAAACACATACGCTAGCGGTGTAGCAAAGTAAGCCGTGAATTCTCGTATAAATATCAGCCTGACATTACGCATTTAAAGTCACTTTCCTGAAGACCTCCTCCAAATCCCCAGACCCAGATTGCGATTTCAATTCGGACGGAGATCCATCGGCCACGACTTTACCGGATGCGATTATCATTGCTCGACTGCAAACGGCATCAACTTCCTCAAGGATATGCGTAGAAATAATAATGCATTTTGTCGAAGCCATTTCTTTGATCAAATCTCTGACGACTTGCTTCTGATTTGGGTCAAGACCATCTGTGGGCTCGTCTAAAATGAGCACTTTTGGATCGTGCAGGAGTGCCTGCGCTAGTCCGACGCGCCGTTTGTATCCTTTCGAGAGTGTCTCAATTGGCTGTTGTGCAACCTCTTCTATTCTCGTCATGCGCACCGCGTTTTGAACCCGTTCCTCCCGCTCTGATCCGTTAAAACCCCGTATGCCTGAGATAAAACGCAAAAAGCCCAGAGGTGTCATATCCGGGTAGGCTGGCGCTCCTTCAGGTAAATAACCAACAGATCTTTTAACATCTAGCGGATCTTTTAGAACATCAAAGCCGCATACCTCGGCTGACCCTTCGCTAGGTGATAAAAAACCAACAATCATTTTCATTGTTGTTGACTTTCCGGCACCATTTGGGCCTAAGAAGCCTAATACTTCGCCGATATTTGCGGAAAAGGTAACTTTATCAACCACCGTTCGTGGTCCGAACTGTTTTGTTAAACCTTTAACTGAAATGGCTGGATTCATGGTATTTTTTCTTTAAAACTGATAATACAGTAGTGGTTTAACGTTTTTTTGAAGAAAATCAACTAATTGAGCATTTCTCGAGCTTAAATAATCCTAGTTAGGTTTAAAATCAATTACTGTTTTGAGGTTATCAATAAATTTAAAAATAAGTTTTAAATAAAGAATGGATTTTGAAAAATGACTACCCAATCCCCTCTTGGTGGTGTTCGTATTTTTGATCTCACGCGCATCTTGGCAGGGCCAACATGCACCCAACTTCTGGGAGACCTGGGGGCCGATGTCATTAAAGTGGAAAAACCAGGAGTGGGGGATGATACAAGGACGTGGGGGCCTCCCTATGTTCAGGGAGCTGATGGTCAAGATACGAGTGAGTCTGCATATTATTTATCAGCTAATAGAAACAAACGGTCAATAACAATAGACCTCCAAAATCCAAATGGGATTGCGTTGGCTAAAAAACTCATATCAAAATGTGATGTTCTTATCGAGAATTTTAAAGTAGGGGGATTAGCTAAACTTGGCCTAGGCTACGAGGATATAAAAAAAGAATTCCCGGGCCTTATTTATTGCTCCGTCACCGGTTTTGGGCAAACTGGGCCCTATGCATCCAGGGCTGGATATGACTTTTTAGCTCAAGGTCTTGGAGGGATCATGAGTATTACCGGCCAGCCTGATGGGGAGCCGATGAAAGTGGGTGTTGGTATAGCAGATGTTATGACCGGAATGTATGCCTCTACAGCAATTCTTGCAGCGTTGCGTCATAGGGACGCTACAGGGGAAGGTCAGCATATCGATACGTGTCTGCTCGATACCCAAGTTTCATGGTTGATTAATGAGGGGACAAATTATTTAGTTTCTGGGAAGGTTCCCATTAAGCTGGGTAATGAGCATCCAAATATCGTGCCGTATAAAGTCTTTGCGACATCAAATGGCCATGTGATCCTCGCTGTTGGAAATGATAGGCAGTTTCAAGACTGGTGTGCTGCGGCAGAGGCTCATGATCTCAAAAATGACCCCCGTTACGCTACTAATCCTCTGAGAATTGCAAACAGAGAAACATTATATAAAACGATGCCCGATTTTATGGAAAAGAAAACAACCGAAGAATGGTTGACTAAACTGGCAGAATTGAAAGTTCCTTGCAGTCCTGTGAATGATATTGAGCAAGTCTTTAACGATCCGCACGTTCAGCATCGGGGTATGCGAATAGAGATGGATCATCACGCATCAGGATCAGGTAAAGTTCCATTGATCGGAAATCCATTGAAAATGTCAGAAACCCCGCCTCAATATCGTTTGGCCCCGCCTACGCTAGGACAGCATACGGACGAGGTTTTAGAAGAATTGCTAGATTTTAATAAGGAGCAAATTCAAATTTTGAAAGACGGAAATATCATATAATATCTTTTTTCTAAAAAATAATGGTATCATCACGATGTCTGAAACGGAAATTCCCCTGCGAAGAGGTTGGACGACAGGAGCATGTGCAACAGCAGCTGCTAAAGCCGCTTTTACTGCCTTAATTACTGGGCAATTTCCAGATCCTGTTGAGATCACCTTGCCAAAGGGCCAGAGAGTTTCCTTCTCTCTGGCAAAAGAGCAGCTGACTGAATCAAGCGCAATGGCCGCCGTTATAAAAGATGCTGGAGATGATCCTGACGTTACCCATGGGGCTCTTATAATAGTTACTATTTCAATTGATAAAAGTTCCCCAGCGATCAGTTTCCGATCAGGTAATGGAGTGGGTACTGTTACTAAAGTTGGTTTGCCAATAGGCGTGGGTGAACCAGCGATAAATCCGGTTCCGCGGGAAATGATCAAAAATGCAATTTTGGAGGTCGCAAAAGCAAATGGAAAGGAGGTGGGTGTGATTGTGGAAGTTTCTATCCCAGGGGGGGAAGAAATAGCCCAGAAAACATGGAACCCACGCCTTGGTATAGTCGGAGGCCTCTCCATTTTAGGCACAACTGGTGTCGTAATACCATTTTCATGTTCGGCATGGATCCATTCAATACATCGCGGTATTGATGTTGCAAGAGCTGCTGGTGTTGCCCACGTTGGAGCATGTACTGGGTCAACATCTGAGACAGCCGTTCGTCAAAAGTATGGACTTCCGGAGAGTTCAATTTTGGATATGGGAGATTTTGTGGGTGGTGCCCTAAAATACCTGAGAAGACATCCAATTCCGCGTATAACGATAGGTGGTGGGTTTGGTAAAATCTCCAAACTAGGTCAAGGGCATTTGGATCTTCATTCTGGTCGAAGTCAAGTCGACTTGGGTTGGCTCGCAAAGCTGGCTGCGGGTGCCTCTGCCAGTGACGAAGTTGTAGATCAAATTTATGCTGCTAACTCAGCGATGGAGGTACTGGGGATAGCATCCCAAAATAAATTACATTTGGCCGATCTCGTCGCTAATGAAGCAAGAAAAATCGCATTGGATGTACTTTCGAGTGCACCCGTTGCCCTGGAAGTGTTGATTTTTGATCGATCAGGTCAGTTAGTGGGTGCTGCTAATGGCTGGTAATGTCATATTAATCCTTGGTGGGACCAGAGAAGCCATAGAAATTGCTTGCGATTTGGAGCAAATAGAAAACACAACAGTTATAACCTCCCTAGCAGGCGTGACTCGTTCTCCACGGCTCCCAACGGGAAAGGTGCGTTTTGGTGGATTTGGAGGAAAAGACGGTCTTTTTGATTATTTAGTTCAGGAAAAGATTACTTTAGTCATCGATGCCACCCACCCATTTGCAGAAAAAATTACTAAAAATGCGAGCGAAGCTTCGGAAAGAGCCAATATTCCGTTTCTCCACTTCTCTCGCAAACCATGGAAAGAAACTGCACAAGACAAATGGTATGAGGTTAAAAATTCTAAAGCTGCAGCATCAACTTTGACCCAAAAAGACTTTGAGTGTGCCAAAAATGTATTTCTGACCATTGGACGCAAAGATGTGAATTGTTTTTATTCAATAAATACAAAACAATTTTTTGTTAGGAGTATCGAACCCGTAAAAGAGTTAGCCTGCTTTGATAATATGAAATGGATACAAGGCCGAGGGCCCTTTACTTTTCAAGATGAGTACACTTTTTTTAAAGAACATAGCATAGATTGTTTGGTCGCCAAAAATAGTGGGGGTTATTCCAGCTATCCTAAAATAAATGCCGCACGAGTTTTGGGAATACCTGTCGTTTTAGTGCAACAGCCAAAGTCAATCAATTTGAAGAAAATATATGATAGAGAGGCTCTGACTGCATTTGTGTTACATGATCTCTCAAGATGATCAAATAATCCAGCTACGTCCTCTTAATTCTCAATAAATGTGACCGGCTCGCGTCGTAAAGAGCGCTATCTGGATAATTCTCTTCTTCGAGTGCTGGGCCAATCAAAATTAGTGCTGTTCGGGTAATTTTCTCCAATCTTACTTTTTCAAAAATATTTGATAGAGTTCCGCGGATTATCTTTTGATCGGGCCAGGTTACTCGATAAATTACGGCTACTGGATAATCTGGCCCATGAATAGGTTCTAATATTCTTCGAATATGTCGTAGATTACGAATAGACAGATGAATAGCCAATGTCGCCTTTGAGCTTCCAAGGCTCTCCAACTCCTCCCCTAGCGGCATTTTGGATGATTTCATAGAGGTTCTGGTAAGAATTACACTCTGACTTACTTGGGGGAGTGTCAATTCTTGTCCCAGCGCCGCTGCTGCCGCTGCAAATGCAGGAACACCCGGTGTAATTTCAAAGTCGATATTTAATTTTTTTAGCCTTCTGATCTGCTCGGCTATAGCTCCATACAGTGAGGGGTCTCCAGAGTGAACGCGCGCGACATCTTCGCTTTGATCATTAGCAGTAACTATTATTTCAATGATTTCATCGAGGTTTAAAGGTGCCGTATCTATTATTTTTGCGTCTTTTGGAGCGGCTTTTAATACCTCTTTGGGAACTAACGATCCAGCAAAGAGACAATATTTACATTGTTCTATGAGATTTCTTCCTCGAATGGTTAGTAAATCTGGGTCACCTGGGCCTGCCCCTATAAAATGAACGGTCATTTTGGATCAATTTCGTTAGGGGTTTTTTTAATTAAATAACCTCGCGGTGTGAACACTCTGCCATTAAAAGTTTTTGTTTGTGTACTACCGACAATAACTATTGATAGCATGTCGACACTATTGGGTTCGAAATCTTGAATCGTCATTATCTCTAATTTTTCCTGAGGCCTACCTAGTGATTTACCAATGATAACTGGGGTTTGTGGTCCTCTTCCTTGTTTTATTATTTCTATTGTCTTGACCAATTGATTACGCCGTCGTCCCGATGCGGGGTTGTATAAGGCTATAACAAAATCACTTTCGGTCGCTGCTTTAATTCTTTGTTCTATAACGCTCCATGGTGTGAGAAGATCTGAAAGTGATATTGTACAAAAGTCATGCCCAAGAGGGGCGCCGGCTTTTGCTGCACAAGCCTGAACCGCAGAAATACCTGGGGAAACGACTATTTCTAACAAGTTCCAAGATGGATTGTCAAAATCCTTTAGGCAATCAAATACCAAGCTTGCCATCGCATAGATGCCAGGATCACCAGATGAAATTAACCCAACCGTTTTACCTTCAGCAGCGATTTCTAGAGCCCTTAAAACTCGATCCTTTTCCTCACCCAGCTCATATGCGTGAAGCGTTTTTCCGCTAGCCGCGTTCCCTAACAGATCTAGATAGAGTTTGTAACCAACGAGATCGGAGGTAACACTTATTAACTCGTTAGCTTCGGGTGTTAACCAACCCTGTTTTCCGGGGCCAGTGCCTATTATGAATAATTTTCCCCGTTCTAAACCAATTTTTTCTGGGACTAATATGTTTGGTGCTTTTGCTATTGCACATGTGGCTCTTTTTGACTTTTCTTTCGGAACAATTAATTCGCCATCAGGGCCTGCAGCAGCTAGAGCTGCTGCTTCTGCTACTCCGTGGCAACCGACCTCATTAAAAACAACATCAGACGGGTTTAATAATCTCGGTGTCTCTAACTCGAGTGTAGCTGCATTAAAAAAGCGTAGAGGCTTTTTTAATGTTAATGATAGTTGCTGGAGTGCCTCCTCATCCATCTTAAGGTCTATCGAAACGATGATTGCTACGCTATCGGGACAAAGAGTGTGCTTGGATAAAGTCGTTTTAACCAGATCAAACACTTCCCCAGTTGTAACATTTCGCTCGCAGCCTATACCAACGGCTAAACACTCTGGGCTATAAATTAGTGATAAAGCGTCAGGTGCAGTTTGTTTTTCCGTCACATTTATTGATAATTTACCATTGTTTGAAAATGGTAGAGATGTATTCTCCAGCCACGCAGGTCGGTGGAACATCTTGATTGAAGCACCATTTAAAAGCTCGCCCATGAATTTTTTATAAACCCCATAATGCTGTAGGTGCCAGCCCTTTGGAGGAGTATCTAAAGTAACGTTGAAATGAAGGTCGCTAGCGGTAGTTATGGTCACTCGGCCGTCGATTAATTGTCCGATTTGTTCTGCTAATTCATTAGCTCCGGAATGCCCGCCTAATACAGGGATAACTGAACTTCCATCTTCAGCGACCACTACCACTGGAGGGTCGTATTCTTTTTTTGTAATTACCGGGGCTAGAAGCCGAACGAGAATACCCAGCGCTCCTATGAAAATGATAGGCTTTTTATCAATAAATAATGATCTTAACTGCTCTGGGTATTTTTCGATTAGAATATCACACTCATCAAATTTGCCGTGCAAACTTGCTTGAAAGTGTACCGCAATTTTTCGAGCGATTTGAACGCCTGATGAAGAAACTACGACGACGGCTGTCACAACCATGCCTTTTCTCGGGAATGAATCAAAATCATAGAAAAATATGGGGTCGATTTTGCATCAACCTTTTCAATATCAATGATTTTCTGAGTTTGCATTGTAGCTCGCTCTATATATCGGGCGTTTTGGATCAGTCCTTTTCTCTTTAAGAGCTCTTTTATACGGTTAAAATGACGACCAATTTTAATAATAGCAATGGAGTCGGCGGTTTTTATTTTTTCTTCGAGTTCAGAATTATCAAGTGGCGCAGGCAGTATGATTAAAACATCGTTACGAGATGCAAGTGGGGATTCTAGGGAGGCTGAACAAGCTGTCAACGAGGATACACCCGGAATAACTTCGATCGAACACTCATTTTTTAAACGGCTGAATAGATACATGAAGGAACCATAAAAGAATGGATCACCCTCACAAAGTACCACGACAATTTTGCCATCCCGTACAACCTTGGATATTTTCGCACTTGCCTTATCGTAGACCTCAAACGCTGGGAAACGCTCGCTCACCATCGGCGTTTTGATAACAAGTTCCTCGGTCCCCGTTGGAAAATGTTCTGCCGCGATGGACCTTGCCAAACTTTTTCCATCTTCTGGTGCAGGATAAACGATCAGATCGGCTTTTTGTAGGATCTTAAGTGCTTTTAAAGTTATGAGGTCTGGGTCGCCGGGGCCCACCCCAACTCCATATATTTTGCCGCTCATATGATACTTTCCCGCAGCATTTGGATTGGTTTCTTTACTTTCCATTGGGTGACTTGCATAGAAGGACGCCAAGCTTTTTTAGAACCGATTTTTTTCAAATTCGATATGCTGATTCTAGTTAAGTGTCCTCCAAGTTTTTTTTGATTTTTTAAGACTTCTTCTTCACCTTCGGTAGTAACCACGTTTGCGACAAGACAGCCACCTGCTCTAAGGAAATCCCAGCATTGCTTGACCATCCCCTTGCTAGTGATACCACCTCCAATAAAAATAGCATCAGGGGTTGGTAGTGTGGAGAGTATTGACGGCGCCTTATCAATTACAATCTTTAAATTGGGCGTTCCTAGCTTGCATGAATTTTGTGTGATGTTTTCTGCCCTTTCCGGGTTTGCTTCAATAGCGATTGCTTGGCAACGATGATCCATTCGCATCCACTCTATTCCAATTGAACCTGAACCGGCACCCACATCCCACAAAAGAGCACCGGGAAATGGCTCTAAAGCCGATAACGTTGTGACACGAATCTCTTGCTTGGTTATTTGCCCATCGTGAATAAATAGGTTGTCTTGTAATCCTGGAGCTCGCGACTTAATCGCGTCAATATCAGAGCAATTGAGATCCACAGCGATAGTGTTAAAAGCCGCCCCAGGATTGTGCTGCCATTCGGAAGCAATATTATAAAGGGATCTTTCTTTAGTTCCGTTCATATGTTCGAAAACTTTTATGATGCTGCCACCGTAACCTCTATTGGTAAGGAAATTCGCTACTAGGGATGGTGTGTCGCCATCGTGTGACAAAATAATAAGCTTCCCTCTTGGTCGCAAAAATGTTTCTAGGGTGGCTATTGACCGTCCGTGGAGGCTAATTAAATCTATTTCGTTGTGTGACCATCCCATGCGCGCGCATGCCAGAGCAGAGGCCGATAATGAAGGAAAAATTTGCATTTCATTGATAGAGAAAATACGAGTGAGGGTATTGCCTATTCCAAAAGAAAGTGGATCTCCTGTTGCCAGTATGCAAGTTTTTTTGCCTCTGAATGTCTCTAGCTTTTTTACAAGACTATGAATCGGCGATGGCCAAATAATCTTTTTCTGCTCAGAATTAGGTATCATTTCGAGTTGACGTTGCCCACCAATTATAAACTCTGCTGTTTCTAAAAGGCGTATGGCGGTCGAGGATAAACCGCCAAGTCCATCCTCTCCAATTCCTATTACACTTAACCATCGATTATTCTCAAAGTTATTCATTCTGTATCCTGCCCGATGGATATTCTTATCAAAGCATTTATGGCTGCTGCTGCTATGGCACTGCCGCCCCGACGACCGAATAATGTAATATGTGGTATTTTCAATGTTGTCTTAGCCAGCGCCTCTTTCGATTCAGCAGCACCGACAAAACCAACAGGAAAGCCAAGAATCGCCGAGGGCATTGGGGCTCCAGACTCAATTTCTTCAATTATCCGGAACAACGCAGTAGGGGCGTTACCGATAACAATAATTGCCCCAGCTTGATGTTCCCTCCATAGCGTTACTTGAGCAGCTGAGCGAGTAGTTTGTTCAATGTTGGCTATACTCAAAACACTGGGATGATCCAAAAAGCAGTGTGCCCTTAAATTACTATCATTCGAGATGGAAATCCCGGATGTGACCATATTACAATCGCAGATTATTTTAGCATTCCTAGATATTGCACTAAGCACCTCATTGATAACGGTTGGAGAAAATTTTAAATCGTTGCATATTTCGGGCATCCCCGACGCATGGATTATCCTTGTGGCAACTTTTGCCTCTTCCGTGCCAAAGCGGCTTAAATCTGCTTCATTTTGAACTATTTCAAAAGATCGTTGATAAATTTCATCCGGGTTTTTTATGTAATTTAGTGACATTAAAGGCTTAACCATTTGCGATTGTTTTGTCTCTTCTATAGCATTGAAATTTTTTCGACTACTTGCCACTTCCAAACCGGTTTTAAAGGCCATGGGTCTGGGGGTATTGCCCACTCCTGTGGCGCGTAGAGATTGATATCCGATTGGATCTATCAATCGCTGGCTATTCGTCCGGTTGTCATGGCTCGCATGTCCCAACAAGATATAGGTTTACGCTTTATGCCCAAGTTGGGCAATAGCGATAATAATTGTGTTTTCCAATGATTTTGAGATAAACACTATTCTAGTCTGCATAAAGTAACAAATTAAGAGAAGCTTGATGAGTGAGTCTCCAATCCCCAAAATAGCACCAGGCCATTTATTCTGCTTTGGGCTAGGCTTTACTGCATCTCGCCTCGCGCTCCGATTACTTGAAGCTGGATGGAGAATTTCTGGTACAACGCGATCACTCAAGAATGTTGAGAAGTGGACATCAATGGGTATAGAAACCTATTTGTTTGATGGAACTGCTGCAATATCGGCCAAAGCAGATCTGTTCTCTGATATAACACATTTAATAGCATCGATACCACCGACAGATTTGGGCGAGTTGCCTCTTTTGTTTCATCAAAAACAACTGGTAAGCTCAGAAAAACTAGAATGGGCTGCTTATTTATCAACTCCTGCAGTCTATGGGGACAGGGGTGGTGCGTTTGTCAGTGAGGCTGATTGTCCGCAGCCGGGATCGAGACGAGGGGAGAGGCGGTTAAAAGCTGAAAATTCCTGGCTAGATGCTTTAAAAAATAGTTCAACGTCTATTCAAATTATGCGTCTTGCTGGAATTTATGGTCCAGGACGTAACTTAATAGATCAAGTGCTGGGTGGCAGGGCAAGGATTATTGAAAAACAGAACCAGGTTTTCAACAGAATTCACGTTGATGATATAGGGACTATATTAATGGCATCTATGGATCGGCCCAACGATGGTGCGATTTATAATGTCGCGGATCAAGAAGCTTGCCCAAGTGGTGACGTAGTGCGCTTTGCATGCAACCTTGTTGGGATTGATCCACCCCAACCGATATTGTTTGAAAACGCGGAGTTATCAGAGATGGCAAAATCTTTTTATAGCGAGTGCAAAAGGTTAGTCACAGAAAAAATAAAAAATGAACTCGGGGTAGAATTACAGTATCCAACTTATAGAGAAGGTTTGAAATCGATTTTTGAAAATAGGTGAGAGTTACTCGTAAACTGGTTAACTCAAGTTAAAATTCTATACCGGCCTGCGCCTTGAAACCAGACCTGAAGGGATGTTTAATCATGGTCATTTCTGTAACTAAATCGGCTGCCTCAATCAGTTCCGCCTTGGCATTTCTCCCCGTGACTATAACATGAAGTTCGTCACGCTTACTTTTAAGCGTCTTTAATACTTCATCGATTTGAAGATAGTCGTATCTTAATACTATATTTAACTCATCCATTAGTACCATCGAGTAGCTGGGATCGTTCATCATTGACTTTGCTTGTGCCCATGCTGCCTCGGCAGCAGCAATATCTCTGCCCAAGTCTTGTGTGTCCCATGTAAAACCCTCACCCATCGTATGAATAGTGACTTGATCAGGAAACGCCTCCAGCACCTTTTTCTCTCCAGTTTCCCATTTGCCTTTAACAAATTGCACAACGCCAACGCGCATGCCATGTCCAATGCCTCGGCAAATCATACCAAACGCTGCTGTCGACTTGCCTTTACCTTTTCCTGTATTTACAACTAAAAGTCCCCCTGTTTTAGTTTTAGTAGCCATTATTTTGTTTCGGGCAGCCTTTTTCTTGGCCATTTTTTCGGCGTGTCGTTCTGCTGTTTTCGGCTGGCCTGCATTGCTACTATTAGAATCTAGGTCAGACATTAAAGGCTCCATAAATTTAATTAAACTGCTCGTTAAGTGTGGCGAACTGTATGCTACGTATAATATTCTCAAAGGTCAAAGTCGTGAGGTAGATTAATGCTAAAGTAAATAATAGAGGGCTTTTAGTAGGTCGTTTTTGGTTCCGCCTATATCCC
>QCQB01000059.1 GCA_003212315.1 SAR116 cluster bacterium AG-447-C21 | reverse complement strand
GCGGCGCCTCCAGCAAAAACGACTTTACCGTAGCCATAATCGATTAATCGTCCAACTATCGGGGCGGCAACAGCCGACACTATAAGTGAAAGTGTAAAAGCACCGGTTAGTGCTGTTTTAGAAAAACCCAAGTCTGCTTCCCATATTGGCAACAAGGCCGGGAACGAATAATAGTACGCCGCCCAAACTAGTGTTTCTGCTATGGCAAATGGCCAAACAATTTTTCTAAAGATCTTCTTTTGCTGAATTTGATCTTCCGACGTTGACTCTGTTTCCTCGGTTTGATTTTTGGTAGACAAAAGAATTAACTTCTAATCTTATTAGCACCACGCAACGGTACCCCAAATTCCCGATGGCAAATTTCTGCTAATTTAGAAACACCTTCCTCTATAGTCTCCTTAGACGGATGACCAAAACATAGACGCAGCTTTGAACTTGCAGGTTTTTGGTCTGTAGACCATTCCGGTCCAGGGTTTAATGCAATACCTTCTCCCGCGGCTAACTGGCCAAGCCGTATTGTATCTACCTGTTCCGGAAGGGAAATCCACAAAAAGATACCACCCTCCGGAAGTTCAAACTCCGCCGACGTTCCAAAATGAACTTGCAATGCTTCTACTAAAGTATCGAGTTTATCCTTGAGGGTTTTGGACAGACTATCAATATGACCATCAAAATGATTACTACAGTATTCAGCAAGCATCATTTGTTCCAGGGCTCCTGTGCCACTGTCATTTTTAACGGCTATAACTTGAGAGAGTAAATGCCAATCTGCGACAAGATAACCTACGCGTAGAGCTGGGGCGATCGTTTTAGAAAAAGAACCGCAGTGTATAACCCTGTTTCCGTCATCCATACCGGCCAATGCAGTTGGCCTTTTAGAATCCCAGATTAAATCCGCATAACATTCATCTTCTAAAATAGGAAAATCAAATTTTCTTGCAAGTCTGAGGAGCTCCTGTCGATTTTCCTCTGGCATTATACTACCACCGGGATTCTGAACCGTCGGAATGACATACAAATATTTTGGCTTGATTGATTTAGCTTGCAATTCGATGAGTTTCTCTTCCAATAAGTCCATTCTCATCCCATTTTTATCTAACGGAACGCCAATAGGATTAACACCAATGTTGCGTATCCTAGTTATAGCACTCGCATAACTGAACTGTTCAAATAGCACCGTATCTCCAGGCTCACAAAGCACAGCATTCACCAAGTTTAATGCCTGTCCTGATCCGGAGGTAATCAATATGTTATCTACGCTGGTGGAAATACCACTTCGTTGCGCAAGTTTCGAAACAATAAACTCTCTCAAAGGTTTGTAGCCCTGAGGGCCATGTTGCATCCCATAAGTGGCAAGGGATGCACCGTCACGCTTAAGCACATTTGTTACAGCCGATATCATATCGTCTACAGGAATACTATTCCTGTCGTTATGGCCACCAATAAAGTTATACTCTGGGAACCCCTGCCATTTAGGAGTGGGCGCAGGCAGACCAGAACTCATTAGGCTCGAATAATCAATATCAGTAGACACGTGATGTACTCCATTTCGAAATGATCAAGGCAGTATATCGGGTTGATAATCTGCCGGTAGATCCTATTATCCAGTTTGGCAAAACTATAAAACTATCATTAGTACTTGTTGAAACTAATTTTTGGTAAGAGATTCATAAATGTCAAAAACTCCGCATCCCCTTACAGGTATACGTGTCCTTGACTTGACACAAATCTATAATGGTCCCTACGCTACCTTTCTTATGGCTATGGCAGGAGCCGATATTATTAAAGTTGAGCCCCCAGGAGGAGAACACCTGCGCCGCCGAAATGCAAGGGGTGGTGCCTTGTATCCTTTTAAAATGCTCAACCCCAATAAGCGAAGCATCTCTTTAGATCTGAAGTCCGAAAAAGACCGCGATATTTTTCTAGAGCTTGCAAAAACTGTAGATATAGTTATCGAGAATTTCGCTCCTGGTGTGGTTGACCGTCTTGGAATCGGCTATGAAACCATAAAATCTATTAAATCAGATATCATATACGCGTCGGGCAGCGGTTACGGGCAAGACGGGCCATATCGAGGATATCAGGCTATGGACATAGCTGTTCAGGCAATGAGTGGTGTTATGAGCGCTACAGGCTTTGCCGAGAACCCGCCCGTAAAAGCTGGCGTGGCACTGTGCGATTTCTTTGCCGGTATTCATCTATATGGCGGTGTCATGACAGCTCTCGTCAAAAGGGAAAGAACCGGGAATGGCTCTTATGTAGATGTATCGATGCAAGAATCTGTATTTCCTTCTTTTGCTTCAAATCTAGGTTTAATGTTCGATAATGACATAAGTGAGGCGCCGAAAAGAGTGGGCAATTTTCACGGGGGCTTATCTATTGCGCCATACGGCGTTTTCCCAACGAAAGATGGATATACAGCAATTATATGCAATAACGATACACATTGGCATCGTCTACTCGACGCGATGGAAGAAGCAGACAAAAAAGATGACGAACGGTTTAAGACAATGGCGGACCGGGTCCAAAATCTCGAGGACGTTACTGAACTCATAACAAATTGGTCAAAAACGCTCACTCGGGCCGAGATTATGGCTCTGTTGAATGAAGCTCGTGTACCCTGCGGAACTGTGAATGATCTCGATGAGGTGGTTGAGGACGAAAACCTCCATGCAAGGGGTATGATTAGATGGATTAAAGACGCAGAGGGTCGCAAGTCACTGGCAGCTGCAAGCCCATTACATATAGATGGTATAAATAAGGTAGAATACCGGTCCCCTCCAGAGTTCGATTCCGATAGAGATAATATTTTAAAGGAATTGGAAACATTGATAGAAAGAAGCGGATCATGATTATTGTTTTGAGGAGCGTTTCATAATGGGCGCTAATTTGAAAGAAAAAGTCGCAATAGTAACAGGTGCTAGCCGCGGACTTGGAAGAGAATATGCTAAAGCACTTGCGGCCGCCGGTGCCCAGGTAATTGCAGCTGACATAAAAGATTGTGCAGAAACAGTGGAAGAGATAACGAGTGCTGAACACAGCGCAATCAGTATTGAACTCGATGTGAGAGATCAGGAAAGTTGCCGAAATATGGCAAATACAGCAGTTTCTCACTTTGGAAAAATAGATATTCTAGTCAATAACGCTGCCCTATACGGTTCTTTAGGCACCGGGCGTTTTGATACGCTTGATGACAAAGACTGGGATGATTGCATGGATGTTAATGTTAATGGAATCTGGCGATGTTCGAAGGCAGTTATAAATTCGATGAGAGAAAATAAAAGTGGATCCATTATTAACATTTCCTCATTAGCAGCGCTTGCTGGACTTCCATACGCCCTTCACTATTCAACTTCAAAAGCCGCTGTGATAGGCATGACCCGCGCAATGGCTAGAGAACTTGGAAAAGACTGGATTAGAGTTAATGCTGTAGGACCATCTGCCGTGTTGACCGAGGGGACGAAAGAATTTTTTGGAGAAAAACTAGAGAGAGCCACTGAGGTAATAGTATCAGGTCAATCTCTAAAGAGAAACCTAGTACCAGAAGATTTAACAGGTACAATTCTGTATCTGGCCAGTGATGACTCAAAATTTGTAACCGGGCAGACGATAATGGTAGATGGTGGAACAGTATTTCTTTAGTTAGTAACTGAAAATGAAGAATGAGGATCTAAATAATGACAGTCACGCATGATTATACAGGACGAGCGGCCGTTATAACGGGAGGAGCCCGTGGAATAGGGTTAGCTACTGCAAAGCGGTTGAATGCCAGTGGCGCGAAAGTCTCTCTCTGGGATATGGATAGGGAGCGCCTTGAGCAGGTAAGATCTGATTTTTCAACACCTATAGATATTCAGGTAGTCGATATTACTAATTGGGAATCTGTCGAAGCAGCCGCCAATGCCAGTAATGGCGAAATGGGCGGCGTGGATATTCTGGTAAATAGTGCGGGTATTGCCGGGCCAAATTTTAAAACATGGGAGTATCCTGTCGACGAGTGGACAAAGGTTGTCGATATTGACCTGAACGGTACTTTTCTATGTTGCCGGGCAATTGTTCCTTTTTTATTGAAAAAGAATTATGGGCGTATTGTAAATATTGCATCCATTGCCGGGAAAGAAGGAAATCCTAATGCATCACCCTATAGTGCTGCAAAAGCGGGCGTCATCGGATTAACAAAATCGCTTGGAAAGGAATTGGCACATACCCCAATAACGGTAAATTGCATTACTCCAGCAGCGGTTAAGACAGAAATTTTTGACCAAATAAGCCAGGAACATATAGATTTCATGCTATCCAAAATCCCTATAGGAAGATTTGGCACAGTAGACGAGATTGCAAACCTCATAACATGGCTAACTTCGGAAGAATGCTCGTTTAGTACTGGTGGTGTTTTTGACGTTTCTGGTGGCAGAGCCACTTATTAAAGGCGTTTATAAATGTGAGGGTTAAATGGGAGTAATAATGCGAGATGAAGCCGAGGTACTTTTTGCTAATGATGCTTTTTACAACGCCTTCATTTCTCGCGATATTGTTGCCTTAGAAACCGTTTGGGCCACAAACGCTCAAGTGGTTTGCATCCATCCGGGATGGCCTCCCCTCTACGGTCGGGAAGCGGTTATGCGCAGTTGGACAGATATTTTATCATCTCCAAATTCCCCCAAGATTGTATGTAAAGATGCTAAAACCCACTTTCTCACAGACAATATTTGCTATGTGACCTGCTTTGAACTGATAGGTGGCGGAGCTACCGTAGCAACCAATATGTTTCTTAAAGAGGGAGATAGTTGGAAGATGGTCCATCATCATGCATCACCGACATCAGCCCTTCCCTCCGAGAAGGATGATGAGGATCCGATCCTCCAGTGAACTAGAAATATGGATTAGATATATTTTATAATATTGAACAATGACTATTAATTGGACGTTAAATGAAACAATCAGATAGAGATCTCATAACAATGACTGCTAATGAGGTAGTTAATCTTTTAAAAAAGAATGAAGTTAGTCCAATAGAACTCCTCAGCGCACTTGAAAAGCGTGTCAATGCAATCGATAAGGATGTTAATGCTCTTCCTACACGATGTTTTTCCAGGGCAAAATCTGAGGCTGAAAAAATAATGCAAAAACCGCTAGAAGAAAGAGGCTTATTAGCGGGTTTACCAATTGCAATAAAAGACCTTGCTCCAGTTCAAGGTGTTAAATCCACCTGGGGCTCCCTAGTATACAAAGACTTTGTTCCAACGCGTTCAGACTGCCTGGTCGAAAATGTAGAGAAAGAAGGTGGCCTCGTTTACGCAAAATCCAATACCCCGGAATTTGGAGCTGGCGCTAATACGTTTAACGAGGTGTTTGGGGCGACATTAAATCCTTGGGATACGAGTAAAAGTTGCGCAGGCTCTTCTGGTGGATCGGCTGTAGCCTTGGCTACAGGGCAAGCATGGATCGCAAGTGGTTCAGATCTTGGAGGTTCTTTGAGAAATCCAGCAAGTTTTTGCTCCGTTGTTGGGCTGCGTCCTAGCCCTGGTCGGGTCGCGTTTGGAGCAGCGGGTGAGGGAGCGTTTCCATCAGACTTATTTGCAATTCCGGGCCAACCCTTTAGTGTAGCTGGCCCAATGGCAAGGAACGTACCCGATGTCGCTCTACTGCTAGATGCAATGGTCGGCCATCATCCACGGGATCCTATTTCTTTACCACGAACAGAGACTCGTTATTTAGATGCAGTTAAATCACGCACAAAGCCAAAAAAGGTTGCGTTTTCTGGGGACCTTGGGGTGACGCCTGTAGACCAGGAGGTAGCCGAGATCTGCGAGAAAGCAGCTAAACGGTTTGAACAACTCGGTTGCATTGTTGAAGAAGCTCATCCCGACTTCAGTGATGTACAAGATATATTTCAAACTTGGCGCGCCATGTCATTTTATGTTGGGAAGAAAGCGCTGCTTGATACCAATAAAGACCTCTTGAAGCCTGAAGTAGTTTGGAATATTGAACGCGCTGCCGAGATAACAGTTGACGACTTCGCTAGGGTCGAACTGGCGAGGGCACGATATCTAAACAGAGCTATCACTTTTTTTGAAGAATACGATCTGCTTTTGAGTCCCGCAACGGTTGTCCCACCATACCCGGTTGAACAACGGTTTGTTGCCGAACTGGGAGATCATAAGTTTTCTAATTATGTAGAGTGGTTAAGTATAGCATACGCAATAACAATCACTGGACATCCAGCCTTAAGCGTGCCCGCCGGCTTCACTAAAGATGGACTGCCTGTTGGATTACAAATTGTGGGAGGTCCCAGAGGAGAGGCAAATCTACTTTCAGCTGCTAATCTGTACGAGGAAATATCTGACCTGAAAAATCTAGTTCCTATCATTCCTAAGAAATCACTGACCTAGCGTTTAAAATTAATAAGGAAAAATTATGGCTAAAAAACTTGAAGGTACCGAACGATCAAATGCATTAGCGAGCCTAATAGGATGGGATGAGTTGAAAGATCGGAACGCCATCACAAAAAATTATCAACTCTCGGACTTTAATGCTGCTTTTGGATTTATGAGCAGAGTAGCGATAAAAGCAGAGAAAATGGATCACCATCCAGAATGGTTCAATGTGTATAACCGAGTAGAGGTCACATTATCCACACATGATGCGGGCGGTATCACTCAACTAGATATTGAGTTAGCCAAATTTATGGATGAGATCACTACATAATATTCGGGGTTATATCCAGTGAATACCCTGCACTGCGTACTGTTCTAACTAACTCAGGGCCATCATTAACGTTCAGGGCTTTCCGTAATCTTCGGATATGAACGTCTACAGTCCGGACTTCAACATAAACGTCACCACCCCAAACTTTCCCTAGCAGGGCATCGCGCGAAAATACATAGGTTGGGCGATCTATTAAGGTTTCTAAAAGCCTGAAACACTTTGGGCTCAGATGGATCAGATGACCATCACGGGTAACTCTATGTGAGTCTAAGTCCATTTTGATCCCGGCATACTCTTTTATAGAGGAATTACTGTTAGCACTGGAACGACGCAACAGGGCGTTAATGCGTGCGATCATTTCCTTCGGAGAATAGGGTTTTACGACATAATCATCAGCGCCTGCCTCGAGGCCAAGAACCCGGTCCCCCTCTTCACCTCTTGCCGTCAGCATGATAATCGGCAAATTTCTTGTTTCCTTTTTATTTCTTAAAATACGGCACACTTCCAATCCAGACCGCTCTGGAAGCATCCAGTCAACAACAGCGAGCTCCGGCAATTCCATTTCTACCAACCCAAGTGCTTCCTCTCCGGTGCCAGCAACAACCGTCCTATACCCCATATCGAAGGGAAGATTGATCTCGTTGTTGGGCTTCTTAAATTTCAACATTATCTCAACTTCTCAATAGCGGACATATTTCTAACAAAATATTAATAAAATACTATTACCAGTAGCCATAACCAATAGTCTTACTTTAATGTAGATCCAATGAAAAACTTTGCAACGAAAACCGAATTCAAACCTGGAACCGTTTGGCTGGCTGGCGCCGGCCCCGGAGACCCCGGGTTATTGACACTGCACACTTTACACGCGATGGAATCCGCTGATGTAATCGTTTTTGATGCGCTGGTAAGTGACGCGATATTGGATTTAGCACCAGAGCACACGCCACGTGAGTTTGCCGGAAAAAGAGGCGGTAAGCCATCCTACAAACAGGTAGATATATCACTTAGGATCGTACAGTTGGCACGCAAGGGAAAGCGGGTCTTGCGATTAAAGGGAGGTGACCCTTTTGTATTTGGAAGAGGCGGCGAGGAAGCAGCAGCATTGGTTTCCGCCGGTATTCCTTTTCGGATTATCCCTGGAATCACCTCTGGAATCGGAGGTTTGGCTTATGCTGGTATCCCTCTGACACATAGAGACACGAATCAATCTGTCACGCTTGTAACTGGTCACGATGCGAGTGGAAATGTATCGCAGATCGATTGGAAGGCTATAAGTGATGGTTCCCCCGTAATCGTAATTTACATGGCAATGAAACATATAGAAAGAATTGTTCAGGAATTACGAAACGCGGGGCGTCCGGCTAATGAGCCAATAGCATTCGTCTGTAATGCATCGATGCCAAATCAAACTGTTCTGGAAACAACTCTGGGCACCTGCCTTGAGGACATCAAAAAAAATCATATAAAACCACCGTCAGTAGTGGTAGTGGGGGAAGTCGTCAACTTGCGTCAAGGCCTCGATTGGTTGGGTGCCGAGAATGGTAAACTCCTCATAAATAATATCCATCCTCCAATAATAGAAAAACAAACCGGATAAGTTATATTGGGCCATCCTAGCGTAATTATTGCAGCTCCAAGTTCTGGCAGTGGTAAAACAACGGTTACTCTAGGGTTGATCCGTGCCTTTTGCGACAGAGGGGTAAATATTTCATCTGCAAAAATTGGCCCAGATTATATCGATCCAAGATTTCATGAAGTGGCTAGCAATCGGCTGTGTATTAATCTAGATAGCTGGTCGATGCGAGAGCATTTATTTGAAAAACTGGTTTTAGAGTGCAAACCACGTTCTGACCTTTTTATAATAGAGGGCGTCATGGGTCTATTCGATGGTGCCGCAGAGCGGGGTGCCTTCGGCAATGGCTCAACAGCAAGTGTCGCAAAAAAACTCCAGGCTCCAGTGATTTTAGTCGTTGACGCGAAGTCTCAGGCCCAGTCCGTCGTAGCGCTTGTAAAAGGCTTTAGAGATCATGAACCAGGCCTACATTTAGCTGGCATAATACTCAATCGAGTGGGTAGTGACCGTCATGCACAATTGATAAAAGAAGCTTTAGATAAAGAAAATATCTTTATTTTTGGTTTTATTCCCCAATGCAAAAAACTAGAACTTGCATCGCGTTATTTAGGTCTAGTTCAAGCTCACGAGCTTAAGGATATAGACAAACATATTGATGGAATAGCAAAGATCATTGATGACCACATAGATCTCAATGCAATACGCAAAGTAGCTACCAGTCATACACTGACACAACAAGCCTTATCATCTGGTATAAAACCGTTCGGCCAACATATTTCAATAGCAAATGATGCGGCGTTTAGTTTTATATACCCGCACATCATAGAGAGCTGGCGCGAAAGCGGTGTCAAAATTACTTATTTCTCGCCGCTAAAAGATGAGACGCCTGATCCAAATTCAGATGCGGTTTATTTACCTGGAGGATATCCTGAGCTATATGCCGAACAGCTCGCCCATAATATAAATTTCTTCAATAGTCTTCGTATTGCCGCGGACAAAAATAAATTTATTTTTGGAGAATGTGGCGGCTACATGGTTTTGGGTGACTACCTTATTGATCAGAGTGGGACTCAACATGAAATGGCAGGTCTTTTGCCACTCACGACCTCATTTGAAAACAAAAAACTCTCTTTAGGCTATAGAACCGCAACTACAGTCGGCAAAACGCCATTTGGGCCAGTTGGCACAAGGTTTCGGTGTCACGAATTTCATTATGCTTCCATCATTACAAATAAAGGAGAAAACTTGTTCAACGCAGAAGATGCCGCCCAAACCAAACTCGGATCAATTGGCTCCAAAAATAAATCAGTATTGGGCTCTTTTATGCACCTGATCGATTATGCGTGAAAAGTTTAATATCAGTTTTTATTTATAGGGGATCCAAAAAGTTCTAAATGATGGTCGACCAACTCATAGCCCAAATCATTCGCGATCTTAACTTTCAGACGCTCTAACTCTTCATTATAAAATTCGATTACCTTACCGGTTCTAACATCTATTAAATGATGGTGATGGTCTTCATCCCCCTGAATTTCTTCGTAACGGGCACGTCCATCTCCAAAATCCCTCTTAGTTACAATGTTTGTATCCTCGAAGAGCTTCATTGTTCGGTAGACTGTTGCAATCGATATTGTTGGATCCAAGACCCTAACCCTACTATGCAAGGATTCAACATCAGGATGATCCTTTGAATCAGAAAGAACCTTCGCAATTACTTTGCGTGGTTCCGTCATTTTTAATCCCTTATCAACACAAAGCTTAGCAACTCGTGATTCAGAAGTGTTATTTGGCATTCTAGCCTAACCAGTTTTTCGAACATTAAGACTGATGTCAGCATAACATTTCCAGCGTTAAACTTACAGTAAATTTTCATACGATGCTTATTTGAGAATAATCTGGGCAATCACATAAAAATAAATATATCTAATCTGTATAATTATTCATGGTAGTTGATGTTAACCAGATTAAGTTTTATATCTTTCCCAGTGCTGCTTTAGCTCAGCTGGTAGAGCATCTCATTCGTAATGAGAGGGTCAGGTGTTCAAGTCACCTAAGCAGCACCATTTTTTCCTGATAAGCTAACTAAAACATTTAACGCAAACCTGTTTTGGTATTGATATTTTATATTTCGAGAGTTTTTATGGGATGGAAATTGGTGGAAGGAAAGTCATGCAAAAAACATACGCAGAGGATTACAAGTCAGGTGAAGTTTTTAATCTAGGCACTTACGAGGTCACAGCTGAAGAAATATCCACCTTCGCAGAGAAATACGACCCCTTTCCTTTTCACATCGATGAAAAGGCCGCCAAGGAAACCATTTTTGGTGGAATTATTTCCAGTGGCTGGTTGACTGCTCTGATATGGCTCCGATTAATGCACAAATCATTTCTAAACTATGAAACAACAATGGGATCCCCAGGCCATGAAGAGATGATATGGCCCACCCCAGTCCGCGCTGGAGACAATTTAACGGGCCGGCTTGAGATCAAGGAAAGTCGAGTATCGAAGAGTAAACCCAATTTAGGTTTTGTCCGCTATACAGCTAAATTACTCAACCAGGATGACAAAGAAGTGTTTGTTACAACTTCTACCATTATAATAGGCACTCATCCAAAAGAACCAAAAGCTTGATCGCTATTAGAGGTTAGGTTTGGACATTTTTTCAACGATAGCGTGCTAGAAAACGAGCTACTGTATTGGATGTGATACTTTTGGAGGCACCCACAATTCCAACTCCGCCTTTGCTTTGACTGATTTAGGAGCAGTTGTCCAACCTACCAACTGATATACTCCAACCACCGTTTCGCCGTCTTCAGTCTTCATCTCAGCGTGCAAAATATTTGCGTCTTCATCAATTTGTAGCACTTTTCCGTCAAACACTGTCGCCCCCATAATTAACAACTCGTTAGCCTAACAATATAACATGGAATAAATGACTCGATTTACAAGTTTGAATTCAAAAGAATAACAAACAATCAATTGCTCAATTACAGAGGTGCGTGGAACTTAAGCTGCGCTCAACAAAGCCAAGAATTTGTTAACGCTTCCAGATGGTTCCATTAAAATTTATTGAGAAAATTATTAAGGCCCTCAAAACCATAGAGAGCCCCCAAACCACCGATAAGGATTAGAAGCAACCAAAAGGCCGCCTTAACCGCTACGAGAAGATCTTTTCTACCTGTATTTTTTCCCTTATCTATGGGAGGTCTTCCGCGCCGTCGGGGAGAAATATCGGCCTTTGACTCTGGCTGGCCCTGTTTAGTTTTTATCTTAGTCGTAGTATTAAATATGGTAGTTTCTTTGGATCCACCAGTTTTATCATCATAAACCTCGCTTATTACTTTTGCGCCGTCTATGTGGGGATCTCCGTGAAGATTTCTAGCCGCTTCAATAGCTTCGTCGCGATCCGAGTATATTGTATCTGTCTGCCACTCATCGCCTTTTAAGCTTAAAACTTCGTAGGTCGTCTCTTTAGACATTGGACCTCAATTCTCCAGATGAGTACAATAGCCGTTATTTACGTGTTTATTCCTGTATTTCGCTATTGGCAATAAAAAATAAGCCTTCGCTAACAAGTGTTTTCCCTAAATGACTAGGGCGCCAATAAAAATTGGCGCCCTCTTTATACTTTTATTCTTGTATTCCTATTCGCGATTTCCGAAAAGGCTCAATAACATTATGAACAAATTAATGAAATCTAGATAAAGTCTGAGCGCTCCGTAGATAGATTTCTTAGCTTGTGTCTCCGAATCATCGCCTTCCCAGTATTCATTCTTGATTGATTGAGTGTCGTATGCTGTCAGCCCAGCAAATACAAGCACTCCGATCACCGAAATCCCAAATTGCAGAGCCGATGACGCAAGAAAGATATTAACAACGGACGCTATGAGTATCCCTATCAAGCCCATGAATAAGAATGACCCCATACCCGTGAGATCTTTTTTTGTAGTGTATCCATAAAGACTGGTTCCAGCAAACATTCCCGCCGCAATAAAGAAAACACGGGTGATACTTTCCCCTGTATAAACAAGGAATATACTGGATAAGGAGAGACCCATTAGAGCCGCATAAATCCAAAATACAGTTTGCGCCGTTGATGAAGCCATAGACTGTATTCTGGCAGCAAAAAGAAATACCATTCCAATTGGGGCCAACATAATCACCCATTTTAATGGGGAAACATATATAGCATAGCCAAAGCCAGTCAGCTGACCGCCTTGTATAGCAAGGAAGGAAGCGCCCAGCGCTATCAGTCCCGTTATAGCCAAACCAATTGTCATGTGGTTGTATACGCCGAGCATATACTGCCGCAGGCCTACGTCGACATGCGCATCCGCCGCCTGTGATCGCGACATCATTCGAGGATCTAAAGCCATAGTAAAACCTTTCAAAACTATCTCTTGTACTAAATATATAGCCACAATAACTGAAAAATTCAATGTGATTAAACACCGTAACTGATGAATTTTGATACCTTCTGCTTATAATTAACTTTTTCTAGGCTGAACCGATAAAGTCTGGAACCCGATCGCGTTTCTTTACTCTCAAACTCTCCGACTTTAATTGACCACATGCTGCCAATATATCACTTCCCCTGGGTGCGCGAACTGGCGATGGATACCCAGCATCCATTATAATTTTTGAAAATTCTTGAATCTGCTTCGAATCCGAGCACTCATATGGAGAACCGGGCCAGGGATTGAATGGGATTAAATTAATTTTAGCGGGAATCCCTTCCATTAACTTAACCAGCGCTTTTGCATCGCCTAGACTGTCATTTATTCCTTTTAACATAACATATTCAAAAGTGATGCGACGCGCATTATTAACACCCGGGTAGCTTCTACACGCTTTTAGTAATTCTTTTATCGGGTATTTTTTATTAATAGGGACTAACACGTCTCTCACAGGATCTGTGACCGCGTGCAGAGAAATAGCTAAATTGACATCCGTTTCTGTTCCACATTTATGAATTTCCGGGACCACTCCCGACGTTGACAACGTTATTCTTCTCTTGGATA
>QCQB01000058.1 GCA_003212315.1 SAR116 cluster bacterium AG-447-C21 | reverse complement strand
ATTCAAATGGCGGCCTACTAACCATTCCAATGGCGACAAAATTTCCAGTAAAGACCTGTTTGTCTGGTCCCGCTGCTGGCGTTGTGGGTGCAACCGCCATTGGTATCGAGGCAAACCAAAAGAGCCTAATTGCATTTGATGTTGGTGGCACGAGCACGGATGTATCGCTAGTACTTGATGGGAAGCCCTTTTTTACAATAGAAAGAAATATTGTTGGATTTCCAATAAAATCCCCCTCGATAGACGTGAGTGCCATTGGAGCTGGCGGTGGAAGCATTGCGTGGATTGACGATGGAGGCGCATTGAAGGTTGGCCCCCAAAGCGCCGGCGCCGACCCCGGACCGATCGCATATAATAACGGGGGGCAAGATATAACACTCACAGATGCCAATTTAGTACTTGGAAGATTAAATCCGAATGCATTACTTGCTGGAGAACTTCCTATGGATATTAGCGCAGCAAAATCAACTCTCGAAGAGAAGATAGCCAAACCGCTTGGCATATCAGTTGAAGATGCTGCGGCTGGAATTGTGAAGATTGCAGCCTCAGGGATTTCAAGAGCTATAAGATCAGTAGCATCTAGCAAAGGTCTAAATCCAATCGATTTTTCCCTATTCGCGTATGGAGGCGCCGGCCCTCTTTTAGGAGCAGTTGTAAATGAAGAAGTAGGCTCAAGAGTAATTATAATTCCCTCTAGCCCTGGTACTATTTGTGCTCGCGGCATTCTTCTTTCCGACAGAAGTTTTGACTTTGTGCAAACGGTTCTAGCTACATTGGAAAACAATGGCTGGGAAAAAACTCTTACAGCTTTCAAACAACTCACTTCTAAAGCAGATCATTGGTTCGAATTAGAAAATATTTCCGCACACTCACAGGTTGTGAAATATTATATTGAGGCGCGTTACTTGGGACAGAGTTTTGAAGTACGAGTTTCCTCCACGGTATCTCCCAGAGAACTTACCCAAGAACAGTTTGTGGAAGCTTTCGACACAGAACATAAAGCCCAATTCGGTTACTACATCCCAAAACGGACTATTGAAATAGTAAACTGCCGGATAGAGGCAATCGATAGAAACAACAAACCGCCGATACGTGAGAATCTTGAACCGTCCAAAAACGTGCACCCACACGAAAGGCCAGTATATTGCGGTTCATTTTTTGGATGGAAAAATGCATTAATCTATAATCGAGATCAACTCTCAATTGGCAACTCTTTAACAGGGCCTGCTATCATTGAAGAGATGAGCTCAACTACTTTTGTGCCACCCAATTATAATGTTTCGATAGATAATACTGATAATATCGTTATGGAAATAATTCAATGAAAGGAAACAGACGAGAAAAAACATTCGATGCTGTTGGAGTTGAGGTATTTAATAACAGAGTTTCATCAATCGTGGAGGAGATGGGAGCAAACTTGGTCCGATCTTCTTTTTCTCCAAACATTAAAGAACGGAGAGATTGTTCAGTGGCCCTCTTTGATGCAACGGGAAGAGCTATTGCACAGGCTGCTCATATACCAATTCACTTAGGTTCGTTGAAAGGTGGCGTGATATCTGTTTTAGATAATTTCGATCTGGAGCAAATAAAACTTGGTGATGCGTTTGTTTGCAATGACGCTTATTTGGCAGGGGGAACACATTTGCCAGATATATCGATTATAACTCCCATATTTTATGACAGGGAAATTAAGTTCTTCGCCGCGTGTCTTGGGCATCATTCTGATGTCGGGGGAGCCGTTCCCGGATCTATCTCACCTGATGCATCAACTATATTCGAGGAGGGCATT
Source organism: SAR116 cluster bacterium AG-447-C21 (assembly GCA_003212315.1). Taxonomy (GTDB): domain Bacteria; phylum Pseudomonadota; class Alphaproteobacteria; order Thalassobaculales; family Thalassobaculaceae; genus UBA7326. The sequence goes on along the minus strand of QCQB01000058.1, from coordinate 11,636 downwards.
AGGATCCCGCCAATCCGAATAGTTCAACAACATATTATAAATGATGATATCATGAAGTTGATTATTCAAAATACAAGGGAACCAGAAGACCGTCTTCTTGATTTAAAAGTCCAAATCGCAACCAATAATCTTGGCGCTATTAGACTGAATAATCTGATTGAAAATATGGGAATAGAGAATCTCAACCAAGCCGTTGAAGATTTGTTAGCTTATACCGACCGTCGAACTCGGGCTCTTATATCGAAACTAAAAAATGGGGAGAAAAGCTTTACCACATGGATGGACGATGATGGGCTTGCGGGAGAAAAGCTACCGTTAACAGCGACTGTTAAAGTCTTTGGAGATAAGCTTGAACTTGACTTTACTGGATCGGGACCACAATCCCGAGGCGCGTATAACATAATGACTACCGGTGTAATGGCGACTGTTGCATATGCCATTAAAGCTCTTTTAGATCCGGAGCTACCTGCCAATGAAGGCTTATTTAAGTCTATCAGTTTTTCCGCCCCAAAGGGTACTATTTTAAACCCAATGTTTCCTGCTGCTGTTGGGGCTCGAACAACGACTTGCCAAAAATTGTCAGGAGCAATCTTCGGCGCATTCGCTCAGCTTCTTCCAATAGAGAAAACGATGGCATCGTGTCACGACGTCCTGGCCGGAATGGTTTTTTCAGGCAAGTCGAGAAAACATGATGGAACGTATGTTTACTTAGAAACTGTTGGTGGAGGAAATGGTGCACGGTATAATTCTGACGGTATGGACGGGGCCCATTGCCACATTACCAATTCATTGAATATGCCAGTAGAAGCCGTTGAAAATGAATATCCTCTTTTAGTGAAAGAATATACTTTAATCCCTAACTCTGGAGGGGCTGGTGAATATCGCGGCGGGATGGGGGTCGCTCGTGAGATCGTTATATTGGAGAATGGGACGACGTTTTCGAGCCGCGCAGACAGTTATAAGACTAGTGCACTAGGTCATAGAGGCGGTCGGGAAGGTGGTAATTGTCGTATTGTTTTAAATTTTGATACACAAGAAGAACAAGTGATGACGCCTAAACAAAGATTATTAACTTTACAAACAGGCGATTCAATTCGAATGGAAACACCGGGTGGTGGTGGTTTTGGAAAGCCAAAAGATCGTAATCAAAAGTTACTTGCGCAAGATATAATTGACGGTCGTATAACATTTGAGATCGTCAAAAAGTTCTATGGAGAGGAATTATTAGAAAAAGTAAAGAGCCTTATTTAAAAGCTAAAATATTGGAAGGGAACCTTGGGACTTTTCGATATTCTGGTGTTTGACGGCGTCTAAAAATTTTCCATACTCACAATAGATATTGTGGGGTGGTGAATTTGGCTGCTCCAATGTTCTTCTAATCGCATGGAGGGTGGGCTCAATCCAAGCCTGGTCAACCACATAGGGAATTAACGACACCTTAAAATACATTATTGCGTCTTCAGAATTTAAAAATGATTTACGTGTAAACCGGTCTCCATCACAATAAAGAAAATAGCCGACATCCGAGGTTTCAAAGCCTAGTCGACGCATAACCCAAACGTATAGATCCATCTGACGTTTATATGATGCTTTCCATGGGTCATCCAGTGTGACCCCCTTCCCTTCCTTTTTAACTGAAGTACTTTTGTAATCTACAATATGTAATTGCTGCGTTTTAGTATTCAGCCAGACGTCATCTAGGCCACCACCAACTTTTAAATTACTTTCTTTATGAACTGTATGAAAACGCCCTTCAGCGCCGTAATGTAAACTTTGGGTCCAAAGTTCAAAATTTTTATGTTGGAAGGGAATAAGATGTCCGTGACCTTGCTTCTCTAGAAATTGGTGAGTGATCCCCTTTTCTCTGCAGTCGTCAAAATCTCTCTTTAAAAGGAGGTCAGTGGCCTCATTTAGATTGAAACCAGGGATGCTTGGAAATTCAATTTTCTTGACTTGCTGCAGATAAAAACACGCGGGGCATTTTACAAAGTTCTCAATTCGTGAACGACTAATCTCATAGGGCTCTAAGTTTTTGGGATCGAATTTGCCTCTATGGCGCTTAGTTTTTTTTGTTGCTGGTTTCATAATTATATGGACTTCAATCTATAATACGTAGGTAAACATAGCTCCTCAATAAACTGGGAATTACAATATTTCAAAATATTCTCTTTGCTCCCAATCGGTCACCTCCGACAAGAATCTTTTAATCTCATGTTTCTTCAACGTAAGGATGTATTCTAAAAATCCATCCCCTAACACGTCCCTATATAAATCGTTCTTTTCAAGCGCTTCAACCGCTTCTATTAAATTTTGTGGTAACTTTGCGGCTGCCTCCATATATGGCGTATCGGCAAGGGGTGAAGGTTTAAGTTTGCGATGAATACCATCTAAACCACTGATAATTTGTGACATCATGTAAAGATATGGGTTTGCTGCAGGCTCTCCAACACGATTCTCGACTCGAGCATTGGGGTCATTTTCACGACCTAAGGCCCTTATCATTGCACCGCGGTTATCCTGCGCCCAAACGATCCTGTCTGGCGCCAATGATTCCGGTTTATATCTTTTGTAGCCATTTATTGTTGGGGTCGTAAATAGACAAGACGCTGGAGCATGCTCCAGCAAACCGGCCACAAATTGTTCTCCAAATTTTGATAATGGTGATTTAGAATCACTAGATGTAAAAGCATTCTTACCGGTGTGTTTATCCAGAAGCGTCTGGTGCAAATGCCATCCACTTGCAAAGATATTGGACAAATGTGGACGACACATAAAGCTTGCATGAAAACCGCGTCGACGACATATCTGCTTCGTGGCCGACCGAAACAGTATCATTAAGTCGGCACTTCCCATACCTACCAAGGGTGAGAAAGTAAATTCCACTTGGCTAGGACCAAATTCAACCTCTACAGTTCTTAGCGGCAATCCCATTTCCAAAATATCATGCCGAATTAACTCTACTACGGGTTCTAATTCATCAAGCCGCGTCTCTGAGAGATATTGAAAACCATGTGCCAATGGAGAGACCTCGGGTGCCGATCCTGGCATACCTGAATTTTCAAAGGTCAATTTTGGATCATTCATTCTAAACAAATGAAACTCTATTTCGATACCAGAAAAATAATCGAAGCCTTCTTCCTCTAGTGAACTTAATGCGTCCCTTAGCAACAACCGACTGGAAAATGGAATTGGTCTTCCATCAGGAAAATAGATGTCAGACAACAACCATCCTGTTTTTTGAGCCCAGGGCAGCACCTGAAATGTTGTTGGGTCTGGTACCATTATCATGTCACCTGCACCAGTAAACTGGCTCTCTCCCATGCCTGCGCCAGCCGTCCAAATAGGAAAAGCAGTTCTGTTTGACGTATCTTTGAGTAATAAGGTTGACGTCATTGAACAACCCGAAGTCAGAACACTCTCTAACTGACTGATCATGATTGTTTTACCACGCAAAAAACCGTGCTGATCAGCAAACGAAACCCTTATTGATTCCAGATCTAATGCTTTCGCTTTTTTTAAAATCGATTTTGAAACTTCAGCCTGATCTTTTGTCCATAGATCATTCCTTTCTATAAACATTTGCTGGCCAGTACTACCTTTAGGAGTGGTCATTTTAATCTCCATAAATTTCTTGTGGGGATCAATTATTTATCCAGCTTGAATTTTCGCGTCGGTCGCCGTCAGCAGCTAACCAACTCTTTTCCCAATCTTCTACAGGCGCGATTACATCAATGGCCACAGGCAACTGATGTTCTCGGTGAGAAGGGTTATTTCTTTTTAATTCCTCATGTTTCTTAATAGCTTTCATTAAGCTTTTCCGATACTCGGTTATACCAACATCGCTGGAGGCCAACACCTCACGGGTCCGGTCTTGTATAGCCCCCTGAGATTCCACGGCCCATTGATCGTGGACATTTATATCGAATCCCATACCCGTGAACGTCTCTGTTGCCTGTTCACTTTCATTATACCCATAGTTATTATGCTTGCCCTTTTTGGGCACGTAATCTGGTAGTTCATATAACTCTAAACGCTGTTCTTTCATCCGTTTCTGATCAACTGGGTCTCCAAAGCTTGTGAACATTGCATACCAATAACTCTGGATATCACTGATTGGAACATGCCACTGAGTCAATGTCATTTCATTACTCAATGGAATATGAATAGCGTTAGGGAAAACCTGATTAGTAACCCGCACATGCATCCCCCGGTTATCTAAATTTCGAAGCGCTATCAACCGGTGACCAAAGTCGGTTGCCTCCACTTTTATTTCCGGTCGATAATACTTACGCAATAGTTTTGTCATCGGGATATCATTCACATTATCCCTAAACTGAAGCCCGTAACCTTCTTCAGCGTCATCATCTTCAAGAAATCTATGAAGAAACGATGCGTGGGCTGGATCAATTCCTACTTCTAGCAACTGTAACCAATTACAGTCTACTAAGCCTTTGAAAGCAAAGCTATGACTGCAAGGAGCTGTCAAACAATCTAGATTTGGAAGCTTAGGTGGAGCTCCCTCACCCATATATCCGAAAATAACGCCATTTTTCTCTACAATAGGATAAGAGGATTGCTTTATTCTTTTGTATAAAGTGCTTTTTTCCGGTTCTGCCGGTTGTTCAATACACTGCCCTGTTACATCAAACAACCAACCGTGAAATGGACATCTAAGGCCACCATCTTCCAGGCGGCCGTAACATAAATCTGCACCTCTGTGAGAACACGTCCGGTTTATCAGCCCCAGTCCTTTTTTAGGATCACGAAATAAAACAAGGTTCTCTCCTAATATATTGACAGGCCGAACAGGGCGCGCTCCATCTAGCTCATCCGACAAAGCAACAGGTTGCCAATACGACCTCAAAACAGCCCCAGCAGCTGTACCCGGTCCAATGCGAGTCATCAGTTTATTTTGCGCTGCGCTTGCCATAGATTGATCCCCAGAAATCTCATTGTCCAAAAAACGTTCTAGTGACCCTTATATACAATACTGAACAGCTTGTGCGAAGTAGTTCTAATTCTTTAAAAATAGTTTCGCTCCAAAAAGAGGGCACAATCAAAGTAATTTCTGAGCTCCGTTCCAGAGGTTAACTACTATTTGCTCAGCTGAGGTAGGAGAAGCAAGCTTCGCTGACTGTCCCGCCCACGCTTGCATCCCATCAAGATCATTACTTGCGGCTGCTTGGTCCCTCATCGATTTAGTAAGGTTTCTTTGGATAGGATATGGGGCTGATTCTGGCGATTCTTTTGCGATGGCCGCCATAGCGTATGGGGTCCGAATACTTCGTCCCAGACGGCCTGAAAAAACGCGGCTTACTAGAGTGTCTTCTGGCTCTGCGCCACTAATCGCATCTGCCCAAGCAGTCGGTATCTTAGCTTCTGGTGACCGAAGAAAACCGGTTCCAACTTCAACAGCCGATGCACCAAGAATTAAAGCAGCAGCTACACCCCTTGGGTCTCCAATTCCGCCAGATGCAACCACAGGTACCGTGACGGCATTACTAACAGCAGGCAGTAAAGAAAATAAACCAACCATATTTTTATCAGCATCCGCAGCATTAAAAGCACCCTTATGGCCTCCCGCTTCCATGCCTTGTGCAACAATTACATCCGCACCGGCTTCCTCCGCCATAAGGGCCTCTGTGACTGTAGTTGCTTTGGCAAACCATTTGATTCCTTTGGCTTTGAAACGCTTCACAAATTCTGGAGGATAGAGTCCCATAATTGATGAAATAACTGTGGGTCCCGCCTCTAACATAGCTTCACACTGGCTGGAAAAATCAATAAGCGGAACATCACCGGCAGTTTCCGAGACAACTGGCCCCCAATTTCCAAGAAATTGTCGCACTTCCTTTTCATGCTGCTGATCTCGAATTGGATCTGGGTCTGGGATCCATGTATTTAATTGAAATGTTCCATTCGAACTAGCTCGCATATCACGAACCCAACTTTTTATTTGATCGGGGGTCATTAATAAAACGCCACACGAGCCCATCCCTCCGCCGCTGGTAACTGCGACAGACAACGGAACTGGAGTAGCGCCTGGCATTGGTGCTAATATGATTGGCGCCAGAAGGCCATAATCTTCTGCAAATGATAGCGCTCTTTCTAACGCGTCTTGAGTATTAGTCATTTGTGTCCTTTAATTTTGATCTTTTTGCTAGTCTCTTTGTAAATATATCTAGTCTTCTTTTGTTATTTCTTGATTTCATAAAATATTATTTACTTCCCCATAAACTAAACTGACACCCCAAGGGTCAAAAAGATATCTATTAATGCAATAACACTTTACTTCTTATTATTAATTTGACGTTCATCAATAAAGGCAGAGACAATAGAATTGAGAACTGATTTGATTACTTGTTATTAATTATTCAACTCCTTTCAGGTGATTAAGTATCGCAGTTCCTGTAAGCAAGAGTAGAAGAATTTCTGAATCAGATACTCAAATTTAAATGGGATACATTTCAAATGGCCAGCCCGGCACAATATTATTACTCCGCCTATTCTGCATACCCATGTATTGGTCATCAATATTTTGAAAGAATTGCAAAAAACGCAGGGCGCCAAATTGATCATAAGCCATTTAAAAAATGATGATAAGCGATATGAGAAAACTGGCTCTGCAGCAACTGAGCGATTACCAAAACAATAACCCAGGCACATGCTTCGATGACTTAGACTTTATATTGGATATGAATTCTGCATATGAATTACAAGATACGGTTACAGACCTTAGGGTGACCGAAGGCGAAGATATTATTGGTTATAAAGTGGGGTGCACGGGTTCAGGAACCACAGGTCAATTTGGGATGAAAGGTCCGATACGAGGAACACTGTTTGACTCTGAACTGCTGAGAAATGAATCTGAACTAGACTTTAACTTGTTTACTAACCTTGCTATCGAAGGAGAGATGGCTGTAACAATTGGCGCTAACGTAGAGATCATCTCAGCTTTCCCAGTTATCGAGTTACATAATTTTGTTTTCCGAGCACCAATAAAAACACTACCAGAACTTATTGCTAACAACGGCTTTAATGCGGGCGTTGTTTGTCCCGACCTTACCTGGCAGGGATCAACCCAATATATAAATCAATCCGCCCAACTATCGGTTAAAATTAATTCTGAAGTCATCGCTACGGGCGACCTATGGCCACTTCCTCAGGGACCATCTGGTTCTATTGAGTGGTTGGAGAATAATCTAAAAAGCTGGAACCGCTCTATTTTACCTGGGAATATTATTCTAACGGGAACCTCATTGGGTCTCTATCCGGTGCAACCAGGTGACAAAATTGAAGTATCTATCAATAACGAGACAGCCGTTAGTTGTAAGGTCTCGGCCAAAACTAAAATTTCAAAAACATAGTAAATCCTTGGGATTATATTAATATCTTGTCCAGAAGTATATCCAACTTTTATACTTAGTTATTATTTCAATAATTGTCTTCCCGAAAGGATATCCTTTGATTGAAATTATCGATGCTCAAATTCATCTCTGGGGAAGCGGATTACCCAGCAATCAATCTCATATTCAAGTTACTTCTTTCACACCGGAAGCGGCCATTGCATTAATGAATGAAAATGGCATCGACGCAGCAGTCATTCATCCTCCGAGCTGGGACCCCAATTCAACAGAAATGGCATTCAGAGCAGTAAAGGAATTTCCAAATAGATTTGCGATAATGGGTTCATTACCTCTTGATCAAGCCGAATCAAGGGGTAAGATCAAGGATTGGAAGGGGAATGGCATGCTGGGTCTTCGCTATACCTTTCTCTCCGATCCCGTCCGCCAATGGGTTGCAGATGGAACACTGAATTGGCTATGGGAATCAGCAGAAATTGCGGATGTTCCCATTTCAATGCTAGCTACAGACTCTCTTGAAATACTTGGCGATATTGCTGAACGGCATCCCGGATTAAGATTAACCATCGATCATCTGGGAGGCAGGGGTGGCACTACGACACTTAAAGATGCAGCATCCATGACGCATATCCCCGAGTTATTAAAATTGGCAAAACTACCTAATATAGCTGTCAAAGCAACCGGAGCCCCAGGATATTCTGGCGAAACTTATCCTTTTCCAATCATGCATACCTACCTTGAAAAAATTTATGACGCTTTCGGTCCAAATCGAATGTTTTGGGGTACCGATATAACAAAAATGCCATGCTCTTGGAAGCAATGCGTCACCATGTTTACAGAAGAAGCAACTTGGCTTAGGACTGATGATCATGAACTTGTAATGGGTGAAGCCCTTTGCGACTGGTGGGGTTGGAAAAGATAACACCACCCGAATAAAGAAGGAATTTGTTCTGAATGAGTTTAAGAAATATAAATCAAGCACCTGTTGCGGTTATAGTAGGCGCAACCTCGAAATGGCAATCTGACGGCCGCAATACCAAAATGGCGCATGGTAAAGAAATAGATGACAGCCATATTCCGATCGGCATCCGATGGGGTGTGGGTGGAGCTTTAGCACAAAAATTTGCACAGGAAGGTTTCTTTACTGTTTTAACAACTCGCAAAGAGTCAAATGCAACTAGCCTAGAAACCGCAATTAACAAACAGGGCGGGGCATGTATGATTGTTGAATTAGACCTTGCATCAGAAGAGTCTGTGCGGTCCGCTTTCACCCAAATTCGCACTCAGGCGGGAGACCCAGATGTTCTAATATATAATGCGGGTTATTTGGAAGGACGCGACCTACCGGCAGATAAAGAACTGCTCGAATATATTGAGGTTGAAATGTTTGATACAGCCCATCATATCGCAAGCAGAGGTCCATTTCTCGTAGCAAAGGAAGTTTTACCTGCTATGCGAGAAAAAGGCGAAGGATCTTTCTTTTTTAGCAATAATTCCAAATCTTTACGCGGAACAAAGCGATATACTGGAGAGTCATTATACTATCCACGGGTCATGATGCGTGCATTATCTCAAGTTCTGACAGAAGAGTATTCTGAACATGGCATTCATGTCGCTAATATTGTTATAGATGGGTTGATTGACTCCCCGGGAACACGAGCTTTACCAAAAGCACAAATAAACCCAGACGCAATAATTAACCCAATAAAAATTGCTGAAGCATTCTTTTATCTACACACACAGGACCGTTCGTGTTGGACACATGAGCTTCAGTTAACGCCGTTTCCAACCAAGCCAAGTTTTTGATAAAATAAATTCACTGTCCAAACGTTCTTTACGGGTTAAGTTTTTCAAAATTTTGAAAAAAGAGAGCCAATTGTGTAGATGTTAATCGTTAATCAGGCCTCTGAACCCAAAAAGTATACATGCCCGAGAAATAGTGAGGATTTGATTGCTCAAAGTTATGCCAAGCATCAAGAGATAACAGGCTTTCCGGGCCTCCCCCTCCTGCTGAAACGGCTTCTTTTGTCTTTTCATCTACTGTTTCAAAACCGCAAAAAACTAAATCTAACTCGTTCAACATATTTTTAATTTCTATCAGGGTAAAAGTATGTTCTTGAACATGAAATAAAAGGTCTCTTAGTTCGCTGGTCGAGAAGAAATCTGGATACCTCGCTAGTTTTTCAAATTCTACGCCGGCATTATCTAAAACTCTATTTCTGTAATCATATATTTTTTTATTTGTAATAGGTCGTTCTAACTCACCCATTTTTTCTTTTACTTCAGATAAATCTGCGCGGGCCAAGCTACTGTAAAGCCCTACCCTCATCAGGCCTTTGGGCTTTAAGCAGCTTTTCAATATTCGCCATCCCAACATCGGATCACTCATATGGTGTAATACACCTGTTGTTTCGATTACATCGAATTCAGTTTTCAAAGAAGTCAAATCAAGGATATCGCCATGCAAATATTTTATATTTTTAATGTTTAATTCTTTGGTCCTCCTCGATGCAAAACTAAGACTACTCAAACTCAAATCAATGGCAGTGATATGAGCATTGGCATAGCGCACAGCAGCTTCTATAGAATGCTGGCCTGTGCCACAGCCAGCTACCAAAATCTCTGGTTGGTTCGACGCATCTAATTCAGATGGTAGTGTTTGAATGCCTGCGAGATTTGCAATCGCTGGTATTGTCATCGATTTCTGTAGTACTCCAATATTCACCCATCGTGGGTAAGGACTGTCTTCATACTGATCCTTTACGGCAAGTGAGGTGTCTTCCCTAATTATACCTATAGTTGAGATACTATCGCGCAAACAAACTTCGCAATCTATATTGTAAACCTGTCTTAAAAACAAATTGTCCATATGGACGGGAACAGTCAAATTTCTGCTCCAATCAAAGTTATTCAAAGGCCTATAACTTGCTAGGCAGGCTATATGCCTCCAAGGTAGGATTTCATCTTCAGAGAGAGCGTCAGATATAAACTTTTCTAATTGTTTTAGTTTTTGTGTTTCCTCTTTGTCCTCTCCATAAATATACTCGTTCGTGAAGCAATGCAGTGCCAGGGAACATTGTAGCGCAAGATAATTATCATTTGGCATCTCCAAATTATCATGCAGTAAAAATGCTTTTCGCAGACGTCGCAATAAGATTTCAAAAACTATATTGGGCATTGGGCAGAGTTCGATAATTTTAAGAAGTAGCGGTGTTTCAAGTAATATTGAGATGACTCTTTTTAATTCGGAATTGAATGAAGATTGTGTTTCAATTCTCGATATCTCCACTAAATTTTGTTTTTTTTCCAAGAGACTTATTATAGGGCTAATAATCTGGCTGGGCCGGATCAAATTATTTTTTTCCAGAATTTTTATAAACCGGCTTGCTGTTGCCTCAGTATATTTTTCATAAGTAATAGACTTCACGCTTTGCCAATACTGTTGCCAGATAGTGGGGTCTACCGGATTAATGGAAATACAGCGTTCCAAGATGGTTATACCGTCTCCGTGTCTACCACGATCTTGCAATAAGGCTCTGAAACACGTTAAGGCCGTTTCGTCAATTGGAGAAAGCAAAAGGGCCTTTTGGAGATTTGTTAACGCTGCATCAAAAAAGCTTCGTTTTGAGTATGTTATTCCAAGTAAGGCATAGCCATTGGAGGACCATGGATATTCGTTAGAGAAGGCAGCAATCTTTTCTAATGTATCTTCTGAGTGATCTGAAGAGCATAATTCTACCATGGTCTGTAATTGCTGATAAAATAAACGAACTTTTTTATCATCATTGATTTTTTCAAATGGTGTTTTATCGATCACTATTATCCAACCTATTTTTGCTCACAATTATCTACAAAACAGATAAACAAGAGGAATATTAAGGTATAGTTTTTTTCACATTCATCTCTCTATACAAAATAAATAACCCAGCCATTACGACTAGGACCGCTCCTATTATTTTACCAAGATCAGGTATATCCCCCCAAACTACATAACCAATACCAGCAGCATAAACTAACGAAAGATATTTAAATGGAGCAACCGTTGCACCAGGTGCAAATAAAAGAGCCTGTATGATTAGCAGATGTGAAAAACTCACCATGATACCAGCGGCAGCAAATAAGCCTATGTCACTCCAGTTTGGCAAACTATAACCAAAGATTGGTAGACTTATACCCCCCGTTAATACAGCAACTAGCATCGAATAAAATAAAATTGAAAGGGATGTGTCTCCCCCTTTCATTCGTCTGGTAACTATATCCCTCATAGTGACT
>QCQB01000057.1 GCA_003212315.1 SAR116 cluster bacterium AG-447-C21 | reverse complement strand
AATTCTATCTCGGTGTTTGTACCCGTCAGCGCTACTCTAATGGCGTCACATAGAACTTCCATTGTTGGTCCTATAAGCCTGATTTCCAAACATGCTACACTCAGATTATTTCCGACTAATGCGTTTCCAATTTTTAATGCTACTGGAGATACAGCTCCCGAAACGGGAACACCTAGGTGCTGAAATGAGGCACGCCCCAAATCCTGTATCGTTACATTAAAACCTGGCTCTAGTATTCTAATACTCATAACTATTATTCTAATTCCAAATTATAGTCCCCAGCCTTTACACCCTTCTCAATCTCAGTGAATTCGGAACTTGGGATTGATTTAAATTTTATACGATCACCAGCGCATACAAGGATTGGTTCATCCCTATCGGCATCATAAAAATCCACAGGGGTACGACCAATTAAATGCCAACCTCCGGGGCTGTTAATCGTATAAATAGTTGTCTGTCTAGCTGCTACCGAGATTGATCTTGGTGGTATATATACTCGGGGTTCAATTCGTCTAGGCAGATCAAAAACTTCGGGTAAAAGACCAATATACGGAAAACCAGGAAGAAATCCCATCATGAAGACCTCAAGCTCCAGAAACGTGTGCTGCCTTACAATTTCGTCAATTGTAGTGTTTGTGGTCTTGGAGACTTCATCGATATCAGGAGCAAACTCTCCTTCATAACAGACGGGTATAAGCCATTTTCTATTATTTTCCTCTAGTTCTTCTAGATTATATAAAAGTGGTTGCACCGCATCTATGAGTGCCTGCTTAGTTAGCGATAGCGGATCATAATGGATCATCAAGGATCTCATTGTAGGAACGATATCAACAATTCCTGGTGTATCTAGTTGCCGGACTGCATGCGCTAATTGCCTGACCATTCTATTTATCGATACATCAACAACTTCGCCATACTGAATAACAAGAGCTGTATCCCCAGCACTTAAAAATACAGGGCTTGATGGAGAATTTTCTGGAGACATAAACCTATTTACCTCCAATTTGCTGGGGATAGATTATACAATTAAAGAATATTTAGTTATTATATTTTTATAACTCATCAGTCAAAGAACAAGATTATGAAAACTATAAATTTAAACTCTGACGTCGGCGAAGGATTTGGTGTCTATGATATTGGTAATGACGGAGACATGCTTGCAAGTGTTTCATCTGCAAACATAGCATGTGGATTTCATGCTGGTGACCCAAATGTAATGAGCAGGGTTATTAAAACGGCCAAAAAACATAATGTAAGTATCGGTGCTCATCCGGGGTTTAATGATATCTGGGGTTTTGGTAGACGAAAAATATATATGCCCATGGACGAGATTGAGACCAGTGTCGCGTATCAAATTGGCGCACTACAGGCTATGGCGGTCATTGAAAATACAAAAGTCACGCACGTAAAACCACATGGGGCTCTTAATAATATGTCGAGTGAGTCTAAAGATATTGCTGAAGCCATAACGCGAGGCATCTCCGGTGTGGATAAAAATTTGATTTTAGTTGCAGTTGCAGGCTCTTACTTATTCAATTCAGGTATTGAATCAGGGCTCAAGGTAGCTTCAGAAGCTTACGCAGATAGAAGCTATGAGGATGACGGCAATATGACAAGCCGTCAATTTGACCACGCTATGATCCGCAACGAACAACAAGCTGTCAAACAGGTTCGAAGTATTGTTTTAGATGGAATCATAATCGCTAATAGTGGAAAAAAAATTCCGGTTTCAGTAGACACAATATGTATACATGGAGATGAACCAACTGGACCGGCCATAGCTTCAGCAGTAAAAGAGATGCTCGAAAAAGAAGGTGTAATATTAAAACCCCTACCCGAAATGCAACTTCGACAGCAAAAATAGTCTGTTTAATAATACTAGACTATTTGAGCTAAAGGATAATGGTTATGAGTAGACAGGATGCAATAAACTGCGCAGCAACATATTTTGATAGTGGTGATTTTTTAAAGGACCTAGAACGCCGGATAGCCATCAAGACCGAAAGTCAGATATTTGAAGAACGAAAAGATGAAATGTCTGAATATATGGAAGAAATGCGGCTAACACTATCGCCTCTTGGTTTTGAAACCAAAGTTTTTGAGAATCCTAATTCAAAGGCAGGCCCTATTTTTTTTGCTCAACGAATAGAAGACGAAAAACTCAAAACAGTTTTAACATATGGTCATGGCGACGTAGTCAGAGGTCAGGAAGAAAAATGGCTAAAAAACTTAACACCATGGTCCCTATTTATAGATGGGGATAAAATATATGGTCGTGGCACAGCTGATAATAAAGGACAACACAGCATCAATATTGGCGCTTTATCCGCCATCTTAAAGACGCGAGGAAATTTAGGTTTTAATTCAAAAATCATAATTGAAACTGGGGAAGAGTCCGGTTCTCCTGGATTATCGGAATTCGCTCAAAAAAATAAAGAAATATTAAAAGCAGATGTACTAATTTCATCAGATGGTCCTCGATTACAGCCAGAACGACCAACACTTTTTATGGGATCCCGAGGAAGTTTCGTTTTTGATATTGAAGTAAATTTGCGAGAAGGCGCACATCACTCGGGAAACTGGGGTGGTTTAATCGGCAATCCCGCTTTGATTTTGGCCAATGCGCTAGCATGTATCTCAGATAAAAGAGGACAAATCCAGGTTCCGGAATGGAGACCCAACACACTTACTAACTCTATTAGAATGGCTTTAGCTGACTGTGAAGTAGATGGTGGCGAGGATGGACCAAGGGTTGACCCTGATTGGGGTGAGAAGTCTCTGACACCTGCCGAACGTGTTTTCGCCTGGAATAGTTTTGAAATCCTTGCCTTTACAGCAGGTGTTCCTGACAAACCGGTAAACGCAATTCCCGGGAATGCAAAAGCAAGATGCCAATTACGCTTTGTTGTTGGAACAAATGTTGATGATGTCATACCCGCATTAGAGCGTCATCTCAAAAAAAATGGTTTCACCCAAGTGTCTGTTAAAGCTGCAGACAGGGGTATCTTGCACGCCACTCGATTAGACCCGGACAACCCATGGGTCCGTTGGGCTGTATCATCTATTCAGAAAACTACAGACAAAAAACCTGCAATACTTCCAAATTTAGGAGGTGGATTGCCAAATGATGTGTTCAGCGAAATCTTAGGCCTCCCAACACTTTGGGTGCCTCACAGCTACGCTTCCTGCTCACAACACGCTCCCAATGAACATATATTAGCGCCCATAATGCGAGAGGGCCTTGAAATGATGGCTGGTTTGTTTTGGGATATCGGAGAGCCCAATTTCAACGTAACATGATAACGGCAAGAACTCCACAAAGTTTGGGGGTCAACGAAGCTCATATCATTCCTAAAAAAGGAGGAATTGATGCCAGATCAAAGGGGGTGGAAACTGAAAGTTGGGGCGGTTATCCCCTCTACCAATACAATTGTACAACCAGATTTTGACGATTTACGAAGCCCAGGTATAACAAACCATATAGGCAGAATAACCATACCAAATATGCCTATTAAAACCGACAAGGATTTTGATAAAATGGTTCGGTTGAGCGAAACCGATATGGTTGCTGCCGTCGACAGAGTTAAAACAATGAACCCCGATATTTTGATAATTGGAATGTCCTCTCTAATCGTCTGGGATGGTCTTGATGCCTCTTTATCGCGCAAGGAAATGTTGGAAAACAGAACTGGTGTACCAGTAACAGGAGGCTCGTTTGCGGTTGCTGAAGCGCTGAAAAAACTCGAAGTAAAAAACATCGGTATTCTCTCTCCTTATATGCCAATAGCCGATGAACATATAACCAAGTTTTTTGATGACTTAGGGTATAATGTCGTCCGTTTCATAGGACTTAGATGTCCAAGCCCCGTTGCAATCGCAGATATCACAAAAAACACTCTATCAGAGGCTTTAAACGAAATTGATGGAAGAGACATAGAGGCTTTGATTCAGTTTGGGACGAACCTTCATTTTATGAAGCAAGCTGCAACTGAGGAAAAAAAGCGCAAAAAACCCGTCATCTCCATTAATTCCGCAAGCTATTGGCATGCGTTACGGTTGTCAAAAATTAACGACCAATACGAAGGCTATGGAAAACTTCTTAGTGAATTCTAGTTTTTACTAATTTAGATAAAGGGCTATGGAGTCTGCAATACACGCGGGCTTTTCTTCTCCCTCTATTTCTATGATAGTGCTAAACATAACTTTAACAGTTTTTTCATTTGTCCGTTCTGCACTTCGCAGGCTAACGCGGCCTCGCACTCTTTTTCCCGCTTTGACTGGTGCCATAAATCTTACTTTGTCTAAACCGTAATTAATTCCCGTGGTTTTAGGCACATACTCAATTGTTGATGACAATAACATTGGAACCAACGATAAAGTTAGATGTCCGTGTGCTATGGGAGCTCCATACGGAGATTCTTTTATTGAACGCTCGACATCAACATGAATCCATTGATGGTCCCCGGTCGCCTCTGCAAAGGTATTAATTTGCTCCTGATCAACTTTGTGCCAATCGCTTACTCCTAGCTCTTTGCCTGTTTCAGCCACCAACGATTCGAAACTTTCAAATCGCCGTTTCTCAGTCTGTGTATTCATAACGTTGGGTCCTCCGAAGTACGCACAATTAGTTTACCAAAGTTTTTACCTTTTAACAGTCCCATAAATGCTTCTGGGGCTTGCTCGATTCCATCCACAAAGTCTTCTTTATATTTAAGCTTTCCACTGTCGATCCAAGCACTAACGTCTTTTTCAAACTCGGGAAACCTGTTCCAGCGTTCGGTAATTATATAACCTTGGATCTTGAGTCTATTCGTCAATATAGATCGTGTCAGTACAGGCAAAAGATTAGGCCCTGGAAACTCTCCAACATGACTATATCGCGATATAAGTCCACATAACGGGATCCTCGCAAACGCATTTAATAAAGGAAGGACCGCCTCAAAAACTTTTCCTCCAACATTTTCAAAATATACATCGATTCCATTTGGGCAAACGTTACTCAACTGCGTCGCAAGGTCTTCATTATAATGGCTAATGCACTCATCAAAACCTAACTCATCTCTTACATATTCACACTTCTCTGTAGAGCCAGCCACACCGATTACCTTGCAACCTTTTATTTTTGCTATCTGTCCCACAACAGCTCCTACAGCCCCAGAAGCAGCTGATACCACAACCGTTTCGCCCTCTTTGGGTTCCCCAATATCTAAAAGGCCTACATAAGCTGTCATCCCAGGCATACCCAATATACCGATGGATGTTGATATGGGGGCGATATCTTTATTGACTTTTCTAACCCCCGCGCCATCAGAAATAATATGCGTCCGCCAACCAAATCGTCCATTAACAATATCACCTGTTTGGAAGCGGGCGTTTTTACTTTCCATTACTTCTGCAACACAGCCCGCCTCCATTACAGAACCTATAGCAACCGGTACCGCATAAGACTTTGCATCATCCATCCTCCCTCGCATATATGGATCAAGCGATTGATAAATGATACGACACAGCATCTCCCCTTCTTTAATTTCAGGTAACTCCACCTTTACAATTTTGAAATCACTATGCTTGGGATCCCCAACTGGGCGCGCTGCAAGCTCAATTTGAGTACTGGTTACGGACATAAACTACTCCAAATTTTTTATTAAAGTAAACTAGTAAGGACCTTTTCCTGAAAGGTGATCAGTGTAATTATCTACTACCTTGCAAGGGTACGATACCATCTGGCACTATTAAACTTATAGCTGATAACTTAATTTAAAATTCAAAAATTAATGATTATAAATAGGGTTATAACAAATTATTGGGGAGATTTCTTATGCAATTAATAGATTTAAGTCGCACAATAGAGCATCGCACACCAGCACACCCCTCCCATCCCCCAGTTATTATGACTGTTTGGAATGACCATACAGAAGTAAAAAAAGCAGGGAAAACAGAATTCACCTCTAAATCATTGACTTTATCGATAAGTGATCATTCGGCGACTCATGTGGATGCCCCCTGTCATTTTAATCCATCCCCTGAAGCGGCTTCAATTGATGAAGTACCGTTAGAAAATTTCTATACTGAAGCTGTGTGTCTTGATCTCTCGGATGTCCCCTTAAAGCATGAAATAACCATAGATGAAATGGAAGCAGCCCTTGGGAATACAGGTGAAGAGATTCGTAAAGGCGATACTGTGCTAATTCATATGGGTGTAAATGAAAGGCTTTTTGGAAAAGCCGAGTACCTCCATGACTTCCCCGGCCTGCATGTTGATACGGTTCATTGGCTGGCAGACAAAGAGATTATTATGTTTGGGGTCGAAGCAATCAGTCCCGCACCAGAAGGAGAAGCTAACTTCAAAGCACATATAGCTTGTGCAAAACGCGGAATTACACATATGGAAGGCCTAATGAACCTAGATAAACTAATTGGAAAAGGAAGATTTAGATTTATTGGATTTCCACTCAAAATAAAAGGTGGAACAGGTAGTCCAATACGAGCGGTGGCTGTTATAGACTAACCCCATAAGTATCTGTTATTCATTATTATTTTTTGTCTGGCTGTGAGTCATAAAAGCAACTAAGGGAACAGCTGCTAACGCTGCGAATGCCATAAGGTGAAAAGAATTAATATACCCAATCATAGAGGCCTGACGATGTACCTCATTAGATAGTTGAGATAATCCAGAAAGATTATCCAAGCTCCAAAACGAAGGTAGCGGTAAAAGCTCTCGCCCACCAGAGAACACAGAAATCTTTTCGGAAATATTTGAATAATTCTGACTAGTTGTCCTCAATAGAACCAAAACAGCAAACGAGATGAATATACTTGAACCAAAATTACGCATTAAAGTAAAAATGGTAGCTCCTTCAGTTATTCTTTCTTTCGGCAAAGTTGTGAATGCAAGCATTGTCATAGGAGTAAAAGCAATGCTTTGCCCAAAACCCAGCAAGATGTTGCTCCACAAAATGTCAAAACTGGTCAAATTTACATCAAACTGGGCCATGGCATAGCTTGCAAGTGCTTGAAGGAGAAGACCACTTGCCAATGAAGTTCTTGGGATCAAACGGGTCAATGGAATAATAACAAAAAAAGCCAGCCAGTTTCCCAAGCCTCTGGCTGCTAATAATATACCTATGGCACTATCAGGGTACCCTCTCAAATCATGCAGTAGGCTTGGAAATAGAACCAATCCAGTAAAAGCGAGAGTACCCATTACAAAAGCAATAAAGGTCCCAATAGTAAAATTTTTATCTAAAAATATTCCTAGATTTATGAATGGTGTGGATGAATAAAAACAATGAAAAATAAATATCCAAAAAGCCAAACATCCTATGAACGTTAATCCTATTATAATATTAGAATCAAACCAATCTAGCCTGTGCCCTCGGTCGAATATCAACTGAAGAGCGATAATAGCGATCGATAAAGCTATAAACCCCGGCCAATCAAATCGTGTTTTTTCGCGATGCACGGGACCGCTAAGAGCAAACCAGGTGCAAATCAACGTTACTATTCCAGCCGGAACAATTATAAAAAAAGCAGCTCTCCAATCATAGATCTCTGCCATTAAACTACCAACAATAGGACCAACAACTGGACCAAAAACTGCCCCTACGCCCCATAAAACAATAGCCGTTGGCTGCAGATGTTTTGGGAAACTAGAGAGTATAATCGCCTGCCCTAAGGGCATGATTGGAGCGCCAAAAAGGCCCTGTCCAATGCGGAATAATATCAGGCTTTCTAAATTTAACGCCAGCCCGCAGAATAAGGAAGCTAAGGTAAAGCCCAAAATGGTCCCGAACATTAACTTACGCCATCCTAATCTACCGGCAAGCCATCCAGTTAATGGTGTCGCAACGGCAGCCGCAACTAGATTCAATGTAATCGCCCAGGAGACCTCATCTTGACTTGCAGACATAGTTCCACGAATTTGAGGCAGAACAACATTCGCTATGGTAATTGTCATTCCAAAAAGCATGTTTGATAATTGGACCATTAATAAAATGAGCCAGAGCTTTCCGCTTATACTAAAAATACCGGGAAGTGATTCTTTCGACACTGGGGCCTTTCAGTTGCCTCATAATCTTTTCTTCTTTTAACTTAATAAAAGATGAAGTGATTCATCAGAAAACATAATGAAATCAATTATAGATACTCTTAACATTTTTTGTTTTAGCTTCCAAAGCAACTTTATATCGCTCAGCTTTCGTAAAATGAGATGTAACGCTAAGGAAAACCGGAGCACTGCCTACTGGGTCTATTACAACGAAGTAAATTACAAAAGCGGTTAGAAAACTTTCAATCACTTTTGGCCCCTATATAAATACTATTAAAATTACTCGGCATAATCATGTATTCTATGAATAAGTTTTTCTAACCAACTATTTTAATTGCTTTTTATAAATTTCTTGCGCTTGATACTCGCTAATAAATTCATTTCGAACATCAGTTTGTACCTTCTCCAAATCCCTATTTTCTGGTTTCCCCAAACCGCCTCCACCAGGCATTTCAATTATCAAGCGGTCACCAGCTGGTACACTTTGGCGGCCCTTCCCTTGCATTTTTTTCCCTGATTTCAAGTAAAGCTTACCAGTTTCTCCATTACCGCCACCATTTCGCCCTCTAGGAGGATGAATAACTCTATCGAACATGGAGTTTATTGCAAAGGGAGCGTCTTGTGCGTGAGAGATCTCCATGATCTGACCGACACCACCTCTGTGAGTCCCAACACCGCCACTGTCAGTCCTGTATTCTTTTTTCCAAAAAATAAGAGGCGCAATGGTTTCATTTATCTCTATTGGTGTATTTTTAACGCCCGATGGAAAGGCTGTTGCATCCAAACCGTCTTTTGAGGGTCTTGCACCAGTTCCTCCTGAATGAAAAGTATTCATAGCAAAAGGTTGCGCATTTCCATAATCATACTCAGTGAGGCCATGCCCACCCAATAACACCGGGTTCCACAAGCAAGAGGTTCCTTCGGCTGGAACCCTATTAGGAATAACTTGGTTTAAGCAGCCTAGAATGACATCAGGTAACATTTGTCCAATAACATGTCGCCCAGTTACAGCCGCGGGATGAGGAGCATTCAAAATACATCCAACAGGTGCGGTTATACGCACGGGAGCGAGAGATCCTGCATTATTTGGGACGCGGGAACCAATAACGCACCGCACTCCAAAAGTAGCGTAGGCTTCTGTATAGGTAACGGGAACGTTAATTCCGTATGTTGAAGTGGGCGAAGTACCATTAAAATTAAGATCAATTCCTGTCTCAGAAATTGTCATTTCACAGACAAGATCCAGTTCATTTTCATAACCATCAATTCGCATTGAATTTTTATAAACGCCAAATGGGAGCTCTCTAACTTCCTTCAGCATTCCTTCCGCTGATGTGTTGATTATATATTCAGCTAATTCATCCAAACTTTCTAACTTAAACTCCTCCATCATCGACAATAGACGACGCCCCCCAACTTCGTTGCAAGAAGCTAATGAATATAAGTCACCTTCCACTTCAACAGGGTTACGAACATTGGCACGTATTATTGAAAATACTATCTCAGAGAAATCGCCTTTCTTAGCAAGCGGCATAATTGGGATATTTAAACCTTCTTCGTAAACCTGCCTTCCATCGGCCCCAAAACCACGCCCCCCCACATCTACCACATGGGTAGTACAAGCAAAGATACCAATAATTTTACCGCCCCTGAATGTAGGTGTGACGACGGTAAAATCGTTTAGATGGCCAGTCCCTTTCCAAGGGTCATTTGTGACATAAACATCTCCATCCTCCATCACATTTATTGGGTATATTTCTAGAAAGGACCCTACCGAAGCCGCCATTGCATTTACATGACCCGGGGTCCCAGTAACCGCCTGCGCTAGCATTCGACCCAAAGGGTCAAAAACACCTGCCGATATGTCACCAGCTTCCCTCGCTGCTGTTGAAAATGCGGTTCTTACTAATACTTGAGCTTGTTCCTCCACAACTGAAAGCAGCCTATTCCATTGAATTTGCCTATTAATTTGTTCTATAGCATTTGACTTAGTCATTCACTGGCTCCTTTAGATGACTGACGAGTAAGGATCAAATGTCCATGATCGTTCACGCTGATAGAATATTCTTTAGACACGATCGTTGTTGTCTGACTTTCTACAACGATAGCCGGTCCCGGGACGTCAAATTCTATCGATAAATCACGCCGATTGTAGACCGCTGCTTCTAAAAATTTTGAAGTTTCCGGATCAAATAATTGTCTGTTTCCGACAGCAGAAACGTTTAAGTTTTTAGCCACATTGCCTTGAGAAAGTTCTGATTTAGGCTTTGGCGCCGTCACCGAAAGCGTCCAGCTCAATACCTCAGGTTGTTGTCCCGGCACAGAGCGGCCGTAAAGTCGACTATATTCTGATTCAAAAGCTTGCCTCAATGTTTCCGCATCAGAGCTGGTCAGTTGTCTGACAGGAACAGGAACCACAATCTCATGACCCTGTCCATGATATCTCATATATGCCAGGCGATGCTCTATTAACCCCTCAGACCCAGCTCCTGATGAAACGATTTCCCTAGCCTCCGTAGACATTTCATGGAGTAATTCATTAACCATTTTAGGATCAAAATCCGATAAGCTTACGAACCGACTTCTGACTACTTCGTAAGAGATAGGCGCCCTAAGAAATCCAATAGCGGACCCCACCCCTGCACCGGCAGGAATAATTACCTGATTTATATTGAGCTTTTCTGCTAATCTCACCGCGTGAAGTGGCGCAGCTCCGCCAAAAGCAATCATAGACCGAGCACTAATATCTTTACCCCATTCTATAGCATGGACACGCGCAGCATTTGCCATATTTTCATCTACAATCTCAGAGACCCCAAACGCTGAAAATGTAGAGTCTAAAGACATACCTTTCCCAACAGCAGTCTCTAATGCCTGGTTAGCCAATTTGGGTTGGAGGTCAACCGCACCACCAGCAAAGCCTTCTGGATCTATTCGCCCTAATACAACATCCGCATCCGTGACAGTTGCATCCGAACCACCTTGGCCATAAGAAGCGGGTCCCGGATTAGCGCCAGCGCTTTCGGGACCTACCGTAATGCGATTCATATTATCTACCTTAGCAATAGAACCTCCGCCTGCTCCTATTTCAACCATTTCAATAGCAGGAATTCTTACAGGTAAACCACTACCTTTTAAATTTCGATAAACTCGGGCAACTTCAAAAGTCCGTGTCATTTGCGGGGAGTGATCATCGATTAAACAGATCTTCGCTGTTGTTCCCCCCATGTCAAATGAGAGTACATCATTGATACCGCATTCCTTGGCAATTTCTGTCGCTAAAATAGCACCTCCAGCCGGGCCAGATTCTACTAAACGCACTGGGAATTTAATTGCAGTATCGAGTGTTGTTAATCCTCCCCCAGACGTCATAAGTAAGAACGGACAATTAAATCCAAGCTTGGTTAACCGGCTATCTAATTCCCTCAGATATCTCGACATCATGGGCTGCACATAGGCATTAGCTGAGGCTGTAGATTGACGCTCATACTCTCTAATTTCAGGGCAAACCTCACTAGATAAAGTTATGGATAACTCAGGGCGCGCCTTCGATAAAATTTCTGCAACACGTTCTTCATGCATAGAGTTTGCATATGAGTGTATTAATCCGATAGCTACGGCTGCTATTTCAAATTTATCTATATCGGGAATTAATGTGGTTACCGAGTCTTCAGCCAACGGTATGAGAGCTTGCCCATGAACATTCAATCGTTCTCGCACCCCCCATCGAAGATAACGCGGAACTAAAGGCGTTGGTCTATCGATATTAATATCGTATTGATCAAAGCGATTTTCTTGCGCCATTTCAACCGAATCTCTTAATCCTTCGGTCGTTATAAGGGCTACTTTTGCACCCTTACGCTCAATTAAAGCGTTTGTAGCTAGAGTTGTTCCATGAATTAAGATATCTACGTCTGACGCTGTTAACCCAGACTCACCCAGCGCTTTTGTAATTCCGCTTAAAACTCCAAGTTCTGGTGACGCAGGAGTGGTTAAAACTTTGGTCGTCACCTGCGTTCCGCCATACTCTAGGGCGACATCAGTAAATGTCCCTCCTACGTCAACCGCCATCCGCGCTACTGATTTAGATACAGTCATTATAACAAATTTCCCTCTCATTGAAGGCCGATGCCTGAAATTTATCTATTAAATACCTAATCATCACAGAATATTTCCCGACACCCATTCAACTTATTAAACGCAAACGATTCTCTTTGGCATTTGATTCACGAACTAGACTGTGGATAATACATGATCTGCGAATAGCTTTCGCAGTGTTAATTTTGATATTTTTCCTGTCGCAGTATGAGGAATTTCATCAACAAATACCACGTCATCGGGCAGCCACCATTTGGCTACTTTATCTGCGAGATATTGTTTTATTTCTTCCGCTGTAACCTCTTTTCCAGATTCTAAAACAACAATTAAAAGCGGCCGTTCCGCCCATTTGGGATGAGAAGCCGCTATAACGGCGCATTCTTTTACAGCTTCATGCCCCTGTGCAGCATTCTCCAGATCAATTGAGCTTATCCACTCTCCACCCGATTTGATAACATCTTTTGTCCTATCAACCAGAGACATAAAGCCATCTGGATCTATTTTGGCTACATCTCCTGTTCTTAACCAACCATCTTCGGTTAAAGCAGCATCACTGGCCTCTTCATCCTCAAAATAACCATTCATAACCGCATGACCACGGACTTGAAGTTCTCCAAAAGCTTCTCCATCATTGGGAAGCAATTCGCCGTTATCATTAACTATTCTCATATCAACCGTGTACATTCTTCGCCCTTGAGACACCTTTAGGTCGACCTTTTTTTCTATCGGAAGGGCTCTCATAGATGGGCTAAATGTGGTTGTTGATCCGACCGGGCTAGTCTCCGTCATACCCCACCCGTGGACGACTCGAACATCAAAATCCATTTCAAATTCAGCGATCATAGATCGTGGAACAGCTGAACCACCCACCAGCATGTATTGAAACCCCTCAGGTTTTCGGCCATGTTTTCTCATTTCTGCCAATAAACCAAGCCAAATCGTGGGGACACCCCAAGCTGAGGTTACTCCTTCTACATCCATTAATTTAAAAAGATTTTCTCCATCAAGACCAGGGCCGGGTAATACAAACTTGGCCCCAACGAGGGGCGACGCAAATGGTAAGCCCCATCCATTCGCATGGAAAAAAGGAACAACAGGAAGCACAACTGCAGAAGAGTTGAGACCCACCTCTGCTGCAAAAACCATCATTCCAAAAGTGTGTAGCATGGTAGATCTATGAGTAAACAGTACGCCCTTTGGGTTACCAGTTGTGCCCGATGTGTAACAGAGCGCCGATGCAGACCGTTCATCCAAATGGGGCCATGAAAACGAGGTGGGTTGTCCTCTTAATAAATCCTCGTAGCATTCTAAATTCGGGATATCACAATCTGGTACATTCTCACGATCACAAAGGAC
>QCQB01000056.1 GCA_003212315.1 SAR116 cluster bacterium AG-447-C21 | reverse complement strand
GAAAAAAGCCATATTTCTTGGGCTGCTAGTGATCTTGGGTTTGTGGGCTGCAAACGGATTTTACAGAGTTCAGCCTAATCAGGAGGGAGTTCCCTTACTCTTAGGGCGGTTTATTGGAACAACCACAAATCCTGGGCTGCATTGGAACTGGCCTTCGCCTATTGGCAACGTTTACACGCCCGATGTGACTGCAGAAAACCGAATTGAGATTGGATTGCGAACGACTGGAGAGGCGTCGCGCAGAGGGGCGTCTGTCAGGGACATGCCTGAAGAGAGTCAAATGATCACCGGGGATGAAAACATAGTCGATATAGACTTTGTGGTATTTTGGAAGATATCGGATGCTCCCAATTATCTCTTCAACATAAGAAACCCAGACGAAACAGTTAAAATGGCTGCTGAGTCGGTGATGCGTGCAATAATAGGACAAACCCCGATCCAAGAAGCATTAACAAGTAGAAGAGAAGATATAGAAAGTCGTACGCTAGCATCGCTGCAAAAACTGATGTCGGAATACAAAGCAGGGATTGAAGTTAGACAGGTTCAGTTGTTGGCCGTTTTACCTCCGAAGAACGTGATAGATGCCTTCGACGAAGTTTCACGTGCTCGACAGGACATGGATCGCTTGAAAAATGAGGCAGAGGCATTTAGGAACGATATCGTTCCAAGAGCTCGAGGTGAAGCGCAGCAGCTGGTTCAAGGGGCTGATGCTTATCGGCAGGAAGTGGTCAATAGAGCCGAGGGTGACGCTAACAGATTCAATGCTGTATATAAAGCTTACAGCCAATCAAAGGACGTCACCAAGACCCGTATTTACCTCGAAACGTTAGAAGGAATTTTTTCAAATGTTAACAAGGTAATCGTCGACGGTGATGCAGGAGGTAATGGAGCTGGAGCGTCTGGAGTGGTTCCATATTTACCCTTACCCGAAATACAGAAGCGTCAAAAAAAATCTAGTGATTCTTCGACCGGGAGTTCAAATTAATGAATAAATTAATTATAGCTGGTGGTGTTGTGCTAGTGATCCTTGGCGTCATAGCTAGTAGTTCACTTTTTATTGTAGAACAAACGCAGCAGGCGATAGTTCTCTTTTTTGGCAAGCCACAAAAAACAATTCAAGACCCAGGTCTCTATTTCAAAATACCATTTGGTGAGGAAGTGGTTTATTATGACAAGAGAGTTTTAGACTTAGATCCGCCCAAAGAGCGTATGATTTTGGCTGATCAAAAAAGATTAGATGTCGATTCTTATGCGAGATATCGAATAATTGACCCATTACTTTTTTATCAGACTACTCGGCGGGTTTCAGAAGTTCCAGGCAAGCTCAGTCCTATCATAAACTCATCGTTGCGGCGTGTGTTAGGTAACGAGACGCTGTTAGAGATTTTGTCTGGTAAAAGAGCAACCATTATGGTCGATATACAGAAAGCGGTTAATGATGCCGTAATGCGTTTTGGCATGGAGATCGTTGAAGTCCGGGTTCGCCGCGCGGACTACCCAGATGAAACGAGAAGTAATATAGAAAATCGTATGAAATCTGAACGTGAACGCGAAGCTAAAGAATTTAGAGCCCGCGGTTTTGAGATGGCAGAGGGTATCCGAGCCGATGCCGGTAAGCAAAAAATAGTTATACTTGCTGAAGCACAGAAAAAAGCGGAAACTCTGAGAGGGGAAGGTGATGGTCTGGCGATTAAAATCTATGCAGATGCGTTTGGGCAAGACCCTGAATTCTTTGCATTTTACAGATCCATGCAGGCTTATAAAAAATCTATGGACTCACAAGACACAACAATGGTTTTGTCGCCTAATTCGGATTTCTTTAGGTTTTTCGGCGATATGTCTGGTCGTGACATGCGGAAGAAATAACGATGTTGTGAGCATTAAATAATAAAACAAGGATATCTGTTTGAAAGACCTTTTCACCGCATTGGCACTTGTTTTAGTCATAGAGGGGGTATTGTATGCATTATTTCCATCAAAAATGCGGTACCTAATATCAAAAATGACAGAGGTTCAAGACACATCCCTGAGGACATCAGGGATCCTCGCTATCTTAGTGGGAGTCGCTTGTGTATGGGTAATTAGAAGCTAGTCTGGACAATCACCCCGATAAGAAAGACCATAAATAGTAGATATCTCACCACCGTTTGGCCATATTTATAGTTTTAAGTCCTAAAATGAGATTCGATGTACAAGGATTGACAACAATGAGTTTGAGAAGTGCTAGTGGGCTAGTGAAAATTAGTCTCTTTTTTAATGACATTAAATTTCCGCGACTAAACGTCAAGTTGATTGCTCTTTTGTCTATAATACCGTTTGGATTTCTAGAAGCGAAATCACCACCAGACAGCTTCGCGGATTTAGCTGCAAAACTTCTTCCTTCTGTGGTCAATATATCAACCATGCAAGCTGTTGAGACTCGTAACGACCCTCGACAAAATATGCCTCAATTTCCACCGGGATCCCCATTCGAGGAATTTTTCAAAGATTTTATGGAGCGAAACGGACCAAGCGGAAAAAATGAAGATCCGCGGAGAAAGAGGCCGTCAAGAAGAGCTCAGTCATTAGGTTCCGGTTTCATAATAGACAGGTCGGGTATCATCGTTACCAATAACCATGTCATTGCCGGCGCGGATGAAATAAAAGTGCGCCTGCAGGACGATACGGAGTTTGATGCAAAAATATTGGGTCGCGACCCTAAAACAGATATTGCCGTCCTGAAAATTAATCCTGGAAAAACAAAGTTAGTGGCCGTGGGGTTCGGAGATTCAAAAAAATTGCGCGTCGGTGACTGGGTGATGGCCATTGGCAATCCGTTTGGTCTTGGGGGGACTGTTACCGTTGGAATAGTATCAGCCCGCGGAAGAGACATTAACCAGGGTCCTTATGACGATTTTATTCAGACGGATGCCTCCATTAATAAAGGCAATTCTGGCGGTCCATTATTTGACTTGGAGGGTAATGTTGTTGGTATTAATACCGCGATATTTTCTCAAAGTGGTGGATCTGTAGGAATCGGGTTCGCTGTTGCTTCAAGATTGGCAAAGCCCGTGATAGCGCAGCTGAAAGAGTTTGGGAAAACTCGAAGGGGTTGGTTGGGCGTGCGCATCCAAATGGTTACAGCTGAGATAGCAGAAAGCTTCGGGATGAAAGGGGCTTCAGGAGCCTTGGTAGCTGAAGTTTCTCAAGATGGACCAGCAAAAAAAGCAGGTATTAAGCCCGGTGATATCATATTAGGTTTTAATGGGCAAAAAGTGGAGACAATGCGACGTCTGCCGAGGATTGTTGCGGAAACTCCTATTGGTATTGACGTTCCAGTCATTTTATGGCGGGGCGGCAAGGAAGTAAAAGTGTTGGCAAGAATAGGGGAACTTAAAGAAGAATTAGCGTTAGAAAAATCAAATGCAAGGCCAAACCAGAAAAGAAATTCGGACGATGTTGTTAAATTAGACGGGTTGGGTTTGGCATTGTCTGAGGCGACTAAAGGTCTGAGAAAGAAATTTTCAATTGAGAAAGACGTTAAAGGTGCGATTGTAGTGGGAGCGGTGCCCGATGGTATTGCCGCACAAATGGGAGTTCGTATTGGTGATGTAATTGTGGAGGTGGACCAGAATACAATTGCTGGGCCGTCCGAGGTAGTCACCATCATTGGAAATGTATTGAAACAAGGTAAGAAAAAATCGGTGCTCTTCACCATCAATAGGCAGGGTTCAATTCGATTTATTGGGTTGAAATTGAAGTAGTTAACGTTGCTATATCTAGCTATTCTAACGCTTAGTTGTTATGTTATTTGTGTATTTTGCTGTCGTTATAGCCTTGAATATACAGTAAGGCCTTCAGATCGCAGTGATTAACTCGAAATGGTGTAGCGGCTTGTACGATTGGTTTCGCTCGAAAGGCTATACCGATCCCCGCGGACTGCAACATCGGTATGTCGTTAGCGCCATCTCCAACGGCTATGGTGTCGTTGATCTTTACATTTTGGCTGTTACTTATAGAATGCAGGGTTTCCTTTTTGCTTTGAGCATTTAAAATGGGTGTCGATATCTCTCCAGTTATTTTTTTGTCGCTGATTAATAATCGGTTGCCTAGGTTTATATCGAACCCAACTTTTTTGGCTACGTGCTCTGTTATTTGAGAAAACCCACCAGAAACTAATGCAGTCATTGCCCCTTGAGTTTTCATCGTTTTTATAAGACAAAAAGCTCCATCGGTTATTTTTATCTTTTCCAAGAGAAATCTGTGTAAAATTGTTTCTGGCT
The DNA here is from genome assembly GCA_003212315.1 of SAR116 cluster bacterium AG-447-C21. GTDB lineage: Bacteria > Pseudomonadota > Alphaproteobacteria > Thalassobaculales > Thalassobaculaceae > UBA7326. The sequence continues at coordinate 9,239 of QCQB01000056.1, read as the reverse complement.
GGCCTTTCAGTAACCTCACGCGTTCCTTCAGTGCTATCTTGAAATCCATTTCTCCGCGCATAGCTTTTTCGGTTATTATTTCTACTTGGCTTTTCAAACCAGCAATATCTGCAAGATCATCCAAAGACTCATTTTCTATGATAGTTGAGTCCATATCAGCTATAAGAATTCTCTTGCGTCTTCCCTTTAATTCTTGAACATTAACATCTACTGGCATTGGATCCAGCCTGTTTGTTATTTTTTCTCGCGCGACAGACAGTGGAACTTTGTCAAAAACTATATCAACTGCTGTACCTCGAGATAACCAACGAGTTTCGCATAACTGAGATCCTAATGACTTTAACAGGGTTGCGGTTAAGATGGCATGGTGACTAGTAAGTGGGGCCAGACTTTTATTGGCCGTTAATGTAACTACGTATTGCATAATATAAGTTTATGGCGCATCGATAGAACCTATGTCCAGTGATAAACAAGAAAATAGATGTATAGTTATTTGTGGTCCTACCGCATCCGGAAAATCTGCCCTTGCTATGAAATTGGCAAATGAATTGAACGGTGAAATAATCAACGCAGATTCACTGCAAGTTTATAATGAACTCAAAATTTTAACATCTCGACCTAGCATCAATGATACCGAAAATATTCCTCATAATTTATTTGGTATCCGCAAAATGGTTGAGCCCTGTTCTGTAAATATTTGGATTAAATTAGCAAAAAAATCAATTTCCCAGATCATTGATAGAGGGAGGATACCAATAGCATGTGGTGGAACGGGTATGTATATCCACTATTTGTCTAAAAGGTTGTCCAAAATTCCTGAAATACCCGACAGAGTTCGGCTGCAGGCACGCGAAAGACTAAAGGTACTAGGCAATGAAAACTTTAGTAAGGAGTTAATTAAATTAGATCCATTGTTGGGGAATAAAATTCCATTTGGTGATAGCCAACGGTTAACGCGTGCGTGGGAAGTAATCAAGGCGACAGGCCAATCTTTGGCGGCGTGGAATATGGAACCGGATCAAGCAACAGGCCTAGATTTATATCATGTTTTGCTAATGCCTGATCGCGAGATATTGTATCGTATATGTGACCAGAGATTTTTAGGGTTTATGGATCAGGGCGCAGTAGTCGAGGCCGAAACGATAAAAAATATGAATCTAGATCCATCGTTACCTGCAATGAAGGCATTGGGTTTATCGCAAATCATAAAGTACTTAGATGGAGAAATGAATCTTGATGATGCGATTAAGCAGGCTCAACAGAAAACTAGAAACTATGCAAAGCGGCAAATGACATGGTTTAGAAATCAACTCGAACCAAATTTTGTATACACAAAGTCTTATGATGGGAGCATAGACCAAGGTTTAATAAATGAAGTAAGTAAATTTCTCAAAAAATAATAAAATTGAACTATTATTATAAAAAAATATTCAAAACTTTCTGAAAGTTATTTATTGTTGACTATATCTATGGAATTAGTGTATTTGATCACACTTTTTGGTTAGCTAAGTTATAGTGGGAAAACTGTATATTAGCTAAAAAACGTTCGTATTTAGGTGGTAAAAGAGATTAATTAACATGAGAAACGCTGAATATCAAACTCGGAAACCAGAGGATTGCATGAGCGGAGCGGCAATCATCGTAAAAGCATTGCAAGATCAAGGGGTCGAGGTAATTTTTGGATATCCAGGCGGAGCTGTATTACCGTTATACGACGAATTATTTAAGACAAATAATTTAAGACATATCTTGGTTCGACATGAACAAGCGGCTGTTCATGCGGCGGAAGGATATGCAAGATCAACAGGGAAACCTGGCGTTGTACTTGTCACCTCTGGACCAGGTGCAACTAATGCAGTGACTGGATTAACGGATGCACTAATGGATAGTATTCCGATAGTTTGTTTGACTGGTCAAGTTCCAACACATTTAATTGGAACGGATGCGTTTCAGGAAGCGGATACCACTGGGATAACCAGGGCCTGCACAAAACATAACTATCTGGTAAAGAAATCGGAGGATTTAGCGGATGTAATGCATGAGGCGTTTTACGTGGCTGGGAATGGCCGTCCGGGCCCGGTAGTCATTGATTTACCCAAGGACATTTTATTTGAGGAGGGGCCCTACTTTACCTTAGAAAATAAACGCCCCTGCGCCTACAAACCCCAAATTATGGAAGATCAACAGCAGATCGAGAAAGCGGTTAAACTTTTGGCAGATGCTGAACAACCGATTATCTATGGTGGGGGAGGTTTGATCAACTCGGGGACCCGCGCTAGTCAATTATTGCGAGAATTTGCCGATCTGACGGGATATCCAGTTACACTCACCTTGATGGGATTAGGTGCGTTCCCGGCATCAAATAAACATTTCCTCGGAATGCTCGGTATGCATGGTACCTATGAAGCTAATCTGGCAATGCATCAGTGTGATGTAATGTTTAATATAGGCGCTCGTTTTGATGATCGCGTTACAGGACGGATTAAAGACTTTTCGCCAAACTCAACAAAGATTCATGTAGATATTGATCCTTCATCTATCAATAAGAATGTAAAAGTAGATTTGCCAATAATTGGTGATGCTGCTTTAATTCTTGAGCAGATGATACGGGTCTGGAAAGAAAAGGGTTATAAAAGAAATGATGGAATGCTATCAGAATGGTGGCAAAAGATCGAAGTTTGGCGAGATAAAAAGTGCTTAGATTTCAAGCAGGATAGCAAAATTATAAAGCCACAGTACGCTATTCGCAGACTTTTTGAAAAAACACAAAAAACAGACGCATATATAACGACTGAGGTTGGTCAACATCAGATGTGGGCGGCTCAATATTATGGGTTTGAACAACCAAATAGATGGATGACTTCGGGCGGCTTAGGTACCATGGGATACGGTTTGCCAGCAGCAATGGGTGTTCAAATTGCTCATCCAGACGCATTAGTTATAGATATAGCCGGGGAAGCTTCAATATTAATGAATATTCAAGAACTATCTACTATTTCCCAATATAACCTTCCAGTAAAAGCTTTCATCGTTAATAACCAATGGATGGGAATGGTTAGACAATGGCAAGAATTGAACCATGGCAGTAGATATTCACAAAGCTACACTGAATCACTCCCCGATTTTGTAAAGCTAGCTGATTCATTTGGTGGGACAGGAATGGTAGCCGAGACAGTTGATCAATTAGATTCGGTCATAGATGCTATGTTAAAAACAGAAGGCTTTTTCTTGGCGGATATCAGAGTGGCAAAAGAGGAAAATTGTTTCCCGATGATTCCATCAGGAGCGGCTCATAATGAAATGATATTAGGTTTAGGAGATAGTTTAGAATCTCCTACAACTACCAAGGCTGGAATGGCGTTAGTCTGAATCACGCACAATGGGTTGTTATCTTCACTCTGTAGCTACATGTAAGAAGGTATGGAAAATAAATGTCTGAAATTTTAGAGGAAAGGCATACTATAGCTCTTCTCGTCGATAATGAGCCTGGGGTTCTTGCGCGAGTTATAGGATTATTTTCGGGTAGAGGCTATAATATTGAGAGTTTGACCGTCTCTGAAGTTGATACAATTAAAGGATATTCTCGTATTACGATAGTCACCTCGGGTACAGAAATGGTGATTCAACAAATCAAAGCCCTGCTTAACAGGCTGGTTCCGGTTCACGAAGTGCATGATTTGTCCATTGAAGGCCCACATTTAGAGCGAGAGTTAGCATTGATAAAAGTTGTAAATACTGGAGAGCAGCGTATAGAGGCCATGCGCATTGCAGACATGTTTCGTGCGCGGGCCATTGATAGTACTTTAACAAGTTTTGTCTTTGAAGTTACTGGTAGCCCGAGAAAAGTAAATGCCTTTATAGAACTTATGGGTGGACTTGGCGATATTGAGGTATGCCGTGGAGGCGTTGTCGCTATTGCCAGGGGAAGCGAAATCGAACTAGATACTCCCAATTAAGTTTTGAGTGTAGCAAGGATTGCTTTTCTAGTTAAACTAATTTCTATAACCTATTCCATTTGTAGCTTAAAATCACAAGTTATGCTATAATCTTAACGCCTGAGTTTAGGTTCTAGTCTATTTATTCCAGCGGGTGTTAAAAAAATAGATTATTTTCTCGTTAGTTGTTTTTGACTTTTGTAGTTAACCATATGGATTAATACTTAATGTTTGCAAATATTCTTGGAATGTTGTCAGCCGATATGGCTATAGATTTGGGTACAGCTAATACCCTCGTTTATGTAAGTGGTCGTGGAATTGTTCTGAATGAGCCCTCTGTGGTCGCTATGGCTACCGTTAGGGGTAAACAGCAGGTTCTTGCCGTGGGAGATGAGGCCAAGTTGATGCTAGGACGGACGCCTGGAAATATTCAGGCAATAAGACCACTTCGAGACGGGGTAATAGCTGATTTTGAAGTAGCAGAAGAAATGATAAAGCACTTTATTAGAACAGTGCATAATAGACGTAGTTTTGCAAATCCTCAGGTTATTATTTGTGTTCCCTCTGGTTCGACAGCTGTTGAAAGACGGGCAATTCAAGAATCAGCTGAAAGTGCCGGCGCTCGGAGAGTTTTTCTTATAGAAGAACCTATGGCCGCAGCAATTGGTGCTAATCTTCCTGTAACAGAGCCGACGGGGTCGATGGTTGTGGATATTGGAGGGGGAACAACGGAGGTTGCTGTGGTGTCCCTCGGCGGGATTGTATATTCACGCTCTGCAAGAGTAGGTGGTGACCAAATGGACGAAGCCATCATAGCTTACATTCGGCGAAATTATAATCTTCTGATAGGTGAAAGTAGTGCAGAGCGCATCAAAAAGGAGGTTGGTTCTGCTTGCCCCTCAAAAGAGGAGATTGAACGGACATATGAGATAAAAGGCCGTGACCTGCGGGACGGAGTTCCTAAAGAATTAGTTATTGAAGAAAATCAAATAGCCGAGAGTTTGGCTGAGCCAGTAAGCCAAATTATTGAAGCAGTTAAGATAGCGTTGGAGCAAACCCCGCCAGAATTAGCGGCAGATATTGTTGATAAAGGTATAGTGCTAACGGGAGGTGGTGCCTTACTAAATAATATGGACGCTGTTATTCGCGAAGCTACTGGACTTCCAGTTTCTATAGCTGAAGAGCCACTTTCATGCGTTGCTCTTGGAACTGGAAGGTGCCTAGAAGAAATGAAGGTGATGAGAAACGTGCTTATAGGTGCGTATTAATTTTGTTGAGTTGAAATATTGCGATGGCTCGAGGACCGTTATTATTTGCTAGAGTGGTAAGGCCGGTACGGTCGTTATGGCAACGCTTTGCGTTTGCGACACTCATTGGGATGGCACTTTCTTTGATGATCGCCGATGAAGTTGATATAAAAGTTTTTAAGCAAATAAAAACGAATGTTATTCATAGCGTAGGAGCATTATTAGAGTTAGGGGCCGAGACTAGCACTGCAGCGAGGGAAAGTTTTGAGACACTTGCAGAGCTTGGAAAATTTAAAGATGAATTAGTACGACTGCGACTAGAGAACAATGAACTCAAGAAATGGAAATATATAGCAGGGTCCTTGAATTCGCAAAATATAGCTTTGCGGGATTTACACAATTTTGTGCCCCTGCCAACTATAAAAATTATAACTGGTCGTGTTATTAGTTACTCGGGTGGTGCCTTTACACGTAGTATTCTGATAAATGTTGGCTCTAAAAACGGCGCTAGGCTAGGTCAAGCTGTTATGTCGAGCTTTGCTCTAGTTGGTGTTTTAGTTGAGGTTACTGATGAATACTCGCGGGTTCTATTAATAACGGACCTTAACTCACAAATACCGGTAAAAATACAAAATAGCAGTGTTTCAGGCATATTGATCGGCGATAATTCACAATTGGCCAAGCTGTTTTTTTTGCCACAAGAATCTGTATTAGCCGAAGGTCAGGTTGTTACTACGTCTGGACGAGGCGGTATTCTGCCGCCTGATCTTCCAATAGGATTGGTTAAAAAAACCGAGGGGCTAAAACTTGTAGTAGAGCCTTTTGATGATTGGGCGCGATCAGGGTATGTTCGAGTATTAAATTATAAGTTTAGTGGCACCATTTTGGTAAATTAAAACAAAATCTAAACCCTTGGGTCAAGAACGTGCAGATTATTTTATCTACAGGACGGCAAACAGTTCCTGTTGTGACTATGCTTCTGTTAGCACTAATAAGCTCTATGCCGCTGGGCTCTTTCCATACTTTTGAAATATTTCCAATGTTGAATATTATTGTTATATTTTACTGGACGGTTTACCGACCTGACCTAGTTCCACCGTTTGTTTTATTTTTAATTGGGTTAATCGATGATGTGGTAATGGGGACACCTTTGGGCTTAATGGCAAGCGTTTTTGTCCTGCTATATGGTGTAACCTTAACCCAAAGGCAATTCTTTATAGGGAAATCATTTTATGTAACTTGGCTAGGTTTCTCAATAATATCTGCGTTTTGTATTTGTTTGATTTGGGGATTAGTGGCTTTATTTGCGGGTCGGTTGGGTATAGTTATTACCCCATTTATTAAATATACAATTACGCTATTATCATTTCCGAGTGCGGCCTGGCTGCTCGTCCGAATACAACGTCATTTAGTGGATTGAGATACAGCTAGATATGATAACATCTCGTAATCAAAATGCTAAAAAATTGATTACTCGTCGTTCCCTTTTACTGGGTGGCGGAAAGATTGCGCTGTTTAGTTTACTCGCTGGGCGGCTCTATTATTTGCAAGTGACGGAATCCGAGAAATATAAAACGTTATCAGAGAATAACCAATTCAATATGGAGTTATTGCCGCCAATTAGAGGGCGTATTCTAGATAGACAAGGGATTCCTTTAGCGCTTAACAAAGATAATTTTCGAATAGAAATTATCGCTGAACAAACAAAAGATATTTTGGGTACGTTAAATAAATTAAGAAAAATTATTAAGATAGACGATGTTAATATGAAACGAATTTTAAGAGAAATTCGGTCAAAAAGAGATTTTGTACCAGTTTCTATAGCCGACAATTTAAAATGGGAAGATATTGCATCGGTTGCCATTAATACGCCCTATTTGCCAGGAATAAGGATAGACGTTGGAAGAGGTAGGTTTTACCCTTATGGTGAAAATGCAGTTCATGTCACTGGCTATGTATCAGCTGTTTCAGAGACAGAACAAACAGGTGATCCACTATTAGAACTTCCTGATTTCAGAATTGGAAAAAGTGGTATAGAAAAAGCTCTTGACATCAAAATGAGAGGATCCGCTCAACAACGGCAAGTGGAAGTAAATGCTGTAGGGCGGATCGTGAGAAGATTACCCGGGACGGAGCAAAAAATAGGTAACGATGTTGACCTCACTATAGATGTGAGACTTCAACAGTTTGTCAATCAGAGATTGGCTATGGGGAACTCTAGACCTGTTCCCGTTGATGATCCAAGGGTCATTTTGGCGCTGAAGAAGGGAGAGCGATTGCCTTTAGGGGTTGACCCGACTTCTGGCACAGTGAATTTTGATAAATATGGTAAACTTGTATCGCAAGAGAGCGGTGCTGCTGTCGTAATGGATGCTTTTAGCGGTGAGGTTCTGGCGATAACATCAACCCCTGGTTTTGACCCTAACCGATTTATTCATGGCTTGAATGCAAGAGATTGGGAAAGGCTTCTGGCTAATCCTCTTTCACCAATGACTAACAAGGCGATTGCTGGACAGTATTCACCAGGTTCTACGTTTAAGATGATTGTTTGTCTTGCCGCATTGGAGGCTGGGATTTGGCATGAGAAAAAAAAGGTAGACTGTAAAGGCTATATAGATGTAGGGGACACGCGTTTCCATTGTTGGAAAAAGCATGGGCATGGTCCGATTGAGATGAACCAAGCTATTGAGCAAAGCTGCGATGTTTACCTGTATGAGATAGCAAAGAGATTAGGAATTGAGAAGATTGCAGCGATGGCTCGGCGTTTTGGTTTTGGTGCAAAATCAAACATAGAACTCCCGGGAGAACGAGCAGGGTTGGTTCCTTCCTCGGGCTGGAAAAAATCAACCCTTGGACAGAAATGGCATCAGGGAGAAACACTAATTACAAGTATTGGGCAGGGTTTTATCTTGTGTACACCTTTACAATTAGCGCGCATGACAGCTGGACTTGTAAACGGTGGTTTTATGGTAACACCTAGATTATTAAAGTCTATGATGCGAGCAAACTCCAATAGGAACTCATTAAATTTAAACCCTAAGCATTTGAAGGTTGTTGTAGACGGTATGAATAGAGTCACAAATGGAGCCCTAGGAACAGCACGAGGTGTTCTTAGAGCGTCTTCGTCCGTTAAGTTTGGTGGCAAAACTGGATCAGTTCAAGTGAAGAGGATATCGCTTGATGATAGGCGAGCTGGTAAAGTGAAAAATATAGATAAACCTTGGGCTGAACGGGATCATGCTATGTTTGTTGGCTATGCACCATTAAACTCGCCCCGTTATGTCGTATCTGTTGTTGTTGAACATGGTGGGGGTGGTAGCACGATGGCGGCTCCAATAGCTCGTGATATATTAGAAAAAACTATTATGTTAGATCCAATCACTTTGTGAAACCAAAACTAATTAGGGTCGTTATTATGAATGGCGCCATGAGACCGAAATTTAATGATTCATCAGATGCGACAATCATTTATAGGATTAAACAATTAAATTTTGGATTATTATTTTTGATTTCTATTGGCTGCTTCATTGGGGTAGCTATGTTATATTCTGCATCCAATGGTAATATGGAACCTTGGGCTAACAAGCATTTCCAGCGGTTTCTCCTTGGTTTATTTTTGGCAGTTTTAATAGCTTTGATTGACATTAAAGTTTTTTTAAAAAGTGCTTATTTCCTGTATATTCTTACTTTTATTCTTCTCCTAGCAGTGGAACTGACGGGCTATGTTGGCATGGGGGCTCAACGTTGGATTGACTTATACTTTATAAAATTACAGCCCTCAGAAGTAATGAAGATTGTTTTAATATTAACTTTAGCAAGATATTTTCATGGGCGTACGTTTGAAGAGATTGCACGACCAATATATTTAGTTATCCCGACTTTAATTATTCTAGCGCCTGTGGTTTTGGTTATGCGACAACCAGACCTTGGGACTGCAGGAATGATTTTATTAATAGGCGCAGCGATATTTTTCTTAGCTGGGGTTCGCCTATGGAAGTTTATCTCTTTACTATTAATAGGGGTCGCTTCAATCCCAGTTGCGTGGCAATTTCTTCTA
>QCQB01000055.1 GCA_003212315.1 SAR116 cluster bacterium AG-447-C21 | reverse complement strand
CGACTAATGAGGCTGGATTTATTCTATCTATTGGATTTATTGGAACGAGCATCGCTGGTCTAATATCAGGAAAGTTAATTGGCAAGTTTAAGTCGAATCACATGAGCTTTTCCGGAATTCTCATAACGGGTATTGGTCTGTGTTTGATTGGGTACGCCGATCCCTCTGTAAATCTGTACTGGATGATCCCAGCCATCTTTTTACAGGGTATTGGAACCGGTCTGTTTCAGTCATCTTACCTTTTTACTGTCACGGGATTACTACCGGTTAGTCAACGCGGCGTAAGTGGCAGTATCGTTATGCTTACACGAACTATAGGAGTGGTATCGGGGGTCTCTCTGCTTACCCTAGGATTTGCTTGGCTAAATAAAATTAATCATGAAACAGGTCTTCATTCAGAAGCAATTTTTAATAAAAGTTTCCAGCAAATCTTTATACTTGCAGGTGGCGTGCTATTGTTGTTTCTTCTGGCAACAATGACTAGACCAACAATTTGGTTTGGCAAACGTTTTAAATAAACTTACAAATAAAATAAATTGACTCAGTTGGAGCTGGTAAATGAATAACTCGGACCTCATCGTAAAATGTCTTCAACAGGCAGGCGTCACGCATGGATTTGGAATTCCAAGCGGAAACGTTTTACCTTTGATCGAGTCAATGAGATTGGGCGGAATGGAATTTGTCCTAACTGCGCACGAGGGATCAGCATCATTTGCAGCTGATGTCATGGGAAGAATGACAGGAAAACCTGGGTTTTGCATTGCGACACTGGGACCCGGAGCAACCAATCTAGCAACAGGCGTCGGCAGTGCATACCTGGACAGATCGCCGATGATCGCAATCACATGTAACCTCAATACTCCCCAGTTAGGTCGCCGAATACAAATGTGGATTGATCATCATGCTCTTTTTGCACCTATAACAAAAGCTTCCTTTGCTGCCACCCATGATAACGTAGCTGAAATAATGCAAAAGGCCCTGACAATTGCACTGACAGAACCGATGGGTCCTGTTCACATAGACCTTCCCGAGGATGTGTCGTTAGCCCCAGCAAACGATGACGTCGTTAGACCTATCAAAATAGAGCTCACACCGGAAGAAACAAACGAGAATAATTTAAACAATACTAACTCTCTAATATCCGAGGCTGAACGTCCACTTGTCGTTTTAGGTTCATCTGCTATGCGAATGCAAAAGCCAGAACTTTTAAAGGCATTCGTGGAACATCATAAAATACCTTTTTTAACCTCGACAATGGCGAAAGGTATGATTGATGAAGACCACCGATTGAGTATCGGCTGCATAGAGAGAGGCAGACGCCAAATCCAACGCAAATTCATACAATCCGCTGATTTAATTATAGGTTTAGGGTTTGATACAATCGAAGTCGAATATGAAGCCTGGATCGGAAACACACCATTGTTATCGATTGATATTGAAGATCCTGATATCGCTGACTCAGTCAATCTAGTCGGTAATATGACAGGAAACATCACTACGTCACTTGAATACTTACTTCAGCAAAAGAAAGCGCAAAACAAATGGACCCAAGAAGAGTTGGCCGCGCATGTAAGTGATTTCAACAAGTCTTTGCGCCCACTTTCAAAAAACTTCACGCCTCATCGAGCAATTGACATTGTGCGTGAAACTGTTCCTAAAAATGGAATTATTAGCTACGATGTTGGTGCACACACACATCAAATCGCTAGCCAGTGGAAGGCACATGATCCTAAAACCTGTCATGTGACTAATGGATGGTCATCTATGGGAATAGGTCTGCCCGGTGCTATCGCAGCTAAAATTGCTCGCCCCGATCTTCCTGTAATTTGTTTGATTGGGGACGGCTGCTTTCAAATGACCGTAGGTGAATTAGCGACGGCGAGACGACAGGGGCTCGCTATTCCAGTTGTGGTACTCGATGATCGCTGGCTTTCTCTAATACAAATCAAACAGGAAAAACGTCAATATGCTCAATATGGGTCACAAGTAGAAATGGATCAATACGAGGCACCGCCGGCACATTATTTTGGGGTGCCTGCAATCGGCGTGCGCGACGAGGCCGGGTTAAAGGAAGAGCTTGAAAAAGCACTTAAAGCAGATGGGCCAACGGTTATAGAAGCTGTCGTCGATGCAAGTCATTATCTAGAAACTGTTTTTGATTAATCACACATAAAGGTCACCATTACCCAGCGCTGACCTTTAGTTACGGGAAGAGCTTCATGCAGTAAGCTACAGGAAAAGATTACACCGGCTCCTGCAGCCGGAAGGTATTTGTGTTTGCCATATTCCGGAAACCACAACTCTCCCCCCTCATATCCCTCATTGAGATTCAATGACATCGCAAACCTTCGTTTTTGTGTTTGACGTAGATTATCCCTATGTGGAGCAAAAAAATCCTCCCTATCATCTGAATACGATAATACCGTGAAAGCCTCAAATCTCAGGCGTTGTTCAAAATTGAACGCCTTTTCTAATTCAGGCGCTATTCTGGGTCCAATTGTACTTGCTATCTCCCGAAACAAGTCCGGATCTCGTACAACATGCTCTCTATTTTTTTTTATAGATGCGTCAGGAGCGTTACTTTTACCATCATTTACCTGACCTTCTTGATGATCTTTTTTCCAGTTTTCTATAAGACGACTGCAAAGGTCTAGATCTATGAGGTTGTTCATCAATAACGCAGGTGCTCCATATTGAAGAGTTGTAGCAGGGGGTTGTGGTGCATCAAGAAGAGCCTTTACCGCGTTAATAGAGGCATGTATATCCTGTTTGGGCTCACTTATTGGGAATTGCACTAGAACCCTTTGATTGGGGTCAAGTGCCAGTAATTTCAAGTTTTGGCATTTCGCATCTGAGTCGGATAATAATAGATCGCTTAATCTCCCCTCTTTGTCTTCAAATATTATAGAGGATGATAAATTTTCTTTAATTTTAGAAACATGGTCGGTTACAGCAAACACTTGACCTCCAAAGCCATTGATCACTTCCATGCACGAACCGAGTTCAGTGAAACACTCATTAATAGCTGCGACAGGCCCGCGAGCGGCCAATAAAATAATTACACCGCCATTTAACTCAAAATAAAAAATTCGTTTTAGGCCATCTTTGGATGGTAATTGAAAGTTTGGAATTCTATCGCCTATCCTCAGTGACATAACACAGCATACCCTTATTAATCTCAATTATATCAACGTTATATTAATTTCAGCTAAAATCCTAAAGCCAAGCTTAATTTTATGCGCATTTAATTAAAAACTGTCTATAAAAAATAGATATAATATACACGAATATAAAGTTTCAGAATTCTTTCGAATTAAATGAGGATGATTGAATGCCTAAATTTCTTAGTAAGGAACAGATCGCCACGTACCAAAATGATGGACTTGTTTTTCCTATTAAAGTAATGCCCGAGATAGAAGCAGGTGAATTACAACGTAGACTGGAACAATACGAGAGGGATAGTGGTGGCCCCATCCAAAAGGAATGGCGGCATAAGGTCCATCTTTTATTTACTTGGGCAAATGAAATAATTCGAAATCCAAAAATATTGGATGCTGTCGAAGATTTGATTGGCCCCAATATAATGTGCTGGACAACAAATTTTTTCATTAAGGAAGCAAATGATCCCAGTTTTGTATCTTGGCACCAGGACTCAACATATTGGGGTCTAGAACCAGCCGACGTTCTAACGGCCTGGTTTGCTATGTCTGACGCACCGGTAGAGAGCGGCGCCATGAAATTTTTATTAGGCAGCCATAAATGGGACCAAATAGAACATACAGATACATTTGATAGTGATAACCTACTTACTCGGGGACAAGAAATTTCTATCGATATAAATGAGGAGGATGGTATCTACGCCCCCCTCAAAGCAGGTGAAATATCTCTCCATCATATACGAGCCGCGCATGGATCAGCGCCCAACACGACCAATTTTAGGCGTATAGGACTGGCTATTAGATATATACCAACCTACGTTAAACAACTTAAAATAAGGGATTCGGCAGCGCTGGTTCGAGGGATAGATGAATATTCTAATTTTGATTTAGAACCCGAACCACAAGAAGATTTATCATTGGACGCTTTGGCAGCGCATAAAGATGCAACGGAGAGGCAATTAGCAACCTATTACGAAGGAACAGAAAAAGCGGAATTCAGGCCCTGATCTTGCTCGCAAACAAACATTATGTTTTGATGCGATCATACTTCTGCTTATGGCTTATTACTCCTATCGTCAAAAGCCTTGATGGTTGTGAATAAAATAAAGGACTAGTTATGAAAATTGAGAAAATACTTTCCCACAAACCTAAAGTTCTATCAGACGCGCAACGCAAGGCTTATTTTAAGGATGGTTATCTAGTACTCGACCGCTTCATAAGCGACGAATGGTTAGACCGTTTATGGGCCGTGACAAATGAGTTTATTGACGAGAGTCGTACCTATACAAAATCAGATTCGAAATTTGATTTAGATTCAGGGCATCAACACAATAATCCGCGCCTTCGAAGGTTGACAAGCCCAGTATCGCACCACGAAACATATTGGGAATTTGCCAGTAAGGGCCCCATCGTCGACGTGGCCGAAGATCTACTTGGACCTGATGTTATTTTTCACCATTCCAAATTGAACTTTAAATGGTCAGGAGGCGGAGAAGAAGTAAAATGGCACCAAGATATACCGTTTTATCCCCACACGAATTATTCAGTCCTAGCCATTGGTCTATATATGAATGATGTTGATGATGAAATGGGACCGATGGGGGCGATTCCAGGAAGCCAGAATGGTCCTATTTATAGTCATTATAATGAAAAAGACGAATGGGTAGGAGCAATGCAAGATAAAGACGCCGCCAAGCTTCCAGTGGGGAAAACCGGGTGGATGAAAGGCAAAGCCGGAACTATCACCATTCATCATTGCCGGACCGTTCACGCCTCTATGCCAAATAATTCGAGTAGATCGAGACCTTTATTAATCAATGCATATTCAGCAGCAGACGCCTTGACAGTTACGGCTCATCCTGCTCCCTGCAAACAGGCACTGAATTTAGTTCGAGGACGACCGGCGCGCTACGCCGAATTTGACTCGGATCCATGCCCCCTACCTCCTGACTGGTCCGGGGGGTATGATTCTATTTTCGCCGCCCAACAAGAGGAAGGAGAAACCGCAACCGCCTAAGCCGCAGTTTCCGCGCACCTATAACTTATCACGTTGGGCAATTTCTGCTGCAATCGACAGTATATTGTGTGCCTGTTTCAAGTGCGGCATGTCGAGCATTTTCCCCTCTAAACCAACGACACCGAGGCCTGGGTTTTCTTCAAACACTGCTACAACTTTTTTTGCATAAGTTATTTCATCTTCTGAAGGCGTAAATGTCTTATTTATAACAGATGATTGTGCAGGATGGATCGCTACTTTCCCGATAAAACCTGATTTCCGGTCATTAAAACAATCAGTCTCTAGACCATCCATATCTTTATAATTTACATAAACCACCCCAACCGGTTGAACATCTACCGCTCTTGCTGCCGCCAGACATAATGATTTGGCCAAAAGATATGGATCATCATAGCCTCCCGAAGTTGGATGCATATTATCACTAGCTCCCAGTGCCGCAGATAAATCCTCCGCACCCCATGTAATAGCAGTCATACGGTCTGTTACACCTTCCAAATAAGTATGGAAACTCAAAATAGAAGCTGCTGTTTCGGTTGCCACCACAAGTATTTTTGTAGAACCTTGCTCCAAGGCCTCTCGTGCTTCCAATGCAGAAAGATAATTAGCCAATGTATTTACATCCGCTGCTGAATACACTTTTGGTAAACAAATCCCGTCTGGAGCCCCTGGCATAATTGCTGCTAAATCCGGCAAGGATAATTCGGTATCCAACGGATTGATTCGGACCCAGAGTTGCTGGCGCGATCTATCTTTACGATCGATTAGATAATCCCTCACCATCTGCCGCGCCAACTCTTGCCGGTCATCTGAAACGGAATCTTCTAAATCCAATATCAAAGCATCTGCTGGATTATCGCGGGCTTTCTCCAGCTTTCGTTCAGAATCTCCGGGTACAAATAACCATGATCGTATAATCATGACGGTGTCTTCATCATAAATGCTGTACGCACACAAAAAGCCACCTCTTCGTCACGTTGATTGAAGCCGTAATGCTCGAAAATTACCAATCCCGCATTTGGTCGCGATTTTGACTCTCGCTTCTCTCTTACTTTTGTAACAGACCTTATTGTGTCTCCATGGAAAACGGGATTTGCGAACCGCGTATCAGTCATACCCAAATTACCAAGAGTGGTACCTAAAGTAGTATCGCCAACCGAAACCCCGATTACTAACCCCAAAGTGAACAGGCTATTAACAATACGTTGGCCATATTCCGTCCCTTTACAAAATTCCTCATCCAGATGAAGCGGTTGTGGATTATGTGTCAAAGCACAAAAAAGCAGATTATCCGACTCGGTGACGGTTCGTGTTAAAGAATGCTTAAACTCCATTCCTATTTCAAATTGTTCGTAATAAAGTCCTGTCATCTATAAATCCTCAGTTTAAATTTGGGTGTTTCAGTCTATTTTCTATTAAATAATATTGTAGCTGATGCAACTCCTACAATAGCATCAGCGTTCAGATATAAGTCTGCAATGTTCATAATTAATTAATAATGTTATTTAATCTTTTATAAACCAGATCACTAACCTCTATCTCGTTTTCCTCTAATCTTTGACGACGAACTCGTGCCGACCGTTCAAACGGCATCCTGACCGCCTCACCGCCACTAACGGGTCGAGCACTTCGAACATATTCCGCATATGCGGATACCTTGCGCCTATATTCAGGTTCGGGCATCAATAGATCAGGTTTCATTGCAATGATTAGAAAACCAAACCCCGCCAAGTCTGGGGGCTCGACGGGCGAACCTGCCAATATACCCAGCATTTGTACGATCATCCCAAGTCCTGCACCTTTATGTCCTCCCCAAGGTGTAAAAGCTCCTCCCAATGCTGCTTCCGGGTCTTGCGTAGGATTACCCGCGGCATCAAAGGCTAGCCCATCCCCGATTTCGTTCCCAAGACGACGAGCTAACATTACTTCGGCATGCATAATAGAAGAAGTTCCAATATCCCAGATCACTGGGTCTCTCTCACTTGGAAAACCAAAACAAATGGGGTTAGTCCCAAACCGACCGTCAACGGCCCCATGAGGCGCTACCCATGGAGTGGCATTGGAAGCAATAATAGTGATCATTCCACGTGCAGCTGCTATTTCCGCAAAGTATGATAACATGCCCGTATACCATGTCTCATTAGCACCTACTAAGGATATTCCTGACACGCTGGCTTTTTCGATAGCTATTTCTGTTGCTTTTAAGGCGACCACGTAGCCTAAGTTATCGTGCCCATCCAGTCTGGCAGACACGGGTGTTTCGTGAATTGTTTCTACTGGCCTGTCCGGTGCCCCGGTTCGATCCAATCTTTCCGTGATACTAACAATTCTAGCTAGCCCGCCATAGGCTAAACCACGTAATTCGCAATCTATTATGTGCTCGGCTATTATCATGGCGTATTCCTCATTATGGCCATATTTTTTCATAACCTCCACGACTAACTTCAGAGCGTCTTCGATTGGTAACTTCATGCGGTTCTCCTTTATCACTAACTGAAGAAGTGATTGTAAACGAAACTACATCACTTTATTTTCATCCACTCTTTGAGCGGTAAATATAGAATTATATCCCTCTTTTTCCCAATTTGGGGGTACCGGACAAGGCCGAGGGTCCAAGTGCGCAATTCGCGCTGGTGACCCGCGAATGATTTGGCCTGTTTTTGATGTTGGTGTTGGCTGGGGCATCCAGGCAAAGGCATCAGCTGAACTGAAGACAAATAATGCCACTGGCCGAACCCGCTCCGACAAATTCTCCGCCGAGCTATGAATTGTCCTGCAATTTATCGCTACCACGCTGCCAGCTGGACCAATCATTTTTTCGGCACTATTCTGATCCACATTCTCCATATCATCTTCATTAATGGTACCGCTCCATTTACCATTATCATCGGTATGAAAAAACAACGGTCCATCATGGCTTTTAGGAATTGAAACGAGGGGACCTTTTATCTCTGTCACATCTTCCAGATACACCCCAAGTGTAACAAGACTGTAGTTGGTGTGGGGCCAGGCCGGAATATCTTGATGCCACTTCACAACCTCCCCGCTTCCTGGCCATTTATAATTTAATTTCGAACTGTGGAATTTAACATCAGGCCCTACTAAATCGGCCGCTATGTCTCCCAGTAACGACTCGGAAGCAAATTCCCAATAAACCGGATCACGATCAACGAGCGCCTTCAATCTTCGAACATGCGGCGATCTGTCATTATGTTGTGGACCCAAATCAAATGCGTCATTCGACTCCGTAACAGCACGGCTCTCCTCCAATAGTCTATCAGAACAAATAGAAAGCCGAGTTATCCATTCTACAGGGATAATATTTTCCAGAGTGACGAAACCTTTTTCGAAATATTCTTCTCGCTTGCTTTGCGTTAATAGCCTCGGCGGGGTCTGCAATATTTTGTTAGTTTCCATACTAATTTTTCTCCGCAGTTTGATACTCCAGCCAGAGTCTTAAATGCATTGTATAATAGTCAACCAAACGGCATTAATATAAAAGAACTAACCATCAACCACATATTAAAATCACATCGGCAATTGAAAATAGTATCTATTACACAATTGTGAAATATGAAGAAAATAAGCTCTGCTTTCTTGCGAAATCGAGTTTTTTGGGTCACCCTAAATTATAAAATTTAGAGTATATACAAATCTTGGCTTTCCGTTTTTTTGCCAAAGGGGAGAAATGATGCAAAAACTTAGTGCCGAACAGAGAACCCAATGGGCTGTAGATGGTTATCTGTGCATCGAGGGTGCACTGAATTCTGAAGAGATTGAGTTTTTTTCAAATGAGATAGATAACTTTCGATCACTGCCTGGATGGGAGCCGATTTCGGGCATGCTTCCAAGGGGGCATTATGGCTGGGTAGATAAATGTGCTGACCAGAATACGGAAGCGTTCATGGATAGAAGAGATATTCTTTCATATAACCAGGCCTTTATAGAGCTCATTGATCGAAAAGAGGTTTTTGATCTAATCGTCGATATAATGGGCCCCAATATCATTTTCAGCATGTCCCAGGCCATTGTTAGAGCATCTGGTGATGGTTTTCCTGGATATACGCACACGGATGGAGGCGAGGGCCAACGGGAAATCCGGGTAATGGAAACAAGTCGCCCAATTGCCGTGAAAGCGATGTATTTACTCTCCGACGTTGAGGGTCCTGATTGCGGCAACTTTACAGTCTTTCCGGGTAGTCACATGAGACCTATACAAGTCAATCAAGACCCACCTGTTGGCCCCAATACCCCAGGAGCCGTTCAGCTAAAGGGCAAAGCTGGTGATTGTTATATATTTTCCCATGCACTATGGCACGGCCCGGCGGCAAACAACTCTGGGAAAGCACGCAAAACCCTACTTTATAATTACTGCCAAATGTTCATGCGGTGTTACGACTTCAAAGATATCCCAGAAGTCGTTGAACATGCATCGCCGAGGCAACGTCGACTTCTTGGAGATCTAGGATATGACTTTAGGCCAGGATCTTATTTTTACGTGCCAGACGATCAAACCGAAATCATTATGGGAGCCGTCTAATACATCGACTTTGATAATCTATTTTTTTAAAAACAAAGGTGGTGGTCTAAGTAGTGGTATGCTAATTCCTTTTGAAATAATAAAGAGAATTTAACATGCCTTTGTCAGTCGCAGAAAATAGTGAAAAAATTAGTATCGGTAAAGATACGGAAAATTCATTTTTGCATGTTCGCAATCAAACTGAAATTCTGTCTAATGGTCTTAGTGCAGAGGATCAATGCGTCCAAGCCACTGCCTACACCAGCCCGACAAAATGGCACCTAGCCCATACAACTTGGTTTTTTGAAACCTTTATTCTCAAACCTGAGTTAAAACACTACGAAGAGTTTAATCCCGCTTTTAATTTTCTGTTCAACTCCTACTATGAACAAATTGGCGAAAGACATGCAAGGGATATGCGGGGTCTCCTGACACGACCTTCAATCGACGAGGTATATGCCTATCGATCTCACATCAATAAATCGATGCTTACCTATCTCCACCGTGACCTTGATAATGATAAATTAGGATTATTAGAATTAGGATTGAACCACGAACAGCAACACCAAGAGTTAATACTTACAGATATAAAATATACTTTGAGCTGTAATCCAATAAACCCAATCTATAATGAGGCAGAACCTTGGGAAGCTTCACCCAACCAAGAGAGAGAATGGCTGCGTTTTGATGGTGGTTTGATGGAAATTGGTACGGATGGAGAAACCTTTGCATTCGACTGTGAGAGCCCGCGACATAAAAAATGGTTAGAACCATACAAGCTTGCCTCGCATCCAGTTACAAATTTAGACTATATGGAATTTATAAGAGACGGTGGATACCAAAAACCTGAACTTTGGTTGTCGGATGGTTGGTCAGAATGCTGTAATTCAAAGTGGAAAGCCCCACTATATTGGGAACAAAAAGGAGATGAGTGGCTTCTGTTTACTTTAAGTGGGCTAAGGCCAATCAATCCCAATACACCGGTTTGCCATATTAGTTATTTCGAGGCAGACGCATATGCACGCTGGGCCGATTGTCGGCTTCCAACTGAAGCAGAATGGGAAAATGCTGCACAAACATGTCAAATATCCGGTAACTTTCTAGAAAGTCGCGCCTACCACCCTCTACCGGCCACAGAAATAGGGTTAAATCAGATGTTTGGCGATGTCTGGGAATGGACTGCAAGTCCATTCGTCCCATACCCTGGCTTTAAAGTAGCCGAGGGCGCAGTGGGAGAATATAACGGTAAATTTATGTCGGGCCAAATGGTCTTAAGAGGGGGATCCTGTGCCACACCCCAATCGCATATCCGTCCAACATATCGAAATTTTTTCTATCCCCCTGATCGTTGGCAATTCTCTGGCTTGCGACTTGCAAAATAATATTTAGATTAGGGAATAATCGAGTTGAAACAGCAAGCCAGTTACAATCGTATTGATAATGATTTTTTAAACGACGTCATTGAGGGTTTAAGTCAAAATCCAAAGACCCTGAAGCCAAAGTATTTTTACGATAATCGAGGCGCCCAACTATTCACTGAAATATGTACGACGCCCGAATACTATCCTACACGCACCGAGATCAAGATTCTAAATCAGAATGCAGAAGATATTGCATCCCAAATTGGAGATAATACAGCTCTTATAGAATATGGCTCTGGCGCTTTAGAAAAAATAAAAATTCTCCTAAATTTTCTCAACGAACCAGTCGGATTAATTCCTGTCGATATTTCTGAAGATCAATTATTTGCATCAGCTAAAAACCTAGAAAATTTATATCCTGATCTTGAAATATTGCCAGTAGCCGCTGATTTTACAAAACCAATCCCAATTCCAGGGTTTTCACATCCCCCTAAAAAGCATGTCGCATTTTTTCCCGGTTCAACCATTGGAAATTTTGAACCTGACCTAGCCATCCAATTTCTAGAGGGAGTAACCAAAACTATTGGCGTTGATGGTCTTCTCTTAATTGGATTTGATCTAAAAAAAGATATCGAAACGCTGTTGGCAGCCTATGATGATCAACGAGGAATCACGTCATCCTTCAATAAAAATCTCTTATCTCGAATAAATGACGAGTTGGGCGGTAATTTCAATCTGGATACCTTTGAACATGAAGCGCGATATAATGAAAATAAAGGTCGCATAGAGATGCATTTGAAAAGCACGACAGAACAGACCGTATCGATCAATAAAGAGCTATTTGAGTTCCTGGAGGGAGAGACGATCCACACAGAGAACTGTTACAAATTTACCAAAGAAAGCTTCACAGCCATGTCTAGTAAAGCAGGTTTATACCCTGTAAAGACATGGACCGATGATCAAAATTTGTTTGCCGTTATGCTGTTAAGAACGACATCCAATCTTTAAGCCAACTAGATTGAGGCAGTCGCCTTGCAGTTGTAAAATTAGTCAGTGACTCCTAGAAAAGCTGCTGATTGCTCATAATATATTGTATCACATCTTCACTCTGAACAACATCCGCATATCTTCGACCAACATCGCGCAACGTGTCTTGATGTGGTCGTTCGTCGTGATCTCCAGAGCAATCGTCCACAAGCATTGTTCTAAAACCAAATTGAAAGGAATCGACCGCAGACGCCCTCACGCATCCACTAGTTACACAACCCGTGACCGCAATTGTGTCAACACGATGTTTAGTAAAAAACGCAGAACACGGGGTCATAAAAAATGCAGATGCACCCACTTTTTGGAATACAAAATCGTAATCAGGGTCTGCTATTCTTGGGTCAAGCTCAACCGCTTCAGATCCTTCAAAAAGTGTTTCTTTTATCACGCCAACCTTCCAATACGGCATAGAATCAACGTTTGGGTAGGCAACAAAACAACTCGCAACCGGGATATTTTTTTCTCGAGCTATTTTCAATAAGGTCGCGGTTTTTTCGACGGAGCGGTCTATCCTATCACTGCCTCCCATTGTAAACCTCGGGTCAGTGAAGCTCTTTTGAAAGTCAACTACGAGAATACCTAACTTTTCTCCAAACCCTACCTCGTTCGCCCCATAAGACTTTTCTGAATAAACGTCGCTCATTTTTTTCTCAATCCATCTAAATATTAGTAAATAACTGAAGAAGAAATTTAAGACTAACTGTGTTAGGACAAAAATTCCATTTTTAAAAGTTTTGGGATAAGCATTATTTACCTCATACTATTAAAACTCTACACTGAATCCACTTTTAGATTAAAAATCTTTTTTAAACCTTGTTTGTTTTTTAGGCCCAAGATTGGGAATTTAAATGGTTGAATTGCAAGGACTTCTCGCCGTTATTAGAAAGCGGTGCCTTTTGGATGACACGACATCTATACACAACCTTCAATTACAGGATAGCGACCGTCCAGATCTGGCATTAATTGCCTCTGGTCTTGTGGAAGAGTCGGATATGCTTGAAGTTCTAGCTGAATATCTTGATTTGCCAATTGCCAATACTGAGCAATTCCCAAATGCGCCTTTAAAAGCGGGTGGAGCTAACATTTCTTTTCTTCGCCAAAAGCGTATGCTTCCCATCATAGAGGACGCCACATCAATAACATTCGCGTTATCAGATCCCCTAGACAAGATGTCACTTCAGTCTATGAAGCTGCTCGTTAACAAAGATGTAAATATACAATTGGCCAAAGCCGGCGACCTTGACCGGGCATTCGATCGACTTTACGACCAAGAAGAGGCCAAAAAATCTCCCGCATTGAAGAACCGTGTAAAAGACGAAGTTTCTATCGAAGAAGATTCTCCTGCGGTCAAATTATTCAATCAGCTGATCAACACTGCTATTTCAAACGAGGCATCGGATTTGCATATTGAGTCCTCATCCTCAGGTTTGAAACTACGCTATCGGGTGGACGGTAAATTACTAGAACTTGGAAATTTGCCTCCCGAATACTTAAAAGAAATGCTTATCAGCCGCATTAAAATTTTAGCAAATTTAAATATTGCAGAAAAACGACTGCCACAAGACGGGAGAATAACTGTCAATGTTTCAGGAAGATCTATAGATGTGCGCGTTTCAACTATACCAATAATAAACGGTGAAAGC
>QCQB01000054.1 GCA_003212315.1 SAR116 cluster bacterium AG-447-C21 | reverse complement strand
TACTGTTAAATGGGCTTTAATTGCTCATCAGCAAGGACAACGATATCTCAGTGATAGAAAGAAAAGATTAGAACTGCTTTTGACAGGGCAAAAAGCAGATGAAATAGAACATGATATTCTTAGCCAAATAAAGAAATTCGACGGAAGTGGTCATGCAAAATAGACAAACTATGGTGAATTTGTTGAAGACAATTCGTGATATATTGGATCAGGATATTTTTCCCAACTTACCTGCTAATCAACTCGAAACCGCAAAAATGACGCAATCCGGGCTCGACATTGTTATTCGAAGTCTGGCAAAAAACTCAGAACCGATTAAAGATTCAGAGATACAGGAAATATCTTTCAATCCCTCCCACTCTTTTTTAACAAACAACAAAAATTCTAAATATAATTTCTCAGTTCACAAATTAGCAAAAGACATTCGTAAGGGTAAATACGATGATAGTCTTTTAGGACCAATTCTGGAAGAATTAGAGGGGCAAGTCTGTCAACGGCTAGAGTTATCTAACCCTGAATATCTCTCTAAACAAAAATTTACCCAACCTAATGTTATCTAGGCTGACAATTATTAATAGACATTATTAATAATTTGTTAAACTAATATATTATCCAATATTAAACTTTTTTAGGTGAGTAATATGATTTATGAACTAAGAATTTATCATTGTATTCCAGGAAGACTACCCGCTCTTCTTAACCGCTTCGAAACAGTCACGCTTAAACTTTGGGAGCGTCATGGAATAAAACAAGCCGGTTTCTGGACAGTAGGAATTGGTGACTCTAATCAAGATCTGTATTATTTATTGGAATGGGAATCATTGGCGGACAGAGAAAAAAAATGGGACGCTTTTGCTACTGATCCGGAATGGTTGGAAAAACGGGCCGCCACGGAAGCGGATGGGCAAATCGTTGCCTCTGTAAACAATCAGATTTTGATGCCTACAAAATTTTCATCTGTCAAATGATTATAGTTGGGGGTGACAAGGTTTAATCCCCCCACTTAATAATTCTGTAATTTATCGATCAATGAGATTATAGCGAAAACCGCCAGCTGCATGACTGATGACATGGCCCATTGTAGGCGATCCAAAATGTGCTGGACATAATAACGTACTGGTATCAGCAATCCGCTCGAGCATTTTTGTTCTGCTAACAGCCGATTGGACGGGATCTTCGCAGGCCCTACTGGACCATTCGGGTCTAATCAATTGTAGAGGATGGTGTATTACATCCCCACTCATTAGCGCAGTATTATCACCGGACTTCAAATTCAGCATAACATGCCCAGGCGTGTGACCAGGTGCTGGTTCCAGCCACATTCCATCATCAATTTGATGACTGTCTTCAACGATTAAAGCTTGTCCAGCTTCCACGATGGGTAAAACACTATCCTCATAAACTAACGGTACTGGCACCGCCGCTCCCGATGAATATCGCTCTTGCCATAATTCAAATTCATTACGCGAAAATATATATTTAGCATTTGGAAAAGTGGGTACCCATTTTCCATTTATCAGTTGAGTGTTCCAGCCAACATGGTCAACATGCAAATGTGTGCATAAAACAAAATCAACTTCTTCAGGAACCACGCCAACTGCCGCCAACTCAGCTAGAAATGGTCCGTCCTGCATATCCCATGAGGGTCTTGCTGGTCTTGGTTTATGGTTTCCAACGCATGTATCAACTAAGATTGTGTGGTGCGGTGTCTTAATTATATACGATTGAATGCACAATATGATCTCAATGCTCTCTGGATCGATATATCTTGGCATAAGCCAATCTCTATTGGCTTCTACTACATCCTTCGTGGCATCTGGAAAAAACGTATAGGTATCAAAAATAGGAACTTCGCTCTCAACAGCCCTCAATATTTGCAATTCACCTAATTGATACATAACACCTCCTATTTATTACATGATAATTTAACTTACTTTATCATTCATTAGTTGATTCATTTTGGATTAGGACTTGTGCCGGCGGTGCCGACCCATCTTTATTTTCCCCAAAATATAGAGTTCTATGTGGAAACGGCATTTCAATACCTTCTGCATCGAACCGTTTCTTCATTCTTCTAAAAAACTCCCGTTTTACACCCCATTGCATAATAGGTTGTGTTTTTATCCGAGAACGAATAATCACAGCACTGTCGGCTAACTCATGAACTCCCATAACTTGGATAGGTTCAATTATGCGACGACCCCAAACTTCATCCGTTTGAAGGTCGGCAGATACTTCCTCAAGAATTTTACTAACAACATCGGTATCTTCGCGATAAGCGACCCCGATGTCCAAGAGTGCAAATGAATAATCTTTGGTAAGATTTTCAACTGTAGTTACATCACCGAATGGGACTGTGTGAACAGTTCCACCTACATCCCGCAACTTAATTGTTCTTATCGATAAATCTTCAACCACTCCTGTGTGACCGCCAACGGTGACGACATCACCTACAGCAATTGTATCTTCTATCAGGATAAATAATCCGGTAATGATATCTCTTACCAAGGCCTGAGAACCAAACCCTACAGCCAAACCCAATACACCAGCTCCAGCTAATAAAGGGGCAATATCAACCCCCAATTCGGCTAAGATAATAAGTCCCCCAAAAACAATCAGAGCGATTAGGATCGCTTTTCTAAGAAGAGGAAGAAGTGTTTTGCTTCGGCTTCCCACTTTTTTTCGCGCGTCTTCACCACTATTTTCAGCTAACGCCTTAGAAATTGCACTTGAGGCAAATTCCCAGCCTATGACGCAAAGTATTAATACAAACAAGATAGTTCCCGAACCTTTGACAATCTTTGCACCAATCTCTGGCGGAATAGTTTCATATAAATTAATCTGCCACCCTGAAAGACAAATTAACAAAACACAAATTCCAATAAAGACATCTACTATGCGCCTCATTACTGGTCGATAAAGGTTACTGCGGTCTTTGAGCCCCGGAAATTTCTCATTTATACTTGGCTCAATCCTAAAAATGCGCTCTATGGCACGACCAAATAAAAACGAGAGAAGTAAACCACCAAGTACGGCAAAAATTGTGATCAGTGTAGCTGTTATGAGATAGATAAAACCATTTTGCGCCCCAGAACTAAACACACAAAATACTACGAAAACGTATATGAGTGCCAGGACATGCCAAATATCGGCTATTCTATTTCGTATTCCTCCAAAACCAAGGCCCCTTATAAAACTTGAAAACTGTTCTTTAGACTGCAAGATCACAATTGACACCATGCCACTGATGATCGCTGCAAAAACAATATCAACAGCCAGTCTCCGGTCGAAATTTTGTGGGTGCGCAGCCATTTTTGAAATTATAAATCCAAGCACTCCAACTGTAGCAATTCGCATTATCCAAACATACAAATAAGCCGTTGTCCTCGAGGCCAGCGGGATTGGCCGCAACAACTCTGCCTGTGGTGCAAGTACAATTCTTGCAACTACTCCGATACCCGTAACAAGAGCAATACCGTTTATAAATAACTCTGCCAGTTCCGCTGACTGAGTTGATCGGGGAACTAGATTTAATACTAAATAACCCGAAATCAGGATCACACCCACCGAAGTTGCCTCCAAAACTCCCCGTAACAACCCTGTCATCATTCGGTCTCTAACTGTCTCAGACGCAGCTGCTCTTAATCGTTGAATAGTTCGTTTAAACGCTAGGTTGATTAACCATTTTGCCGAGAGCGCTATAAAAATAGGAAATAGGATCCCAGCAAAAATAAGTTCCAGCCAATATTCTTGCTTTTCTCTGGTCGATATCTGGTCGATTATCCATTGAGGGACATCACCTATATTGTTTAAGTTCTTAATTGTCTGCGTCAATGCACCGAAAAATTGGTCCGTCTGCATTCCTACCACACGCATTAAATTACCCCCAAAATTACGGGAAGTTGAGTTTTCTCTCTTAAAGTCATCTGATTTATTTTTTTTATCGAGTGCAAATGCCTGTTCATTTTCAGCGACTATTTGCTTCAAACTGTCCAGAAAGAGTTCTCGTTTAATCGGGTTTTCAATAACGTTTATTAAATTCTCTACAGTTTGAGCACCTGTGGCTGAAGCCGATGTCGTATGACTTTCGGTTGCACGGCTAGCCTCAACTTGCGATACAGCTGCACAGGCCACAATAATTATCCAGATAAATCGTCTCACAAACAGGGTCTCTTTTCGCATCTTAAATGACTATAATACTCTTGGGACATTACAAACCTTTAATCTCAATAAAGAAACTACATTTTTTCAGATAATCTAAAGTTTTGAATCGTCTGCAACAATTATTGGTTCTGGGGCCGGGTTACCTAAAACCAAGTCGGCTCCCTTCTCTCCTATCATCATTGCACCGGCGTTTAAATTAGCCGACAACATTGTGGGCATAATAGACGCGTCAATGACGCGAAGATTCGCTATTCCTTTAACGCGCAAATTGTCATCAACTACTGCCATTGGATCACTGTCAGGACCCATCCTACATGTTCCCATAACGTGATATGTTGTACTACCCCAATGTCGAGCAGCATCCAGCAATTCATCATCACTTTCAATCTCTGAGCCGGGATATTCTTCCCCATCAAAATAGGGACTCATGGACTTTGTATGCATCAAACTCCTAGCAAGTTTCATAGCTTTTATCGTAACCGCACGGTCGCTTTCTTCGGATAAATAATTAGGCTGTATTATTGGCTTTTCGAATGGGTCTGCCGATCGCAAACGGACCCAACCTTTACTATCTGGTCTGTGTTGCCAGGCGGCAACTGTAAATCCGGGATGGTCGGCCAGGAGACCGTGTTTCCCTAACTTATAACTCGCTGGCGCAAAAACAAATTGTATATCGTTATTTTTAGCAACTGGATCAGAGTGCCAGAACCCATAAACCATGGAGGGACTAAGGTTCAAAATACTCCTCCCGCCAACAAAATATTTGGCAATCTCTCCAAGAAGCTTCACGCCCTTTGATTGTTCATTAATTGTTTCTATTCCTTTGACGCGAGCACAAAAACGAGGGGCATAATGATCACGTAAATTCTCCCCTACACCAGCTAGTTCATGAACAATTTTGATCCCCAAAGATCTCAAGAGCGCTCCCTCTCCAATACCCGACAGCTGCAGAAGTTGAGGAGAGTTTATTGTTCCCCCCGATAAGATGACCTCTTTTTTAGCAGAAACCTTTGATAGCTCCCCTCCTCGTCCACCTTTACTAAATTCAACACCATGCGCCGTTTTATTATCTAGTAAAATTCGCGTTACAAAGGCATTAGTTACAACTTTTAAATTTGATCTTTTTTTAGCTGGGTTTAAAAAAGCGCGAGCTGTGCTAACCCTTCGTCGACGATAAGTCGTTCTTTGAACATAGGAAATACCTTCCTGAAAAGAGCCATTATAATCCAGATTTCTAGGTATACCGAGTTCCCCTGCACCCTCCATAAACGCCTCACACAAAGGATGTTTATAGTTCAAGTCAGTCACTTGCAGGTTGCCGTCCCTACCACGGAACGTATCATCACCAACGCCAATCCGTAGTTCGCATTTCTTAAAATATGGTAAAATATCGGCATAGCCCCAGCCTCTATTACCTCTTTGGGACCAGGTGTCGTAATCCAGCCGCTGTCCTCTGTTATAAATATGTCCATTAATAGAACTGGAGCCGCCGAGAGTTTTACCTCTTGGGACATCGATAATACGGTTGGCGGTCCAATATGTAGGTTCTGCTTCGTACATCCAATTTATTTTTGGGTTATAAAGTGTCTTTATAAAACCAGCCGGGATATGAATAAATGGATTCCAATCTGGCGGCCCCGCCTCAAGCAAGCAAACTGTATTTTTTCCACTTTCTGTAAGACGACTGGCTAAGATGCATCCAGCTGATCCAGCACCAACCACAACATAATCAAACTCAGATGACATCGGATCTCTCCACTAATCAGATATAATTATGGGCTCCAGCGCAGGCTTATCGAGGATCATGTCGGCTCCCTTTTCTCCAATCATCATCGCTCCTGCATTTAAATTTGCTGATAACATTGTTGGCATAATCGAGGCATCGACAACTCTTAAGTTATCAATACCTCGAACGCGCAACTTTTCATCCACCACTGATGTTGCATCACTAGATGGTCCCATCCTACAGCTTCCCATTACATGGAAGGTCGTTGTCCCACGTTCGCGGGCAATCTGTAACAACTCGGCATCTGTCTGAATATGATCGCCTGGATATTGTTCGAAATCAAAATATGGCGCCAATGGCTCGGTTCTCATTAATCGACGAGCTAACTTCATTCCCGCAATTAAAACCTTTCTATCCTCCTCGGCCTCAAGATAGTTTGGTTGAATCACGGGAGCCTCGAAAGGATTATCCGACCTGATCTTAACGAAGCCGAGGCTTTCGGGACGTTGCTGCCAAGAAGCTATTGTAAACCCAGGCTGGTCATCTAGTTGGCTCTGCACTCCCTCTTTGTAGCTTGCGGGAGTAAATGTCAGTTGCAAGTCATGATTTTTTACCGATTCATTGGAATGCCAAAAACAGTACACCAATGTCGGACTAAGGTTCACAATACTTTTTGCCCCCAAAAAGTATTTTACTATTTCCCCCCAAAGCCTCGGCCCCCTGGCCTTTTCATTGATAGTAGATATATTTTTAGCTCTAGCAGTAAACCTTGGGGCATAATGATCTCTCAAATTTAAGCCGACGCCTGGTAGTTCGTGCTGAACCTCTATACCATGGGTTTTGAGCAGATCGCTGGGACCGATACCCGAGAGCTGTAACAATTGCGGGGAATTAATTGCACCGCCCGATAAGATAACTTCTTTATTAGCTTTTAACTGAAAAGTATGAGCATCTTTAATGCTCTTTTTGTATAAAACCCCAACCGCACGCTTGCCATCAAGCAAAATCTTGGTAGCTAATGCATTGGTAATAATTGTTAGATTTGAACGGCTTTTAGCCGGATTAAGAAATGCTTTTGCTGCGCTGACCCTTAATCGCTTGTGCGTGGTACGCTGGACATATGAGACACCTTCTTGCTTTGCGCCATTGTAATCAGTATTTGATGGAATACCTATTGAGTTAGCGCCCCGAATAAAAGCATCACAAAGTGGATCCCTCCAATCGAGATCATTTATTTTTAAGTTGCCATCTTTGCCGCGATAGGTTTCGTCACCAGCACCTATTTTTTGTTCGCATTTCTTGAAGTACGGCAAAACATCGGCATACCCCCATCCTTTGTTGCCCTTTTGAGACCAGGTATCAAAGTCCATTTTCTGACCCCGATTATAAACGTGACCATTTATAGAACTAGATCCCCCTAACGTTTTTCCTCTTGGCACCGCGATCACTCTATTTCCAGTCCAATCAGTGGCCGTTGTTTCATACATCCAGTTTATTTTTGGGTTTACCAGCGTCTTCATGAATCCCGCCGGAATGTGAATGAACGGATTCCAATCACGTGGCCCTGCCTCCAAAACACACACTGTATAGCGTCCATTTTCAGTGAGACGGTTTGCCAAAACACAACCTGCAGAACCAGCACCGACTATGATATAATCAAAGTTATCCGCCAAAACTAATCCCCATGAAAAGTTGTATTTTTGAGATTAATCTTCCAGATGTGTAAAGTAAATCATATAGAAAATCAAAAAGGCTTTGCTGGCATCAAGACCCTGGTGGTATTAAGGTAATTTATTAAAATAAGAATCCGATCGAATAATGTCAGGACAACTCCACCTCCTGTTTATCTAGGTGGAGACTGAAAAAGGTAAACTTTTTATAAAACTTGAGGGAAGTAATTAGTAATGGAAGCAGGTGCTGCGTTAGTGAATACAATAATCAATGCTGGTATCGATACAGCATTTACGGTGCCAGGAGAGAGTTTCCTAGCCGTCTTGGAGGCACTAAGATCCAACCAAAATAGGATTCGCCTCGTCTCTGTCAGACAAGAAGGGGGCGGTTCACTAGCGGCCCATGGATACGCACAAGTCAAACGAAAGCCAGCAGCCGTCTTTGTCAGCCGCGGTCCAGGAGCTGCAAATGCGTCCATTGGGCTTCACGCAGCACATCAAGATTCTATTCCGATGGTGATGTTTTTAGGGCAAGTACGCAGCCATATGAAGGGTAGAGAATCCTTTCAGGAAATTGATCCCAAAACCTCCTTTGGTTCGATGAGTAAAGCTGTTTTGGAACCTAATAGTGCCCAAGAAATGGTGACAATGGCTCGTCAAGCTATTGAAATATCGCAATCAGGACGTCCGGGCCCTGTCGTCGTAGTGATGCCCAGAGATTTTGGGGAAACCAAAGTTAACGAAGATATTGAGACAAGACCTTATGAGCGTAAACAAGTATTAAGTGATCAAAATTCTTTGAATGAACTAATTGATGGACTTAATAAATCAGTAAAACCTATTTTGTTGGCTGGCGAATTAGCGCGTGGGGAAAATGTTCGTGATTTATTAGTTAAATTATCTGACAAGTTGGGCGCACCGGTAATATCTGCCTACAGATGCCAAGATGTAGTAGAAAACCATCATCCATGCTACGCCGGCCACCTTGAAATTAACCCAGTGGAATATCAAGATAAACTGTTCAAAGAGTCCGACTTTATCGCTGTTTTGGGCAGTAGATTGGATGGTATCACCAGTAGAGAAGAAACATTAATCAAAGATAATGATGAATGGGCGCACATTCATCCTGATAACATAGTTCTTCGGCGCTTCAACTCCGATATCTCTGTCCAATCCGATGTTGCGCCCTTACTGACAGATATTATGGACCGCATCGAACAAAAAGATCACAAGGACAGCGGTTGGCGATCGAAGGCACACAGTGAGTATTTAAATTTTTCAACTGCCGGCATTTACCCTGTAAATGGATCAGTTGATCTGTCGTATATTGCAGAAACTGCAAGAGAATTGCTATCGCCAAACTCTATTGTACTCACTGATGGTGGAAGTTACGCTCGTTGGATTCACCGATTTTTTAAATTTGACGCTCCCTTAACCCAAGGAGGAACCGCCAGCGGCGCTATGGGAGGAGGAGTACCCGGAGCAATAGGTGCTTACCTGGCAAGTAATGACGATCGTATGATTGTTGCTTTTACCGGCGATGGGGGTTTCATGATGAGTGGCCAAGAATTATCCACTGCTGTCAGGGAGCAAATACCGATAAAAATTATCGTTTGTGACAATAATATCCACGGGTCAATTCTTAAAGGACAAGCCGATAAATATGGTTTAGAAAATGCTTTTGGAACCATTATGGGTAGCCCTGACTTCGCCCAAATTGCGCGCGCGTACGGTGCAAAAGCATCGACGGTAAAAACAACTGGCGAGTGGCGATCATCTTTTGAAGAAGCATTATCCCACGACGGCCCCGCACTAATTCATCTTATTTTTGACCCCAGAGATATCGCTCCATATGGCAATGAAAAAGATGCTGTTTGATTCAACAATAAAGGGTTAATCGTTTAAATTCTTTCATTATTTCAAGAAGACAGGAATGCTTTGATAGCCTCTGTTTGGAAAGGCACATTTAAGGCTGGAGCATGACCGCATCCTTTGCATTCGAGAAGTGTTGGACGGGGCCCCCTATTTAACATTTCGCCTGTAGTTTTAGTGGTTAATAGATCAGAATACTCCCCTCGGAGAAGAAGGGTCTTTGCGGTGATAAAATCGTACTCGTTCCAAAGCGACCAGTCGTCAGGGTGTATAACGAATTGGCGGACTATCTTTGGGTCATAATGTGTAGTCAATTTCCCATTAGGCATCCTTCTGGCGGATGCCTCTACTATTTTTCTCCATTCATCACCAGGAATATAACCGAAAGGGGCATATATATTTCTAAGATACCGTTCTAATTCATTCATGGAGTTGAATTCTAGTGTTTTTCCAACGTATGTTATTATACGCTCGATAGCGTCTTGGGCTAAATTAGGACCAATATCATTAATTACCAAATGTGAAATACGTTTCTTCAGCAAACCCCCGGCTGCCCACATTCCCAGAGATCCGCCCATCGAAGTACCTATCCACCGAATTTCTTTCATACCTAATTGATCACAAAGATCTAACGCGATTTGAGTATAAACCTCGAAGCAATAATCTCTGTCGCCATTATTGGACCACTGACTTAATCCACGGCCAATGGTATCAGGCGCTATGATCCTGAACTCATCGGCTAATTCTCTTGCCAATGCATCAAAATCTTGCCCAACCCTTGCCAATCCATGCCATGCCAACACTGGCGGAAAATGGGGCTCACCCCACTCCAAATAATGAATCTCCCAACCGGCACAATTTATATATTTTGATGTCGGTTGATTTTCCGGCATATTTTTCTCCCACAATTTGAATAGTATATCTACTGTCTGTTACAATTGTTAACTTGCATCTTTCAACTCGCAAGCTAAAACTCGACGAAGAGTTAAAAAACTTTTTAATTTATGAGAATTTTATGCCTTTCGCTATATCTGTTGAAAATGTTATTAAAAGCTTCGAAGAAAGTCGCATTATTGATGATGTTTCATTCAATCTTGCTCCTGGAACATCCAGCGTAATAGTAGGCCCAGCCGCCTCCGGGAAGTCTCTTCTACTAAAATGTATATTAGGCTTAATTCCTATCGACTCTGGAAATATCTCAATTAATGGTCTTACAGGGATAAACAGATTAAAAGAAATGCATAATGTTGGCGTTATGTTTCAAGAAAATGCACTATTTGATAGCCTTACAGTGTGGGAAAATATAGCTTTTCGTCTAATAAACCAGAAGCGCATTTCAGAAAAAACAGCGAAGTCTATTGCCCGTGACAAATTAAGTCAGGTTCATCTGACAAATGATACATTTGATAAATATCCAGCAGAATTGTCGGGCGGAATGCAAAAAAGAGTCAGTCTTGCTCGTGCACTTGTAACTGATCCTCAAATACTTTTAATTGATGAGCCCACCGCTGGACTAGACCCAATTTTGACAACAGTCATCTGTAATCTTGTTGCAGCTCATAAAAGCAAATTTGGGACAACAATATTAGCAGTGACGAGTGACATGAGGGTCGCAAGAGAAAACTATGACCAGATCCTATACATCGAAAACGGCACGATCCGGTGGTCCGGTTCCCTGGATTCCCTGCTACAAACGGGAACAAAACCCATTAAAGAATTTATACTTGAGTAATACGCTGATTCTTATGCAGCCTGAGCGGATGATCTCCCACTTGCAAACTTGCTTACCGCTAAGCTTAATGATTCAACCAAAAACTCTTTACCTGAGACTATTCTCGGATGCGGAGCTCCAATGCCTATCGCCAACGGCCTCGAAGACGGTCCATTCTTCAATAACGTGGCAACCACCCCGGCACCTGGCGTTGCTAGATTAGCCGTTATGATATATCCGTTCTCACGTACTTCTTGGATACGAGCCATGACTTCCACTTCTTGGATTGCGTCCTCTGGCCGCTCGGTTTCAGTGTTAACCCTGCGTATCATTCTTCCTATTTCTGCGTCGTCTCTTTGACTTGCCAATACTAAACCGATGGCCGTCCTAAACATAGGCCTTAACATTCCAGGTCTAAGCTGAAATCTCAATCTCTGATATGAGTTAACAACATGAATATATTGTGCCTCCACCCCATTAAGTACACCTAGAATAACTGTATCGCCGGTAGTTGCGTTTAAATCTTGCAACATTGTAAGCAAATTATCTTGATTTTGGGGACCGCCCATCAGCCAATTTCCGAGAAGGCCAACACGAACACTTGGGGTATAGGCGCGAGACCGCGTATCATAGTCCACAAAACCTTGAGCTAACAGGCTCTTCATAAGAGCTGACATACTCGACTGTGGAACCCCCATCAATCTGACCAATTCCGAAATTGTTAGCGGACGCTTAACATCTTCAAAACATTCAAATATCGCCATCACTCGTGCGGCAGATTTGACCAATCCTTCTGACATTTCTGTTCACTTTTTTTTGTTTTCGTTACTGATATATTAGGAGACATAGATATATCAGTCCATCACATATATGTTTTACGCAGCTAGGATAATTTTCCCATTAAAAAGCAAATTCAATGTAACTCTCTATTTTGAAAATAATCACTCGAGTTAATGAGACTTTTTTTCACCAACAACAAAATCAAAAACATGAGATGCATCTTCAAGTTCATCCAAATTTAAGCACGAACTAACTGTTTTCTCTGCCGCTTGGGTTCCATAAACTGGAACAACGAGCGCCTTAAATTTTTCGGTTAACTTTTTTTCCTGCAAACTTGCATCAGCCATCGGTATGCCTGCATCCCAAAACTTTGTCAAAGAGCGACCATCTGTTAGGTTGATGATAACTTCCGATTGCATCCTTGAATCAAATTCTTTATCGATTATTTCTACCTTGTTTCGTAAGTTCACCAAATCATCCCTATTAGCGATGACGTCATTGTAAGCCGTTAGACTTCCTGTATTTATATGGGATAGAGCCATTGCTGCAGTATGCCGCATGCTAAACTTAACTTCTAATCCAGTGGATGGTTCTGGAATATTACAAACACTAAAATGAGTCTTTGGAACAAATTGCTTAACAGATGCCACTTGTTCTACTTTAATGTTATTTTCATCGCGCAACGATTTTATTGCGTCAATCCCAGCATGCGTTAAGTAGCAAGATGCGTGATATTTAAATAGATTCTCTTCTACTGCAAGTTTTTCATTATGACTAATTTTAACTGGAAGCGCCTCAAAACCATCTGCCTGCGTGGCCGCAAACCCCTGTGCACATTCTATTGCATCTGGCCTACTCGTAAACCCTTTCTTGGCTAATCGAGCCGCTAGTAATCCATTCGAAGCCGCTTTTCCTGCATGCAGGGGCTTGCACATAGTTCCAAACATTGCCTTTAGCCCCGCAGCTTGTGTCGCTGCAATACCAAGCGCTGTTGTGGTTTGGTCCTCGTTTAAACCTAGCAGTTTTGCAGCTGCCGCTGCAGCACCAAATGTCCCGTAAGTGGCAGTCCCGTGCCAGCCTTTATCATAATGAGCAAAACCGCTCATTTCTGCTAATCGTGTCTCCACCTCATAGCCGGCAATGAAAGCTGTAATAACTTCGATGCCGGTTACGCTAATTTCGTCAGATATTGCCATCAGTACCGGCACAACGGGGACGGTGGGATGTCCATTCATCCGAGCGTTAACATCGTCGTAGTCCAGTGCATGAGATGCCGACCCATTTACCAACGCCGCTTGGGAGGGGATCAGTTTTGTTTCATGACCTATTAAACGCCCCTTGCCAGTAGCAGCTTCCTGTATGGCGACATCGATGATCTTTGTTGTAAGTTCATCATGAGCCCCACCAACTGTCACCGCTATCCAATCAAGAATGCAATGCTTAGCCCATTTTATTGAGTTTTCTGATAAGTTCTCTAGCTTTAATCCAGCAGCCATTGCACCTAGGTCTTTGGTTGGCGTTAGCGAATCAAAATTTGTATCAGTCAAATCATTACTTGCCATAGCAACTCACCTAAAAATGTTGAAAAAAAACCAGACACATATTTGAAAAAGTTGTTTTTTACGAAAGCAATAATTCATCAGAGTAGGAACTGCGAATAAACGTTATGACTTCGTTTTAACGATCCAAATACGTTTAAATGACATGATCAATGCAGCAGTAACGATCAAACCAAAAATCACAATAATGCTAGTATTAACAACAAGTGAACTGCTATGCAAAAAGTCTAAGCCTTCATCGTAATGATGATGGGCGCTTGCTGACCAATTTGTGAAGCATAAACCTAAAAACGCCCCAATTAGTGCTCTCATAAAATCACTCCCGTTTCTAGTTCCATAGAATATTAAAAGCTTACCTAGGAGACAAGCTCTTTTGATCGAATTCGCTCTCTATTCCAAGCGTATAATCCACTGGCAACAATAATTCCACCACCAAGACAAGTTATCAAATCCGGGACATCATTAAAAACAATGAACCCAAGAAAGGTGGCCCAGACTAAAACAACATAATTAAAGGGTTGAAGAGCACTAGCTTCCGATAAGGTGAGTCCTTTCATCACGCTTACATGAGCAAAAAGACCCAACACACTTGCCAGAATAAGCCATCCCCATTCAGGGACACTCGGGCTTTGCCAATTACTAGGCGCCATAAAACTCAAGACAATGAAGCCCACCAGTCCAGTGTAAAAAGCAGACGTCCCAACAGAGTCATAACGTGCAGCCATTCTCGTCAATACCAAATAGATAGCAAAACCTAATGCTCCAAGAA
>QCQB01000053.1 GCA_003212315.1 SAR116 cluster bacterium AG-447-C21 | reverse complement strand
GACTCATAGAAAAGTTCTTTTTCACCCAGCCAATGATCACCAAGATAATCACCGTGATCGCTTGTCAATACAATGACTGTATTATCCAGATCGCCGCGTAGTTTTAAGAAGTCAATCAAGCGGCCAATATGGAAATCCAGTTCAGAAATCAATCCCATATAAGCGGGGATAACCCTTTTCCTGCACTCGTCACGACTGAAATTTATACTTTCTTCATGGTATCCAAAAGCACTCACAACAGGATGCCGATCCAATAATTCTCTATCACTTCTAATAGCTGGGATGATATCTTCTGTTGAATAAAGTGCATGGTAGGGATCTGGTGCCATGTAAGGCCAATGAGGCTTAATGTAAGATAAGTGTAGGCACCATGGGTTATCATCCAGCTCTTCAATTACTTGCATTGCCCTATCTGTCATAAAAGCGGTTTCCGAGTGTTTTTTGTCCACTCGAGCAGGGTATTGAACATTACGCATTGACCATCCCGATAGGACTTCACCCCCTAACCCTTCAGCAGAGTTTGCGACAGTATGCCAAAGGTTTTCTCCACTGTAACCATTTTCACGAAGATATCGATTGTATGAAAGATCGGGATCGAGACTTTGATCTGGATGCAAACCGTCATCGCGCTCCCATGGTTCAAAGCCACATTCGCTAAGCAGCACGCCTAAGTCACTATCGACTGATATTCCAAGTTCTTTCATCCCGGTAATATCAGGCTTAAAATGTGTTTTCCCCACAATGCCCACTCGGTAACCGTATGGGCGTAAATAATCCCCCATTGTTTTTTCATCTACTCGGACAGGGATATTATTCCAAGTTCCTCCGTGAGTGAACATATAACGACCAGTATAAAACGACATCCTGGACGGTCCACACACAGCCGACTGGCAAAATGCGTTTGTAAAATTAATACCTGTGGCTGCTAATGCATCTATGTTCGGCGTTTTTATTGTAGGATGCCCATTACATGCTAGATAATCCGATCTTAGCTGATCAGCCATAATAAATAATATATTTTTTCTATCAGGCATTGAATGTATCCCGTTGCGGTTCAAAAAGCATTTTCTAATAAATTTTTTGGATTGCTTAATTCAGTTATTACAGCGTACATTTTATGTAAAAAACGCGAGCAACGCTATAGCATCGTGCGAAATGTCATCAATCGAGGATGAACTATGAACACTGCCGTTACGGAAAAAATTAATCTCGCCCGACAGCATACTATCGGGGATATCTTGAGACGGTCGGCTGCAAGAGACCCAAACAAAATAGCGATTTGTTGCGGAGATATAGAATGGACGTATTCCGAATTTGATAATATCTGCAACCAATTAGGTCATGGGCTCTTAGAAAAAGGAATCAAAATTGGCGATAGAGTTGCTATTCTCTCCCGCAATTCCCATAGCTTTGCTGCTTTTAGATTTGCGTTAGCCCGACTAGGCGCAGTGTTAGTACCAATTAATTTCATGTTAAATGCGACAGAAATTAATTTCATACTTAAGAGTTCAGGGTCAAAGATATTAGCTATAGGCCCCGAATTTATGGAAGTGGCATCAAATGCCATGGCCCTTGGAACCGATGTTAATTTAACAATAGCATTGCCTGGCGAAAATACGCCTGCATCTGACGATGCAGATGATGATTTTACTAGTTTAATTTCAAAAAATAATACCCCAATTGTAGCCAGTTTGGAAGATTCTCTGCTAGCCCAAATTGTTTATACAAGCGGTACCGAATCCCTTCCTAAAGGCGCAATGCTGACACATGGAGCGATTTTATGGCAATATATGAGTTGTATAATTGATGGTGAAATGGCTAAAACGGATGTGATGTTGCACGCTCTTCCTCTGTACCATTGCGCACAATTAGATGTATTTCTTGGACCAGCCATTTATCTAGGAATGACTAATATAATTACGGGACAGGCAAGCCCAGACAATATTCTTTCCTTATTAGAAAAACACCAAATAACCTCTTTCTTTGCGCCACCATCAGTTTGGATAGCTCTACTAAGATCACCACTATTTGATAAAACGAACTTTCAGAAACTTACTAAAGGCTATTACGGCGCATCGATAATGCCTGTTGAAATATTGAAGGAAATGCAGGACCGGCTGCCACAGGTAGCACTTTGGAATCTCTACGGCCAAACCGAAATTGCTCCACTCGCGACGGTGCTAAAGCCCGAAGATCAGTTGAGGAAAGCCGGGTCGGCCGGTATCGCGACTCTTAACGTCGAAACAAGGGTAGTCGATGATCAAATGGTCGATGTAAAACTGGGAGAAGTTGGTGAGATCGTACATCGCTCGCCACAATTACTTTCTGGATACTATAACGATCCGGATAGAACCGAAATCGCCTTTGAAGGTGGATGGTTTCATAGTGGTGATTTAGCAACAATAGATCAAGAAGGACACATTACTGTCGTCGATAGAAAAAAGGATATGATAAACACAGGGGGAGAAAATGTTGCCAGCCGAGAAGTAGAGGAATGTATCTATCTCCTGCCAGAGATATCTGAAGTTGCTGTTATTGGGTTGCCTCATCCCCGATGGATCGAGACTGTTACTGCCGTAATTGTTCTAAAGGATAGAGCAGAAAAAACAGAGGCATCTATTATTGATCACTGCAAAGTACATTTAGCAAGCTTCAAAGCCCCCACCAAGGTTATTTTCCAAAAAAACCTACCGAAAAACCCCAGTGGAAAGCTTTTAAAAAGAGAACTTAGAGAACAACATGCAACAGAGACTTCTTAGCAAAATATTATTCTAAAGAAGCCTCGAATTAAAAATACGTTCAAGCAAGCTGTTTCCTAAAGAAGGCTATTGTTTTTTCAAATGCTTCTTCAGCTGCATTTTCATCGTAACTACCACGATCTTCGCAGAAAAATCCATGCCCAACATTAGGGAAGCACGTCATGGTGTATTGTTTTTTATGCTCCGCCATTGTCTGTGCAATACGACCGAGTTCATCCGGCTGAATGGACTCATCATCAGACCCATACCAAAATAAGATAGGCGCCCCCATTTCGGCGACACGGTCTAACAAGACTTTACGCCCTGCTCCATCCTCGATGGGACCGATCCCGCCTCCATAAAATGACGAGGCCCCCTTAAATTTTCCAGCTAATTGAGCATTTGCAAGGAACGTAAATCGACCACCCATACAAAATCCTGTGACACCCGACCTTTGCTCATCAGCTTCTGATTGATGAGACAGCCAATCAAGACACTGTTCTGTCTGTTTCATAACAACATCGTCATTCATTGTTTTCAGTTTTCCGATTGCGTTACCCAAATCCTCATATGAGTACGTGTCACCTCCATAAATGTCCGGTGTTATCGTAGCAAAGCCCTGATCGGCTAAACGCTCTGTCAATTTTTTGAAGTGTTCGTTTACTCCAAACGCCTCAATATAAACGACTAGACAAGGGTGGGGACCAGCGCCGGCTGGCTTGCCATAATAAGCTTTTAATCCACTTCCCACATCAACCCACTCGCAACTTGCAGTCATTATTTTCTCCTTATTTAATACTTCAAATCATCAACCGATATTTATTTATTATTCTGGATCATATTATTATTCATTTTTTTTTCAACCGAACTTATTGCAACCTATGAGGTTTTACTGTGAATAGCTCGCCAGACACGTTCTGGCGTTGCCGGCATTTCTATATGCTGGACCCCATAATCCGATAACGCATGTACGATAGCATTAATGACAAGGCCTAACGCAGGTGTAGTACCTCCTTCCCCACCAGGTCGAATTCCATAGGGATGTGATGACGCAGGGTTTTCGGTAATTACTGTCTCCATTGAAGGAATATCAACTGCACGTGGCATACTATAATCCATGAAAGATCCGGACCGCAATTGGGCATCTTCAGGGTCGTAATTTATATTTTCCCAAAGTGCCTGCCCTATTCCTTGCGTTATTGCACCATGCGCTTGTCCATGTAAAATCAACGGATTAATAGCCAACCCAACATCATCAACACCAGACCAGCTTACGATCTCTACAACTCCCGTTTCAGGGTCGACTTCAACTTCACAGGCGTGGGCTCCGTATGGATACCCACCTGTTCTATTAGTTATATCACCAATACCCTCAAAATACCCCTGGTATTCTAAAGGAAGACTATTTAGGGAGAAGGCTGCATCAGCTACATCTAAAAGAGTTAAACGTCGATTATTTGGAACAATAAAATAACCATTCTCATAATTGATCGATGCTGTGTCGCACGCTAGTAAATGCGCAACAATGAATTTACCTCTTTCTATAAGATCTGAAATTGCTTCCCCTATTGCAATACTTACAAGACGCATAGAACGGCCAGAGTGCGACCCTCCGCCAACTGTAACTCGATCCGTGTCATTTGATACAAAACGTATAGAACCAATTGGGACACCCAACCAATCACTGGCCACTTGAGCATAACTAGTCTCATGTCCCTGGCCGCTGCTCATTGTGCCAACCACCAAATCTATCTTACCATCTTTGCAAACTCTTAATTCTGCTCGTTCCCTCGGAATACCGCTGGTTACTTCTATATAATTTGCGATAGCCCATCCACGACATAGACCGTGCTTTCTCGACTCCTGCTTCCGGGCTTTAAAACCTTCTATATCGGTTTTCTCCAGAGCGATCTCCATAGCTTCTGAGTAGTCTCCACTGTCGTAAGTTACTCCTACTGCAGTTTTAAAGGGTAAACTGTCTTTTTTGATAAGATTAATTTGTCTCAAGTACGTTCGATCAAATCCACATTGGGCAGCAGCAATATCAATCAATCTTTCAATCGCATAAATTGCTTCGGGCCTCCCAGCACTTCGGTAAACTGCCGTAGGTGGTGTATTAGAAAAGACAGCGAATCCCTTGAAATGAACTGATGGTATATTATAAACACTTTGCATAAGCGAAAGGCCTTTTCGTAAAGGCCAGAAATAGGCGACATATGCGCCAAGATTTGAAATATTTGTCCCTCTCAGGCCCAAGAATTTACCATTTTTATCCAATGCTAATTCGGATTCTATGCTAAGGTCTCTTCCCTGATAATCACTCAAGAAACATTCGTTTCTGCTTGCAGTCCACTTCACTGTGCGCCCAACAATACGTGATGCCCATGGCATAAGAAAGGCCTCTGAAAAGAAGGCATTTCTAGTCCCAAAGTTGCCGCCCATATCACCGAAAACCACGCGGCAATTTTCTAAAGGAACATTCAACATAAATGCTAATCGTTCTCGCGTTTGCACAGCACCGCGACCGGACGCAGACCGCAATGTATACTGACAAGTTTCGTTATCAAAACTTCCAATAGCCGCTCGAGGCTCCATTGGACTTCCCGTGATGCGTTGTACCCAACTATTAAAATTAACAACATGTGCTGCACTCGCAAAGGCTTGATCCGTAGCCGCCGAATCACCAACCTCACATGATAAGGATATATTATTACCCCGTTCGTTCCAGACGATGGGAGCTCCAGCCTTCATCGCTTTTCTTGAGTCAACGACTGCGGACAGTTCCTCATAAAGAATGGATACCAATTCCCCCGCCAAAATCGCCTGCGGTTCAGTTTCTGCAACCACCAAAGCGACTGGTTCACCAACAAATCGGACAACATCAAGGGCCAATGGAAAATGCTCTGGGGTAAAAACCTCAAAACCTTTAGGAAGACGTATTTCCGCATCAGGAGCGCCACTCCACTCAGCATTATGTGGAATTGGCTTTATACCGTCAGCTCTCAAATCTTTACCAGATAGCACTGCTAAAACACCGGGCGATATTAAAGCCTTTGAAATATTTATAGATTTTATCTTGGCATGAGCATAAGGGGAGCGAACAATAATTCCGTAAGATATTTCTTTTTCAATATGATCAGAAGTATACCTTCCTAGTCCCCTCAAGAGGCGTTCATCCTCTTTCCGAGG
Source organism: SAR116 cluster bacterium AG-447-C21 (assembly GCA_003212315.1). Lineage (GTDB taxonomy): Bacteria > Pseudomonadota > Alphaproteobacteria > Thalassobaculales > Thalassobaculaceae > UBA7326. The sequence continues at coordinate 8,402 of QCQB01000053.1, read as the reverse complement.
TATAGGGACGCCGATTACCTTTGTCTTCAAAATAGACCCCACCATCTCTTTAGTCCCCATATCATAAGATAGGGTTCAACAACCTAGATTGGAAACTATAACCATCAGAGACGTATGGTTCCATCCATATATCTTGCGGTGGATCCACCAATCATAACCCTGTCTTTTTTCAACCAACATTTCAATTCCCCGCCCCGCTCCGAGCATTGAAAGCCAATCATTTTATCTTTACCAAGTCTTTTTGCCCAATAGGGAGTTAACACAGTGTGCGCCGAACCCGTTACCGGGTCTTCGTTAATACCTGATTGAGGAGCAAAGAATCTCGACACAAAATCGAAGCTGGTACTTTTCGAACTAATAATTAATCCCCTCGATTCAAGCTGCGTTAATTTTTCAAAATCTGGAGTTATTTTTTTTATAATTGCTTCATCATCAAAAACTGCCAAGATGTCATCCTTGCCTTTGAGTAGATCAACCGGTCTGTGCCCCAAAACTTGTTCTATTAGTGTATTTTCATTGATTTTTTTGGGCTCATCGGTGGGAAAATTTAAATAGATCAGTCTTTCTTGTCGTATTGCACTCAACGTCCCACTCCTTGAGTTGAATTCAACGTGGTCAACTTCACTTGGTAAGTATTCATCAAATAAGATACGCGCCGCAGCCAGGGTTGCGTGCCCACACAAATTGACTTCTAGCTTGGGTGTAAACCAACGAATGAAAAATGGATCTGTAGTCAGGTCAACAAAAGCTGTTTCGGATAAATTATTTTCAGCGGCAATTGCAATCATCTCTTTGTCTGTTAAAAAACCAGAGACTGGGCAAACTGCTGCCGGGTTGCCAGAGAAAGGTTGAGTGCTAAAAGCGTCCACCTGAAATATTGGAATGGTCTTCAATATTCTGTCCTCTTTCACTTCAAGAATTGTTTTAATAAGGCATTAAACTCTTTAGGCTTTTCAAAATTTGGTAAGTGCGCCGCGCCACTTATGACACCCCATTCTGCTCCCCTAATCTTTTCTCGGTATATTTCCATTCTGGATGGTGGTGTGGGTATATCAAGCTCACCCGCTATAACCAAAGTGGGTAAATTTATATCTTTCAAATGATCATCATAGTCCATTGCGTTAATCGCCTCGGAACTGAAAGCATACGCATCAATGCTCATTTGCATAATACTTTCCTCCAATAATCTATATCCCGTAGGGTCATTTTTCTGATAGGATTCAGGCAAGTATCTACTTAAAAGCTGACCTGCAGCTAATTTCATCTTGAGAGGCGATTTTCTATAATCCTCTGCATTACGTCTCATGCGATCCAGACTGCCGCAAGGCATTTTACCCTGGGTCGCTACAAGTGTAAGGCTGTTTAACCTATCGGCATTATGCAGCGCTAGATCAAAACCTACCATACCACCAAGAGATTTTCCGACATAATGAGATCGCTTTATTTCTAGATAATCCCATAATCCTATAATATCCTCAGCCATATTCAACATTCTCAAATCATTCCCTAATTCTCCAACTTCGGTCAAACCATGACCGCGTAAATCTATTCTGAGAATTTGAAATTGATCCTTAAATGCATCAATTTGTCGCGACCATGACCCTACATCAAATGCTTGTCCATGAATGAAAGTAATGGTCGGACAATCTTTTGAACCATCAACTAAATAATGTGTTCGAATCCCATTAATTTTTTCAAATGCCATAAACTAATTTTCTGTTAAATAATTCGCTCAATATAGAATGTTATTATTGAAATCAGACCTTTCTATTGTAAAGAATACATTGTCTAATTTTTAAACTAAAGTAGCTAAGACGGATCGAACTATAAGCTCGTTCTTAACAATCGAAATTTTTAGGTTCTACAATGACAAGTATATTGATTGCCGGATCTGGGGGATATGTAGGGTCATTTTTGGTCAAACATCTGAGCGAAAAATTCGAAGTTATTGCAGCAACTCGCAGCCACCAACCTTTTTCTGATAAAGCAAGAGAAGTCATTTACCAAGATCTTGCTCAACCTTGGCATTTCAAGATAAATCCAGACATCATAATTTACTCGGCAGCACAGCATAAATTCTCCCGGCAACCCGCAACAACTGATGCTTTTTTAAAATCAAATATCCATGCTTTATATAATGCCCTAACCTTCGCAGAATCATGCACACCAAAATTGTTCATATATTTATCCACAATAAGTGTGCTGGGAGATATTCGCGCGAAGTCGGTAACTGAGCATACCGCAATAAATAATCCTACTTTTTATGGTAGCACTAAGTTTTTTGGTGAAAAGCTGGTTCAAACCTTTTCCAAAAAGATGACCGCAATAACGATAAGACTGCCAGGTATCGTCGGTCCAAATTTGCCGGCAGGAAGGCCATGGCTTCACACTATTGCTAAAAAACTTCAATTAGGAGAAGACGTTGAATATTACAATCCTAAATCTCTCTTCAATAATATTTGCGATTTATGGACAATTAATGACTTTATCATACATTTAAGCGCCCATCCCAACTGGCAAAGCAGTAATACCGTTAACCTTGCTGCAAGTGAACCAATCCAATTATTTAAAGTTATAGAACTTATGCGAGAAAGACTAAAATCTTCTTCTTCGATAACCGCGCAAAAAACAGATAAAACATCATTTACCATTGATACCAATATTGTTAAAAATCAATACGCCTATCTACCTGCTACTACCACCAAAATGACAACTCGGTTCATCGATGATTTCGTGTTTGATTTCAACCATCGTTGAAAAGATAATCTTAAATGATGGGCTATTTATGCAATACTCCCACAAAAGATACAATAAATCCTCCAAATAAGGGAATGAATAATCGATGCCTGAAGTAAATATTTTAGCGGGTTACCCTAAACCAACCGAGCCAAGGTTTGTTGGACGCAACATGAGAACAATCAACCATAGACTAACAGCAGTGGAAAGGGGTGAGAACTTTTTCGATGGGGATAGAAACTTTGGTTACGGCGGCTTCAATTACGACGGCCGGTGGCTGCCCATTGCTGACCGTATCGTCAAACACTACGGTATCAAGGACTCGTCTAGGGTATTGCATTTAAACTGCGAAAAAGGGTTTTTACTAAACGACCTCAAACAAGTTAAGCCATCTTTAGAGATATTTGGCACAGAAAATTCTGATTACGCCATCAAGCATGCCATGGATGAAGTTAAGAACTCTATAAGAAAAGTCTCTAGCATCGAATTACCCTTTCCGGATAATTTTTTCAATTTTGTGATCGGTCTGAGTTACGTTTATACATACTCACTGCCAGATGCAGTAAAGGCCCTTGAGGAAATAAATCGCGTAGGTACCGGCAACTCATTCATAACACTTGCAACATATGAAACAGAATCCGAATATTTTTTATTCAAGGATTGGACGCTTTTAGGGACATTAATCCTGAAGAAAGAAGAATGGATAAGTGTTATGGAGCATGCTGGTTATGAAGGTGATTATTATTTCATTGGGGCAAATTCACTCAATTTAAAAAGGAGAATGTAAGAATATCTAATGAGTTTGTGCCAATAATCTATGTTTGTTTCGAGAAATAAGATTGCCAACAATCACTAAATTAAAGAGATTAAAACCAACACCAATCCAAAAAGCCATTGCGTATCCGCCTGTAGCATCAAACACAACTCCTCCCATCCAGCCGCCCAAAGCCATCCCAGCACCACCACAAAAAACAACGACTGCCGTCCGTCTACCGGCTTCCTTTGATGGCAGGTATTCTCTCACAATCAGTGGATAGCAAGGTAATATTCCACCATACCCAATGCCAAACAAAATAGCCGACGCATAAATTGCAATCAAACTATCCACTACAGATAAAACACCCAAAAATAATGCTTGAATAACAGAAAAGATGAAAAGCGCCTGCAAGCCTCCAAATTTATCTCCTAAATAACCAACACCAAAAAAACTACTGACCCCTGCCGCCATTAACATTAGGGATATTAATTGGGCACCGTGCGCCGCCCCATATCCGATGTCACTCATATGCGCCACGAGATGCGCCAGAGGTAAAGACATCGCAACACAACAACCTATTGAAGCAATAGATAGGATTATTTGCATTGCAAACGGTGTTAGACCAATTGAAGCGATTATTGTATTTGATTGCTGTTGATCATCAATTGCACTACTAACGGGTGAAGTTTCATTTCTCTCAGGTGATTTTCTCAAAATTAATACGAGCGGCAACATAGAAATTAAAACAAATATACCGTACCAAAACGCAGTCTCTCGCCATCCTACCAGGTCAAAGCAATATTGAAATATTGGTGGCCAAATTGCACCAGAAATAGCCTGTCCAGATCCAACAATACCAACCGCCTTACCCTTATTCGTTTCAAACCACCTAGTTATATTCGCTGTTAGTGGAGAAAAAAGAGCTGATCGTCCAAGAAACCCCATCAAAACACCATAAATAACATAGAGATGCCACGGACTTGATACATAGCTAGTCAATATGGCGCCAAGGCCAATCATAGTTGCTCCAATTAGCGCAGGGAGCCCCATTCCAAATTTATCCAATACATAACCCATTACCACCCCACCAAAACCAGCACCAAAATATTGAAGTGCATAAGCAAACGAAGGAACAGCTCTAGGCCATTGGAACTCTGTACTAATCAGTTTTAATGCAACAACTAAAAAATATACGCTGCCAGTCCCGATAATCATGAAAAGTAAAGATGCTATCAATACAAAATTTTTAAGGTCTTTGGGTTGACTGCGCGTCATTATTTTCCGTCGGGGTTGATAAGCTTATAAGACAATTATGTTGGTTTTTGTCAAGACTACCATGGTTTTTATTAAAAGACTTCTTTATAAGGCCGTAAATCTATTTCAAAACTCCAGGTAGATCGATGCTGAAGATGGATTTGCCAATAATTATCAGCAATTGCCTGGGGAAGAAGCATACCGTTTTCGCCAGCATCTTTTATGCGTTCAGGTGCCCTCCCCCGGATAATATCGCCGTTAATACCACCATCTATAATGACGTGAGCGACGTGTACGCCCAACGGGTTAAATTCTCGAGCGAGACCAGAAGCAACCGCTCTTAAACCAGCTTTTGCCGATGCGAAAGCTACAAACGGTGGACGAGACCGCAAAGATGCAGTAGCCCCAGTAAACAAAATGGATCCCTCGCCAAGAGTGCTTAATCTTCTTGCCGCCTCCCGACCAGCTATGAAGCCCCCAAAGCAACATATCCTCCAAGCTTCTTCAAAAAACTTTGAGTCCATCTTAAGTGTTTCTTCTCTAAAATTATTTCCGGCATTGTATGTCACGAATGACAACGTCTCCGTCATGGTGTCCAATTTGTCGAAAACTTTGATGATTTCTTGTTCCCTAGCAAGATCAGCAACGAGCGGTGTTATAGAGCCACCATTTTTTCGAATTATTTCAGATACAATATTCAACTTGTCTTCTGTTCGTCCAACTGCCACCACATGATATCCCTCACCTGCTGCTTTATCGCATAAGGCACCTCCGATACCGTCTTTGGCGCCAACGCCTAATATCAGTGCTATTTTTTGTGGCATTACATTTTCCTAATAATATTCATCAGATTAAAAACGAGCATATGTGATTGTCTTATCTCTCTAACGCAATCCTTGCTTGTTCGGCCCCATCAACCATCGCTTTTAATTTCTCTCTAGCTATACCTAAAGGTAGCGGTAATAGCCCACAGTCTGGTGCAGCTTGTATTTGTTCGGCAGGGATATGCTGAGCAGCAGCAAGTAATTTTTGGGCTACCTCGGTCGGGTTTTCTATCTCATGAGTACCGTTATCTATGCATCCAAACATTATTGTTTTGGATGGACACAACCGCAACAATTCTGGATCCAGCTTCGAAGCCTCAAATTCGAGCGCCAGTTCATCAATTTTTGATTTCTCAAGAGCTTTTAAAATAATAGGATAACTATCAACGATAGGTCTCGGCACTCCAGGCATTGGATAACTATAACAAATGTGAGCAGCCGTCTTAGATTTTGAAATTCCCAACAAACAACGATCTAATGCCTCAATACCCCATTCTCGAACCTTGTCCGGGTATCGACTAAAGACAGGTTCATCGAATTGAATTACAGACGCCCCTAATTTTTCCAAATTTAAAGCTTCTTCGTTCAGTGCAGCGGCAACATCCATAGCCATGGAAACTTCGTCACCATAATGTTCATCATAGGTAGAATCCACAACTGTCATTGGCCCGGGCAGGGTTATCTTAACGGGAAGTTCAGTTTGGCTTTTCAAAAACTCTAAGTCTCTCGATAACAAACTATTTGTTCGTTTTATTGGACCTACGCATCGACCCACTTCAGCCAACCTTCGGCCATTTCGTGTCCACTTCTCGGCCAAATTATCGTAATCGAACCCTGCCAGTTTTTGTGTTATATAGGTCAAGTAGGATGTTCGCCGTTGCTCGCCATCGCTTATAATATCGATCCCAGCTACCATCTGGTCATGCACGGTCAACCGAGTAGCATCATCTAAAGCTTTCTCGAGTGTTTCGCCTTCAAATTGCCAAGTTGCTCCCTTGCCATGGACCTGCTTGCCCTTTGTGTTCAATGGTAGGTTTTCCATTAGCCAATCAGGTTTAGGCATCGATCCAACAACTGTTGTTTTGAAAGCTTGATGGTTCATTGTTTATCCTTCACCAATAAATAAGAGAATTGAAAATATCGCAGGGTTTAATAGTTGGCAATTACTATCAAATTTTAAAATGGTCCCTTAAAAAACGGGTCCGGCACATCAATAGGAATATTCTTCCGTTCATTAACAATACTCTTTTTCAACTGTTCCAAGACAGAGGGTGCAATATCAACAACTTGAGAAATCTTTTCCAAAATCGTGATAGAGTCTACATAATAATTTTTAATCAGGCTTGCTGAACTGGGCGTCGGATGATCTGGCAATCCTAGCCTAATTGGAGCTGTTTTAAGAAACTCAAAAGATCTTTCAATAACACTGGATACAATCTCCGCTCCTATCCCATACGTCCGGAACCCTGTATCTATTGTCAAAAGTTTTCCCGTTTTTTTTACAGATTTTACTATCGCCTCTAGAGATAGTGGCCTTAAAACACGCAAATCGAATAACTCAATATTAATACCTACTCTTTCCAGGGCTTCAGCCACCCGAAGCGCTTCAAGCGTCATATAGGAGGTAGCTACAACCGTGATAGCATCGCCAGTTTTTATTCTCTCCGGACCAGTAATACCAGTGGAAAAATAATTTTGAGGTACATCCCCAACTGCATAATGGCTCCACCTGTGTTCTATAAACAAGACCGGATTTTTATCTTCTACTGCCGCTATAATCATGCCTTTAGCATCCCTAGGACGCGCAGGCATTACAACTTTAAGGCCTGGGAAATAAGCAAAAACAGTCTCTAAACTTTGAGAATGTTCTGGTCCTTGTCCCCACCCACGGCCAATTATAAGTCGCATTACTAATGGAACATTATGCTTTCCGTTACTCACGTAATGAAATTTAGCCGCATTATTAGCGATTTGTTCTAACGCTAACATCGCAAACTCAACACGATGGAAGCTAATGACAGGTCGCTTACCAGATAGCGCCGCACCAATGGCTACTCCTGTAAGAGCGTTCTCTGAAACAGGCATCTCAATCATACGGTTTTGGCCAATTACTTTTCCTATATCTTTCAAGGTTCCAAACACCGCTGATGGGTCTTCCACACCTTCAGCAAAATGTAGTACAGAAGGATCTATTTCAGATGCTTGAAGAAGTCCTTCACGAATGGCCTCCCCGAAGGAAATGGAACGATTATTTTTCATTATATCCCTAGGCGTATACGTGGTTAATAGCAGTCTCGAGATCAGGAAAGGGTGAGTTTTGGGCAAAATCAAAAGCCACTATTATCTCTTTTTGTATATTATCGGTTAGTTCTAAATCTGCCTCTTTGGTGATAACTTTTGTAGTCAAAAGTTTTCTTCTGTACTGTTCGACGGGGTCTTTCATCTTCCATTCCATAAATTCTTGCTCTGATCTATACCCAAGATCGTTATCAAAATTTGGCCCACAATGCTCACGCCATCGATACGTATCAAGCAGTAAAAAAAATGGTCCGTTTTGTGAGCGAATATTATCCAATGCCCTCAATGTAGAAGCATAAACCGCCTCTATATCATTCCCATCACAATGAACCGTAGGAATCCCATGAGCCTCGGGAATTGAAGAAATTAGCCGCTGCGGTTGTCTTTCGTTGATATGGGTATAGACCGAGTAAAGATTGTTTTCACAGACAAATAAAACTGGCAAATTTGATAATTTTGCAAAATTAGCACTTTCATGAAATACACCTTCTTCTATTGATGCATCTCCAAGATATGCTACGGAAATAAGGGGG
>QCQB01000052.1 GCA_003212315.1 SAR116 cluster bacterium AG-447-C21 | reverse complement strand
TTCTTATGTACTGGACGTACGATTGTGAGAGTTCAGAAAGACCATCTTTCCCTCTAGAATGGAACGAGTATTTGCCGGAGGTTACGCTTCGTGGAATGGCTCATATGATACCTGGACTAAAACAATATTTAGACCCTATGCCTAAACCGTATGTTGATGGTGGCTATTATACGAAGACACCCGAAAATAGACCGTTAATTGGGCCATTGGATATAAAGGGCGCTTTTATTTGTGGTGCCTTTTCAGGCTTTGGAATAATGTCGGCCTGTGCTTCGGGAGAATTAATAAGTAAGCACGTAACTAATGGGATACTTCCATCTTATTCTAAAGCGTTTGACCCTTCACGATTTAGTGATAGTAATTATCTTGCTGCGATAGAAACATGGGACATAGATGGTCAGTTGTAATTAATCTCCCGATTGGTCTTTGAGCGGAACTTGGATATTAAACTATGGAATTTTGGCATTTTGGGGTGCCCTCAATAGGTGCTGTAGAGGCCCTGGCTCAGAAATGTGAACAATTGGGCTTTGATGGATTAACTCTGACAGACTCGCAAAACTTATCTAATGAAACTTATATAACTCTGGCATTAGCTGCTCGGGCAACCTCCACTTTGATGATTGGGCCTGGAGTGACAAATCCCCTGACGCGTCACGCTGCGTTAACTGCATCAGCTATCGCAACTCTTCAAGAGGTTTCGGAAGGCCGCGCAATTCTCGGTATAGGGCGCGGCGACTCCTCGCTCTTTAATATTGGTCATAAACCAGTTTCCCCAAGTGTCTTTCAGAACTATTTAGAGACACTACAAATATATTTAAATGGTAGTTCTTTAGATACAAATGGCTATGAGAGTCGGTTAAAATGGCTAAAAAATGCCAATATTAAAAAAGTTCCCATAGACGTCGCGGCTACGGGACCCAAAATCATAAGGATGGGAGCTATAATCGCAGAACGTGTAAGCTTCGCTTTAGGAGCCGATGTTGAACGGATAGCGTGGGGCATAAATAAGGTTAATCAAACGTTATCCGAAAAAATAAGGACTATCGAGGATAAACCGTCGCTTGGTGTTTACTTGAATATCTGTGTTCATGACGATGTTGAGCGGGCTGCAGAGTTGGTCAGACCTGGGGTTGGCATTTTTGCTCATTTTACCGGCATGCCGGGTGCGAATAGGGAGCACGTAAATCAGGCCGATCAGTCTATGTTTGATAAATTGGGAGCAGGCTACGATAAGGTTCGCCATGGAAGAGGCGATGCTTCCCATGCTCAAGAAATGTCAGTCGAGTTCATCAATCGATTTTCAGTTATTGGTCCACCCGAGGTCTGCATAAAAAAACTCAAGGATATACAAACACTGGGGATTGATAGGGTGTCCGTTATAGGGCCGCGCCCAGATCACTTTGGTAATGAAGCTGACGAGGCGTTAGAACGTTTTGCTTCGGACGTTATACCCGCTTTCAAAAACTGACTATTCCAGTGTATCTAGTCTGCTAACAATTTTACTATCAAAGCATGTGGCTATCTAGAAAGTCTTTTCCGAATTTGGTCTATATTTATTGGAAGGTATAAATGCCGTACGTATGGGTTTCCTTTCCTCGTTCACCCAGAGTTGTCTATCTGGATGCATACCTGCTCCATAGATAGCCGATACTGCTGACCTACGCATACGGTTTAACAGTCTAGTGTCTGCATTTCCAACGGATGGATGCATACCACCATTTTCATCGACTACTTTCTTCCATTTTGTTTTTCTTGATTCTAACGTATCGGCATTCTTTAGCTCTGTACAATTGATTTCATTGATATTCAGGTCGATTATAATTTCATCACCGTTTTCAATAAACGCAATTTCTCCCCCTAAAGCCGCTTCTGGGCCAACATGTCCTATAACCAAACCAACGGAGCCTCCCGAGAACCTTCCATCGGTCATAAGTCCTACAACAATATTATTTTCGCGACAAAGGGTTGTTATCCGCGATGTAGAGTCAAGCATCTCTGGCATGCCTGGGGCACCGCTTGGTCCTTCGTAACGTACGATAATCATATCATTATCCTTAAACACATCCGGTTCATTTTCTAGAGAGTAAAGCAGTCCTTCCTCACCATCAAAAACTCTCGCTTTACCAACAAATTTATTGTTTTCTAGTCCTCCCTCTACCCCTGCTAATTTAAGGACTGAGCTGAACTCTGGGGATAAATTTCCGCCTAGAACTCGTAATCCACCGGTTGGTTTGTATGGCTTCTCCACGGTATAAATTACTGTTCCATCAGGGGCAGGTGGATTGAGACGATCGATTTGCTCTGATAAAGTTTCCCCTGTGCAAGTTAATGTATCGCCATTCAATAAACCCGCATTTAGTAACTCTTTAACTATCACTTGAACGCCGCCTTTTTCGTCAATATCTACCATCGAGTAACTGCCAAAAGGTCGAGCGTCGATTAAAACAGGCACTACGTGTTGTGATAAATGGTTGAATTCTTCTGGTGACATAATATCTTCAGAAAAATCCCTAAACCCCGCTGCTCTGGCAATCTCAGGCCCGTGAAGCAATACATTTGTTGATCCACCAATAGCCATTGCCACAATCATTGCATTCCTAATGGAGTCGCGGTTTACGATGTCGCGAGGCGTAACCTGAGATTCAATCATCGCCTGCAAATAATTGACTAATTCGCTTGGGAATTGGTCCAGTCGTCTCTTATCGTCGGACGGGGGAGCAATCATGTGCAATGGTTCTAGTCCCATAACCCCGATAAAAGTCTGCATCGTATTGTAGGTGAACATTCCCCCGCAACTGCCGAAACCAGGACACGACTCACAAGCTATTCGTTTTTTCATCTCTTCATCGTCGCTGCCAGCAACTTGAAATCCTGAGATTATATCGATCCGCTCCTTTGTTACTGAGTCGGTGCCGGGGCGAATAGGACCATCTGACATTATAATAGCGGGGCGATTATGTTCCAAGATAGCTGACACTGTTCCAACTGGTGGTTTGTCACACGCGACTACAGCAATTGTTCCTTCTAAACCACTCGCACTTAAATGTTCACAGACAGAGTCGTGTGTCACTTCTCTTCCAATTAAAGAATAACGCATCTCTTTTGTGCCGTTGCGCATTCCGTCTGATGTGGCTACAGTATACTCCGGCTGAACAAGACGCATAGAGAGTTTACCTGCCTCGGTGCCTATCCTTTGACGGAGGCTTTCGTGAATAGTTTCAACTTTATGTTGGACACCTAAATAACATTGGGAGTCTCCTTTATTACCAATTACTCCGACAGATGGTTCATGGATTAAATCAATATCGGTTCCAAGTTCCCTAGCAATACCAACGGTTTGGGCATTTCTCCCCGGATTTGTATCTATTAGAACCGTTTTAGAATTTCGCATTCCAATTCCCCTAAAATTCCATTGTTATCATTGACGCTATTTTATTTATAACCGGAGTATATTGAATCTTTATATAAAAGAAATATTCATAGAGAAAGATCCTTATTGCTCCTCAATACTTATTATTTACTTGTTAGTATTGTTAAGTGCTAAAATTGCCCGTTGTTCCGAAACTATGTGATCGGGAAATTGGCCCATAAAACAGCAACAAACACCTTGATCAATCATTGTTCTCGGTCCATTAGGGTGTCCTATATGCTTGTAAACCCCGTGGCTATGACCATGACCATGACCATGGCTGTGATCATGGCCATGGCCATGGCTGTGATTGTGACTGTGTTCATCATCATGCCCCGCGGATGAATGAGTATTTAGATCCTCATCATCTTCGGGGTCTATTATCGGCTTATATTCTGCGTGGTGATGATGCACATCGACTTCACCACGAGCTAAACGTGACTTGAAAGCGCCCATGAGATCATGGTTTGTCTGTAATTTGCCTGTTTGTGCTTCAGATATTCTTTCTACGAAGGTGTTGATCACATGATCCTGATCTGCAAGGTAGTGAGCTTTGATGAATGTGACATCGGGGGCCATCTTTGCTACCCGATCAACATAATTATAGATTCGATCGATTAATTTTCCTGAAAACAGAAAATAAGGGGCTACCACAATTTTCTTATAACCTAATTTGAGAGCCATTTCTAAACCCTGGCCGACGGATGGAAATGTGACGCCTGAATACACTGTTTCTGACCAACCAAAACCCATATTTTCAGATATAATACGGGTTAATTTTGCCGCTTCTGCATTGGCGTACGTATCGGATGTACCTCTACCCACTACAACTAGCATTGTTTCATATAAATCTCCGGTATGAATATGATCAACACCGAGAGATTGAAGAATTCGAGCTTCAAACGCTGTAATCATTTCTGGATGAAGGGCTAATTCTCTCCCGTAACTCACACTAATTTCTGGGTTCTTTTCTTGATAGGTTGTGAGAACAGAAGGGATATCATTTTTGGCGTGCGTTGCAGCAAACAACATTCCGGGAACAGCGACGATATGGTTCACTCCTTGATTCTTCAATGAATTCAGTCCCATGTGGATGTTCGGGGCTGAATATTCTAAAAAACCGTATTCAATTGGAGTGTCGGGATATCTTTCTCTAAGCCTTTCGGCTAAAAGGCCAAACTCTGCTTCTGCGCTTTTGGAGCGGCTTCCATGACCACAGATCATTATTCCCGTTTTTCCCATGGCTCGACTCCAAAGTATATTTGTTATAGCAGGACATATAACATTTGTTTTTTTCATATATAAAGAAAAAATAATTTTCTTTATTAACCGTTTGATCTTCGATTATATAACGCTCATTCTAGTTGATTTCCAAGTAGTAACTAGCAGTCTCGAAAATTATTTTTAGAAAAGTGGTATGCCTGCATAACCAGAATTGAAACATTCCACACAATAAGGTAATTAAACAGTTTATTATTAGCTTTACTGAGGTTTTCATTATGCAGTTAAAACATTGCCATAATTTTAACGACTTTAGGACGTTAGCTAAAAGGCGAATTCCAGGGCCGATTTTTAACTATATCGATGGCGCGGCTGACGATGAAAAGACTTATAACAGAAATACTAAAAGTTTCGACGATTGCGATCTCGTTCCAAGTATTCTGCGAGGGACTGAAACAGTAGATATGTCTGTTACGGTTATGGGGCAGAAACTCAATCTTCCTATTTATTGCTCTCCAACGGCGCTACAAAGGCTTTTTCATCATCAGGGTGAGAACGCTGTAGCAGCAGCTGCAGCCAAATTTGGAACTATGTTTGGTGTTTCCTCTTTAGGTACCGTCAGCTTAACTGAGGTGCGCGAAAAATATAAGACTCCGCAATGTTATCAATTTTATTTTCATAAAGATCGCTCACTAAATAAGGCTATGCTTGAAAGTGCGAAAGCAGCTGGCGTTGATGTGATGATGTTGACGGTTGATACAATAACAGGAGGAAATCGGGAGCGCGATTTGCGAACAGGGTTTTCTATCCCGTTCAAGCTGTCTTTATCCGGGCTATATCAATTCGCTATTAAGCCTATGTGGGGTATTAATTATTTGACGCACCCAAAATTTTCTCTGCCGCAATTAGATGATCATGTAGACATGTCTGGTGGTGCGTTATCTATCGGTAGATATTTCACAGAGATGTTAGACCCAACCATGAATTGGGCAGATGTTGAAGAAATGGTGCGTATGTGGGATGGGCAATTTTGCCTGAAGGGGGTTATGAGCCCAGAGGACGCAAAGAAAGCTGTGGATATAGGATGCAGCGGGATTGTAATATCAAACCATGGGGGACGACAACTTGATGGTTCTCGGGCACCATTTGACCAATTAGCTGAAATAGTCGATGCCGTAGGTGATAAAATAGACGTTATTATGGACAGCGGTATTCAAAGAGGTACACATGTTATTAAGGCGCTTTCTCTGGGGGCGAAAGCTGTTGGGGGAGGACGGTTCTACTTATATGCTCTAGCCGCGGCAGGACAACAAGGTGTTGAACGAGCGCTCGAATTAATGCAAACAGAGATAGAGCGTGACATGCGGTTGATGGGTGTGAAATCAATAAGTGAATTATCTAGAAAGAACTTAAGGTTTAGATAAAACCCACTAATCACCTAGGAGTTAAATTACTCCGTTCAATCAAAAGATGATTCATTTATAAGGTAAAAGAATCAATAAAGGATAGCCGCCATTTGACGGAAGCATTTTTTACTGGGGTAGCGATTGGTTTTTCCTTGATTTTGGCCATTGGTGCTCAAAATGCTTTCGTTCTACGTCAAGGTCTATTGCGCCAACATTTTTTCGCCGTTGCGTTATTTTGCTCCTTGTCCGATACCATTCTAATTGCAATCGGCGTTAGTGGGGTTTCCTGGTTTATTGGCGATTTAATAAAAGCATATTCGTTTTGGACTTTTGGCGCAGCTGCACTTTGGTTGATGGTTTATGGAGCGATACATTTGCGATCAGCATTTAGACAAAACTGGTTAATTCTAGATGAGATGCAGGCAGAAAAAACTTTACTTTCTGTTTTATCGACAACAGCTCTTTTTACGTTTGGTAATCCTCATGTTTATCTAGATACAGTTGTATTGATTGGCACAATGGCTATGAAATTTGTGCCTTATGAGAGAGTACTATTCGCTGCGGGGGCTGCGTTAGCAAGTTTTGTTTTTTTCTTCTCTCTTGCATATGGAGCAAGGTTTTTAGCACCAAAAATGAAAAACCAGATAACTTGGAAAATACTAGATATTATGATTGCCGTAATAATGTTTTCATTAGCATTCGGTATGCTTATTGCTGGCGGCTGGTTTAATTAATGATTTGTTATTGCTATCCAAGCCATCTCATTCAAACTTAATTCTCAAATCCAAATTGAATTCCTTCCTGACCCTCTTGCCATTGGGGATATTTTCCCATGATATTTTTAAAGCCATCCCAATTAAGAAATTCATTAAGCCAAGATTTTATCTTTGGGACCTCGTTGCAACTATCGAACCAGGCTATATCGGCGATACGATACTGGCGGATAAAGGGTAGGATAGCGAAATCTGAAAACCCCGGTGTTACGCCGTTGAGCCAGCCAATGTCCAATACGTCTTCGATTTCACAAAGGATATTTAGGGCGCAATCTCTATGGTGGTTAGCATCAATGTTGTCGAAACGAGAGGAGTATTTATAACGATCGAGATGATACTTAAATTTACTATCTACAAGAGCAATTAAATCTTCATGATTTACTTTTTGTGAACAGTCATCTGAGAGATTCGTCGAATATGCCCACTTCATAATTTCAAAACTTTCATCTATGACTGTTCCATCGCAGAGCCATAATACGGGTACAGTTCCTTTAGGAGATAATAAAAGCATATGGTGAGGTTTATCTCGTAATAAAACTTCTCTCAATTCAACCAACTTATTACTTTCGCTTATAGCAAGCCGTGCACGCATTGCATAAGGACATCTTCTAAAACTATATAGCACCGGCAACTCTCTTTCTGACTCATTCATAGGGTTTTTTGAATTCATGAGCGCTTTCCTCGTGTTGTTCCGATATGTGTGACGCCTCGTTTTCTTGCTAATTCAACTTGATATTGTCTTTCTTTAAAACGTTTCTCTTGTTCGGGAGTGTGCGAGCCAAAGCATTTGGGACAACTTATGCCCGGTTGATATTTCTTCGACTTCAGATCCTCTGGGTTTAATGGGAGACGGCAGGCATGACACATTTTATATTTTCCAGGTATCAGTCCATGCTCCAGAGAAACCCTCTGATCAAACACAAAACAGTCCCCAAGCCACGTGCTGTCTTTTTCAGGTATGGTTTCAAGATATTTCAAAATTCCTCCCTCTAGATGAAAAACATTGTCATATCCTTTTTTTACAAGATATGAAGTAGCTTTTTCGCACCGGATTCCTCCCGTGCAAAACATAGCAATTTGTTTTGGACGTTTATTATCGGGAAGAGTATCTAGCTCAGTTTTCACCCAATCTGGGAAGTCACGAAATGATTGAGTTTGAGGGTTGGTAGAGTTTTTGAATGTCCCAATAGCAATTTCATATTCATTTCGAGTATCAATTATCAGCGTTTCGGGATCGTTTATGAAATCGTTCCAATTTTCCGGTTTGATATAAGTGCCAACAACATTTTTAGGATCTATGTCTGTTTCACCCATCGTAACTATTTCTTTTTTAATTCTTACTTTCAATCGATTAAACGCTAAACTGTTAGAGTTACTGTATTTAACTTGAATGTCATGAAAACTGGGTTGGTGGTCAAACCATTTAAATAGCGAATTTACCGAGCTCTGGCTGCCAGATACTGTTCCATTAATACCTTCTTGAGCTAACAAAATCGTGCCAAAAATCTCGTATTTTTGACATAGTTTTTTTAATTCTGTCTGGAGATGTTTAATGTTATTCAAACTTACAAATTGATAAAATGCGGCAACAGTGTAGCGTTTTTCATCAATAATAGCCTTTACATTGGGATCCTCAGCTACATTCATGACCCAAACCTTTCCTGTGTTTGCTGAAGAACTTTATTGAGTGAAAGATAAGATAAATGAATAATGCTCTCTGGAATTATCCAACAATCACCCTCAAGTAAAATAATTGTTATTTTTCAACTATGCAAGGGAATGAGCGTATGGAAAAAGTCCCATGGGCGGATGCCTATGTGGCGCGGTTCGGTATGAGTTAATTGGTGTACCAGAACGATTGTATGCGTGTCATTGTAAGGAGTGTCAAAGACAGTCGGAGAGTGCGTTTGGTATGACCTTCTTGGTTAGAGAGAATGGCCTTAAAGTATCGGGAGAACTAAAGAAGTTCGAGAGAATTTCTGATGGGGGTAATCGGGTAACAGCTTATTTCTGTCCTAATTGTGGTGTTCGTATTTATGGGATTCCTAGATATGTTAAAGGTATATTTAGTTTAAAACCAGGTAAACTCGACGATACTAGTTGTTTAAGACCAGCAGCAATGCTTTGACTCAAGAGTGCTCAGACTTTGTGCGATATTCCAGAAATTGTGGAGAGGATCATGTAGCAATGATGCTCTAAAATCAATGTGAGTACGTGATTGCGATCTTAGAATAAAGAATATCGATAAAAATACTTATCTTTCGACAAACCATGTCATAGACTGTAAGTGTTCGCGTAGCAGTTGTTATTTATAATTAAGGAATTCAAATTATGCAAAGTGATTGGTCTGTCGATACGAAAATTCAAACTCTTATGAATGCTGTGTTATTAAGAACTAGCTCCTCTGGAACAGAGCAACAAGTGTCGATAATTGGAAAGTTAGTAGTTTTACTTCTTGGCGTTGCTATATTGTCTCTTTCTGCTCATTTCAAAGTTCCTTTTTATCCCGTTCCTATGACACTTCAGACGCTGGTTGTGCTGTTGATAGGAATGAGCTATGGCCTTCATTTAGGAGGCGCTACTATCCTTAGCTACCTATTATTGGGCGCTTTCGGCGCTCCTGTATTCTCTGGTGGTGTTGGGTTTGTATATTTGGTTGGCCCAACCGGTGGTTATTTGGTTGGGTTTTTTGTGGCTGCGGCAGTTCTTGGGTTTCTTACAGAGCGGGGAATGGGGCAGAACTGGGTTACAAGTGCTGTGCTTGCTGTTATCGGAACGGTTATTATTTACGCGCTAGGATTATCTTGGTTGACTAGCATTATTGGATTTGAAAAAGCCGTCCAATTTGGTTTAATGCCGTTCGTATTTGGAGACTGTCTAAAAATGGTAATAGTCACGTTATCGATACCATTGGCATGGAAATTATTAGAAAGGCTTCGATAATTATTGATCGTTGTTAGTCAATGTTGCCCCAGCGGGTAACGTTGACTAATCAATATCCATTTCAAGTATTGACATGTGAAAATCATAGGAAATTTCGCCCTCATCGACGTCTTTGAATAAAACACCAATAAATTCATCTGCTAGCATAACTTCGGCGGAATCGTCTTTGTTTTCTCTTGCCTCTATTTTTATGGATTGATTATTAAATTTTTTGCGCAGATAATTTTCTACCTTTGATATTTCCAACTCGTTCATTTCTTCCTCCCATTTTGGGTAACTTTAAACGTTAAGTTCAATTTTTTAAAGTACGATGGATTTATTGAGAATCTAGAATGCACTGGGCAATAATTGTAGTGAATGTCAAAACGAGTAACTGCCAATACTCCGAATTGATGTAAGGCTAATTTGGGGTAATAAAAATTTTATTCTAAGCGAATACGAACTTTTTTAGTATCTGTTAGTCAGAGTATTTCTCAATTGCTTTGTTCGTCGCGTCTGTTTTGTGATCTCCACCGAATAGAA
Source organism: SAR116 cluster bacterium AG-447-C21 (assembly GCA_003212315.1). GTDB lineage: Bacteria > Pseudomonadota > Alphaproteobacteria > Thalassobaculales > Thalassobaculaceae > UBA7326. The sequence continues at coordinate 5,537 of QCQB01000052.1, read as the reverse complement.
GCCCTGCGGTTGTAAACGCAATCGATAAGCCTACCGCGGATAAGGTTGCACCGATTCCCCAGATCGCGCCGTATTCCTGCCATATGAACAAAATTCCGTACCAGAATGCAGCAAATGATGAGACGGTGGCTAAGAGCAAAAACCCAATACGCATACATAGGCCACCTATTCGGTTTGCTGATATTAATTCCCGAAATGCGGCGCTACTTTCAGCCTCTTGAATAGCTTCCCGGATTTCTTTCCGCGCAGTTTTAGCCCAGCTTTTGTAGCTTGTTCCTGTCTTCCCATCTAATCGATCTGGATTAAGGATCAATTCCTCCAGATGGTCTACTATTTCTTTAGCCCTTTCTTTTGCATGACGTTTTTTCAAATCGGGGAAAGGGGATGTATCTTTCGTTTTATCGTCTTCTATTGCTGGTTTTGCTAAAATTAGCTCAGTTATTTTAACTGGAGACGAAGGTTTCGACGCCCGATGATGTAAATCAGGTCCGTTCTGGTTACCTTGTTCAAATGCACTTAAACTATTCATTTCTCATTAGTCTCCATAAGCGATACTAGTGTATACTAACTGCTCCTGAAAGTAACGATTAAGTATTCTCTTATTAGATATATCCAGACATCTAAATTTCACTGATAGTGAAACATCGGTTGGCTCATATCTCACAGTTTCTATAAAAGTTTGAAATAATGCTCCGGGGCCGGCAGTAGGAACTAATATTTTTAATTTTGTGATCCGAGGCGGCTGTAAAATGCCATAATAGCTAGCTATCTTAAATCCGGAAAAACTCCAATTTTCAATAGCATAAGGCGTATTCCCGATAACTGTCGTCAGTGGCGAGCTACTTCGTTGATACTCGCGTCGTTCGATAACATCGGAGGGTTTTTGAATATTAATACACTGCATTTAGAAGTCCTTCTCAACTAAGCGAGAAAACTATTGCAACGTATGTGCCAATTTTCTAATTGTCTTAGAGTAAGGAAATACAGAGCTATCTATCGCCTAATAATTTTTGGTAAAGTATTTAGCCGTTTTAATACTTTTTCTAAAGAAGTTGAATTTTCTAATACTTTTGGTCCATGCCAAAGCGTAAAATTCAATACCTGACTGGTTCCCTTTCGTTTTTTTTCTAAACAGTATGTTGGACGTTCCTGACTATTCCTATAGATAGAGAAAATCGAAATATCTCCTGTTTGATCTATGGCATAGTCTTTCCAATAACCTTTAATTACGCCGTTGCTATAGTTTGATAGAATTCTATTCAATTCAAGTTTAGTGAAACTTAGCGAGCTTCTTTTTGTTTGTTTAGTCGCATTAAAAGAAATTAAGTTTACCATTTTAAAGCGACCATAAAAATTTCTATTAATTTATAAGATGTCATACAATCTTCCGTTTGGTAAAGAGCGCAACTAATATCTATGCGAATGATATCTACCATTTTTTAAATTCAAATATCAAAATAGTAGAGTACTTGAATTATAAGATTTAGGAGCAGAAAAAGGTTAATAATACACCCTTTCGAAGTAAATGAATATATTCTTGGAAATTATAAAGTTTTAAACGGTTTGTTAGTTTGATTTATGATCTTGTGGAGGTTACTCTGCGGCTCTTAGTCGATGTTAATGACAGACAGAAGTTAACCGGAGAATAGTGTGGCAGACCTTTTCCAAGAAATTGATGATGAGTTACGGCAAGACAAAGCGTCAAGACTGTGGAGAGTTTACGGAAAATACGTCGTTACGGCAGCAATAGTAATTATTATATCCGTTGGCGGATATAAGTTTTGGCAACAAAAGCAACTTGATGATGGTGAAAAGGCTTCAATAGCTTATGAGACGGCGCTGGCGCGTTCCGTTTCTGGAGACTATAAGGCGGCGATCGATCAATTTAATGAGGAAGAGATAGGAGCAGTCGCAGGTTATGCAGCGCTATCTCAAATGCAAAAAGCCAATTTAGCAATGAAAATAAACGATTTTGAAGCAGCTTTAATCACTTTAAAAGAAATTGCCGAACATGATAACTATCCTCAGTCAGTCAAAGAATGGGCCAGCTTCCGGTACGCAGCCGTTCGCGTCGAGAAACAAATTGACTCAAATGCATCTGTTGATCTGGATTCATTAATAGCAACCGATAGCCCTTGGCGTTTTTTGGCGAAAGAGATAAAAGCTATTAAAGAGATTGAAACTGGGAATAAGAGTGGAGCAAAGGCTATTTTCTCTGAGCTCGCCGACGACGAAAATGCACCGGAGCGGCTTCGTCTGAGAGCAGCAGAATTTCTGAAAATCCTCCAGTAAACGGAGTTGTAATAGGTATGATCGTTGCTATAACGCATATAGTCCCTTGTATAAGACAATTTCTGGTATTTGCGCTGTTTGTGGGTAGCACCGGTTGTAGTGCTGGCTTTTTAGGAGAAAAAGAAACCGAGGAACGGCTGAAAGGTAAACGTATATCGATTAATTATTTAAAAAGTGACTTGATAGCTGATAAAAGATTAGAAAACGTCAAGATCGTTTTACCCTACCCCAAGATTAATAAAACATGGCTTAAACAAGGCGGAAATCCCACTAATTCAATGCAGCATCTCTCACTTGGGGACATTCCCCAAAAAATATGGGATGTAAAAGCCGGTGTTGGTTCATCAAACGATTCGGTACTATTGGGTTCCCCTATAATAATAAATGGAAAAGCTTTTGTATTGGATGCAAATGGTATACTCAGATCCTTCAATTTGTCAGATGGATCTTTAATTTGGGAACAAAGTCTAAAACCATCGGAAAATTCGGTTTACAGTGGGGCAATTGCCTCTGACTCGAAATTTATTTTTGTCACGTTAGGTTCTGGGGAGTTAGTCTGTATCCAAAGTTCGGATGGATCACAGGTCTGGAAAGCCTCAATAAAAAGTCCGTTGCGTGGAGGAGCAAATGTTGTTGATGGTAGAGTGTATGTAGTCACCATAGATAATAAAACATTATCATTCTCTGCGAAAACAGGGCAGCGACTTTGGACACATTCGGGCGCCTCTGAGTCAGCGGCTTTGATAGGGGGAGGTAGCCCAGCTGTAAAGAGCGGTGTTGTTGTTGTCAGTTATTCTTCTGGTGAAATCTTTGGATTAAAAGCTGAGACGGGCCGAGTTTTTTGGGCCGATCATCTAGGAGCTGATAATGGTTTGAATGGTGTTGCTAATATCTCTGACATCAATGGGAGTCCTGTGATTGATCGCGGGTTAGTAGTTAATATTAGTAACTCAGGAAGATTACTAGCTACCGAGCTTAAAACAGGAAGAAGAATTTGGGAACGCTCTATATCGGGATCGAATACCCCTTGGATTGCGGGAGAATTTATTTTCATTATTTCGAAAGAAGGGCAGGTAATTTGTCTTACCCGAAAATCGGGATTGATTAAATGGGTGACCCAGATGCCGGTGTTTGAATCGCCGGAAGATAAAGAGGGAATAATTAAATACGTTGGGCCAATCATGGTGGGAGATCGGTTGATTCTTGCATCTTCTCGCGGTGAAATTTATTCGTTATCTCCCTATAAAGGAACAATTTTGGGAAAAGTGAATGTATCTGGGAACGTTTACATCTCTCCGATCGTGGCAGGGCAAACGCTTCTTGTTTTAAGTGATTCTGGTGTTTTGACGGCCTTTCGCTAACCTAAATCCGATAGGTAAATCATCAATGACACTCACAGTAACGATTATTGGTAGACCGAATGTAGGGAAGTCCACCTTGTTTAATAGACTTGTGGGTAAAAAACTAGCATTAGTGGATGATTTGCCCGGGGTAACCAGAGATCGACGTGAGGGAATTGGTAAAATAAGTGATTTAGAATTTGTACTATTTGACACCGCAGGTTTAGAGAATGTTACCGATGGTACACTTGAAAGTCGAATGCGTCAGCAGACTGAGACTGCGGTTTTACAATCAGATGTAGTGCTGGTTGTGATCGATGCTCGAGCTGGTGTCACGCCTTTAGATTCCTACTTTTCCCAGTGGGTTAGAACCGTTAAAAGTCATATAATTCTGGTAGCAAATAAATGTGAAGGTAGGGCAGCATACCCTGGATTAATAGAGTCATATAGTTTGGGTTTAGGAGAGCCAATTGCTGTATCAGCAGAACATGGTGAAGGAATGGCAGAATTATATACTGCCTTATCTGCTCTGGATAAAAAAGATCGTCATGAAGAACAGGATATGGGGAAAGACGGGGATCATGAAATTGAGGAAAATAGTAGCCTTGGAAAAATCTGGGCTGACCCAGAAACTCCTAGAATACTGAGATTAGCAATTGTTGGACGGCCCAATGTTGGGAAGTCAACATTAATTAATGCATTAATTGGCCAGACTAGAGTTTTAACCGGTCCCGAGGCAGGAATAACTCGGGACGCGGTTGAAATAGATTGGTCATGGGGGGGGCGTCCTGTAAAACTTTTTGATACAGCTGGTTTGAGAAGAAAATCCAAAATAGAAGGACGTTTAGAAAAGGCATCAGGTGATGACACTTGGCGGGCCATTCGATTTGCTCATGTCGTGGTTTTGCTAGTTGATGCAACTATGTTACTGGAACGTCAAGACCTTAATTTAGCTAGACTTGTCGTGGAAGAGGGCCGCGCCCTAGTTCTGGGAGTAAACAAGTGGGACGTTGTCTCAAACCGCAATAATACGTTGAAATTATTGAGGGAAAGGATCCAGCAATCACTTCCTCAAGTTAAGAGCATCCCGTATATTACCGTATCGGCTCTTCAATCTAGAGGGTTGGATAAGCTATGCGATTCTGTTCTCGCTGCCTATCATCTATGGAACCAAAGAATTTCAACTTCTCATTTAAATAAATGGCTCTCTGATACGGTTGATGCGCATCCACCGCCACTTGCTAATGGGCGGCGTATTAAACTGCGATATATAACACAAGCCAAGACGCGACCACCTTCATTTTTTTGCTTTTGTAGTCGCCCGGACTCATTACCAGACTCGTATGTCCGTTATCTGGTTAATTCCCTTAGAAAAGAGTTTTCTCTACCTGGAATTCCTATAAGGTTTTCATTGAGAGGAGGAAAAAACCCATACTTGTGATTTATTATTTAACTGTTTAATTAGATTTGAAGGCGCTATCTAGAGGTCGTTGAGGGAGTATTGGCATGAAAAATGCTTCGTAAACAAAAGAAGGGGGCTTATGGAATTGGTGTAAACTCCCAGGCTGTACAAAAACAGAAATTCTCCGTTTATAGACGATGGGAAGTGGATTTTAAGCCAATGTTAATGAGAAATAATAAACAAGTAGTTCAAGATGATGTTCGTTTAAAGCGGATAAAAGATAGAGCCAAGGGTATCAAGTTTGGTCTCACGCATCACGATATAAGTTTTCGTAAAAGAAAAGAGATGGAAAAAATTCTCCATAATCTGGAGCTTGCTGCGGTAGCGATAGACCGTGAACTCAAAAGTAAGTAAATCTCAAATAATGAACCAGACCAAACTAAATTTATTTTCATGGTTTAATTGAAGCGTTTTAATATTGCTCCATGATTAATTTTCTTGTC
>QCQB01000051.1:0-12500 GCA_003212315.1 SAR116 cluster bacterium AG-447-C21 | reverse complement strand
CACAGGGCTCTGCGAAGCCGTAAGGCGCGGTATAGGGTCTGACGCCTGCCCGGTGCTGGAAGGTTAAAAGGAGGGGTGAGAGCTCCGAATTGAAGCCCCAGTAAACGGCGGCCGTAACTATAACGGTCCTAAGGTAGCGAAATTCCTTGTCGGGTAAGTTCCGACCTGCACGAATGGCGTAACGACTTCCCCGCTGTCTCCAACGTCGACTCAGCGAAACTGAATTCTCCGTGAAGATGCGGAGTTCCCACGGTCAGACGGAAAGACCCCGTGCACCTTTACTACAACTTTGCAGTGGTATCAGGAGATGAATGTGTAGGATAGGCGGGAGGCTTGGAAGCATTAGCGCCAGTTAGTGTGGAGCCACCCTTGAAATACCGCCCTTTTATGTTTTGATATCTAACCGCGGCCCGTTATCCGGGTCCGGGACCCTGCATGGTGGGTAGTTTGGCTGGGGCGGTCGCCTCCCAAAGAGTAACGGAGGCGCGCGAAGGTAGGCTCAAGCTGGTCGGACATCAGCTGTTGAGTGCAATGGCATAAGCCTGCCTGACTGCGAGGCCGACAGGCCGAGCAGAGACGAAAGTCGGCCATAGTGATCCGGTGGTTCCGCGTGGAAGGGCCATCGCTCAACGGATAAAAGGTACGCCGGGGATAACAGGCTGATACTCCCCAAGAGTTCACATCGACGGGAGTGTTTGGCACCTCGATGTCGGCTCATCACATCCTGGGGCTGGAGCAGGTCCCAAGGGTTCGGCTGTTCGCCGATTAAAGTGGTACGTGAGCTGGGTTTAGAACGTCGTGAGACAGTTCGGTCCCTATCTGCCGTGGGTGTTCGAGACTTGAGAGGAGCTGTCCCTAGTACGAGAGGACCGGGATGGACGCACCTCTGGTGGACCTGTTGTTGCGCCAGCAGCATAGCAGGGTAGCTAAGTGCGGAAGGGATAACCGCTGAAAGCATCTAAGCGGGAAGCCCCCCTCGAAACTAGGTCTCGCTTGAGAACCGTGGTAGACCACCACGTTGATAGGCTGGGTGTGGAAGCATGGCAACATGTGTAGCTTACCAGTACTAATCGTTCGATAGGCTTGATTACCTCACATGCGGATAAGCACCGGTTGCTTATCTTCATGAAAATATCAATGCTTTAATCTCTATTGAAAGTCGTCACCATTCGTTCATCTGGTCTGGTGGTTATGGCGAGGGGCCTGCACCCGATCCCATCCCGAACTCGGTCGTGAAAACCCTCAGCGCCAATGGTACTGCGTCTTAAGGCGTGGGAGAGTAGGTCGCTGCCAGGCCAGATGAGCGAATGGTACATGCTTTTAAAAGTTGTCACCTCAAACCATGGAAAACTTACGAATAAAGAGCCGCATAGATTAACGCGGGGTGGAGCAGCCCGGTAGCTCGTCAGGCTCATAACCTGAAGGTCGTAGGTTCAAATCCTACCCCCGCAACCAATATAAAAAAAGCCGCCCCTCAAAAGGCGGCTTTATATATGTGTGAGTGAAAAATTGTGTTCTGACAGGAATTAATAGATGACGATAAAGCTTTATGGCAGACCAACTTCGGCCAGAACACAAAAGGTAATGTTGGCGCTAGCGGAATTGGGCTTGGAGTACGACTATATTCTAGCAAGCGCTACCATGGGACCCGATGGTTCTGTCGCGAAAGGCGGAAAACCGTTTGGCTTAGTACACACACAAAAATATTATGATATGAATCCCACCAGAACGATACCTACCCTTGACGACAATGGTTACATTTTGTGGGAGTCTAATGCAATTGTTCAATATCTTGGGATGAAATACGATTCTGGGTTATTTTTTGGGGATGATATTTATCTCTGTAACTCGGCATTACGTTGGATGATGTGGGAGAATAATAAGTTAATTACTCCCATGCACAACGTGGTGGAGCAAAGGTTTCGGATACCTGCGCATGCTCGTGATAAAGAATTGCAGATTAGATCAGAAAAAATGCTGGTCGACGAATTTATGATAGTTGAAAAACAATTGACCAAAACACGTTATATAGCAGGTAATAGTTGGAGTATGGGAGATATTCCAATCTCCATTCGTTGCCATAGGTTTTATTTGCTCGATATTCCTAAACCTAAAATGCCCAATCTAGACTCTTATTATGAACGAATAAAAAAGCGGGTGTCATTTAGTGTCATAGCTGACAAAAACCTTCACATAGGGGGCTAATATTTTGATTAAATGAATGGTTTTAAGGTGGTAACGGCTGGTTCAGCCTATGAAGGTTTTGAAATTCATTATAAGAGTACTCTGAATATCTCAAAGTAGCAGATTTCTGATTAAATAGTGACCTATGGGTAATGTGCTTGTAGCAGGTAATTTGTCACCTTAGACTTTTTTATGTACAGGGAGAAGCTGTTTCAATTTGCGTTATTTAATCTGATCAGAGGAACGTTTTTTCCATTAGCGATGACTCCGAGTATCAAACCATAGAAGTTTGAACTTGTTTGGGGTTTTAACAAGGAGGTTATTTATGCGAAGTAATTTATTTAAGGCCTTAGCAGTTGCGGTAGTCTCAGCAAGCTGTTTCGGGATAATATCGACAGCAGCTTTGGCTGAAAAGTCGGGAGGAATATTGAAATTCTATCATAGAGGAACGCCCCCTAGTGGATCGATCCATGAAGAAGCAACGAGCTCAACGTTAGTTCCATATATGAGTGTATTTAATAACCTTGTAATGTTTGACCAAGCAAAGCCGGTAAATAGTGCGGAAACTATAGTGCCGGACCTAGCAAAAAGCTGGGCATGGGGTGGTGATAAAACAAAAGTAACATTTACTCTTAGAAAAGGTGTAAAATTCCATGATGGTAAACCATTTACAGCTAAAGACGTAGTTTGCACATGGAATCTAATTCTAGGAAATTCTAAGGCTAAGCTGAGGAAAAACCCTCGAAAGTCATGGTATAAAAACTTGGCAAGCGTTGAGGCTAGCGGTGATTATGAAGTAACCTTTAACCTCAAGAGAAGGCAGCCCGCCTTCCTTATGTTGTTGGCCAGCGGTTATTCGCCAGTTTACCCATGTCATGTTCCTCCAAAGAAGATGAGGACCAAGCCAATTGGCACGGGACCATTTAAATTCGTTAGTTTAAAGCAAAATGAGCATGTTAAATTTACGAAGAATAAAGACTATTGGAAGAAGGGACGTCCGCTTCTTGATGGACACGAATGGACAATAATAAAAAGCCGTTCAACACGTGTCTTGGGTTTTATTGCAGGCAAATTTGATATGAGTTTTGCTGGCGATATAAGCATTCCTATTTATAAAGATTTGATTAAGCAGGCTCCGCATGCAATTTGTGAAAAGCATGCTACGAATGTTTCAACTAATCTAATCGTAAACCAATTCAAGCCACCATTTGATAATGGTAAGATAAGAAAAGCAATGGTTTTGACTATTGACCGAGCATCCTTTAACAAAATTCTTGGTCATGGCGAATTCATAATGAGTGGTGCTATGCTGCCCCCTCCACATGGGGTTTGGGGTATGCCACCTGAAGTTTTAAAAAATGTGGCTGGATATCACCCAGATGTTGCGGCAAATAGAGCCGAAGCACGAAAAATAATGAAGAGTTTGGGTTATGGACCTGATAATCGCCTTAAAGTAAAAGTAGCGACCAGGAACATTGCTATATACCGTGATCCTGCCGTTCTATTGATCGACCATCTCAAAGAGATTTTCATAGATGGGGAATTGGACACAGTGGAGACCAGTAATTGGCACGCCAAAGTGGCCCGGAAAGATTATCAGGTAGGTCTTAATCTCACAGGGATCGGTGTCGATGACCCCGACGCAATGTTCTATGAGAATTATGCCTGTGGTTCCCAGCGTAATTACACAGGATATTGTAAAGAGGAAATGATGAAGCTCTTCGAAAAACAATCGATGATGGATAATGGTCCGGAGCGTATGAAATTAGTCTATGAAATAGACAAGAAACTTCAAGAGGACGCTGCGCGACCTATTATAGCGAACAATGTTCGGTATAATTGTTTCCAACCTTATGTAAAGGGTTTCAAAACTCAGACAAACAGTCTCTATAATGGTTGGAGGTTTGAGGACATCTATCTTGACAAGTAAATTCTTTAAGTAAGAAAGATTGCCAAACCGATTATTTTAATATCGGTTTGGCAGCTTTTAAAATACGAGCTTCTCGATTAAATGTAACGTTTTTAAAAGGGGATAGTGTTGTATAGCTATCTTATCCAAAGATTCCTGTTGATGTTTCTTACTCTACTGGGAATGTCTATTATCATCTTTGTTCTGCTGCGGTTAGTTCCAGGTAACATTGTTGATATTATGTTTGATTCCGCAGGTTTTGTGGACCCTGATGAGAAGAAGACGATTGAAAAAGAATTAGGCCTTGATCTGCCAATTTATGAACAATATTATCATTGGATCGTCGGCTTAATATCGTTTGATCTTGGTTTTTCTTATGTGTCAGAGATGCCAGCCGTAGATGAAATAGGGCCGCGTATTCCGATTACTGCAAAATTAGCCGCCCTTTCATTGTTTTTCTCCATATTGTTTGGATTACCTTTGGGCGTCATCAGCGCTGTTAAACAAAATACAGCACTAGATTATGCATTGCGGGTTGTGAGTTTGAGTGGTCTCTCGCTTCCTTCATTTTGGCTTGCTCTTTTGATTTTAATGGCTTGTGTATCGTATACTGGAGCGATCCCAATTTATACAGAAACGCCTGAAACATTATGGGATGAATTACTACTCTATCTCTTACCTTCCGCAGCCGTCGGTTTCCGCGCCTCCGCTCTAATAATGCGGTTAACTCGATCTTCAATGCTTGAAGTGATGCGGCAGGATTATATCAGAACGGCCATGTCAAAGGGTGCCTCTGATAATGCAATAAATTATAAGCATGCACTGCGGAATGCCGTTTTACCGGTTACTACTATTGTTGGAATAGAGGCAGCCTTTTTAATAGGCGGATTAATAATTACTGAGACAGTCTTTAATATTCCAGGAGTAGCTCACTTTTTGGTGGAGGCAATTCTGATGCGCGATTACCCAATAGTTCAAAGCTTAGTTATGTTCATCGCCATTATTGTTGTAGTTATAAATTTCCTAACTGATCTGGCGTATGCCGCATTAGATCCCCGCATAAAATATTCGGATTAAGGTTTTAAATGTCATCTATTGAAAACAGTGAAGAAGTAGGGCGTAATAAGACAAAGAATCGCTCGAAATGGTATAGAATAAAGCGATTGTGTCAAACCTACCCACTCGGTGCCATAGGTTCCTTTATAGTTTTTCTGGTCGTGTTTGCTGCCGTGTTCGCTGACTTTGTAGCACCTTATGACCCAACGACTACAAGCGCAAAAATGTCCCTATCGCCGCCGGGTTCAGATATGTTATTTGGTGGCGACATGATGGGTCGGGATGTCCTTAGCCGGATTATCCATGGGGCTCGAATTTCTTTGGCCGTCGGAATAGGCTCAACATTATTAGGGGGTGTAATAGGTACTATCATTGGCTTGATGTGCGGGTATTGGATGGGATTATTTGATCTCCTTATTCAGCGTATCATCGATATGATGCAAGCATTGCCTTTGTTAGTAATGGCGTTAGTTATGGCGGCATCACTCGGTCCGTCCCTTGAGAATACTATTATAGCGATTTCGATACCATTGGTTCCCCAAGTTGCGCGTGTAATTCGATCAAACGTATTGTCTTTAAGAGAACTACCTTTTGTTGAAGCTGCTCGTGCTGTTGGAATGAGTGACTTAAGAATTGTGTTTCGGCACATACTTCCAAATACCTTAGCGCCTTTAATTGTTTTAGGTACTGCCCAACTTGGCTCTGCTATTCTGACTGAAGCATCTTTATCCTTTTTGGGATTAGGGGTCCCTGAGCCGTATCCATCCTGGGGAAGAATGCTCTCCGAATCTGCGGCAGAATATGTGCGGGTTGCTCCGTGGCTAGTTATCTTTCCTGGAATAGCTATCAGCGCAGCTGTTTTTGGTGCTAATTTAATGGGCGATGCAGTTAGAGACTTTTTAGATCCACGGAACCAGGGCTAAGTAAGGTTTAAATAGTTATCTTGGGGCAGTTCGAACTAAAGCACCGAGCTATCTCCACGCAGCATTTTTCGAATTAACATCAATCAAAGATATACGGTTTAAGAGTTCTCTGAGCCATTTCTCTTTGTTCATGCCATTTTTGGGCTCCGCCGTAATAGGCTAGGCTTCCCGGTTCACCTTCCCCGTGACCGTTATAATAAGAAATGCAGTCTCGCAACGGCCTTGTATTTATATCAGCCTCTTTACAGTGTTCCGCGTAATCATTTTCGGCGCTCGTCTCTACATCTACTTGTGTTGCACCTTTTTCCTTCAGCGTTTTAAGCATCCAGACTACGTAATCAGAGTGTGACTCAATTATTCGGGTGAAATTGAATTGTCCACCCCCTCCTTGTGGCCCAGAAATAATGAACAAGTTTGGGAACCCATTACTATGAAGCCCCAGAAATGTTTTGGTGCCTTCATTCGCCCATTTTTGTTGCAAAGTTTTACCATTTTTGCCAGTTATCATATTAAATGTGGAAGTTGCCATCCATTGAAAACCCGTGGCGTAAATTAAAACATCTACAGGATACTCTTTCTCATTATGAACCACGCCACTCTCATTAATTTCCGTCACGCCCAATGGAGCTGTATCTATTAAGGCGACGTTTGGTTTATTAAATGTTGGCAGAAATTCATCATGAAATGTAGGGCGTTTGCACCCATAGGGATAGTATGGTTTTAGGGCTGCGGCGGTGTCAGGGTCTTCTACAATAGCATCAACCCTTGCGCGTATTTGCTCCATAATCCGAAAGTTTGTATTGAGCTGTTTCTGAATGAGTTCTTTCTGGGAGAGTTTTTTCGCGTGTTGTCTACGCTCTTTTAGATAGTCTACTTTTCCCGAAAGGTAATCATCATTACCTTTTAATGCGGTTCTTCCAGAGGATATTTTTGCAAGACGTTCACGTCTTGCAACAGCCCAACCGGGTTCGTTTTTCCATTGCTCTATTTCTTCTGGGGATGTTTCTCTTTGATCTCGAACGTCGATTGATGACGGTGTTCGCTGAAATACGAATAGTTCTTTTACAATTTTTGCGATTTCTGGAATAACTTGGACGGCTGTTGCACCAGTCCCAATGATGCCAACCCTTTTCCCTTTTAAATCTATGTTATAATCCCAGCGAGATGTATGAAATGCATCGCCAGAAAATTTCTCCATGCCTTTGATTCTGGCTAGTTTGGGGGTAGTTAGAATCCCATTTGCCAAGATAACATAACGAGCACGCATGCTGTCGCCGCGATCCGTTTTAACAATCCACCGTTCGTTTGACTGATCCCAATCAGTTGACTCGACAGTTGTATGAAATAAACACTGTTTATAAAATCCATATTTCTCGGCTAATTTCTGGCAGTATTCCATGATTTCGAAACCAGCCGCAAATTTCATTGTTGGGAAATAACCCATTTCTTCTAAAAGCGGAAGATAGCTATATGATTCTACGTCGCATGCTATGCCTGGATATCTATTCCAGTACCAAGTTCCTCCAACGTCGCCGCCTTTTTCGCAAAACCGAACATCAGTAAAACCTTCTTTTTGCAGTTTTTGCCATAGAAGAAGGCCTGCAAACCCGGCCCCGACAACTAAAATTTCACATTCGTCATTAAGTGCTGATCTTTCTATTGGGGGAGCAGAGTATACATCTTCCAGGTATTTACTAAATTCTCCCTCTAGTGCCATATAGTCAGCAGCACCCCGTCGTGCCTCTTTAAATTCTCTATATTTTGCCTGTTCGGTTGCATTGAAAACAGCCCCTGGAGGGGGAGGAGGCAGTGATGTTAATGAATCATCGTTTATCGTAGAATAGCCTTTTCCTGTGATTTTCTCATTAGCTTTAGCCGCCCTTGTATTAAATATTTTTCTTCCTGTTTCGGGATTAATTTGAATAGCTGAACTCATTAATAAAAACCTCAATAACTGCTGCATTAAAATGCGTTAACGGAAAGCAAAAACAATCAACGAACCTTTCCTTTTATATAAAAGGATTTTCTTATAGGCAAAGGTCGATTACAACAAGTATCACAACAAAGGTTACTAGGTTAACATCAAGTATCTAGCTTATGACGTAGAATGATACTTAATATTTAGAATTATACAGGCGAAACTCATATTAAATAAGAAAGAAAACTCAGATGCCAGACCAGATAAGTGCCTCCCATATTTTACTGATGCATTCAGAATCAGAGAGATCTTCTGCGACAAGAACCAAATCTGAAGCTTTAGATTTGATTAATAATATCAAAGTCCAAGTCGACGCTGGGGGGGATTTTAATGACCTGGCAAAAGAATATTCTGACTGCCCTTCATCTAACGATGGTGGCGCTTTGGGTTCTTTCGGTCGTGGGGCTATGGTTCCAGAGTTTGAAACAGCAGCTTTTGCTCTTGATGTGGACGGGACAAGTGATGTTGTTGAAACGGCATTTGGATTTCACTTGATTAAGCGAACGAGCTGATTTGTCACAAAATATTTAAAATTTATAAAATAATTTGAACCCAAGGCATCAGCAGGTTTCTGATCAGATGGGTATTTCTACGATTTTTAACTAGTGTTTTAAATTTAAGTTTTTATCATGGTGGCTATGAGGGGTTTTTAGGGGAACACGATATGCCAGATGGCCAAACGCAATCTGAAATCTTACAGGATTCTACTTTAAAAAATGTTGTGTGCACTAGCTGTGACGGTTTTTGTCCGGTTGCGGTTAAAGTAGATGAGGGACAAGCTATTAAAGTCACGACCCGTGATCATCCGTTATTGAAAGATGTGCTTTGTATGAAGGGGGCTTACGCGCCAAAATCGTTTGCACATCCAAGCAGGCTATTAAGCCCTTTAAAACGGATGGGCGAACGTGGCGAAGGAAATTGGCAAGAAGTTTCATGGGATGAGGCCATGGACGATATTTCTCATAAACTCAAGAATGTCATAGCTAAGTACGGGCCAGAGGCATTCGCAGTTGGCCAGAGTGGAGCCACGGGTTTATCTGATAGTGGGTTGGCCAGGCGGTTTATGAACCACATAGGATCACCAAATTGGATAAGCGGCGTTGCATATTGCATGGGGAACACTGCTGCCGTCAACCGATTGGTTTATGGTTGGTATCCGCGTGCCGATATCTTGAACTCTAATTGTATAGTTCTATTTGGCCATGATCCCAGGCGCCATAGTTGGACAATGGAATATAAATCTATTCGAATGCGTCAGGCTAAAGGAGCTAAATTAATAGTATTAGATCCTAGGAAAAGCGAAAATGCGGAAGTAGCGGATGTTTGGTTGCCCTTGCGTGCCGGTACAGACGCCATAATGACGTTTGGATGGCTGAACGTCATCATAGAAGAGGGGCTTTACGACAAAGAATTTGTTCGCGATTGGACAGTGGGGTTCGATAAATTCGTTGAAAGAGCCAGTGAATATCCACTTGACCGTGTGGCTGAAGTCACGGGCGTTGAGGCAGAACTTATTCAGAAAGCCGCCAGGATGTATGCAACAAGCAGTCCAGCGACAATACCGTGGTCACCGATAACAGATCAACAAGTCTCTAGTACATCTGCCATCAGGCTTCAGTGTATTTTGCGCGCCATCACAGGAAACCTCGATGTAAAGGGCGGCGATACTTTTGTAGGGTTTAGTCCAGCTGTAAGGTCTGATACCGAAATCGAAATGCATCATCTTTTATCGGACGAGCAAAAATTAAAGCAATTAGGTAATAAGGAGTTCCCAGTTTTCACATATCGAGGCATGGAAGCTTTAGGCGATGCGACCGAGAAGGTTTGGGGAACCAGATATGCCAATCTAGTTAGTGGTTCGTACATGGCTAACCCAATGGCTGTTTTTAAGGCCATGGCCGATGGGGATCCTTATCCAGTAAAAGCTTTTTTTGCTATGGCAAACAACGCATTAATGGCCTATGCAAATACCGATAGAGTATATAAGGCACTGATGAACCAGGATCTAATTGTTTCATTTGAGCATGCAATGACGCCCACGGCTGAAATATCAGATTACGTATTGCCTGGTGATTCTTGGCTGGAGCGTCCGAGTATTCAGGCGGGTATTAGTGATCAAGCCATGCAAGCTCCCGGAGAGTGTAAAAACGTAGCTACATTTTGGCACATGCTTGCGGCACGGATGGGGTTAGCTGAAGCTTTCCCCTGGAAGACACAGGAAGAGTTGATCAACTATCGATTGGAACCAAGTGGTGCAACTTGGAAGGAAGTTGTCGCGGCGGGAAGAACACCAAATCTCCACCGGGGACAAGCTCCCGATGACAACGAACGCAAATATCTCAAAACTGGATTTGCAACCCCTTCCGGTAAAGTGGAATTATATTCAGAAACTCTGGAAGACCTTGGATTCGATCCTTTACCTTATTATCGAGAAGCAGCTGGGACCAATGAGGAATATCCTTTGCGCATGTTTATAGGATTACCAGATGATGAATATTTCAGAACTGGCATGCGGCATGTGCCGGAGTTAAGAAAACGTGTTCCCGATCAAACTTTTTTTATGAGCCCACACGACGCAGACAGGCTTCGTATCGTTGATGGTCAATGGACTCGATTGACGACAAAAGTAGGTAGTGTTTTCGGTCGTGTTTTTGTTCGTTCTAGTATGCCCGATGGGTTGGTGCGCGTTCCACACGGTTGGTGGAAGCCGGAATCTAAAAAAGGGTTGGAGAACATGTCTGGGCTGTGGGATTTTTGTGATGGTAGAATTACAACAGACGATGATCCAGAGCTACTAGATTTAGAACAAGGCATTCCTCACATGAAGGGAGTCCCGTGTTCTGTAGAGAAAATATCTGAAACTGAAATAGCTCGTTTAGAAAAAGCGTATGGACCCACCAATGAACTCAAGAGAGGCCCAGAGGGGAAAGTTCTGCGTTCAGATGCTAAACCAAACGATTTCATGTTCGACGATTTTACTGGTGATGGGATTGAATTTGAGGCAATAGAATTATCATTATACGGCCGCAATACCATTTAACAAAAGCTCGTTTGGATTTAAACGGCAAAGCCTAATTGATTTAATCGGTCACAGAAAGTTGATGAATTTAAATTATTCTTTGTCGTTCAGTATAAGATTACAAATTCTTCTTATTTGCGCGCTTTTCCCTTTAGTGGTGCATCCAATTTCTATCAAGGCAGATCAAAACAATAATAATCTGCCGTTTGATTTGGTGAGCGAAGGGTGGCAGGAAATTGTATTCCAAGATAAAAAATCTAACGAATACTCTGCGTGTGGTAGGGGTTGTATTCGAGTAGTATCACAGTCCAGTGTCTCGATGGTTGGGCGGCGTTTTCCAACAGCACTCACTTCAACTTCCGTTTTGTCCTGGAGTTGGAAGGTTTTAAAGCCAGTTCCACTATCAGATATTACCTCGAAAGGCAGGGACGATCGGGCGTTAGCACTTTATATAACATTTCCATATGATCCAGAAACAGCATCCCTAGCTGAAAAACTCTTACGACCCGCGGTTGAGTTAATTGAAGGAAAAAAAGCAGCTGGTCGTATGTTATCCTATATTTGGGTTGGCCATGGAAACCCGGGAGATTTATATCAGAGTCCATTTTATGGTGAAGTTAATGCGATGATCATAAAGCGCAATGCGTCTGACCCGTTAGATAAATGGTTAAATGAACAGGTAAATGTAGTCGAAGATTATCAAAAAGCTTTTGGCTCAAAACCAAAAGAAATATTGGAATTGCTTATTGGGGCAGATACGGACGATTTAGCTGGTTTTAGTATTGGATTAGTAAAAAATCTGAATATAAAATCAGAATAGTTAAAGTTGTAATCTCAAATCATAGTTTTAGTCTTCGTTATTACACTTGTCAGCGTTTATTGCTCGTTTTTGCTTTAGTTTTTACCGGGTCCATATCCATAGCACCCAGTGTCCTATCTCTATATGCATCTGGCACTTCACGCCCCGTATCTGTAAAAGCCCGACGCACGGCTTCCACATTGCGGCCTACAACCTCAACCCTATTTTCTTTTGTAAATTTATTTGATGCATAAAGGCTATCTAATGAACCTTGAAAATGCGGCATAACATATCGTGCAAATAGCTCATAACTTCTCATTGTCTGCTCTCTATTAGCCCATTCATGAGCTCTGAACATTATACCACCGAACCCGCCGCCACTGAGCTCTAACAAATTTTTGATACCTTTTATGGCTACATCTGGATCCCCCACGAGTGTGGTGCCCATTTTTACACCCTCTCTCAAAGGGTCGTCGGACCTTCCGGGGGGTCTCCCAAGCGTATCAGCGAAATAGGACAGGGTTTCTCGTCTCTCTCCCGCTTGCACTTCTTTAAGAGCTTGTTCCGTATCCTCGGCGATATGTGCTACGACGACAACCCGCCAATCTTTTCGGTTCATTTCTACACCGTTC
>QCQB01000050.1 GCA_003212315.1 SAR116 cluster bacterium AG-447-C21 | reverse complement strand
ACTTTTGTGTCGGCAGCACTATCAAGTATTTGTGGAGCGATTTAGAGATCTTCCTATAAAAATACGTCAGCTATCACGGCTTATTTCGGCTAAAGACGCGGCAATAATTAAGTCAGAATTAAAATCCGGGGAGTGCAATATTGTAATAGGTACGCATGCGGTATTAGGTAAATCAATTGAATTCAGTAATATTGGGTTATTAATAGTTGATGAGGAGCAACATTTTGGGGTTAGCCAAAAAGAACGCTTAAAAGACTTAAGATCTACTGTGCATGTATTAACGTTAACAGCGACACCTATACCTAGAACGCTTCAATTGGCGATGTCTGGAGTTCGCGATCTGTCATTGATAGCCACGCCTCCAGTAGACAGATTGACTATAAGAACATTTATAATGCCATATGACGGTTTGGTTATAAAAGAAGCAATTCAAAGAGAGAGAAACAGGGGCGGGCAAATCTTTTATGTTTGTCCTCGTGTTGAAGACCTTCCCAGGGTCTATGATAGATTATTAAGATTAGTACCCGATGCAAAGATTGGTTCTGCACACGGAAGAATGGCCCCGGGAGAGCTTGAAGATATTATGACGTCATTTTGTGATGGTGCGTTTGATATCTTGTTAAGTACTAATATTGTGGAATCTGGATTAGATATTCCTAATGCAAACACTATTATTATACACAGAGCGGATATGTTTGGCTTATCCCAACTTTATCAACTAAGGGGAAGAGTTGGCAGATCCAAAATTCGCGCATACGCTTATCTGACATCGCATCCATCTAAGGTCTTAAATCCCAATGCAAAGCGTCGATTACAGGTTATGCAGACTTTAGATAGTCTTGGAGCCGGCTTTAGTCTCGCTAGCCATGATATGGATATTCGTGGTGCAGGTAATTTGCTTGGTGAGGAACAGTCGGGTCAAGTAAAGGAAGTAGGGATAGAGCTGTATCAGCATTTACTAAAGGAAGCGGTTACTTCTGCACGAGAAAGTGGGTTCTCTGAAAGTGATGCAGAAGAATATTGGACTCCTCAAATATCCATTGGAACGCCGGTTTTAATACCAGAGAATTTCATTCCAGATTTAACCGTTAGATTAAATGTATATCGCCGAATAGCAGATCTTGTCGACACTGATGAAATCGACAGCTACGCAGCGGAGCTCACCGATCGCTTTGGAGGGTTACCTGAAGAAGTTAATAATCTGTTCAAGGTGATAATAATAAAGCAGTTGTGTCGTAAGGCTGGTGTTGAGAAAGTAGATGCGGGGCCTAGAGGGGCTGTAGTGTCATTTCGAAATGACGAGGTCAAAAACCTTTCAGGGTTAATTGAATTATTAGGACGTAACCAAATGACAACACAGCTTAGAACAGACCATAAATTAATTCATAAAAGTAACTGGAAGAGAGCGCCAGAGCGTGTTCAGGGCCTTACGACGCTCATGCAGGATTTGGCTGCAATCGCTGAATAGTTCTAATGAGATAAGCTGTTATTGATGTTTAAATCAAATAGAGGAAAAAAGGCCTCGGGTTCTTGTGCTCCCGATATGGAGTATTTTTTATCAAATATAAAACAGGGCACCCCAGTGATACCATTGGAGTATGCATACCTAGTATCATTAGCAACTTGATCAATGCCTTCGTCTGACCTCGCATAACGAACAAAACTATCTGTTTCTATGTTTAAGTCTTCTAATATCTCTTTCAATATTTCCAATGACCCAATATCCCTGCCTTCATAGAAATAAGCTTTAAATAGAGATTCGACAACTAGATCGGATATCGTTTGATCTTTGGACCAGGTTATAAACCTATGAGCTAACACGGTATTTGGTGTCTTTTTAATTTTTTCAAATTTAAATTCTATTCCTTCCATTTCCCCTGTTTTACGAATATTCTCATAAATGGTTTTGGCACGATCGGGGCCACCAAATTTTGCTTCTAGATAATGATCACGAAGCATGCCTGTTTTGGGCATATCCGGATTCAATTGAAAGGCGCGCCAATTAATATCAATATCTGGATTTGAACGAAGGTTTACAGCCCGTTCTAAACGCCTCTTTCCGATGAAACACCATGGGCAAATCACATCAGAAAATAAATCAATTTGTATCATCGTTATTTTTCACCTTAATAAAATTCTGACTATCGTATAAAACACTCTTTATATATTAATTTCTAAATTAAATTAAAAAAATTAAGAGAGGCTCTAAAGCATGACAATATATGAAGAAGGGCTTTCGGCTAATAATGCAAATTATACCCCCTTAACACCGGTAGACTTTCTTGAAAGAGCAGCGGAAACCTGGCCAAATAAAACTGCAATAATACATGGAACAACTAGAAGAACTTATAAAGAGTTTCTAGAACGATCCAAAAAAATGGCTTCAGCGATCAATAAACGTAAAATAGGGGATGGAGACGTTGTTTCGATTATAGCACCTAACACACCTGCTATGCTGGAATCCCATTACGGCGTAATCATGTCGGGAGCGGTGCTGAATGCACTAAATTATCGACTAGATGCTCCCACAATTGCTTTCATTTTAGAGCATGGGGAGTCAAAGCTTGTTATGGTGGATAAAGAGTTTTCTTCAGTAATGGAGGAAGCCTTCTCTATGATGAAAAAGGTACCAGAAGTAATTGGAATAAACGACGAATTAGCTCCTGAAGGAAAACTTCTAGGCAAAATTGATTACGAGACTTTTCTGATGGAGGGAGATCCGAACTATCAATGGCCTCGCGTAAAAGATGAGTGGGCCTCGATGGCGTTAAATTATACGTCGGGGACGACGGGCAACCCAAAAGGGGTTGTTTTTCATCACAGAGGTGCCTTTTTAAATGCAATGGGTAATGCTGTCGCTTTTGGTTTAGATTCGTCGACATCATATCTTTGGACTTTACCGATGTTTCACTGCAACGGATGGACTTTCACATGGGGCGTTACAGCCGTTGGTGGAGCGCATGTTTGTTTAAGATCTGTGGATCCAGAGTTGATTTTTAAGTTGATAGAAGAATTTAAAGTAAGCCATATGTGCGGTGCACCGATCGTTTTAAATATGTTAGTGCATGCTCCGGAGGAGGTTAAGAAAAAATTCAAACATTTAGTTCAGATTGCTACAGGTGGAGCAGCTCCCCCTAGTGCTGTGATAGCGTCGATGGAGAAACTTGGTTTTAAAGTGTTGCATTTATACGGATTAACAGAAACCTACGGGCCCTCTGGTATATGCGCGTGGCCACCAGAGTGGGATGCCCTCGATCTTGAAGTGAAAGCCACAAGGATGGCAAGGCAAGGAGTTGGATACCCAACCCTAGAAGGTTTTAGAGTCGTCAATCCAGATACACTTGAAGATGTTCCCGCCGATGCTGAAACTATTGGTGAAATATGGATACGTGGAAACACTGTTATGAAGGGTTATTTAAAGAATCCAAAGGCTTCAGCGGAGGTTTTTGAACATGGCTGGTTTCATAGCGGAGATTTGGCTGTTATGCATCCTGATGGATATGCGGAGGTGAAAGATAGATCTAAGGATATTATTATTTCTGGAGGGGAAAATATTTCATCCCTCGAAATTGAGGAGGCTCTCTATAAACATCCAAAAATAATGGAGGCGGCAGTCGTTGCTCGTCCTGATGATAAATGGGGTGAAACTCCCTGTGCATTTGTTACAATTGCACCCGGACAAGCAGACTTAAGTGAGGATGAAGTAGTTCAATGGTGTAGGGTTAATCTGGCCAGTTTTAAGATTCCCAAAACAATAATTTTCTGTGAGTTGCCCAAAACCTCTACTGGAAAAATCCAAAAATTTTTACTCAGAGGACAAGCAAAAGATTTATAAAAAATTTTCACCGTCTAGGGTAAAGACTTACATATTTCAAATATATTATTTTAAATCCGAGTAAGCAGGCATATTATTTATGCTTCGTGCTTCATAAACTGCTCTAGCAATCGCTCTTGATAACGAATTTGAAGCATAACCACCCAACAATGATAAGTTCCTAATGGGGTCCTCCAAGTTTTGGCGGCCGGTCGCTATTGTAAAAACTGTATCTCCATCTAAAGGGGTGTGCGCAGGTCTTATAGCTCTGCCGAGACCATCCTGTGCCATAATTGCGAGACGTCTCGCTTGTGACTTTGTTAATATGGCGTCGGTTCCAATAACTGCCAAGGTTGTATTTTGCCCCAAATTAGTATTTTTGGGTAAATGTACCGTTTCTTTGTTAATGTCTTTGGGTGGATGAACTCCACCAAACTCATTATTCAATTCAGTATCCCAAGCATAAAAGGCGCGGGATTTGGGATATAAAACATTTCCGGCGGAATTAACGGCTACCAATGCTCCCACTGTCAAACCGAGCTCCTTGATAAAAAAGGAGCTGCTTCCAAGTCCTCCTTTTATGGAACCTGCTTTAGCTCCCAGACCAGCACCAACATTACCTAACGAAAACGTTTTACTTGGGGAAGAGGCCGCATCGAAACCCAGTTTCCAATAAGGACTTCGAGTCGGCCAAGACCTTGCCGAGTGATTTTCGAGATCGAATAATATTGCTTGAGGTACTATAGGAACTCTGACCGAACCTATAGGGACGCCGCGGTTGATATTCCTCAAATAAGCCATCACACCTCCCGCTGCATCTAATCCAAAGGCAGAGCCTCCGCTCAATACAATCGCATCAACTTTCTCGACAGTTCCATCTTGTCCGAGCAATTCGGTATCTCGAGTACCGCTGCCTCCACCCCTTATATCAACACTAGCTATTGATGGTTGATTAGGTAAAATAACGGTTACGCCTGACGTTAGTTTTTTACTGTCTTTATTCCCAACTAAAATTCCTGGTACATCTGTTATCAGGTTTTTGAATTCTTGAGCATGCATTCATTTTTCCAAATAATTATATCAACTACTTCCGTTTGCGGAGGTATTTCTTCCCAACTTAATAACCCGTTGGCTTTCGCTTAATAAAAGACTATACAGCATTAATGAAATGCAGCGAAATTGGATGAGAAATGAGTAGCCTCGAAACCGAGATAGACAGGCGTAGGACCTTTGCAATTATATCACATCCGGATGCAGGGAAGACAACATTAACAGAAAAACTTTTAGTTTTTGGTGGTGCAATTCAGATGGCTGGCGCAGTTAAAGCCCGCGGAGAACAACGCAGAGCGCATTCGGATTGGTTAAAGGTTGAACGGGAGAGGGGAATATCGGTTGCCTCCTCCGTTATGAGTTACGAGTATAATGGTAAGGCCTTCAATTTGCTTGATACACCGGGTCATGAAGATTTCTCTGAAGACACATATAGAACATTGACTGCTGTGGATTCGGCAGTGATGGTTATTGATGCTGCTCGAGGAATTCAGCAACAAACACGAAAATTATTTGAGGTTTGTAGGCTTAGAGATATGCCAATAGTAACCTTCATAAACAAAATGGATCGAGAGGCACAAGACCCTTTTGACTTACTAGATGAGATAGAGCAAACGCTGCAAATCGAAGTGGCCCCAGCAAGCTGGCCTATAGGAATGGGACAATCATTTAAAGGCTGTTATGACCTTATAAATGATCGCCTCATGTTGGTTACTAAAGGCAGCCATGACCAACCGGACCCCGGCCTTGTGTGCAATGGTCTCGATGATCCGCGTTTAGATGAATTACTTCCGGCAAGCGCGGTAACTGAACTTAGAGAGCAAGTAGAGATGGCTAGAGGTTTGTGCCCCGTTTTTGAAAAAGAGCCGTATTTAGAGGGGAATAGAACCCCTGTATTTTTTGGTAGCGCAATAAATAACTTTGGGGTTAGGGAATTATTGCAAGGAATGGCTGAATTTGCTCCAAATCCAAGGCCACAACCAAGCCAAACAAGGATAGTTCCACCAACTGATAAAAAAGTTTCAGCTTTTGTCTTTAAAATACAGGCAAACATGGATGCAAAACACAGAGATCGTGTTGCGTTTGCTCGAGTTTGCTCAGGGCATTTTAAAAGAGGAATGAAGCTAAAACACGTCAGAACTGGAAAAACGATAAACGTACATAATGCTGTAATGTTTCTTGCCCGCGAACGGGAACTAGCAGAGGAGGCATTTCCTGGGGATATCATAGGTATTCCTAATCATGGAAATTTAAGAATAGGTGATGCTCTAACTGAAGGAGAAATTCTTCAATTTAAAGGTATCCCGAGTTTTGCTCCGGAGTTATTACAACGTGTTCGACCAGTTGATCCGATGCGAGCAAAACATTTGGGCCGGGCAGTGACACATTTAGCCGAAGAGGGTGTTGCCCGCGTATTTAGGACGAATATTGGATCGAACTGGATTGTGGGAGTAGTGGGATCACTGCAATTTGAGGTGTTGGCCGACCGGATCAGAACAGAATATGATATCCCAGTTCATTTCGAGCAAGCAGCTTTACACACAGCACTGTGGGTTGATGGCGATAATACTGCAGAGATTAAGCGGTTCATAGATAAAAATCAGGGTGATCTTGCTTACGATCACGATGAATCACCCGTATTTTTAGCGCGTAATCCATGGCATCTACAGAATACGGCAGAGACATGGCCCGATATTAGGTTGTTAAAAACCAGGGAGCAAACTGGCCAATGAGCATTCCTTTAAAATCCGATGTAGTTATTATTGGTGCGGGAATTGTGGGGACATCAGCAGCTTATTTTCTATCAAAACTAGGGTTATCTGTTGTGTTGTGCGAAAAAGGAACAGTTTCAGGTGAGCAATCTTCAAGGAATTGGGGTTTTGTTCGACAGCAAGGAAGAGACCCAGCTGAAATACCTGCAATAATCCGAAGTATTAAGATATGGAGAGACCTAGCTAGTGAGATTGGTGAGGATGTTGGATATGTCCAATCAGGTTCACTTTATCTCGCCAATACTGAACAACAGCTCTCTGAGTATGAGGCATGGTTAGAGTATGCGAAGCAATACCAAATAGATACGAAAATGTTATCGAAGTCGGAAGCCTTGGATAAAATACCTCATGCAAACGGGAAATGGATTGGCGCACTCACTACGCTTAGTGATGGTAGAGCCGAACCTTCCAAAGCGACAATGGCTATAAGCCGGGCTGCGGAACGTAATGGAGTAAATATCGCAACGAACTGTGCAGTTCGTGGATTGGAGTTTTCGGGAGGGAAGATATCCGGCGTCGTTACCGAATTGGGACCGATCGGAACTAATACCGTTTTGTGCGCAGCCGGTGCGTGGTCCTCATTGTTTTGCGGTCGCCACGGTGTTGAATTGCCGCAATTAATGGTTAGGTCCTCTGTTTTCCGAACAACACCAGCTCCTCTAATCTCCGATCATTCCATTTGGTGTAGAGACGTTGCTTTAAGGCGGAGACAGGATGGGGGGTATACGGTCGCACATGGCTCAGCTACGGAAGTTCCCATTGTGCCAAATACCTTTCGATGGATGAAAAAATTTCTACCCGCATTTAAAACGGAAAAAAATAGACTGCGTTTCCGACTAGATCACCGATTTTATAAGGAACTCACAGGAGCCAAAAATTGGGATACAGGATCAACTACGCCTTTTGAGGAGGAAAGGGTCAATCAAGTTAGCCCATCGCAATCAATTTTAAAAGAGGCACAAGCAAACTTAAAACGATTATTTCCTGAGCTGAAAGATATAAAGATATTGGAACAGTGGGCTGGTTTAATAGATGTAACACCTGATGCAGTTCCCGTAATCTCACCCGTTTCAAAATTACCCGGGTTTTACTTAGCAACGGGTTTTAGTGGGCACGGTTTTGGCTTGGGTCCGGCAGCTGGAGAACTAGCCTCTGGGATGATAACTGGTTCAGCAGCCAAGTCGGAACTGGAAGCATTTTCATTAAACCGATTTTTTTAGTCGCTTCGAAAAGGGTTGCCGGTTAGTTAACTCCAACGCTATTTTGTCAACTAGAACTTCTACTGGTAAATTGATTTCGGTAGCGATCGCGTTTTCTTCTATTGTTGGGGGTTCCAATGCATCAAATTGACTTTCGATTAATTTAATAGGCATGAAATGGTTTCGCTCTTCCATCCTACGTTTAATAGTCTTCAAGTCTCCAAAAAGGTGAACAAGTTCGTAATTTTGGGCATTATTTAATATTAATCGGTACTGTTTTTTTAAAGCAGAACAAGCTACAATGAGATTATTACCAATGCTATTTTCATAGGCGCATTTTTCTGAAATCTTTTTTAGCCAGGGCAATCTATCTTGATCGGTTAAAGGAATACCTTGCTTCATTTTTGCGATATTTTCCATTGGATGAATATCATCCCCTTCCAAAAATGAGTACCCGAGTTTTTCAGCTAATTTCTTTCCAATCGTACTTTTTCCGCAACCGCTTACCCCCATTATAATAATAATCATCATTGGTTCCAGTCACTAGTATGAAATCCCGGTTTATCAATTCTTTCAAACCCATGTGAACCAAAATAATCCCTTTGGCCTTGGATCAAATTAGCCGGTAAGTTTGGACTGGTGTATGTTTCAAAATAGGATAACGAAGCGGATAAAACGGGAGATGGAATACCCCTTGTTATTCCCCATTTCACGACCCGTCTTAGGGATGGAATAGAGTCTTTTAGTATTGATGAAAAATGAGGTGCCATTATTAAATTAGCTAACTTAGCCTCGGTTATGAACGCTTCGGCCACCTCATCTAAAAAGCGGGCCCTGATGATGCATCCAGCTCGCCAATTTTTGGCTATATCGGCAAGGTTCATATCCCAATCAAATTCTTTATTAGCGGCTGATAAGATATCAAATCCTTGTGCATATGCTGATATTTTGGCGGTTAATAATGCTTTTTTCATATCTACGATGTCGAGATAAGGATGCTTTGCTTCCGGCTTTTTATATATTTTAGACGAACTAACGCGTTCTTGTTTTTTCGAAGAAAGAATTCTTGCGGAAACAGATTCCGAAATACTTGGGGCGGCAACACCTAATTCAAGTGCGGCAATTGCCGCCAATCTCCCCGTACCTTTCTGTTCGGCTCTATCTAAAATTAAACTGACCAGGGGTTGTTTAGTATCTTTATCGAGATACTCCAATACGGATACGCTAATATCGATCAGAAAAGAAGACAATTCCGAGGACGACCATTGCTTAAATACTTTTGCCGTTTCAAGTTCTGAATATCCCATTCCTTTAGATAAAAAGTCATAAGTCTCACTGATAATTTGCATGTCGGCGTATTCGATACCGTTATGTATCATTTTTACAAAGTGTCCAACTGCCGCGGACTCGCCTAGATGGGACGCGCAGATCTCTTTGTTGTCAGTTCTAGCCGCAACTTTTCTTAGTATTGGTTCAATTGTTTTGTAACAATTTACACTTCCGCCAGCCATTATTGCCGGTCCATATCTTGCGCCATTTGCTCCTCCAGAAATTCCTAAACCAATATAATGAATACCTAAATTCAGAAGCTGCTGCTGGCGTGTCAAACTGTCTTTATAATGAGAGTTCCCTCCATCGATAATAACATCCCCCGACAATAAGTATTCTTGTAAATAGTTTATAACCTCATCAACGGGTTCACCGGCTGTAATCATTAAAAGTATTTTTTTAGGTTTTTCGATACTAGCAATAAATGCAATAATATCATCGAATATGTCTATATTAGTTGCGATAGAACGTGCTGCTTCAATTAGGGCAGGGTCCTTTTCAAAACCTGCGACCCTAAAGTTCTGATTGGAAATATTTTGTGCTAAATTTAACCCCATGACACCTAAACCGATTATGCCAATGTGATTCTGTTTGGTTTCCATTATTTGTTCCAAAAAAGTATAATTTATATTTTATGAGGCAGTTAGTTGAATTTATCCTTTATTTTCCATGTCCAGTAAATGCATTGAACCGCTACCAATCCCAATGGTCTTCCGGTAAAACCAAGGTTAAATGGTTTGAATATTTTATAACTATCATCGTCTTCTGCAATTGCCGTCGCTATTAATTCACCTCCCATTGAAGTAGTATTTAAACCATGGCCGCCAAACCCCTGATTATACCACAAATTTTCATTTAATTTTCCAATCTGGGGCATACGATGTCTGCCATAACCCATGGTTCCAGACCATGCCATATCACCTTTAATTCCTTTGAGTTGGGGATAGACACTCAAAAGATCGGCTAACATCTTCTTTTTAAGGTTATTTGGGTTTTGTTTAGTACTAATGCCGCCACCCCATAACAATCGTGTATTTGGCAATGGTCTGTAATAATTTTCAATTCGTCGTGTATCCGATACTGGATATGGCAACTTGATAGCGTCACTCAACCTGCCTTCTAAGGGCTCTGTTACTAGGACAAAGGTTTCGACTGGTAGGATGCCTTGAGAAGCCTTAAAATTTAACCAAGGACGATAAGCCGACGTGCACAATATCACATTCTTTGCTGTGACAGAGCCTTCGCGAGTGTAAACTTTATAGCCGTCCGGAATTTTTTTTAGTTTTCTTACCGTAGTTGTTTCGTAAATACTAGCCCCTAAGTCCTCAGAAGCTTTAGCGCATTTATTAAGATAATTGAGTGGATTGATTTGATATCCGTGCGGATCAAAAATTGCATCATTGTATCGGTTTGTTAAATAATTCTCTCTTACTTTTTTTTCAGGCCAGTAAACAAGAGAAGTATTGAAAGTATTATTCATATACTCAACATCTTTTTGTAGTAGATCTCTCCGTGAAAACCAGGAACTTCTCACCAAGCCGGCGGATAAATCTTCGTCGTTTAGACAAAATTGTTGACTTCTAGACACTACCAATTCAACTCCTTTTTGTGAAAGTCGAAAAAGTTTTTTTGTATCAGTCAGACCTACTCGTTGTTCAATCTCGGATATCCCCAATGAAAAACCAGAGGATAAAAACCCTCCATTTCTGCCAGAAGCCCCAAAGCCGATTGTATTCGCTTCTAATAATGCGACAGAATGTCCTCTTTCGATCAAACTGAGCATGGTACTAATACCAGCTAATCCGCCTCCAATAATACAGTTTTCTGTCGTAATAGATGTTGTAAGGTTTGATCGTATTGCTCCTCGATTTTGTATTCGGTGGTAATAACTTGGGAAATCATTCATATAAAAAACCTCATGCAATAATCCAGAGTGTTATTTAATAAGGGACAGTGATAGAGGTTGTATATTAATTGATTAAATTAGTATTCTAAATATAGGAAAGAATAGGAAGTTTTATGAAAATTGCAGTTATGGGCACTGGGGGAATGGGTGGGTATTATGGCGGATATTTGGCGGCAGCTGGATGTGATGTAACATTTATCGCAAGAGGCGAACATTTAACGGCGATACAAAAAAATGGTCTTAGTTTAAAGGGCGATAATGGGGACATCCATATAAATCCAACGCCGGCAACGGACGACCCAGGTAGTATTGGCCCAGTAGATGTAGTGCTATTCTGCGTCAAGTTATACGATGTAGAAACTGCAGCGGAACTCATACAGCCATTAATTAAAAAAGATACTATCGTTATCAGCTTCTTAAATGGAATAGATGGCCCCGAACGTCTTGCTAAAATCATTGGGAAACAGCATGTGATCGGCGGTGCAGCGTATGCCTCTGCTGTTATAGAGGCGCCGGGTATAGTTCGTTACAAGGGCACCAAAGGACACTTTAAGATCGGATACCTTGATGGAAGAGCCAATCAGGGCCTGAAGGAATTTCAAAACCTTTATTCTGGTACACCTATCGAGTGCGAAATAAGCGATGATATATTAGCGACACTCTGGGATAAATTCATACTATTAGCCACAAATTCAGGACTATCATGTATTTGCCGCCAACCCGTGGGTATCATTTACAATGATCCAGACCTGCTTGAATTAGCTATGACGATGATGCGAGAAGTTAAGTCACTGGCAATATCTCAAAATATAGAAATCGATGATGATATTATCGAAAAATCCGTTGCCTGGTCAAAGTCGGCCCCAATTGATTTATATGCGTCTATGTATCATGACTTACGCAAGGGAAGACCCTTAGAATTAGCAGGGATGTCGGGATTCGTCGCAACATTGGGCGAACAACTGAAAATCGCTACACCTTGTCATAAAACTGTTTTTACGTGTTTAAAGCCTTACATCAATGGTTCCAAAGGGATAGCAAAATAATACCCTACAGGGGCTAATTGGTTTACATAAAGGAAGATTTCAATGGAAATTTATGTAGATGGAGATGCCTGTCCGGTGAAAGCAGAGGTGGTTCGAGTTGCTGAACGTCATAACGTTCCAGTCCATATGGTTTCGAATGCTTTTATGAAATTACCAGATAGTCATTTAGTGAAAAGGGTGGTTGTTGACGATAGCTTTGACGCAGCTGATAACTGGATAGCTGAGCGCGCACTGGACATGGATGTAGTAATAACGGCCGATGTCCCACTCGCCCATCGATGTGTTCAAAAAGGCTCGGCAGTGATCACCCCAACCGGATATATCTTTGATGTCCGGAATGTAGGCAATGCATTAGCTATGAGGGATCTCAAATCCATTTTACGAGAATCAGGTGAAATAAAAGATCACAATCCGAGCTTTAGTAAAAAGGACCGATCGCAATTTCTTCAACAGTTGGAACTCACGATACAGAAGATAAAACGTCGCAAATGATGTTCAGCTAATTAGGCTTTCTTCTCAAAACTCTCCCAGTCAAACAATGCAGGTTTCTTCTCAGCGAACCTTTTAATGGCCTCTTTATGGAAATCAGCTCCCCTTGCTATTGATTGGGCCATAGCTTCCATCTCCAAAATTGTTTTATAATCATGGCTATAGGACTGATTCATAATATTCTTGGCTAAGCCAATTGCTTGCGTAGGAGCATCAATAAACCTTGAAGCGAAGGCACGTGCATCTTTCATTGCGGTATCGGCGCCTACAATGTCATAAATGAGACCCATTTCTTTCGCTTCTTCCGCGTAAACACGTCTTCCTGAAAAAACTAATTCTTTGGCTCTTTGTAGTCCTACCAACTTAGGAAGGATATACATTCCTCCCCAATCCGGAACTAGGCCAATACGAACAAATGCTTGCATTAAAAATCCTCTAGGAGTCGCTAAAACGAAATCAGCCGCCAATGCTATATTGGCTCCCGCTCCAGCCGCTGCACCATCGATTAAACTTATGACGGGCAGTTCAAGGTTCATTAAATCAAACATTTTCTGATGGTCGTCTCGTAAAGCCGCCCGGGCCTTGCTGGCCGAATTCAAACGAGACCCCATTGATTTCACATCACCACCTGCACAAAAAGCACCACCAGCACCCGTCAGGATTAGAGCTTTAACGTCTTCACCGGCCTTTTCCTTTATGTGGGCCATCGCCTCAGCAAGCTCTACCCGCATTTGTGGAGCCAATGCGTTTCTGGCTTCTGGTCTATTTAAAGTAATTGTGGCTATCTTATCTGTGACGTCAAAAATAATTTGGGTGAACTTCATTGTGATCTCCATAACGGGGCGGGCGAGGTACATTCATAAAAACCACACTCTTACATTGAATTATTTATAAAATCCAATCACATAGGCATTATCTATGCTTTGAATGGATAGTTTTAGTAAAAAACGTTTTAACATTTTTAAATAGAAAAAATTAAATCACATTAAGAAAGTGAGTAGTGTCAAATGGGACGGTTTGAAGGAAAAGTTGCTTTAGTAACGGGCGGCGCATTCGGTATGGGAGCGGCTACTGCCAAGTTATTTGCTACGGAAGGGGCTAAGGTCGTGATTTGTGATCTTTTAGAGGACGAGGGACATAAAAGAATTACAGAGATAAAGAATGGAGGGGGAGAAGCTACTTTCATTTGTCTGGATGTTACGGATGAAGGACAATGGGAGGCAGCCATAAAGGATGCGCTCTCAAGCTATGGAGCATTGCATGTACTTGTCAATAACGCGGGTATCAGTGGCAGTGGTTACCAGGATCAAGGGGATGTCAAAGCTTGGGAAGACTTAATGCGCATTAATGCTACGGGACCTTTTCTCGGAACAAAACATGCTGCTCCGGCTATCATTCAATCTGGAGGCGGAGCGATCGTCAATATTTCGTCGATTTCTGGGGTGGTTGGTCAAGGATATATCCACCCTGGATATAATGCATCCAAGGGAGCGGTGCGAACCATGACGAAACAAAGCGCAGTACGTTTTGCTAAAGACGGGGTCAGGGTAAATAGTGTACATCCAGGAATTATGCCTGCAATGCGAACTTCCGGCGTGACAGCAGACCCAGTGCATCGTCAAAAGATTCTGGACGCGTATGTTCCAATGAAAAGAGCTGGAGAGGCTATTGAAGTAGCTAAAGCAGTCGTTTTTCTTGCTTCAGATGATGCGTCTTATATCACCGGAGCGGAATTGCCGGTTGATGGCGGGTATTTAGCTATTTAACTTAACGCATACACGATCCTATTAATCGATAATAAAGGAATTCGTTGACATAGCATAACATTTCGTCTGTGATCGAAGTCATTATGTGCGGGTAACTCATGTTATCAGAACAAAAATCGCTTGATTTGTCATTAAATGATAAATTGTTGCATAATTGAAAGCCTTAAACTGGGAGGAATAAATGAAGTCAAATCTCTTAAAAATTGGGCTTGCTGGGTTACTCGGTCTCGGTGCCGTAAGTACCTCGCAAGCAGCCACGAAACTTGACATGGCAACACCTTGGGGTGGTGGTGTTATGTTAGAATACGTAGCGCGTGGGGCAGCAGCCAACATGGAGCTGTTCACTTCTAATAACGTAAAAGTAGAAGTTTTCCCGGGGGGAACACTGGGTAAAGCACTTAAAGTAACAGACACTGTTAAAAAAGGTGTAGCACAAATTGGACACAACTGGTCAGGATATGACTGGGGTGTGGATAAAACGGCTATTCTTTTTGGCGGGTTTGCCGGTTCAATGGACTGGGATAAAATGATGCACTGGGTTTTCCGTGGCGGCGGAAAAGAAATGTGGATGGATTGGCGAATGGCTGAATTCGATGTAGCCGCTATTCCATGCGGTTCTGCGCCTCGAGAACTTTTTGCACATAGCCATAAGCCAATCAGAAGTCTTGCAGACTACAAAGGAATGAAGGTACGTACTGCTGGAGCATGGGCTGAAATTGCAGAAAAATTAGGTGCTTCTACCGTTATCCTAGCAGGCGCAGAGGTTTATCCTGCCCTTGAAAGGAAAGTTGTAGATGCTATCGAGTGGGGTACACCTACACATAATATCGTGATGGGTTTCGAGAAAGTCGCCAAATATATTATTGTTCCTGGTGTTCACCAACCTATTGCCATGCATGAGTGTGCTATCAATAAAAAGACTTGGAATGCCATGTCTGATATGGAAAAGAAGCAAATCACAGCGGGTGGAAAAATGATGACTTGGGATCTCTACACCAAGTTAGGCCATGATGACGCACCTAACTGGATGACTTATGTCAACAGTAAGAAGAACGAAATTATCGATCTACCTCAATCCTTCAAGGATGCTGCAAAAAAAGCAACTGACGAATGGGCTGAAGAAACAGGTAAAAAAGCTAATGATTATTTTCGTAAAATTTGGGCATCACAAAATGCTTACAAAAATGCATGGTCACAAGCACATCGTTATCGCTAAAAGCTATATCGATACCTAAATAGAGCTGGCCTTTTAATTAAGGCCAGCTTTTTTATTGCATAGCGTCCTTAAATATTTTCATAGCCTCTATTTGTTCGGGTACGGTTCCGGCACCCTGACCCGAAGTGTAAAATGTCAGGTGAGTGGCTCCGAGTTGTTTCCATTTCTCCGCCGTTGCTCTCCAGGCATCGGGTTCGCCGTCCCCATAACGTATCCATGCTTCAATACCGAATTTTGTCCTGTCTCTATTTTCTTCTTCTAGAAAACTATTCAGCTTTTCGATCATTTTAATAGTTTTACTTCCTGGGTTCCCCAGAGGAATCCATCCATCACCTAAGTGGGCTGCTCTTTTTAATGTTGCATCTGATCCACCGCCAAACCAGACAGGAATGGTATGTTGAATGGGTAATGGATTAACACCTGCATGTGTGACTTGATCAAACTCCCCTTGAAAATTCACAGATCGTTCTGTCCAAAGT
>QCQB01000049.1 GCA_003212315.1 SAR116 cluster bacterium AG-447-C21 | reverse complement strand
GAATTTAATGAATGCAGCGGTCGAGAGATTTGGAAGCCTAAATATACTTTTTAATTGCGCTGGCGGCTCAGTAGTTGGCGATACTTTGGTGACAGAGGTGGATATGGATGTTTGGGAGCACACTATTCCATTAGACCTAAGAGGGCCATTTCTCTGTAGTCGTTTTGGCATCCCCAAACTAGTTGAAAATGGCGGGGGAAGTGTCATTAATGTCTCATCGGTAGTTGCGCTGAGAGGTAATCATCCTGCGCACGTCTATTCAACTGCTAAAGGAGGCTTAATATCCTTCACACGGAGTTTAGCTGGTGCCTACTCCTCTAAGGGAGTAAGAGCTAATGTGATATGCCCGGGTTTGATTGCTACAGATCGAATAAAAAACAAACCTGCTTCTTCGCGAAGATCAGAAATGGTTGCCACCTACAAAAAATATGAATTTGGTTCGGGTGAGCCCGATGATATAGCAAACGTTGCATTATTTCTGGCCTCTGATGAGTCCAGAATGGTAAATGCGGCCGTTATACCCGCTGACGGAGGTATTTCGGCTTATTAGTAATTCTCCGAACGTTTAAAGCTATTGGTCTGGAAAATCCGCTAAATTTGGCATGTTGTATCGATCCTCAGCATTTACCCACCCTTTGAAATTAGGTTTTCTTTTCTCGGAGAATGCTGCTCTTGACTCCATGCGATCGTTAAGGTCTCCATGCTGATGCAAGGCATCAGCTAGGGCATCTTGCTGCGTTGTCATTGTGGGTCTAATCTGTCTCATCATGTGAACGGTATTAACTCTTGCTGCTGGCGGCAATGTCAAAAGATGTTCTGCCATATCCATTGCGGTTGGCATTAGTTCATCGGGTTCCACCAATCGGTTTATAAAGCCTAATTCATAAAATCGTTGTGCTGAAAAACGGTAGCCCAGCGCCATCTCCATTGCAATTGGGTATGGCATATTGGCAAATGTACCGTGGTTATAGCCCCCTAGTAGCCAACGTTTTGCTTCGGATACCTCAAAAACAGCATTTTTAGATGCAACTCGAAGGTCGGTTCTTTCTACGAGCATAAAACCGCCACCCATGGCGAAGCCATTGATTGCCCCAATGACTGGTTTTTCAAGTTCCATATGCCAAAACGGATCTCTAGTTTCTATTTCACTCCCGCCGGGTGCCCCTTCAGCTAACGATTCTTTCATATCTTCTCCGGCGCAGAATCCTCTACCCGTTCCGGTGAAAATAGCGACTTCAAGGTCTGGGTTTTTTCGAAACATGGTCCATTGTTGTGCGAGTTGTTCTCTTAATTCTTTTCCCATGGCATTGAGACGTTCAGGTCGATTCATACGAATTACAAAAATTTGTCCATGCTGTTCTGTTTCTACAATTGCCATGAAAAGTTCCCGCCTTTAACCTAGATGAAATTATTGAAAAGAATTTAAGTGACTACTTTTGATTTAGTATATTGTGGAGCTTTATCGTAGTCCAAAAATAAAAATGGAGAAAGGTTTGTATGATATGATTATAAAAGAAATTCATGATGACTTTGGCGCACAGATATCAAACGTTGATCTCTCCATTTCAATTAAGAAGAAAGATGTAAAGGCTATTTTAAAAGCCATTGATGACTTTTCGTTTTTGATTTTTCCCAATCAGTCATTGGAAGACGATAGTCATCTCGAATTCACAAAATTATTAGGAACACCAGAACCAAATCACGTAGCCCAAGGCCGAGATGGCATTATTAATTACTTTGGAACAATAGGAAATGTGCAGGCCGATGGGACTGTGCAAGGAAATAATCATCAGCACACTAAATTTCTAACAGGGAATAATATGTGGCACACGGATTCATCGTTTAGGAAAGTGCCAAGTTTCGTCTCTATTATGATGGCTTATGAGGTGCCAGAGAAAGGCGGTGAGACACAATTTGTTAGCGCAAGATCTGCTTATGAACGCCTATCAGACGATGTGAAGGAAAAAATAGACTCTCTAGAGGTAATTCATGACTATGTTTTCTCTCGATCGAAAGTGGCAGAGGTAGACCCCAAGCATGCGGCGTCTTTGCCGCCTATTACCCAAAAGCTTGTTAGGAGAAATCCAAACACTGGAGCAAAGAATTTTTATATAGGGTCACACGCTAAAGAAATTGTAGGGTGGAATTATGAGGATAGTAGATTGCTTTTAGACGAGTTATTGGCGGAGACCGTGGCTGATGAATATGTTTACACCCATACATGGCAGCCTGGAGATCTCGTGATTTGGGACAATCGCTGTATTCTTCATAGAGGAACAGGATACGACGCTGATAAATACCGTCGTTTTATGAGACAAACCAGAGTCGCCGGTTTAGGTCCAACATTAGAAGAATAAAAATATTTAGTCTCTGAAAGCGCAATTTATATAAAAACATATCTCAAAAGGATTAAAGAACAGCTACCAACCTAGTCCAAAGTCCCCTAGCGAGAAATCATTACCTTTATTTAAATTTTTACCGCTTACCAACTCCATAGGCATATCTTCCCAGCTTGCCGAGGCATTCGGCATAATGCGGTTCATACATGAAGTAGACGGCATATACCGAAGTGCTAACCCGGCACGACGTCGACCAGAGAAATTGGCTGCTGAACCATGAATTATACCGATATCGTGTACTGAAACCTCTCCAGCCTTTAATTCAATGAATTGTGCGCTTTTTGCATCGACATTTTCAATTGGAAGTTCTCTATTTAATGTCAGGTTTTTATCTTCGATTAGATTATGTTTCAGGGCGTCTTTTTTATGGCTACCCGGAATTACCTTCATCGCTCCATTTGCTTCATCAACATCGTCTAATGCAACCCATATGGTACAAGATTTCATGGGTTTTACTGGCCAAAATGGACCATCTTGATGCCACGGTACGGATCTACTACTTGCAGCTGGTTTACAAAATAAATGCGTAAACAAAAGTATTAGGTTTGGCCCCATCACGGACTCAGCTATGCGAAGTATCCGCGGGTTATGCACCAGCCAATGAAACACTGGATCCCCTTCAATTAGACAGGGCTTACCTTTATTGAGGTGAGGATTAATCAAGCGATCAGGCATTATAGTAAGGTTTTTAGATAGAACTGAATTTAGACCTGCCTGGAGTTTTGCGAGCTCGTTTTTTTCGAAGCGAAAACCTTTTGGCACTACATAGCCATTCTGGTGATAAGCTTTCACTTCGCTTTCGCTTAGCATCACATTTCCCTTATATTTATATCCCCGAACTTTATGCTGTATGACTTTGCCAAAAAAGGCTTTAAGAAATGCATAATTTGGATTTAGGAAGCCACCATATACGCATCTCGCTGGACCCCTTCCATATTCATACCTTCTATACGAATAAGTTTGGTGGAACCGGTTCTTAGCGGTGAGTGTAATTCCCCTACTTGATATGCATAGGCCATTCCAGGTGTTAGTTTGTATGTTTTTATCTTCTCAACTAAACCTGGGGTATCTTTGGAAGGTTTTTCTATGCATTTCCAATCAGTCATCTCTGTCGTGCCTTCAGCTTGTCCATATATTGCCCAGCTAGGTCCATGATCATGGGGAGGACTAGTTTTTGCACCCGAATAGACGTGAGTGAAAATACAAAACCCTAGCTCAGGATCCTTGTAAATCAATTTACGTTCTTCGTTATTGTCTGGAGGGAAATATGCTTCTATGAAGCCAGCATCCTTACATGCTTTTTCTACAGCTTGTCTTACAAGTTCTGTACCTTCAGCTCCTGAATTTTTCGTAAGAGCGATTTTGCATTCATTTGAAAAATCTTCAAGCGAGTAAGACATGATATATTCCTTATTCAAAAATACAAAAGGTTGAATAATATTTTTCACCTTTTCTAAAAATAGTCAATTATTACAGCAGATTTACAATGTAAAAACTAATCTTGCCTCTGTTAAGCGGCTCGAGCTGACCTTTTTCGATGAAAACGTTTAAACTTTCGTCTTTTGTTATTTTGTGGGACCTCATTTTTTTGTTGCTTGCCATGCTTAACACTTGACTTGGTTTCATCGTTTGATGGTTCGCCGCCGGCAACCGATATTCGGTTATTTATTAACTTTTCAATATCTCGAAGATATGTTTGTTCACTTGGGTCGCATAAGGAGATGGCTGCACCATGAGCTCCAGCCCGTGCAGTTCTTCCTATACGATGAACATAGTCTTCTGGAATATTTGGAAGCTCAAAGTTTATAATATGAGTAATTCCGTCCACATCTATACCACGAGCCGCTATATCTGTAGCTACTAAAACTTTAATTTCACCATTTCTGAAAGCCTCAAGAGCCTTTTGTCTTGCTGCTTGTGATTTGTTTCCATGCAAAGCTTGTGATTTTATTCCAAGTTTGGTGATTTGCTCACAAACACGATTAGCACGATGTTTTGTTCGAGTAAAAACTATTGCTCTTTTTAGATTTTCATCTCGAAGTAAGTTTTCTAATCTAGCACGTTTTTGATCTTGTCGGACAAAGAAAACGCTTTGTTCAATTTTTTCAATTGGCGTCGCGTTAGGCGCAACCGAAATTTTAGACGGATTGTGCAAAATCTTATTAGCTAGACTTGAAACAGCAGAAGGCATTGTCGCTGAAAAAAATAGAGTTTGCCGTGTACTTGGAAGTTTATCTACAATTTTGTTAACATCATTTATGAAACCCATATCCAGCATTCTATCAGCTTCATCCAAAACAAAGTGAGTTACTTGATCGAGGCGTATGAACTTTTGTTCTATTAAATCCAATAACCTGCCGGGTGTTGCGACGAGAATATCAACGCCGCGCTTCATTGCTTTTATCTGGGGGTTTTGACTAACTCCGCCATAAATAACGGTATACCGGAGCGGGACTTCTCTTCCATAAGTCCGAATAGCATCACCGATTTGTATAACTAACTCACGTGTTGGGGCTAATATAAGAGCGCGTGTTGACCTAGTAATCGGGCGCGTCTCTATTTTTGACAAAATTTGCAAAATAGGTAATCCAAATGCAGCTGTCTTTCCCGTTCCTGTCTGGGCAATACCTAAAATATCATTTCCATTTAATACTATTGGAATGGCCTGTGTTTGAATTGGCGTTGGCTCTATGTAATTCTCTGCTTTCAGGACACGTAATAATGGCTTCACAAGGTTTAAATCTTCAAATTTTTCTGCTGTCACATGACTACTTTCATTTTTACCAAAGACCTCAACATGGATGAGACTATACCGACGCCTTCAACAGTATTCTTTTTGTGATAATCTATATTTTTAGTTTTTTTAAGCCAGTTCGTATTTGATTTAGTTTATGAAGCTTAATTATTCCGACAGAGATAAAGAGTGAAAAGTCTTTCAATTTTACCAGCCGAGTACACTCCCACTAAAAATATACGTTAAGAAACCATACTATAATATTGATATTTATACAATAACTCTATTTGATGTGGGTGTGTTAATGTTAAACAAGTAGCTGATACAACTTTAAATAATTTATAAAAGTGTCATATAATTGAATTGTCGTTGTTGGACGTTTGAAAAACTAATAAGAGGAAATAATTTTGGGGGACATAAACCATAAAACTACCAATCTGCGAATCAATAGTTCGCGTCTCTGGGATTCCCTTATGGAAATGGCGAAGATAGGACCGGGAATTGCAGGGGGTAACAATAGACAGGCACTAACTGATGAGGACGCCCAAGGTCGAGCCCTTTTCCTCAAATGGTGCGATGAAGCTGGTCTTACAATGGGTATTGACCAAATGGGAACGATGTTCGCCCGACGAGAAGGGACGAGACCAGACCTTTTACCTGTCTATGTGGGTAGTCATCTAGATACTCAGCCAACAGGTGGTAAATATGATGGAGTGCTTGGTGTCCTTGCTGGGCTGGAAATCATCAGAACGCTAAATGACCAAGGAATAGAAACAAAACACCCTATTGTAATAGTTAATTTCACGAATGAAGAAGGTACAAGATTCCCTCCCGCGATGGTTGCATCGGGTGTTTTCGCCGGCGTGCATAGTCTAGATTGGGCTTATTCAAGGGAAGACTCAGAGGGCAAAACGTTTGGAGAAGAATTGAAAAGAATTAACTGGATCGGAGATGAGGAAGTTGGTTCTAGAAAAATGAAAGCGTTTTTCGAGCTGCATATCGAACAAGGTCCTATCCTTGAATTAGAAGAGAAAGAGATAGGTATTGTGACGCATGGGCAAGGGTTGAGTTGGTTAGAGATCACGCTGACTGGTAAAGAAAGCCATACTGGATCCACACCTATGCCCATGCGCGTAAATGCTGGTCTGGGAATGGCGCGTATAACGCAGCTTGTCGATGAAATAGCTAATAACTATGAACCAAATGCGGTTGGTGCCATAGGGCAGTGTGATATTTATCCTAATTCGCGAAATATTATCCCGGGAAAAGCGGTGTTTACGGTTGATTTTAGGCATCCAGAAAAATCTATAATTACTTCGATGGAGGAAGAGCTAAGATTAGGTGCTGAAAAAATTGCAAAGGAAATAGGTTTGACTTTAGAAATCGAGTCGGTTGGTGGTTTTGATCCTGTCACGTTTGACCCGGACTGCGTTGCTATGATTCGAGCCTCTGCAGAAAAATTAGGATATGGATACAGGGATTTAGTTTCGGGTGCCGGACATGATGCCTGTTGGATCAACAAAGTGGCCCCAACAGCAATGGTGATGTGTCCTTGTGTTGGTGGATTATCTCACAATGAAGCAGAAGAAATTACTCAAAAATGGGCCTCCGCAGGAGCCGATGTTCTATTGCACTCAGTTCTGGATAGCGCAGAAATAATTAATTAGCTACAATACTAGCCCACTAAATCGTGTCTTCTATTCAATATTACTGTCTTCTAGGCTTTTTTGTTGGCTGGGATGGCATTGGTTTTCGTCTAGATGCACGGCGTTTTTTTGGGCTAACAGAATCGGAGGAAGGCAGTTTTTTACGATCCCCAGCGCTTTTCGATAGTCTTATTTTTTTCTTACTTTTCTTTTTGAAATTTTTGGATGGTGGCTTTGTATCTATTTCGTCTAATTGTTTAATAAAGTTATCGAAATCCTCATCTAATTTTTTTTCATTGAGATCAATTTTCGAAGGTCCCTTGGAGACTTTACTTTTTAAGCTAGGCTTACCTGAGTCATTTGTCGGATTGGTGTGAGGTTCAATTTTCTTGACGTTCTTCTTTGCTGTTTCATTTTTCAAACTAGGATTGATTTCAATGTTCTTTATACTATCCTTGGGTTGATCATTTTTATAATCTTTGCGAGCATTTCTGTGTTTGGAGAATCGTTTTGGAGCATCATTGCGTGATCTTTTTCCGCGCGATGTTTCGGGTATATCTGGACGCTTGTCCAATTGTATCACTTTTATTGATTTTTCGAGTTTTTTCGATGTCCCTAATGCCTCATTGAACTGATCAACGCAGTCTGCGGACAGTTCAATGAAAGTTTTCGTTGGTTGAACTCTTATAGCGCCGATGTCATTTTTGGTGAGATGTGTCGTTCGGCATAGCATCGGCAAAAGCCATCTCGGTTCAGCGTCATCATTAGATCCGACAGACAGACTAAACCAGGTACTATTTTTAAAATTACGGTCTTGTTTTTGGGGTTTTGATGTTGGCGCTTCGTCAAGTAATTCTTCTGGGGCTGTTTGATTACTCATATGCTTACGGAGTAGGGCTGTTGCTACTTGTTCTGGGGAATGACGTGAGAGTATTTCCTTAGCGAAAACTTCTTCATCTTCTGATATTGCGTCTTTTAAAGCAGGATCTTCTAGTATGCGCTCTCTATCTCTTTTTAAAATATCCTCTACTGACGGAGGACGGATCCAATCTGCCTCGATATTAGCTCGTTGTAGAAGACGGTCAACGTATCTGCGACTTTGATAGGGAACAATCAAAGCACTTGTTCCTTTCTTTCCGGCGCGACCTGTTCGTCCGCTTCGATGAAGCAGTGACTCGTGATTTTTTGGAAGATCTGCATGTATCACAAGCGGAAGATCCTGAATGTCAATGCCGCGTGCGGCTACATCAGTCGCAATACAGATTCTTGATCGCCCGCTTCGAATGGAATTCAAGGCATGTGTTCTCTGTTCCTGACTCAATTCCCCTGATAAAGCGACTACCGAGAAACCTCTGTTCGCAAAGCGACTGGTCATATGATTAACCGTTGCGCGGGTACCACAAAAAACTAACGCCGTTTTGGCATCTGTGAACCTTAGGATGTTTAT
Organism: SAR116 cluster bacterium AG-447-C21; assembly: GCA_003212315.1. GTDB lineage: Bacteria > Pseudomonadota > Alphaproteobacteria > Thalassobaculales > Thalassobaculaceae > UBA7326. The sequence goes on along the minus strand of QCQB01000049.1, from coordinate 8,479 downwards.
GATTGCATTTTCTTTATCATTAGGAGCAATTGTTATTGCTTGATATTCGATATCATGGTGTTGCTCTTGCTCATTCTGTGTACTTATTCGAATAGCATTGTTTTGATAGTTTTTTGCTAAATTGATTATTGTTTTTGGTACGGTGGCTGAAAATAAAAGAGTTCTTCGATCTTTGGGGGATGTTTTTAAAATAAATTCGAGGTCATCCCTAAAGCCCAGGTCTAGCATTTCATCGGCTTCATCTAGTACCACAGCTTTTAATTTTTTGACATCTAAAGAGCCTCTTTCGATATGATCTCGAAGTCTTCCTGGAGTTCCTACGACAATATGTGCTCCGCGCTCTAGTGCTCGTCTTTCATTCCGCATATCCATGCCGCCGACACAGGATGCTATTTGTGCTTTAGCAATTTTATATAGCCACTGGAGTTCGGCTTTAACCTGCATCGCCAGTTCTCGAGTGGGCGTAACAATTAAAGCAAGTGGCAGCTCCGGTTGAGTGAACTGTTCATCAACACCTAAAATAGTTGGTGCAATCGCGAGCCCAAAAGCTACTGTTTTTCCAGAACCAGTTTGAGCAGACACAAGCGCATCAGCATCGCCTAATTTAGACGACAAAACAGCACTTTGTACCGGGGTTAGAGTCAGGTATTCCCGTTCTTGCAAAGCGTCTCTTAACGCAGGAACTACGCCATCGAATTCTGTCATTTTAATTCTCTCGGGGTCTTACTGCCAGTCGCAAAAAGTCTCAGCATTTGCCGACTCTAATGGTGGTCCAAGCGATAGGTCGGCTAATTCGCCAACCTAGGGTGTTTTGTTCAATTTGTATAGGGCTAGTGTTAAGTAAATGTCTAAAAGTGCCTTATGTAGAGTTTTCGACTCTAAATAATTTCAAGTTTTTTTGCATCAATACGATATCTTTACACGGAAACTGGCATGTCCAATCCATCTGTTTTGCTATAACGTTAAATGTTCGTTTTTTATAGAAAACAACATGCGTAGGGTCTCGTCTATAGTTCCAGTTTGCAAATCGATTGTTATCCGTTTGAAACTTGGTCATAATAGCTAGCCATCCACCTGGTCTTAGGAGTGAATTTAACTTCCTAAACTCTTCTGCGGGGCGATGAAAATGCTCTGCTGTTTCCGAACATGTTATAAAGTCGTATTTCAAAGAAAGGCTGTACTCGTTACTTTCAAAAAATGGGTCATATAGTTTAACGTCAAAGTCTTTCTGAATTAACAATTTTGCCAGAGCTGAGCTAGGCCCGCATCCATAATCCAGACCCGTAGCCTTAGGATTGAGTTTAGGCAATATCGCGTCCATTAACTTTGACACAAATTTTTGATAATTCGGATCGTCGGCATCATTTTCATGAGTGAGGTAATGTTTATATTCGTCTCCTCTAGATAGCCAATGTGCTGGAGCAAGCAGTTTAGCTTCGCATTTAATGCAGGTAAGGTATTGATACTGTCCGACTTTCATAAATGGTTCTGTCCTTAAATTGCCGCAGACGGAACACGAACAGATGGTATCTTGCTTGTGGATATTTTTTGTCACTTTCCTGAAATAACCATTCCAAACTCTTTAGTTGCAACTCGTTGAAGCTCTTTGTTAGTAATAGGTAAAAATATATTAGAATAAAGTATACAAGAACTAAAATGCGGTCGGTCAACTCGATCGATATCATTATTGGAATAAAATAAAAAGAGATATAAAAATGGCGAAGGCAAATATGAAACAGGTTGCCGGTATTTACCATAGACGCATAGGCGATGTTTTAGTAACTGCCGTTTCTGATGGTTATATTGATGCACCTTACAACGTACTTCAGAGTATTTCGAGGGATGATGCCCATGATATTCTTACACAGGAATTCCGACCAACGCCCCCTAGAATATCGGTGAATTGTTACGTTATTCGTGCAAATGGAAAAATAGCTATCATCGACACAGGGTCCGGAGATACTATGGGTCCAACGCTTGGTATGCTTACAAAATTTCTAACGGAAATTGACATTGATTTGCCGCAAATCGATACAGTGCTTTTAACGCATATGCATCCAGACCACTCTAATGGTTTATCCGATGTAAATGGAAAACGTTTGTTCCCAAATGCGGAAATTGTTGTCAGCGAAAAAGATATTGATTATTGGCACGATGATTCTGCTATGGCTAAAGCAAATGAAAACCAAAGAGTGCGTTATTTTGAAGGTGCTCGCTTTCAAATCGCACCCTACATGGATCGCTTGAAACCAGCAATGGGTGAAGTTTTTCCTAATGTAAGAGCCGTCGATTTGTCAGGTCATACGCCAGGTCATACAGGTTATATGATAGAATCGGAAAACGATAGCCTTCTCGTTTGGGGCGATATATGTCATGTCCCTGATATCCAAGTGAGGCGGCCCGAGGTTACTATGGTTTTCGATGCAGACCCCGAAGCTGCAATTAATACGCGACGCCGTACCTTTGACATGGTGTCATCAGATAAAGTGTTGGTTGCTGGCATGCATCTACACTTTCCAGGTTTCTCGCATGTTATAGCGAATAGGGATGGGTATCGCATGGTTCCAGAGAGCTGGGCTTTCACGACCTGATAATTCAGTCGCTACAGGCATAGATCAATCAAAATCTAGACCTTCAGACTATTGTTTTTCCCAAGAATTGGCTGGTCCACTCTCATAGCTTTGCATCTCGTCTGTACTAAATATTAAACCTGCCGCATTAAAACCACCATCTACATTGAGGGTTGTGCCATGTATGAATTTTGACTCATCGGACGCCAAAAAAATAGATGCAGCAGTAGTCGCGTCAGTCGTTCCATAGGTTTTTACGGGTATTCGGTCAAGATATGCTTTATTTTGCTCTGGGCCGTGATTTGTTAAGGGTGTTTGTATTGGACCGGGGGCAATAGCATTTACAGCTATTCCTCGGTCAGCGAGTTCCACTGCCATCACGCGAGTAAGTTGCATCAATGCTGCCTTCGAGGCGCCGTAGGCCGAGCGTCCAGTACCACCTCTTTGTCCCGAAATTGAACCTATATTAATTATTTTGCCTCTGCCTTGTTGGACCATATGACGTGCCGCAGCCTGTCCCGTCAGAAAACTACCGGTTAAATTTATTCCAATCACTCTATTCCAATCGTCAAGCGTTGTATCAAGGAATAATCTGTGGAAACCTACACCGGCGTTATTAACTAATATATCGATTTGACCAAATTTTTTAACTGTTGAATTAACCTGTTTTTCGCAATCACTCGCTATCCCGACATCTGCTTGAACTGCAATACTTTTACTCTCGTCCTCAGAAATTTTTAGAGCGGTTTGTTCAGCTTTTGATAGATCAATATCTGCGCAAACTACTTGGGCTCCTTCTTTTGAAAAGCCAAGTGCTATTGATTCACCAATACCGCTACCGGCACCAGTTACAAGTGCTACTTTATTTTCTAATCGCATATTCACTCCCATTCTACATCTTCACTACCGGTGCATGAATCTATACTAATGCCGCACAAGCCCGCTGAATCCTTTGGCAAGCCTCTATAAGTTCATCTTGGGCAGACGCGTAAGAAATACGGAAATGAGGAGAAATACCGTATGCGCCTCCATGAACAGTGGCAACATTCTCCTGTTCTAAAAGATATAAGACAAAGTCTCTATCATTACTTATTATTTTTCCTGCGGGTGTTTTTTTGCCTATTACACCAGCACAGCTGGGATAAATATAGAATGCGCCTTTTGGTGTTGGGCAGTTAAGGCCAGCTGCTTGATTAATCATTGAAACTACAATATCGCGACGTTCCTGAAATGATTTGCTTCTATCTTTAATAAAATCCTGAGGTCCGGTTAGAGCAGCAATTGACGCTGCCTGACTGACGGAACAAGCCCCACCTGTGACTAATGATTGTAATTTCGTCATCTGTTGTATCATTTGCTTGGGGGCAGCAGCATATCCAACACGCCAGCCTGTCATAGCATAAGATTTTGAAACACCGTTGGCGATCACAGTCCTGTTTCGTAATTTAGGTTCTACGTTGGTTAGCGTTGTAAAGGCACTATCGTCGAATATAATATGCTCGTATATATCATCCATAAGTATTTTTATCTTTGGATATCGTAAAAGAACCTCTGCTAGCGCTTTTAATTCTGTTTTATTGTAAACGGCACCAGTTGGATTATTAGGCGAATTTAATAATAACCATTGCGTCTTTGGCGTAATCGCTGCTTCGAGTTGCTCTGGTCTTAATTTGAATTCTTGATCTGAGCTACACGGTATTATCACAGGGATCCCTCCTGAAAATTTAATCATATCAATATATGCGACATAAAATGGGGCTGGAATAATTACTTCCCCACCTTCGTCGGTGCCGGCAGCAAATGCATTATAGATAACTTGTTTAGAGCCATTTCCTATTATTATTTCATCTCTTGTATAGTCTAGGTTATTTTCCCTTTTAAACTTTTCAAGCACAACGTCTTTTAATTCATTACTTCCGCTTATCGTTGTATATTTTGTCTCCCCTCTTTTCGCTGCGTCGTTTGCGGCTGCTATAACATGTTCTGGAGTTGGAAAATCAGGCTGGCCCGAGCTCAAAGCGATCACATCGATGCCATCTGCTTTCATTTCACGTGCTTGCTGAGACATCATGGCACTAGCGGAAGTTTCAATCCTGCTCATTCGGTCGGAAAATTTCATATCTGTCACTTAACTCTTCTGCTCTCTTTGAGATGTTGGAAAGATTACTTTGAGGTTACCATAGTATTAATTATGAGAAAAACACCTAGATTCATATAATAATTTTTCAAATATTTGGAGGCAGTGTGATGGGAAGGCTGGAAGATCGATTTGCTGTTATAACAGGTGGCGCAAGTGGCATTGGCCGCGCTATTGCTAAAGCTTACCTTGTCGAAGGTGCAGAGGTTCTAATAGCAGATTTAAATGCGAAACTGGCAGCTCAAACGGCAAAAGAACTGCAAAAATTTGGAAAGGCTTATGCTTTTGCTTGCGATGTAACCAAATTGAGTGATGTAAAAGCTTTGTCTGAAGAAGCGTTACGAGTCCTTGGAAAAGTAAACGTTCTCATAAATAATGCTGGCTTGAGTGGGCGAGGGCTGATTTACGAAATTGAAGAAGATACTATTGATGCGCTTCTAAACGTAAATCTAAAGGGCGTTATAATTTGTGCAAAAGTTTTTGCTCCTATCTTAAAAAATAGTAAGGATGCCATCATGATTAATATGTCATCGCAGGCAGGTAAGCGTGGTTGGGCAGAACTATCTGTGTATGGTGCCACTAAATCAGGAGTTTTAGGTATGAATAGAGCGTTGGCTGTGGAGTTGGCTCCCGAGGTTAGGGTCAATGCAATTTGTCCAGGGTATATCAGTGAAGTTGGTATGGCTTGGCGTGGTTGGGATTTAAGATCTAAAAAAGAGGGAGGGAATGCAGAAAGTATTGGAGCTAAATTTGCGGTCGATAATATCCCTTTAGAGAGGCTCCAAACGGCTGAGGATATAGCACGATCAGCCGTGTTTCTTGGTTCTATTGATGCTAAAGAAATAACTGGTGCTGCACTAAATGTGGGAGGCGGGGTTGTGATGGATTAAGATCGAAATAATTGAATTATTTTGTAATTTTAGGGTCTTCCCAACCTGGCTTCAGGTCCCCAACTGCCATATCTAACTCGTAATTATTAATCATTTCTGCGGTGCCTTCGTTAACAGCATCCATATGCGACTCTGGGTCAGCAATAAAGTAAGTGAAAGCCTGATATGTTTTGTTATCAAGTAAAACGGTTATTTTTTTGCGGACATAGACGTTACTAGACATGTTTGTTCCTTCGAAACCCTCGAGCGCATCTAGAGTTTTTAGATCATCGGCTTTTATTCTATAGAGCTCACCTCTAATTCTATGACCTTTTCCACGAATTTCTACTAATGCCGCCATCCGGTGAAGATATGGGCAATTTGGATTGCTGCAACTTGGTTCGTATGGAACCACTAATGGGAATGACTGTCGGGTTTTAGCCTTACCTAAACATTCGCTTAAAATATCCTTATGTGCGTCGTAGTTGGGAAAACCTCTTTTTAAACTTCCGTAGGTAAAGTATAGCTCCCCCTCGGAATTATTGAACTTGACGTATTGGTCGTTGACTAGAGCCTCTATGGGTTCGATGTTATGTTGCCTGGCCCACTGGCCTAGCCGCTCTTTTATTTCTGTTGATATTTCGACTTGTTCCATAAAATCTATACTGTGCGAAATATCAGCCCCAGCCTCTAGCAGTATATTGACCGCTTCCAAGGAATTACTCATCATTGCCACATGCATTGCAGAGAAATAATAATCATTGCGTAAATTTACATTGATTCCCCGCTTAATTAATTCCCTCATTGGTTCAATGTCTGGGATTCCTCTTTCAATCCCAGACTCGGTTACTTCGCCCTCTCCACCGGCGGCATAATGTAATAAAGAGTCTGCATTTTCGTTATCTAGAATATTAATGCCAACAACACCCTCGTCGATGGCTCGATAAATACGCTTCCATTCTAATGGGTCGTCGGAGGCCGCTGCAGCCTTTCCCCACTTCATAATGGTTTGTGCATGATCATCCAGTCCGGAAAAAGCTTCATCCAAGGCAGACATAATCTCATCAACTGTCGCCATCATGCCGGTTCCCATTCTACCATTTGATAAAATACCAGACCGAGGGCCTTCTATTTGTGCCCCTAATCGTTTAAGAGCTGAAACGTTATTTTGAGTTGTGATATTATTCCACATGTTGGTGTTACAAGCAGGGCAAAGTATCACAGGCTTTTTCTGATATTGCCAAGCCACAAATACAGAGCTTAATAAATTATCAGCCACTCCATTTGCCACTTTGCCCATTGAATTGCAGGAGATAGGTGCAACAATGACGCAGTCTGCCCAATCACATAATGCTAAATGTGCTGCCCGCACAGGCATACCGAACTCGGTGTAGCGAAAATTCCATTCATCATCGTCGCGATATATGTCGCTAGGGCGCAGTTTTTTGAGGATTCTTTCCATTCCAAAATCTTTGAAAAAAGTTTCTGAAGAAGGAGTTGGCACAAGCTTTACGTTGTGGCCAGCATCTGTAAGCCGTTCGACCAATTCTGGTATTTTATCTGCTGCCGATGAACCGCAACAACAAAGCAATATATTGTGTGCTCCGTCTCGAGGCTCTACTAATCCGCCTTTGGGGTAACTAAAAATATTATTATCCAGGCTTGGCGTTTCGTTTCTCAATAAAACAGGTAGCCCCTCTGCTTTGATCATATTTTGCAACTGGCCATCACGTACCATTGTCATTATGTCATCGACTTCGCCGAGACAGTTTCCATTGAAATACAAATAAGGCGGTTTCTCTTTTCCACTATGGACTGTAAGTTTTTTTCTTAAATTGAGCGTATATAGATCAAAACCGCTGATATCGACTTTATGTATTTCCGTAACCCCAATATTGCTCATCACGCTGCTTAGCATGTATGACCATGGGTCATCATCGTTATAAAATAAAACAATTTTATTATTTGAAATTATATAATTAAAATCTAGAGGGTTTTCCTCAGGGTTTGTTTTCTCTATTCTCACTATGCTTGGGGTGGATTTTTCTTGCAGACCCCTGAAAACTTTTGATCGGGGCGCTCTCCAAATCTGTGATGATGCGGGGCTCATATCCGCTAAAATGACGACATCATTCTCATAAAGATAATCAATGCAGGCCACCCAAAATTCTTTTAATGGCGCTGTTTCTCTATATTGATTATTACTCTCGCCTACCGCTTTATGCCCTAAGACTTCGTTGTAGTCGATATTCACCAAAAAATGAGCATTAGCATTATTAGCAATTTTTAATAATTGAGTCTTAAACCATCCCTCTTTTGTCTCATCGATCGTTTGGTCGTAAAAATGGTTCGTGCAATTAACATCAGAGAAATCAGATCCTGTTAAATACTTATTAGCGATATTTGTGAGTTCTTGGGCGGTCGTTTCAATAGATAATGCTTCTGTGTAGGAAATATTAGCGGCATATAGTATTTCATCAACGTCAATTGCATGATTATCTAAAAAACTTAATCCCATCGATAATACATAAAGACTATTCAGGTTAGTGCTTGCTCGCCCGAATATATGTCGTCGTTTTTCCGGTGTTAAGTCGATATACTGTGTACAGTTTACTGGAAAGCAATCGCTTTTAGCTAACGCATCAAGTCGAACATCAACGTCTTTTTTAATAATAAATCGTATAAGTCCGCGTGCACGTTGTGCGCTACTATCATGGTCCGACATGGAATTGTAGAGCCGTTCTATGGAGGTCACCCAAATCTTTCCATATTTTTCTGGGTGCACATCCATCATATGAACGAGGCCTGTGCTTTTATTGCATTTTGCGATTAACGCAAAATGGCCACCTTTCAACTCAGGATTGCCATGCGCAATACCAACATTGAAATTGGCTACCAAAATA
>QCQB01000048.1 GCA_003212315.1 SAR116 cluster bacterium AG-447-C21 | reverse complement strand
AGAGACGAACGGTTTCCGTCGTTTAGGCCAAATGGAACTACACATGTTCTCGAAAAAGATCTATTTATATGATACCCACCTGTCCCTATGGCTGGTCCATTTTCATGGTCCGCGATGTGTATTACCCGCGTTTTTATATTTTTGCATACGGGGAGGAATTCCTTTATCTCACCTAAAGATGTATTAACGGACGGCAACCCGTACAGAATATGGCCAGGACAAATTGCACTGCATTGGTCTTTCCATCTCACCGTAATCGCGGAACTTGCTAACGCCTGAGTTATAGGGATTTTATAACCGTGTTTTTCTAGTTCTAAAACCAGATCATAAAATAACGACAGCCTTTTTTCAGCAAATTTCATTCCACTCTCATTTTTGAAAGATAGATGCGTGTATAGGCCCTGTATCCAGATATTTTTTAATTTTGATACTCTTTTTATAAAGGTGACGGCATTGCTTAAACTGACCCCTAAGCGGCCCATCCCACAATCAACTTTAATAAATACAGGCACTTTATCATCAGAACGCAACGAACTGGCTGCAGCATCTGCAGCAACCGCTGCCTCCATATTATATATTGTAGGAATTAGGTTTGCCTCAATCAACTCTAGCATTCCAGAAGGTAATGATCCTCCTAACATTATAATGGGGGTGTTAATACCCGCATTTCGAAGAGCTTTTGCATCGTAAAAAGATCCGGTGGTTAACATGTCAACCCCAGCTTCCTGTAAAATCTTGCAGACTGGAACAATGCCATGGCCATAGCCATTCGCCTTGACCGAAGCAATCACCTTTACTTCTGGATTAATACGCTTCCTTATTTGTGCTAAATTGTGATGCAGTGCGTATGCATCCAACTCCATCCATGTCGGATGCGAGGCAAAGAGACTATCAGCGTCGCCATTAGACATATTTTTCTATTTCTAGTTCTTAAATTCTAACACAGAGTCATAAACCGGTAACCTAACAACACTTGGCTTCTCTAGAGAGGTAAAGACCAAAGCTCCAAACATAGAGCTTCTATTAACAAGATCTGAAGCCGATTCCCCATAACGGTCACGATATCGTGCTGGTGAGCAGATGGTGATAAGAATATCAGCAGTGGCCACAGCACCAACACCATTGGTTAGCATTTCTACTTCACTGCCAACCAAATCTGCATAATTCTTGGCTGTTTCAGGAACGGTAGTTGTGACTACTACCATTTCTGCCACCGCTGTAATTTTATTTTTATGGCTTTGCCACTCTTTTCTCCAGACAAGTTCAGGCGTGCCATGCTCACAGAAATATACACGCCCCTCTGGGAAAACATCCGGCCGAACAGATACCGTTCTAAATTTGGCATCGACCATAGTTCCATCAATTTCAACGGGTCGGCTAAAAGACCTTGGGGGCTCGCCATCCATCCCAAGCTCTTTCAGCTTCTTAAATGTTAAGTCAACATCCTCACTCTTAAAGACCAGACCATTTATCCCCAAGGGAGCAGTCAGCAAATCAGCACGCTTCGTCTCACCGCCTTCAGGAATCCCTATCAACTCTAAGTAATCCGTTTCAAATATCATTAAGTGATTTATTGAACCAAGCGTATGAAATCCACGCGGTGTAATAGTAAACCCAAGATTGCCAAATTCTATCTCGGCAGCGTCCATATCTGCTCTAACATTAATAACAACGTGATCTAATTGCATTATTTTTGCCTCTCTATCTAACCTCTGCCATTTTTTTAATAGCATCCATGTGGGCTTCTAAATTTTCTAAATCTGATTCTGCGGTGCGAAACGTCAATTCATTAACACCCATTCTTTCCCATTTTTCCATAATTGATCGCCATTCATCAGGTCCAGCGCCTTGGTTAGCAAATACTGTAGCATTCACTCCCAGACTGTCTGGCTCTCGACCTGCTTCAGCTGCTGCCTGGCGATAAGTTGAGATCATAGCATGAGCTTCATTACCTGGGTCCTGCCGTGGATACATAAACCAGCCATCACCAACGCGCGCTGCACGTCGAACTGCTACCTCTTTCATCGCACCAATCCAGACTGGTATTGGCCTCTGAAGCGGCTCTGGGTTAATACCCGCACTATCGAAACTATGAAAATCGCCTCTGTATTCTACGACACGTTTAGACCAAAGTTCGCGCATCACGTCTATCTGCTCACTAAAACGCTTAGCCCTATTTCCGAATGGCATCCCGAGGCCATCATATTCGACTTTATTCCAGCCTAAACCAACACCTAACCGCAATCGCCCACCTGACAACAGATCGACCTCAGCAGCTTGTTTCGCAACCAGTACGGCTTGCCTCTGAGGCAATATCATCACTGCCGTCCCCAAGCCTATTTTATTTGTTACTGCGGCTGCGTAACCCATTAGCACCATAACTTCATGAAACATGAAATCACGCGTATAGTTTCCAGCGAAACTGGCGCCACGCGGCGCTTCTTCTCCAAGTACGTGATCTACAAATGTTATAAAGTCATATCCAAGGTCTTCGGCAGATTGTATAAAATCTCTTATCTTTGATGGATCAGTACCAATTTCTGTTTGGGGGAAAGAAAGACCTAATTTCATAAAGTTTCTCCTTATTGCCTCAGCTAAACCTCGTTTATATCTTTATCATGAAATAAATTTAGCGTTTCTAATCACCTTTTAGGTTTGCTCGCTTCTTATCACGGTATGCCAGAGCCGCCACCGGATGATCATCCGTAGATTGGGCCAAAAGAAATTGATCTACATCGGAATGCATAATCGCTTTATCTAAAGCAGTTGCATAACTATTAATGCTCCGTTTAATCATCTGAGCGGCTATATGAGGTTTTCCAGCGTAAAAATCTGCCCACTCATAGGTTTTTTCCATCAACTTTTCCTGTGAAACGATTTCATCCAAGATCCCCCAATCAAATAACTTTTCACCGATAATACGTTCGCCTCCAACCATTAATCTCTTGGCCCTCGCTGGCCCAACTAAGTTGACACATAAAGGCATCGCCTTCCACATTAAGTTCAAACCTAAATCAACTTCAGGAAAAAATAACAGGCTGTCTTTTGTCCCCAATCTAAAATCCATAGCCATTGCTAGGCAACCACCGCCGCCAGCGGCGGCCCCATTCCATGCTGAAATTGTGATTTGATCCATCTCTAAGATTGCCTGGATCGCCCTTTCTCCAACTCTGCGACGTCTCCTTCGCTTTATTAACGGTCCAGAATAGCCTGACCCAGGGTCACCTAGATCAGCACCGGCACAAAAATTCTTTCCAATCCCAGTGAAAACTACCACTCTAGTGTCAATGTCATCACGAAAAGATAATGCCGCTGCTTCTATCTCATAAATTAAATCATAATTTAAGGCATTTGCCCGATTGGGCCTGTTGAAATTCACCGTTGCTATTTCGCCCCGGCGCTCAATAATGAGATTATTATAGTTAATATCCACTTTAATCAGACCCCAAAATTTCAGTTTTTAAATCCCGGCGCTATTTCTCTTGCAAATCGTTGCATCGTGATTTTCCTTAAATCCGCCGGCCAACCCTCGCGCGCGCAGTTAAGAATAAAATGATTGAACCCGAGGTCCCTATATTCCTCTAATTTCCCCGCAATTGTGCCAGGCGAACCAATTAACTGATTATCCAGGAACCCATCTAAATTTGCTGGATCGGCCATCTTTCTTAAATTTCCAAATGTCTTTGAGAACTGTTTATATCCCTCAATATCTTTCCAATGGTCAGCATCCGCCTCATAATGATCTGCTTGAAGAGCAAAAAATGATGCCATATACCCCCTAGCCGTCTCGCGAGCTTCTTCATCGCTATCAGCCACAACACAATTGGTTGAAATTGGTCGATCCCCTGAGGGGACGAAACCTACTTCATCAGCTCTTTCCTGCCATCCCTGCGTAACTTTTTGTAACATGTGAGGCGGAAATTGGGTGTTTAATAAAATTGGCATACCCATATCTGCATTTCCAGCTGCACTTTCTCTACTTCCAACCGCTCCATAAAAATGAATTTTGGATCGATTGGGCTTCGGTCTTACGGCTACTCTCCTACCAACTTTATAGAACTGACCTTCAAACTCAAAAGGCTCTCCAGATAATCCATGGTTGATAATTTCAATCGCTTCTTTGAAGCGCTCTTTTGCAGATGACATATCAATATCGTAGGCATCATATTCTATTTTTGCTGTGCCGCGGCCAAATGCCAGGTGAAGGTCACCTTTACAAAAGTGGCTAAGCATGGATATTTCCTCGGCTAGTCGCAAGGGATTATACCAAGGTAAAACCAAAACACAGGACCCCAAAGATAATCCAGGGAACGCCGCCGCGAGATGAGACATTACAACTGTTGGGCTAGGGGTGGGGAAATAGTCAGTAAAATGATGTTCTAAAACCCAGGCGCAGTCGTACCCTAGGTCATAACCTAATTTACAATCTGCCAACATTTGGGAATACCGTTCATCGTCAGTTCCACATTGTTTTGTCGTTGCAGTAGCCGCTGCCGTAAACCCAAATTTCAGACTCAGACGTTTTTTTGTCACCCCTAACTCCCTTTATTGCATCACCTTAGTTTATAAATTAGCAAATTGGTTTAAACTCACCTATAAAACTAAACATAATAAATTATCTTAGTCCTTCATATATCTGATCCAATCCTAAATTAACTCGGTAAACGCAAAGCTTTTCAAAATATCATGGTTTTCAAACTTTAAATTATTTGGAATATCGATAATGGCAGGATCAATAGTGTCCAACTCGAAAAAACTAGGTTCACTCCATCTGGAGCAACTCAGGCAATTAATAACATATGCTCAAACAGAAAATGATGTTGAAACTATACTAAAGGCCTTCAGCGCCGCCGCAATTAAAAACTTAGGCGATCCATCAGCGGCCAAAATACCCGGGAATCTAAAAAGAAATGAACATCAATTTTCCGTTGCCGGTTTCTTTCTTCACATCCCACAAAGAAAAGAAAGCTGTCTCGTTGCAGAACAAGGGTTCCCCGCGGAACAGCATAGACTATGTATACCAGACGATATTGGACATCCTGGCTGGGTAGCAAAACACAAAAAACCACTTCTACTATCCAATACTGATGAACATTCCGACTTCAAACAAATTCTTAAGTCTGCAAGAATGGGGTCGGCAATGTATAGTCCCATGTTCTCAAATGGAAATTTTATTGGACAATTCATCACTGCTTCTCAGGCCAGGCAAACTTATCGAATTCAAGATCATGAAATTCATCAAGTCTATACCAGCTGCGCGAACTTGGTATTCAATGCACTAAATGGTTCATCAATACTAGAGCTCCATCCCGAGTAGATTTTGGCAGGTGGACAAGACACTCAAGTCAAAAGGTCTTTTCACCCCGTGTATAGCGACCTTTCTGGTCACTGGGGATTAAATTTGATGCAAAATTGCCCGTTACGGTCCGATAATTATTTCCCGTTAAAGGACGGCTTCCGCTTGTTCAAAAACGCGTCTAAGCCTTCCCTACCATCCTCAGAAGCAGCCATGGCGGCTATATGACGCGACTCATCATCTAGTTGCACCTCTAAGGATTGTTCAAAGGTTTTAGACAATAGTTTCTTTACCGCGCCATAAGCTTTGGTTGGTCCGTTTGCTAATTTTTTTGCAAGTTTCTCAGCCTCTTCCATAAGTTTTTCGTCATCCACTACTGTTGTGACAATACCCCATTCCCGCGCTTCCTCAGCAGACAACATTCTATTTGTTAGCATTAATTCTTGTGCTCTTCTAAGTCCTACGACACGCGGCAAATAATAAGAGGAACTGCCATCAGGAGAAAGCCCCGCATTGGTATACGCCATCACAAATTTTGCTGATTGTGCTGCTAGTACAATGTCCGCGAAAAGGGCAAGACTAAATCCGCCACCTGCCGCCATGCCATTTACAGCAATAAGAACTGGAACCCCTGAATGATGAAACCTCTGAATTCCCTGGTGCAGAACAGCTGTCAACTCTAGCAATGTTGATTCTATTTTATCCATTTCAGTAGAAAAGAATTTTAAGTCGCCTCCAAAACTATACATAGAACCCGTCGCAGAAATCAAAATACATCTGACATCTGGATTAGTTGTTGCCTCGATCGCGACACTCATAAACTCGTGGGCAAACAACCTATTGATAGAATGGCCAGCATCAGGACGATTGAAAATAACTTTAGCCACCCCATTTTCAACAGTGTAGAGGATCGTCTCGTAACTCATCATTCTCTCCAAATTTATAATTACTTAGAAAACTTATTAAATTTCTGCTGTTGCCTGTTTAAGCCAGCATGCAACTTCCTCCGATAAAAAGGGAGTCAAAATATTTCTTACAGACGCATGATAGGAATTTATCCAATCAATCTCGTGTCTGTTCAACAATTCTATATTAATCATTGTTCTATCAAATGGCGCATAGGTTATTGTTTCAAAACTTAACATTTCTCGCTCAGCATTATCGATATTTTCAACTTGAACAACTATCAAGTTTTCGAGCCTAATCCCATATGCTGCCTCCTTATAATAACCAGGCTCATTGGAAATGATCATTCCAGACTCAAGTGGGATAGAACTTGATGTTTTCGATATTCGGTGAGGTCCCTCATGCACACCCAAATAGGAACCCACCCCGTGACCAGTCCCATGATCAAAGTCCAATCCAATCGACCATAAAGGAGCACGAGCTAATATATCTATCTGAGAACCGGTTGTCCCTTTCGGAAATTTTTGAGTCGCCAGAGCAATATGTCCTTTTAAGACACGGGTAAAACGATCCCGCGCTTCGTCTCCTGGATCCCCCACAGCGAGTGTTCTTGTGATATCTGTCGTCCCATCAAGGTACTGTGCGCCAGAATCTATAAGATATAAATCGCCATTCTTCAGCTTTCTATTCGTCTCCGGACTGACACGGTAATGCACTATTGCACCATTTGGGCCAGAACCGGATATAGTATCAAAACTCAAGTCTTTAAAGAGCGCACCCTCTTCTCTAAATATCCTCAATTGATCGGCAACAGTAATTTCATCAAGTTTTTCCGAAGGTGCATTCTTATCAAACCAGTGCAAAAACCGAGCAAAAGCCACTCCATCCCTTAAATGTGCGTTACGCGTACCTTCTAATTCAACGTGATTTTTTACCGCTTTGAGACTAACGATTGGGTCGTCTCCATAGGATACAAAACCATTACTCTTTTTGATATATTGCTCAAACCAAGTCGGATTTGATTTTGGATCAATACGTATTTTCATTTGGTTCTCTATTAGAGTGTTCAATTGTTTCCCAATATCCTTAAACGGAAAAACTGAAACCTCATTGCCGAGATGAGCCGTAACTAAGCTTGTTACTTTTCGGATATCGGTGAAAAAACTGATACGTCCATCCACACTTAAAATAACAAACGAGAGTGGCAGTGGCGTTCTTGGAACATCTGAGCCTCGAATATTGAGAAGCCAAGCTATAGATTCTGGAGAAGATAAGACTACAGCGTCTTCATCATTTTGTTTCAGTGTCTCACAAACCATTTTCTTTTTATCTATTGAGGATTTTCCTGAATAAATTATATCGTGTGGTACTATTGGGGATAATGGTATTGACGGTTGGTGGGTCCAAATCTCATCAACTGGGTTCAGAATTAAGGGGACGAGTTTTCCACCTTTTTGGTTTATCAAATTCTCAAATTGTCTAATAGAATCGGCTGTATGTAGCCAGGGATCAAATCCAATTCGATTCCCGGAAACGATTTTTTGTTCCAGCCACTTTATAGGTGGGTTTTCAACGATATGCTCTACATCAAAATAGTTCTGATCTACCTGTTGACGAATCTGTAAAGTATAGCGGCCATCAGTAAAAACAGCCGCAGTGTTCTGTAAAATAATCGCGAAACCAGCTGATCCGTCAAAGCCAGTCAGCCAGGCTAATCTCTCGGCGCCAGGTGGGATATATTCTCCCTGATGTTCATCTGCACGCGGCAATATCAATCCATCTACATTCATTTTGGCTAGTATTTTACGAAGTTCGGTTAATTTCTTTTTCGAATTTCCATGACCGGCTTTAATCCCTGTTTTCGCAGAGCGGCTTTCCAGCAAATCAATAAGATATGATTCTAACGCAGGCGTGATTTCAGAGCCTAACATACTAAGCCAGCTTGTATCGTGTGGCGCCAAGGAAGACGCATTGACCCCATCAATTATTGATACAACGTCATCCCACTTAATGGATGGATTTAAGTTGGCTAAGCATCTTTCAATATTGCTTTTTAAATCATTCATAAATATCTCTTCAATCTTCTGGGGGAGAAAATCAACTGAATTAGTATGCCCACAAAACTTCAATTACAATATAGACTATTTTCTTATGCTTGGTTTCCGCAAAATAATAGTACTCCACCCCGAAATATGTTGACGCTTGATTAGCCTCAATCCGCATGAACGGAATGCGCCTAATACATATCTCTCTTGAGGTATCAAGAGCCCACTCAGTATCACGAAACCTCCCTTATTAATCCATCTGCTGCTATCGTAAGCCATATCAAATAGTGGTCCTGAAAGAATATTCGCCACAATCATGTCAAATTTAGTTTTGCTGTTGGGTGAAGCTTTTGGATAACCATCATTTCTATCACAATTGATCTGCCGTTTTACTCGATTTAATTTTATGTTTTCATGGGTTGTTGCAACCGCATCAGAGTCTACGTCAATCGCCAAAATTTTAGATCTGGGCCACAGTCGAGCGGAAGCAATTGACAAAATTCCTGATCCACAACCCATATCCAAAATGCGTTTTGGGGCAACAAATCGCCTCAAAAGGGATAAAGCACGCAAGCACCCTTCGGTTGTGCTATGGGCGCCTGAACCAAATGCTCTACCTGCTTCTATCTCGATTTTAAAAGAATGCTTTGGAACCAAAAAACGGTCATGCGATCCATGAATTGTAAATCGTCCATACCTTATAATTGGGAATGACTCTCTATTTCTGGCAACCCAGTCTATTTCAGGTAGAAGTTCGAATTTAATTTTTGGTTTAGAGATTTTTAATTGCAAACAAATGCTAGCAATAGCTTCCTCGATATTCTTTCTTTCCGGTGATCTACTAATAAATCCATTTAGCTCCCACATTCGAGTTCCTTCTAACTCAAATATGGATGTAGAATCCAAAAACGGTTCCATTACCTTAGAAAAAATAAAAGCATGTTCGGCTGGCATATTCATAGATACTTGCCAAACTTCACTCATGGTTTGGATAAAAACCTGGCAATTACTTTTTTCGCCCCGGCATGATCAAAATTGATGTCAACCTTATCGCCATCTACAGCAGTAACTGTTCCCATTCCAAATTTCTGATGAAATACCCTTTCATCACTTGAAAACAAGGTTGGTTGCGAGCGATCAACGACGAAACCTTCTCCCGCTATTAAAGGTTTATTCATATAATCCTTTTGCTTGCGCTTGGCGAAGCCTGGACCATACTTTTGCCATTGCTGATTGCCTCCAAAAATATCATCTATCGATTGGTTTTCATCGTGATGTTCGTAGAGCATACGCTGATTTCCAAAATATAGACCAATCTCACTCATATCCTCGATTTGATCCGCTGGTAGTTCGGAAACAAAACGGGACGGAATAGAACTTTGCCATGTTCCATATAGCCGTCTGTTAGCAGCAAAGCTTATCTCAATTCCTTCTCTGGCTCTGGTCATGCCAACATAAGCCAGCCTCCTCTCCTCCTCCAATCCGGTGACACCATTTTCATCGAGCGACCGTTGGTTGGGGAATACTCCCTCTTCCCAACCAGGAAGAAATACCTTGTCAAACTCTAATCCTTTAGCCGCGTGCAAAGTCATCAAACTGATCTGATCACCTTCATTTTTTTCTGCGTTATCCATGACGAGACTTATATGTTCTAAAAAACCGTTAAGGTTTTCAAATTCCTCGAGCGCACTCACCAGTTCCTTGAGATTTTCAAGCCTACCGGGAGCGTCTGGTGATTTATCCAGTTGAAGCATCTCTGTGTAACCTGATTCGTCTAAAACGATGGCAGCAACCTCTATATGACTATTGCTATCTAACATTATTCGCCATCTTCTAAAATCGTCTAGTACTTTTTTGAGAGCCTTTTTAGCTGCAGGTCTTATCTCATCAGTTTGTGCAATATTCTCAATCGCTGTCCAAAGTGAAACTTTTTCCAGACGGGCCAACTGATGTATTGTCTGGAGTGTTGCCGATCCTATGCCTCTTTTTGGTTTGTTGATAATTCTTTCTAAAGCTAAATCGTCGTTATACTGTGTAAGAACTCTGAAATATGCGATCGCATCTCTTATTTCCATTCTTTCATAAACCGAGCCCCACCTATCACTTGATAAGGGATCCCCAGGGTTAAAAACCTCTCCTCGAATTCTCTCGTTTGAAAACCCGCTCTAACTAACACAGCCATTTGACTTAATGAAGTTCCTTTTCTTTGATACGCCTCTACTTGATCTCCTACAATACGAGCCTCTTCTTCTCCATCCCAGACCCCGCGTACAATGATTTTCTCACCCTCGTGACCATCGGTCCATAGTGTTTTACCTAATCTCCCCTCATTAACAGAAATAAGCTTCGATGCAGCCGCTAATACACGGGAAGTTGAGCGATAGTTTTGTTCGAGGCGAATCACCTCCGCACCAGGAAAATCTTTTTCAAACTTAAGTATGTTTCCAACTTCGGCACCTCGCCAACCATAGATAGATTGATCATCATCGCCAACACAACAGATATTTCGCCGCCCTTGGGCAAGAAGCCTTAGCCACAGATATTGGGCAATATTTGTATCTTGATATTCATCAACAAGAATATAAGTAAACCGGTTTTGATACAGTGCCAGAACATCCGGGTTTTCATTGAATAGTGTTAAGCAGTGTAATAATAAATCACCAAAATCCGCCGCATTTAAAACACGCAAGCGGTCTTGATACTGTTCATAAATTTGTTTGAGACGAACCGAAGAAAACTCCTTTTCCTCAGCATCATTTATTTTGTCAGGCGTAAGACCGCGATCTTTCCAACGTTGTATCACCCCTGATAAAGTTCTTGGTGGCCATTTTTTATCGTCAAGTCCCTCGGCCTGCATCAGTTGCTTAATCAATCTAATTTGATCGTCGGCATCTAAAATTGTAAAGTTTGGCTGAAGACCAAGTAATTCTGCATGGCGTCTAATTATCTTAGCGCACAACGCATGGAATGTACCAAGCCACACTTGTTCGGCCATAGGCCCTATAATACTGGTGACCCTCTCTCTCATCTCGCGTGCAGCTTTGTTTGTAAACGTAACCGCAAGAATGGACCACGGACGAGCTGCACCGGTAGCAATCAGGTGCGCTAAACGAGTTGTTAAAACTCTAGTTTTTCCCGTTCCGGCTCCCGCCAATACAAGAATAGGACCATCTTGCGCTTTAACCGCCGTTAATTGCATCGGATTCAGTCCATCAAGATATCCTGGAGTATTATTCTTAGGAATAGATTGTCCTGATTTGATTTCACTATCTGGCATTATTCGAAGAACCTAATATTAAAATTCATCCTTTATACGAAAAGAGGTTAACAAATTTCAGCTACTTACTGATCGAAACGCTATTTACTTTGATTTAATGTTCATCCTCCCTTAGCCGCTCTAATTGGCGAACATAAGTTAGCTGAGCTCTTATAACGTCTCGTTCATGCAAACACCCAACTATTTTTTTAGTATCTGGGGCGTCCAGCACTGCAACAAGCGGATCTTCACCTCCAGAAAAAACCTCAACCGCATTTTCAAGCGTATCCGTTTCATAAACAAATAGATCAGTGACAGTTACGAGATCTATTACTGTTTTTTGCTTATCGTATTTTTTATCAAAAGCTAATTTCCCCATATCCGAGATCATTAGTCTGCCAAAAAACCTGCCTTCCTGCGTTATGAAAACCTCCCCATTAGCCGCAGAAACAAGACTTTTACGCAAAGATGGCAGACTATCATCTCCATTCAAAATACTGTGATCGTGTCGTATAAGAGATTTCAAATTGGGCCTACTTAATGCTCCAACTTCATGTCCTCCCTGTAAAACCACCCCCCGATGAGCGAGCATCCACAGAAAATATGATGGGCCATGAAGCGATCTCGTAATAATTGTAGAAGCGACAACTGCTACTAACACTGAGAGTGTCAATCTATAATCACCCGTCAATTCAAAGATCATTATTGTAGTAGATATTGGCGCTCCCAATACAGCCGCTGCCATAGCGCCCATTCCTGTAATACTATATGAACCCAAAGAGGAGGCTAATTCAGGAAATGGCCATGCCACAATGATTCCAAATGCCCCGCCCAACATAGCTCCCATGAATAAAGAGGGACTGAAAACCCCACCAACAAATCCTGAACCCAAGCAAATAACTGTTGCAATAAGCTTCATAATTAAAAGAGTTAATAGAACAGACAACTCATAATCTTCATTTAAAGCCTTATTGGTGGCCTCATAACCCACACCCAGTATTTCTGGAAACCATATTGCAAAAACCCCTATTACTAATCCACCAATAGCAGGCATTAACCATATCGGCACCTTAAGAAAACGAAACAACCTCTGTGTAAGCGGCACTGAACGAATAAGTACAATCGCTACAAGCGCGCAAACGACACCCAAAATAACAAACGCGGGCAATTCAAAAAATGACTCTATTTCGTGACTCGAGATTGTAAATGCAGGAAAGTCACCAAAATATACACGAGACACGACTGTGCCAATTATTGCAGCTACCGCGACCGGGGCAAAAGCTGTTAGGGCATAGTGACCAATAATAACTTCATGAGCAAAAAACACTCCCGCAAACGGTGCATTAAAGGATGCTGCTATCGCAGAAGCCGCCCCGGCACCTAACAAGATGCGGCATTGGTTCCTATCAAGTTTCAATCCCTCGCCCACATAACTCGCTAAAGTCGCCCCTAACTGAACTGCAGGCCCTTCTCGGCCGACGGATGCACCGCAACCTATCGACAAGGCGCTTGCAAATGCCGAGACCAAACCGTCTTGCATATTCATTTTACCCCCACCAATAGCACTTGCTTCGATAACCTCGGCAACGCCATTAGCTCTGCCTTTTTGTGTAAAATATTTAATTACAAAACCTACAATCAGTCCGCCCAATATAGGAGGTACAGCAACCAGCCAAATCGAAAAATTGTCCCCCATAACACTGTAAATTTGTTGGGTTGATAAAGAGAATAAATATTGGAAAAAAGATATAGAGTCGCGAAAAATTACAGCTGCAAGAGCGACGACTGCTCCAACCCCCAGAGATATTAGTGAAAGGTAGATATTCTGATCGTGCACCGTACGGGAGAGGCGTCGTTTAATCTTCAACACCAAATATTTATTCATTTTATCGAATCTTTTCCATACTAAATAGCACTCGGAGCAGCATCTTTAAGCTCCACGCAATACTATATCGCTTTAGATTGCCAAATAATATCACGAGTTACTGTTTTTAGGAATGATACATGAAAGAAACATCTTTGGAATTGAATTATCTTTCCACTTTAACATTACAACCTATTCTCTAAATAACTGGATGATTGATCAAAATTCATATATTCGGACGCGTATGATAAAAAACTTTGATCAATTACTCAGATTCATCGGCCGCCATGGAACCCTTATTATGCCTATAGGAGTCATAGTAGGTTTATTATATCCAAGCCTCACGCAACTCGCTCGACCAATCGCTGAATCAGTCGTTATTGCTATGCTGATTGTTTCAGTTTACCGACTGAATCCAAAATATATCAAGGAAAAGCTGCATGACTTCAAAATAATAGGAGTAGGCATTCTTTGGCTTTTATTAATAATGCCTGCTTTTACTTTTTGTATCGGTTACCTTATTGGTATCCCATCTGGTTTATTAGCAGTTGTTGTCGCTTGGAGTGCATGTCCGCCATTAGTTTCAATGCCAGGTCTTGCTATTTTAATCGGGCTTGACGGGGCGGCAGCATTATTAATTATGATTGGCGGAACGCTACTTTTCACGATAACTCTTCCACTAGTTCTTTCGTTGCTAATCGGTCCTAATCTTGGGTTAAGCCCCACCTCAATGGCACTAGAGTTGGTCTGTATCGTGTTTATATCATTTTTTCTTGCACAAGGCCTACGCTGGTTAGTCGGGGAGAAACACGCAACGGCAAGCGAGGGATCAGCAGACGGCATAATTGTTATTCTAATGGCATTATTTGCTGTAACCATAATGGGCGGGTTTCATAATGCTTTGGTAAATAATCCAGAAAAATTACCTCTTTTTATAAGCGTTGCGATAGTTATCAGTGCTGCATCACAAATAGTGAACGCATTAATATTCCATAGGTTTAAAAGGAAAACAGGAGGAGCACTCGCGCTAGCAAGTGGCAGCCGTAATTTAGCTCTATTAATTCCCATCGTAAGTGGTCCATTTGGTGAAGACCTATGGCTGTTCATAGCAGTGATACAAATTCCAATTTATTTCCTTCCTATAATATCAAAACCCTTGTACCAAAGGTTTTACATCCAAAGCTCAAGAGATCTTTGATCCCTATTAGATGCATGTATCTCTAGCCACAGGTAGTAAAAATATGGTAGATATTAAAAGTCAGATTTAGGGCCTGATCATTCTATTTTCTTTATTTTTTAGAACCCTAAAATATATTTGTACGGCGATCCTAGGAACGACTTTTTAAATGATCATTGGATAATCAATTGCTTAATCTTTGCGTATCTATAAATTTAGGCGTGGTGAGGCGATTATCTCTCGTTCTTATACCAATTTGTCTTGGTTTAACGAGTTGTAATAATGCAGTCGATTTATCAAATAATGATCCGCTTGAACCCCTAAATCGAACTATATTCAAGTTCAACGATGCTCTGGATCAGGGCATCCTAAGACCCACTGCCATAACTTACATAAACAGCGTTCCTGATCCGATTCGCTCTGGCGTAAGTAACGTATTGAAGTGGCTGCAAGGCCCTACAATAATTACAAACGATATAATGCAAGGGGATTTAAAGCAGGCACAAAGTGACTCGATGCGTTTCTTTATGAATACCACATCCTTTGGACTCATCGACGCTGCAGCTGATTTTAATATGAAATATAGAAAAGAGGATTTTGGGCAAACTCTGGGCCTTTATGGAATGCCAGCCGGTCCCTATATTGTGCTACCTTTCTTGGGACCATCCAGTGCACGCGACGCTGTAGGACGGATTGTTGATCATTTTTTAAATCCTTTTTCCCATATTGGTTCGCTTAACGCCAGATTACCTTACACTGCCTCTAAGAATATAATGTCCGCAGTGAATTTTAGAGCTGAAAACTTTGATCAGATTGATGAACTTAGATCAAGTTCTTTGGATGCTTATGCAAAAGTAAGAACAATTTATCGTCAGCAGAGGCAGGCTGCTATAAATAATGGACGCGTTCCAATTAATTTGTCGGAAAAAGGGTCCAGCGAGTTATTTGATGATCACCTAACATTTACTCAAGAAAAAAAGCTAGCCGATTCAGCCTCTCCCGCCTCGAAAAAAAATAATGAGTCCAAGTGATGCAACGTCGATTGAAAATATTGGTTTTCTTTGCCATCCTCTGGTTACCATTGCCGGCTTATAGTGACAATCAATCTGGGGTTCGCGCCGAACGCTTTATAGATATTTTAAGTTCAGAAGCATTAAAACTAGCTACCAATCCGTCACTATCATCATCACATAGAAGGCGGGAAATAGCCAAAATATTGAAGCAGGGCTTCGACATGCCCTGGATAGCCCGTTTTGTCCTGGGTAGAAATTGGAGATTGGCTACCCCTCAACAAAGAAAGGAGTATTTAAGTTTATTCCAAGCTATAGTTGAGCATACCTATTCAAGACAGTTTACAGATTACTCCGGTCAGAAAATAAGCGTTCTCGGACACAAAATTGGCAAACGCAAATACATTTTTGTGCTTTCTAGAATTTATGATCCTGATCAATCCAATATCAATATCAGTGTAAATTGGAGACTGGTTCCGGACGGAAATTCTTTCAAAATTGTAGATGTCGTTATCGAAGGTGTGAGCATGGGTGTTACACAGCGTAATGAATACGCTTCTGTTCTTCAAAGAAATGGCAATAGCATCTCTGCCTTAATTAAAGCTATGCGACAAAGTTTAGCAATGCTCGAAAAACGAGGGTAGCCCTGCAGCTAGGCTCTAACGATAGGTTTATACTTAATGCGTTTTGGTTGATCCGCCTCCACCCCCAAACGCCTTCGTCTGTCTTCTTCGTAGGCTTGATAATTACCTTCAAACCATTCAACTTGACTTTCACCCTCGAATGCCAAAATGTGTGTGGCTATCTTATCTAAAAACCATCTATCATGACTGATTACCACAGCGCACCCGGCAAAATCTAACAATGCCTCTTCTAGTGCGCGTAGCGTATCTACATCTAAATCATTGGTGGGCTCATCCAGTAAAATAAGATTAGCGCCCGATTTTAGCATCTTCGCAAGATGAACACGGTTTCTTTCCCCGCCAGAAAGCTGGCCTACTACTTTTTGTTGATCCGGTCCACGGAAGTTAAATAGGCCACAATAAGCGCGACTTTGCATCTTTCTTTTACCTAACTCAATTTCATCCAAACCATCAGATATTTCTTCCCAGACAGTAGCTTTCGGGTTCAGGTTATCTCGCGACTGATCGACATAGCCCAATTTTACAGTATCCCCCACCTTGATTGATCCATTATCTGGTTCTTCTTGCCCCGTAATCATTCTGAACAACGTCGTCTTACCTGCGCCGTTTGGACCAATTATCCCAACTATGCCGCCTGCCGGTAGCCTAAAAGATAGTTCATCAATTAAAAGCTGATCCGAAAAACCTTTAACGAGCTTGTCAGTTTCAATAACTAAATCTCCCAACCTAGGACCGGCTGGTATCATTATTTTAGTATTATCAATGGCTTTCTCTTGACCTTGGGCCAAAAGTTCCTCATACGCGGTCAATCGAGCTTTACTTTTGGCCTGACGCCCTCTCGGCGAAGCCCTAACCCAATCTAATTCCTCAGCTAGAGATCGCATACGAGAGGCGTCCTGACGGCCCTCTTGCTCCATTCGCTTTTGTTTTTGTTCCAACCAGCCCGAATAGTTTCCTTC
>QCQB01000047.1 GCA_003212315.1 SAR116 cluster bacterium AG-447-C21 | reverse complement strand
AGCAATTGACGCCGGAGTTCGTATTGCGGGTTGTACTGTTCACTTTGTAATATCTGAATTAGATGCTGGCCCTATAATAGCTCAAGCGGCTGTACCTGTTTTAAAACAAGACACCCCGACTAGTCTATCCGCGCGCATTCTACAACAGGAAAATCACATCTATCCGCTCGCGCTGGAACTGATTGCAAAAAAAATACAAGGGAAACCAATTAACGCTCGTAAAACAAATACTTCAGACGCAGAAGAAAATCTTATAAGTTTATATTAAAATCTGTTAATTATAAGTAGTAATATGACAATAATTATTTTATTAAACGATGGTCTGATTATCAGGGAGTACAAAGATGGATACTAACGAAACACAAAATAACCCAGATTATAAATTTCATAAAGATACCTATCTTAACGTATTGACGATGTTTAAAGTATCCATAGTCGCAATTGTTATCACACTGCTCCTACTAGCTTGGCTGGTTGTTTGAAAAATAACCACGATTATCATTTTATTGGGGTTCGTGTCTCTGAAAGTTAACCATTTGATTAGGCTTAGAACTTGTGACGTAATGCAGGACTGGGCATAAAGCTTTTCAAAGATCTATCAGCCAACTATTTCCAACCCACTGAAAAACTGGGGTATCTCCTCAGCAGCTGTTTCGACCCCGTCCGACCCATGAACCGAGTTTTCCCCTACGCTTTTAGCATAGAGTTTTCTAATGGTCCCATCAGCTGCCTCCGCTGGGTTTGTCGCACCCATAACTTCTCTGTATTTGCTTATCGCTTCTTCACCTTCAAGCACCTGAACTATAACAGGCGCAGAGATCATAAAATCAACAAGTTCTCCAAAGAATGGTCGTTCCGCATGAACCGCATAAAATCTTTCAGCTTGAGCGCGTGTCATCTGTATTCGTCTTTGGGCGATGATCCGTAAACCAGAATCCTCAATTAGCTTATTAATACCACCTGTGTTGTTGGCGATTGTAGCATCTGGTTTAATAATAGAAAAAGTACGTTGTTTTGCCATGTAATTAGTTCACCTATACATCTTTGCCTAGTTCCAGCCTTATAACGATAGCCTGTCAGCGGGGCAAGCCCCCAATCAAAAGTAAATTAATCTATAAAGGCTTTCTTCATGAACACTTTTTATCAATCTTGTTTTGCAAAAACCGTTGCTCTCTAGGTAGAATATTGAGCAAAAGCCTGCGTTCCCGCCCTCGCAGTATGATCTGTTTTTATATTAACAACGGCAACTCTACCCTCGTTGACCTGCTCTTGAGCTCTTTCCAGTGCCCCTTTGATTTCGTCGGGCTGCTCAACGTACTCAGCGTAGCATCCTAATGCCTCAGCCATTTTATCGTATCGGGTATAGCCTAGATCTCTGCCTGGTTTTGTTCCATCAGGATCCGCAGTCCATCCGCCATTTAGACTAATCACTACTAACACATTTATACCATGGCGCACAGCTGTATCCAATTCCATAGCATTTAGACCAAACGACCCATCTCCATGGACGACAATAACCTGACAATCTGGTTTTGCAATTTTTGCTCCTAACCCAAACGGCAAACCAACGCCCATTGTACCAAATGGGCCAGAATTTAAACGGTGTCCTGGCTCAAAGGTAGGCATTGATTGCCGTCCATAATTTAAAATTTCCTGTCCATCGACTACTAAAATGGCATCTCTATCCATAAAGTTTTTCACTTCCTCGCATAACCTCAGCGGATGTATAGGGACAGCATCTGATACGCTGTTCCCTCCTGGGCGTGATCTCTTATTTGCTTCTTCCTCACTAAGTCTATTTCTCCATTCCGAAAAACTATCTTTACTTACAGCATCATCCAATCGAGAGTTAATTTGATGTAAAACAGCTTTTGCATCACCAACAATTCCAATATCTATTTTTCTTGGGCTTGTACTGATTTCATCTTCATCAATATCAATTCTGATTATTGTCGCATCCTTATTAAAACGAGGAGGTGCTGCATGCCCAATAATATAATTCATCCGCGTACCTATGATCATAATTAGATCCGCTTCTCGGAAAGCTGCCGATCTAACTGTCATATATGAAAGAGGATGGTCTTCCGGGATAACACCGCGTCCCTGAGGTGTTGTATAAAATGGAATTTCAGCCTTATCTACAAATTCCCTTAGTTCATCGGCAGCATCGGACCAAAGTATTCCTCCTCCGGTAATAATTACCGGTTTTTTTGCTTTTGAGAGAGCTTCAACCGTATCAGATATTAATTCTGGAGCAGCATGCGGCCGAGCTCGAGGAATAGATCTTCCTGAGATCGACCAATCAATCTCTGATTCATCAATTTTTTCATATAAAATGTCCCCTGGAAAATCCAAATATACTGGCCCTGGCTTTCCAGCCATTGCTTTTTGAAAAGCAACATTTACCATTTCGGGTATACGCACTAAAGAATAGACGCGTTCAGCCCACTTTGTGCAAGGTTTCATCATTCCTAATTGATCTATCTCCTGAAACACTTGTCTGCCATAAGCTTTAAACGGGCTTGATCCGCCAATTGCAACTACGGGCACACAGTCGATATAAGCATTTGCTATACCTGTAATGAGATTGGTAACACCCGGTCCACTTGCTGCCATGCATACACTTGGTTTGTTTAATAATCGACTATACGCTTGTCCCATAAAAGCTGCCGCTTGTTCATGGCGCACATCAATCGGTCTAATACCCTCTTTTATGCACGACTCTTCAGCGAGGAGCATTGGTCCTCCCATAATAAAAAATAAGTCATTAACGCCTTCATTACGTAAAGCCTTTGCCAATATTTCGGAACCGGTTAATTCAGCCACTAGGATATCTCCATATTGAATACAATTCACATTTCATAATAATTTGATTTGTTTGCTATCTATTCTTGAATAGTTTGTGATAACGATACTGTTTAATATTAAACAGCTCCATCTTCTCTCAGTTTTTCTATTTCTTCTGGACTCATCCCAATCCATTCAGAAAGCACAGAGTCGACGTGTTCTCCAAGAAGTGGAGATGCTGGTAAAGACAAATGCCCACCATCTACCTTTACTGGCCACGTCGGCATTTTATAACTACCTCGCTCGGGATGGTCCATACTTTGGAAAATGCCTCGCGAGTTAAGATCTTCATCGTCATAAAGTTCGGCCACATCAAGAACAGCGCCACATGGGACACCACATTCTCCAATGAGTTTCATGGCCTCACGCTTTGTATGTTTTTTTGTAAATTCAGCCAAAATATCATCAATTACAGCTTCATTTTTTGCGCGTTCTTTTGGTCCTGAAAACCTTGGGTCATCAATTAATTCTTCGCGGTTTAACAATTTACATAACCTCTCCCAATGATGATTACCTGCACGGGTTGTGTAAATATAAACGTAATCGTTTTTGCCACCCGGTTTACACGGAAAAATACCTGTGGGAGCATTTCCCGTGGTAAACAGCTTAGCCCCAGCTCTCGGAGCAGCTTTACCGTTAAGATCCCGATAGGCATAGGCTAGCCGAGTGTATTGCGTCATCGCATCTTGCATCGCTAATTGCAAATGCTCTCCTCGGCCGGTAGCCTGCTGTCGATAGAGTGCACCGAGAATAGTAATTGACATTAACATTCCTGTTCCAGTATCGGCTAATGTCACCCCTGGTTTACACGGCTGCCCTTCAGGCTCTCCTGTTATACTTAGGACCCCTCCAGCGGATTGTCCTATCATATCGAATGATAAAAAATTTTCATAAGGGCTGCCCTCAGCAAATCCCTTAACTGAGGCATAAATAATATTTGGGTTTTCCTTTTTTATGGATTCAAAGTCCAGACCCATTCTTTTAACAACGCCCGGCGCAAAATTTTCAATGAAAACATTTGCTTCACGAACAAGCTTTTTAACAAGTGTTACGCCCTCTGGGCTTTTCAAATTACAGGTTATACTTTTCTTCCCCGAATTGAATTGCATGAAATAAAATGAATCAATTCCATCTTTTTCAGATGTTGCATATCGTCCAGCATCACCACCTTTAGGGTTTTCAAGCTTTACTACTTCCGCTCCCAACCATGCTAATGTTTCCGTACAAGATGGCCCCGCCTCAAACTGGGTCATATCTAATACACGCACACCGGCAAGCATGTTAGTCTTATGATTTAATGTCATCTCGCTTTCTCCCAAAAGTTCATTTAGAGTGTTGCATGATTTTGTATTTTGATAGCATCTTATATGTGAAATCAAATACACTGACTTGATATAACTAACCCGTCGTGATTACCATTATTTTATGCTTAAAATGCGTATTCTATGATGTAAAAAATTCTTAAAAGTCTATTAATGCTAGTTAATAAATAAACACAATTCTCAAAGGAATGCACGATGGGATATGAAACCATAAAGGTCACCCCACTAACTCCAAGGATCGGCGCCGAAGTAACAGGCGTGAAACTCACTGAGCCATTGGGAAATCAACAGTTCCAAGAGGTTCACGACGCACTCATGGAGTACTCGGTTATTTTCTTTAGAGATCAACCAGTAGATGTCAATCAACATAAGGATTTTGGACGTCTTTTTGGCGACTTACACATTCACCCCGGCTCTCCACCCCCGGCAGGCCATCCTGAAATCTTGATAGTTCATGCAGATAAAAACTCCAAGCATATAGCGGGAGAGAACTGGCATTCCGATGTATCCTGTGATGAAGAACCCCCTATGGGTAGTATTTTGCATCTATGGGAAGTACCCGAAAGTGGTGGAGATACTCTTTTTGCTAGCATGTATGCTGCATACGACGCACTTAGTGACAGAATGAAAGTTTACCTTGAAGGACTAAGTGCAACACATTCTGGAGAACAGATATATAGAGGGCGCTATAATAATGACGATACCGGGGTAGTATACCCCCTGTCCGTTCATCCCGTTGTTCGAACCCATCCCGTTACTGGAAAAAAATCGCTTTATGTCAATAAAACATTCACAACGCATATTAACGAGCTCCCGCGAGAGGAAAGCGATGGCGTTTTAAGATTTCTTTACGATCATTGCGCCAAACCTGATTATCAAGTTCGATTCAAGTGGCAACCACATAGCATCGCATTTTGGGACAATCGCTGTGTTCAACACCTAGCCTTATGGGATTACTATCCGCAAGTACGATCGGGCTACAGAGTAACGGTAAAAGGAGAGCGGCCTTTCTAGATGCATTAAATTAAGTTTTTGCGTTTCAAAACTGACTATAAAAATTCAAATGTTTTGGAAACGTGAATTTTAACTCTTCCGCTGAAATTCATAATGTTTTGATATCCAATTAGTAGTCTGGGCACTCTACCTCAAGCTGCACTCACACAAGAACCAAATCGTTATTCTTAAATTCCCATTTTCCAAGTGGATGTCCCATGCGCTACTAGTTTTTCATTAACGTCCCATACACGCGATTCCAAAAAACTCACCGAACGGCCCTGGCGAATAAATTTACCCTCACAGAAGCCTGGCCCCTCAATTAGCGGTCTTAAGAATTGGTTCTTCATTTCCAGAGTTATTCCAGCTTTTCCAGTTACTTTTTTTATTAAATGTCCCATTGAAATGTCCATCACAGTGGCAAGCATACCACCATGATAGGTTCCCTGAGGATTAAATAGAAAATCATCAACTGGTATTTGAATATTACAACTTTCTTCTGAGTATGAAATGCCTAAACCAAGCATCTTGGCAATAAAGAAAGATCCAAATTCTTGTTTGTAATCTCGCAACGCATTTTCAATCCGTTCACGAGCAATATCTTCATTCATTAAGTTTCCTTTGTAAGAACTGCTACTTATCAAGGCACAGTAACTTGTATGCGTTTTAAATAACATTCCCTAAATACCACGTTTATCTAAAATTCATCAATGGGCTGTATGAAGTCGTAACCATCAGCTGCATGATTGTAAAAGTAATCTATCATTCTGGTCATTTTCTAAATCATAAACAATACTAGTTGATAATATTTTAATGGTAGCAGGAGTAATAAGATGCGGTTTGGATATATTGGCCTTGGAAATATGGGCGGGGCTATAGCAAAAAGGATGATCCTAAAACACAATATTGTTGTCTTTGATTTATCAGAATCACTTCGATCAGAATTCTCCAAACTGGGTGCCGTTGCAGTTAACTCTATTGCAGAGGTAGGAAAATCGGCAGATGTAGTTTTCCTATGCTTACCTACTTCAATTGAGGTTAAAGAGGTAATTTTAGGCGAAAACGGTTTAACTTCGTCTATGGGAAGCGGTGTCATTTGTGACATGACAACAGGTGATCCTGTTATCACTAGAAAAATCGCGGAGGAACTACCCAATAATATTACACTAATTGATGCCCCAGTTTCCGGCGGCCCTGCTGGCGCGACCGCCGGAACATTAGCCATTATGGTCGGAGGTTCCGATAATGCCGTTGGGCTCGCAATACCAGCATTGGAATCTGTTAGTCCTAATATATTTCGAACAGGCGATGTAGGAACAGCCCAAGTGATGAAATTGGCAAATAATATGCTCAATGCAACAAATCGATTAGCAACATTCGAAGCTCTTTCATTAGCGGTAAAAAATGGTATTGATCCAGATTTATGTGCAGAAATTCTAAGTAAAAGCTCGGGAAGAAACTATGCAACCGATATTACTTTACCACGCTTTGTGCTCCCAAATGATGAGCCTGTGCAGGGTTTCACGCTAGGTCTTATGCATAAAGATATCCGGCAGGCGGCCGAGCTTGGAATAGCGACCGGCGTTACGCTACCGGTAATAAATACAGCTCGCGAAATTTATCATTCTGCGGTGAACGAACGCGGCGCAAACGAAGATGTAAACGAGGTAATTCGACATTATGAAAGAGGCTCAGCTATAAAACTCGCAGGTAGCGGCGGAAAAACATAATCCCTCCCGCTTATCAATCTAAAAAAATCGGGGAAAGAGATGAAAAAACGTAGCACAGCTGACATCCTAATTGATGGTATGGTTGAGCATGAAGTTCGCTATCTTTTTTGTTTACCCGGCGTACAAAATGATGACTTCTTTGATGCTTTATATGACCGTGATAGTGAATTAAAAGCAATTCACACGCGTCATGAACAAGGTGCGGCCTACATGGCATTAGGAGCTGCAATGGCCACAGGCACACCACAGGCCTTTTGCGTAGTTCCTGGGCCTGGTATTCTAAATACTACAGCAGCATTATCTACTGCTTTTGCAGTAAACGCTCCCGTCCTATCCTTAGCAGGTCAAATTCCTTCTCACGCTATAGGAAAAGGACATGGATTGCTGCATGAGATACCCGATCAGCTGGGTATAACAAAAGGGTTAACAAAGTGGGCCGAGCGAATTACCCAACCAGAATCCGCATCTAAAACAATAAAGAACGCTTTTAGAGAATTAACATCCGGGAGACCTAGGCCCGTCGGCATAGAGGTCCCGCAAAATATATGGGCACAGAAATCTGTTGGATTAGATACTTACATCTCACAAAAAATCGAAATGGAGGTAGACGACGATAGTTTAAAACAGGCAGCACTTTGGCTAGCCGAAGCCACTAACCCAATGGTCGTTGTTGGAAGTGGAGCAATAGAATGCCAAAGGGAGATAAAAAGACTGGCTGAATTATTGAGTGCACCTGTTGTTGCATTTCGAAATGGCAAGGGAATTTTGGACTCACGGCACAATTTAGCGTGCGCAATGCCAGAGGGCCATGCGCTGTGGCACGATACAGATGTGGTGATAGCAATTGGAACAAGATTACAACCCCAAAGAATGGGTTGGGGGATCGATAACGACTTAAGAATTATTCATATCGATATCGATCAAACTGAATTGGAACGAAATGGTGGAGCGGATTTGGAAATACATGCCTATGCACAGGATACCCTTTCTATTATCTGTGATAAAATTGAGCCTATAAACAAAAAGCGCGATGTGCGAATAGATCAAATTAAAATTATAAAATCTCGGCTGGCGAAAGAGTACCAAAATAAATTTGGGCCACAACTTGCCTATCTCAATGTCATACGCGAGGAACTGCCAGAAGACGGGATATTTATCGACGAGCTAACCCAAATAGGGTACGTTTCAAGATTTACTTTCCCTGTTTACAAACCACGAACATTTCTATCAACGGGCTACCAAGGTACTCTCGGCTGGGGGTTCGCGACAGGCCTCGGGGCACAAATGGTTAAACCAAACGTTCCTGTAATTTCAATCGCCGGTGATGGGGGATTCATGTATAACGTTCAGGAGATTGCAACTGCCGTTCAGCATAAAATACCGCTCATTTCAATTATTTTTAATGACAACGCCTTTGGTAACGTAAAAAGAATGCAGCAAGAAAACTTTAATGGGAGGACGATTGCGACTGACTTGGTAAATCCAAATTTTGTTAAATTAGCTGAGACCTTTGGTGCAACAGGAATACAGGCTCAAACTCCGGATAAGCTTCGAGAAGCAATAAAAACCGGTTTAAGAAACAATGGGCCAGTAGTAATAGAAGTACCATGCGGAACATTTCCGAGCCCTTGGGATTATGTGATACTTCCAAAAATTCGTGTGTCTTAGAATGACTTCTGTTTTATCTACCACTCTAAAAACTGTAAGGTGGGCCGATGAGCTCAAAAACACTATTAACGGCCTAGACAGCGACGCTGGCCCACTTGACAGCGCCAATGCTTGTTGCTGGGATAACAAGTGAATTATTTATTGAAGATGTAGATGCACACTGGGATAGTTTATTCAACCGTCCAAACATAGTCCCATAACTTATGATAGTGGAGATAAAAATGGGAAGGCTAGATGGTAAAGTTGCCCTAATTACAGGCGGGGCGTCCGGCTTAGGTAAGTCAACTGGCGAACTTATGGCCCAAGAAGGAGCTCATGTGATACTCTCAGACATACAAATCGTAGAGGGCGAGAAAGTTGCTGAATCGATTAAACAAGCGGGAGGGAGCTGTAAATTTCGTCCCCACGACACAACAATAGAAAGCGACTGGGAAGATATTTGTACGGAAATATTAGATAACTATGGCCATTTAGACATTCTTCTCAATGGAGCCGGCGTAGGCAGTAACGCTGTAGAAATAGAGGAAATGGATATGGAAACATGGAGACGTTGTCTGTCGGTTAATTTAGATGGTGTATTTCTCGGCTGCAAACATGGAATTCGATCAATGCGGAAATCTAATGGCGGCTCGATAATTAATATATCCTCAATACTTGGCTTTTCCGGACTAGCAACGGCAACGAACTACTGTGCCTCAAAGGGCGGTGTCCGTCTACTTAGTAAAGCTGCGGCCTTGGAATGCGCAAAAAAAACACCTCTTGTTCGTGTTAATTCAATTCACCCCGGATTTATAGATACTCCAATGGTTGCAGGTGCAATCCAACGACGTGGACCCGAATTCAGAGACTATATTGAGGCTAATGTTCCTTTGGGTAAACTTGGAACACCATGTGACATCGCCGAGGGAGTGCTGTATCTTGCTAGTGACAAAGCTAAATTCGTAACAGGAACGGAGTTAGTTATAGATGGGGGCTTTCTTGCCCGCTGATAGCAAAGAATGTTCGGTCGTTGGATTATTAAAATCACTAAGTGTTCTCGCTATCTAAAGCTATTACGGCCTCGACGATGAAGCCGTATACTTTTTAAAACTGGAGTTCAATATGAATGGCGTTGAATATATTGCGAAAATCCTAAAAGCAGAAGGCGTGCAATGGATTTCATGTTTCCCCAGCAATCCACTGATATCTGCCGTGGCGAAAGAAGGAATCCGACCGATAGCATTTCGTCATGAACGTGGAGCCGTAATGGCTGCTGATGGTTTTAGCCGAGTTATGAATCGACAAGGCTTTGGCGTTGTTGCGGTTCAATCACAAGCTGGAGCGGAAAATTCATTGGGTGGGATAGCCCAGGCATTTGCAGATAACATACCTATTTTAGTTTTTCTTGGAGGGAATTCGCTTAACCAATTATCTGTAAAACCTAATTTCAATGCTGTCCAACGGTACCAAGGATGGGTAAAATATATAGAGGCTATATATCACCCAAACCAAGTTGGAGACGTAATGAGAAGAGCTTTCCATGCGCTCCGAAATGGAGCTCCAGGCCCTGTGGTCATCGAACTAATATCAGACGTTTGCAATCAAAATATTTCAGAGAAAGCTCAAAATTATACTTCTCCCCGGCTATCTAAGCAGATGCCCGAGCCCCTGGAAATAGAAGCTACCGCAGATGCTTTGCTAGCCTCTAAAACTCCTATGATCTGGGCCGGGGCTGGTGTGTTATTTTCTGGATCCAGTGATGCATTGAAAGAATTAAGTCAACTTACATCGATACCAGTTTTTTGCACTATGCCCGGCAAATCGGGATTTGACGAACGAGATCCACTGTCTCTAGGCTCCGGTTGTGGCACAACGACCCAAATGGCACATGAATGGCTCAAATATAGCGACGTGATACTTGCTTTGGGATCAAGTTTAACACGGTCACCTTATGCCCAAACAATACCCAAAGGTAAAATATTAATTCAAAATACCAATAATCCCGACGACATTAATAAGGATGAGCCTATACAGATTAATTTGGTTGGCGACACAAAACTTACAATTGAAAATCTTATTAAGGTAATTAAAAAGAAGACTCAAAATAATGGGTTTGGAGATCTAGAAAAAACGGCTTCAAAAATAAAAGTGATAAAAGAAAGTTGGTTAGCCAAGTGGCATGGCTCACTTCATTCTGATGAAGAACCCATCAGTTATTATCGTGTTATTCAAGAAATAAATAAGAACTTAGATCTAGAAAATAGTATTGTAACCCATGATGCTGGAGCCCCAAGGGACACAATAGTACCATTTTTTTCTGCAACTATTCCGCACAGTTATATTGGATGGGGAAAAACAACTCATTTAGGTTTTGGGATACCTTTAATGATCGGTGCTAAAATGGCTCAACCAGAAAAGTTTTGCCTAAATTTAATGGGTGATGGAGCTTTTGGTATGTCCGGAACCGATTTAGAGACTGCTGTCCGCTCCGGGGCAGCAATAACAACTGTCCTTCTCAATAACAGTGCTATGGCAACCTATTCCGGGCCCCTTCAGGGTACAATTGGCGAAGAAGCTCGAAATAGATATGGTGTATCAAGCATGCAAGGTGATTACGCAAAAATTGCTGAGGGGATGGGGGCTATCGGAATAAAAGTATCTAAGCCTGATGATATTGGCTCTGCCTTGAAAGAGGCACAAGCCCATAATAAAAAAGGAAAAACCGTGCTGATAGAAGTAGAAGCTAACATTGAACAAAGAAGGTCCAAGTTCCAGTAACAAGAGGATAAAGTAAATTAATAAGGCAACAGTGCTGAACACAATATCAAAACGAAATCAGGTAGCGGCTTTATATTTTGAAAAAGCGTAAATATTTCAATCAGTCATTGAAGAGTAAATTAATTGGCAGCTGAATTAACCAGCACACAAATACATTCTATATCAGCAATAAAACGTTACCTAATGCTGGCTACGCTGACATTCACAACAATGCTCTATACCATGACAGTCATGATTGCCAATGTAGCACTTCCAAAAATCCAGGGAACTTTTGCTGCAACTCAAGATCAAATAGCTCTAATAATAACCTTTAACATTGTAGCGACAGCGGTCGTTACACCCGCATCAGGGTGGTTGGCATCTCGTTTCAGCCGCAGAAACCTATTAATATGTTGCGTCTCCGGTTTTATAGTCTCCTCTACTCTCTGTGGTGCCTCTCAAAGTCTAGAACAATTAATTGTATTCAGAATTTTACAAGGTGGATTTGGAGCTCCTCTAGTACCAATCTCAATGGCCATGGTTTTAGATACCTTCGATAAATCCGAACATGGAACAGTATCAGCTATTTATGGGATGGGTGTCGTATTTGGTCCAATAATAGGACCAACTGTAGGTGGTTTTCTATCCGAAGAATTAGGGTGGCGGTGGGTATTCTTTTTACTAGTACCTTTCGGGATTATAGTACTGTTAGCGATTATCTCAATTATCGATGACAAGTCAAAGTCAGGATCGCTAAAACTCGACTGGACTGGCTTAATTTCCCTTTGTATAGGAATAGGAGCACTCCAGCTTATGCTTGATAGAGGGCAACGCCTTGATTGGTTTTCCTCTTATGAGATTATAACAGAATTGATTGTAACCATTGCCGCTTTGTATATCTTTTTGGTTCATATTTTCACTACGAATAATCCTTTTATTAACTTCAATCTTTTTCTAAATAAAAACTATCTTTTAGGTCTGCTTATTATGTTCCTATTTGGAACAATTTTATGGACACCGCTTATAATTTATCCACCTATGATGCAAAAACTACAGGGCTATCCTGAGGACATTACAGGACTTTTTCTGGCCCTGAGAGGATTAGGCACGCTATGTGGATCTACTCTACTAGTATTCATTAATAAAAAAGTAGACCCACGCCTCATTCTCTCGTTGGGCTTTTTGCTCCAAGGAATAGCAGGTATGTATATGGCTAACTTTGATATAAACCTGTCCGCTTTCGAACTGGCATGGACCAATACTTTGGCTGGGTTTGGAGTTGGTTTTGTATGGGTTCCGCTTACTCTAATTACTTTTTCAACTCTAGAAAATAAGTACCTAAACGAGGGCAACGCTTTTTGGCACCTAATTAGAAATATTGGTAGTTCTATTTCCATCTCTATAACAATCGCATTAATTATACGATCCACAGCTATTAATTATGAGGATCTTAGCCACTTTGTTTCGATATTTGGAGACAGTAACTCCTTCATTACACTTAAGGGCGCACATAGTCCTAACTCTACAAGTGACTTAGTTAAATTATCTTCAGAAATTAATCGTCAATCTAGTATGATAGGCTATATTAATGCATTTCACCTTTATTATTGGATAGCTTTTGCAATCATCCCGATCATTATGTTAGTCCGTTTACCGTCTAGAAGAATGAAATGATCTAATAATATTTTACAAAACCCCAGTTTCATTGAGGATAGCTTGGGCAGCTAAATTTGATGATGTATTTCCGCCAATATCCAGACGTTCGCGAATCGTGGAACTTGCCAACTCCATCTCTTTAGCGATATTTTTTCTATTTTTTTGACTTATTAGCATCTCTACTATTTTATCGGGATTACAGTTTTTCTGAACCAATAATGGAAATAAGGGTTGCTCCAGAATACGATTTGCGAGCACTATAGATTGATGGTTAACTAGAAAATAAGCTATCCATCCCGTTAAAAAATTAACTTTATATGCAACAATTGTAGGTACTCTTGCTAATGCTAATTCCAGTGTAGCTGTACCCGAGGCAGCTATTGCAAAATCGCTTGCTGCGAAGGCATCCTCTTTGTCTTGATTCCGAACTAAAATCACGTTTTCTGCCACCCATTCAGAAATAATATTTCTTACACGGTCCTCTAGTGCCGGCACTGTAGGTATTAAAATACATAATTTAGGAAAATGATGTTTTAATTTGGAAATTGTTTCTTCGAATACTGGTAAAAGCCTATCTATCTCACCAGTTCTTGATCCAGGTAGCAGAGATAAAACCAAACAATCTTTTGGTATCGAAAATGATTTTTTGAACGTGTCCGCATTCCCTTCTTTTTCTTCCAAAGCTGGGTGTCCTACAAAGGAAGTTTTTAGTCCGTGAGGGATAAAATAGGCTGGCTCAAATGGAAACATCGCCAGCAAATGATCAAAGAGTTTTGCTATTTTTTTTGCGCGTCCCGGCCGCCAGGCCCAGACGGTGGGTGCCACCATGTGTATTAACTTTATCTTCTTAGTTTCGTTATTCTGTTTTAATGCAATTTGCTTAGCTATACGAAAATTAAATCCCTTCGAATCTATTGTTATCACCGCACAAGGTTTTTTTACAAATATGTCGTGAACCGTTTCTCTGATACGTTTCAGAAATTTTGGAATTTTTGGAATTAATTCAAAAAGACCTACAACACTTAACTCGTCTATAGGGAATAAACTTTCTAATCCTTCAGATGACATATGAACTCCCCCAACTCCCGCAAATCTTGCCTTTCCTGATGTTAGGTTTTTTAACGACTTCATTACTCCAGCACCGATAATATCACCCGAAACCTCCCCCGCCACGATATAGAATAACGGTCTCTCGTGCTGATCATTTTTACTTAAATTCATCGGGCACCAGGTATTTTTATGCTTACTATAAAAAAGTTAGCGCCTTCGGCTATTATTCGCACTTCATCTCGTTCCAAGAGCAGTGTGCCACCCTCTTCTATCGCCAAACCTCGGAATCCATTAGATATTGCTAACCGAACCGTTTTTGGGCCTATTGTTGGCATATCAGCGCGTCTCTCCTGTCCAGGTTTACTTATTTTAACCAGAATAGGCCCTAGGGCATCCCTTCTGTACTGTCCCGCTCGGTCAATCATATTATCAGTGCCTTCTATTGCCTCTACCGCAAGAACTAGGCCTTCCTGAATGGCAACGCTTTGGCCTACATCAGCAGGACCTAGCTTAACTAGAATTTCTATAGCACGATCGATATCTCGTTGTGCCACCTTATCTAGATGGGGCCCTATATTAAGATCTGGCTCAGTTAGAAGATCAGAGAGTATTTGATCGATTCCAATAACTTTTAACCCATCTTTCTCAATCTCATTAATTAATAAAGATAATAATCCATCATCACCAAATATTTTGGTTCCACCTCGCCAAAGCATTTTTGAAGCTCTTTTATCCAGTTTCAAGGAGGAAAGGGCTGGCCTCTTTACTGGCCCAGCCATCACCACTTTATCTACTTTTGCCTCTAATAACGCCGCAATCGCTATTTGGAGTTGTCCTAGCTTCACCCACCTATGATCAAAATTGAACACGGTTTTTGGGTCTGTGATTCCCTCTAATGCAATAAAAAAAATAGATTTACCTGTTGGATCGAAACGTTCCGCTATTTGCCGCGGCAGTGGCCCGGTTCCAGCTATAATACCAAGTCTACTTTTGCCCAAAATATTAGTTATCCTTTGGCTGGCATATCGCTCTGTTGGAGCCATTTTCAATAAATTTTATAATTTCTAAAACGGCCTCACTAGTCGGCTTTGTTAATATCAACTTACGCAACCGGTCCTTAAATGTATTATCACCAGTAAATAGAACCTTATAGGCGGTCCTTAATTCATCCAACTCTTCTCTAGAGAAACCTCGCCTTTTCAAACCAACAATATTCAATCCGGATAAACTGGCCCTATCACCTTTCACTGAACCATATGGGATAACGTCATATTCTACGCCAGTCATCCCCCCAACTATTGCGTGGTCCCCTATTCGAACAAATTGATGAACTGCCGATAAACCTCCCAAAATAACAAAAGACCCGACCGTTACATGCCCAGCCAACGTTGCGTTATTGGCTAAAACAACGTTGTTTCCTACAGTACAATCGTGAGCAACATGAGACCCAACCATGAACAAACCACCATCACCGACAGTTGTGATCATTCCTCCGCCTTTGGTTCCCGGATTCATAGTAACATTTTCTCTTATGACGTTTTTTTTGCCGATGATTAATTTAGAAGGTTCACCCGAATATTTTAAATCTTGAGGAGGGCAACCAATCGAGGCGAAAGGATAAATTTCTGTTCCTGCCCCTATATGTGTAATCCCATCAAC
Source organism: SAR116 cluster bacterium AG-447-C21 (assembly GCA_003212315.1). Classification (GTDB taxonomy): domain Bacteria; phylum Pseudomonadota; class Alphaproteobacteria; order Thalassobaculales; family Thalassobaculaceae; genus UBA7326. The sequence goes on along the minus strand of QCQB01000047.1, from coordinate 2,114 downwards.
AATTACATGCGGGTGCAATGTCACATTATCTTCTATCGTCACATCGCATCCAACTACACAAAATGGCCCAATTTTTGTATTTTCACCTATTTTTGCCTTACTCGATATAATAGCACTTGGATGTATTTGTATATTTTCGAAATTCTGTGCCATCATTTATCCACTATCATTGCAGAAAAAGTTGCCTCCGCTGCCAACACTTCACCTACGAACGCCTTACCAGAGAACTTGAAAACAGAACCTCTACTTCGTAATTTTTGAACATTTATAACCATTCGATCGCCAGGGACTACCGGTTTCCTAAACCGGGCATTTTCTATTGTCATAAAATAAACGAGCTTACCTTCAGATTCTTTCCCTAAGCTTACAACCACTAAACAACCAGCTGTTTGAGCCATTGATTCTATAATTAAAACCCCAGGCATAACGGGCCTGTCAGGGAAGTGTCCTTCAAAAAATGGTTCGTTAACCGAAACATTTTTGATACCAATGGCTGACTCATTAGGTGTCAAGGTTTGAATCCCATCGATTAATAAGAATGGATACCTATGCGGAATCAATTCCTTTATACGGTTTATATCTATTTGCATTTTTTCATCCCGTTAAGATGCTTGGTTCTGTCAACCTCAAAATCTATTTTTTATTTCTGCGGCCGATAGATTTGATAACGGCCACTTGTTTTCTAAACTCCTTTATGGGAACGGCCGGTGATCCCCCGACGACAGCCCCATCACCCAAGCTTTTTGCTACACCAGACTGCGCCGCTATTTGGACATTATTTCCAATATTTATGTGTCCAGCAAGTCCAGATTGACCAGCAATTACGGTATTATTACCAATCCTTGTACTTCCAGCTATACCGACTTGTGCAACGATCACACAATTTTTTCCCAACTGGACATTGTGTCCAATTTGCACAAGGTTATCAATTCTCGTCCCACTACCAATAACTGTATCAGGTCCAGCACCTCTATCCACAGTTGTATTAGCTCCAATTTCAACATTATTTCCAATTTTCACTAATCCTAACTGGGGCATATCAATCGGACCGGAGGCATCTATTTCAAAGCCAAAACCTGGCTGGCCGATCCGAGCTCCAGGGTATATAACGCAATCCGCCCCAAGTTCCGTATGAGAAATTGAAACATTAGACCCTATCCGTGTATTTCGACCTATCTCGACACTCTCGCCGATTGTTGAATTGCTACCAATCGAGCAACCCTTTCCAATTTTGGCAAACGGGCCGATTACTGCCCCTATATCTATCTGACAGCCTTCGCCAATAACTGCTGTTTCAGATATTATTGCTGTTTCATGAACTGTCGGTATTATTTCATCTCTCGGGTACATTATGTTAGCTATTTTTGCGAAACATCTCCTGGGGTGGTCTGTTATGAGCAATATCAAGTCCGGGGCAGCCCGATCGACTAAAACACTAGATATAAAACATGCAGAAGCCTGCGTTTTTGCAACTAAATCGAGATATTTTCTATTCTCAACAAAGGTGAGATCTCCTGAACCAGCTGTATCTATAGGCCTCACATCTTTGATTTTAGGGTAAGTTTCTGCTTCTGACATCAGTGTGGCACCCGTTATCTCGACGACCGCCTCTATACTTAGAGGAGCGGAGCGACTGAAAAACCTGGGATCAGTCATGCCTCGACCTTTCTTTATTTACTTTTTGCAAAAACTACTTTCACTGCCGGTAGTTTTTCATTGAGTCTTTTGAGTACTTCTTGTGAAATTTCTAATTTTTTTACGGCTATAACAATTGCGCTTCGGAATAAGACAACCCCAGCACCTGTCTCCTCTGCAACCTCCGCGATGATTTTCAACAAATGCTTGCGTATCTCATCCATCGATTGATCAAAAGATTTTTTTAAAAGTTGATTAGTAGCTTGCGCTCTTTTCTGAGCTTCTCTGGCTTTATCCTTCAATTCGCGTGCTCTTTTTTCGAAAGCTTCGGCCGTTACAATAGCTCTTTGTTTTGCCAATTTCTGCTGCGCAATCCGCAATTTTTTTTCAATATCTGCAAATTCTTCTTTATATTTATTTCGTTCAATATCTAATTGTTTTCGCACCGATACCGCCGCGTTTGACTTTGCTAAAACTCC
>QCQB01000046.1 GCA_003212315.1 SAR116 cluster bacterium AG-447-C21 | reverse complement strand
GATGAGTTGCGACAAGAAGTTATAAACGCCGTCTCAGTTACGGGTGGGCATTTGGGTGCTGGCCTCGGTGTTGTTGAACTGACGGTAGCATTGCATTACGTTTATAATACTCCTGGAGACCGGTTAATCTGGGATGTTGGCCACCAGGCATATCCTCATAAAGTCATTACGGGTCGTCGAGATAGTATAAGGACGTTGCGGCAAAGAAATGGTCTTTCCGGGTTTACCAAAAGATCAGAAAGTGAGTACGACCCATTTGGCGCAGCACATAGTTCTACTTCTATTTCCGCGGGACTTGGGATGTCCGTAGCGCGCGATTTAATCGGCAATACTAATCACGTTATAGCGGTCATTGGTGATGGTGCGATGAGTGCTGGTATGGCCTATGAAGCGATGAATAATGCGGGGACAGCTAACTCACGGTTGCTGGTTATTTTAAATGATAACGATATGTCCATAGCTCCTGCTGTGGGGGCTATGAGCGCGTATCTTTCTCAACTCATAAGCTCAAAACCATATAGGAATATTAGGGAACTTGTGAAACAAATTGCACAACGCTTTCCTAAACAAGTAGAAGTTACCGCTAAAAGGGCGGAGGAGTACGCGCGTGGACTGGTGACAGGTGGCACGTTATTTGAGGAGCTAGGGTTTTATTACATTGGACCCGTTGACGGGCACAACATGGATCACTTATTGCCAGTTTTAGAAAATATTCGTGACGCAACTCAAGATAAACCGGTACTCCTCCATGTGGTGACAGAAAAGGGGCGTGGACATCCTTTTGGAGAGCAATCGGTTGAGAAATATCACGCTGTCCAAAAATTTGATCTGGTAACGGGAACTCAAACTAAACCCAAAGCTAATGCTCCCACCTATACTGACGTTTATGCTACTGCTTTAATAGCTGAGGCGGCTGATGATGCCTCCATAGTTGCTATCACAGCAGCTATGCCTTCTGGGACGGGAATTAACAAGTTCGCTGAGAAATTCTCCGAAAGAACTTTTGACGTTGGCATAGCAGAGCAGCACGCTGTTACATTTGCTGCTGGTATGGCTACTGAAGGATTAAAACCGTTTGTGACAATTTATTCCACATTTTTGCAACGCGCCTTTGATCAAGTAGTCCACGATGTTGCAATCCAGGGATTACCTGTAAGGTTTGGGATTGATAGGGCCGGATTAGTTGGTGCTGATGGAGCAACCCATGCAGGATCATTTGATCTAACTTATTTATGTTGTTTGCCAGGGTTCGTCGTTATGGCGGCCGCAGATGAAGCGGATTTAATGCACATGGTTGCGACATCTGCCTCTATAAACGACCGACCATCAGCTGTCCGATATCCAAGGGGTGAAGGGATCGGCATTGATCTTCCAGTCAAGGGAGTTCCTCTAAAGATAGGAAAAGGCAGAGTTTTACGAGAGGGTAATACCGTAGCCATATTATCTCTTGGCGGGCGCCTGTCGGAGAGTTTGTTAGCTGCCGATGATCTCGCTACACGTGGTCTCATGATAACGGTCGCCGATGCTAGATTTGCAAAACCTATTGACCAGCAGTTGATCCAAGAGCTCGCTTCTTCCCATGATATATTGATAATCATTGAAGAGGGTTCGGTAGGTGGTTTTTCTAGTCATGTTTTAGACTTTTTAACAAATAAAGGATTATTAGACGGGACCTTAAAGGTACGCACTATGTGTTTGCCAGACCGTTTTCTAGATCATAATTCGCCTGAAATGCAGTATAAGGAAGCTGGTTTAGACGCAGAGCATATAGTCAAAACGGCTTTATTAGCATTAGGTCATAAGGATGAAATGAAACCCGTTAGTGCTTGAAGGGCTTTCGTTTTTAAACCTTTATATCACTATTTTTTGCGTTGATTGAACAAAGTGTTTACATGACTGGAGAACTTTATCGAATAGATCAACTGCTCGTTCGTAAAGGGCTATCTCAATCACGAACTCAGGCCAAGGCGCTCATTGATGCTAGGCTTGTAACTTGTGATGGAGATGTTATCTCGAAAGCGGCTACATTATTTCAAGAAACTGCAGATATTGTAGTTACGGGTAAGATTCATCCTTGGGTATCTCGCGGAGGACAAAAGTTAGCCGCTGCATTAGACTTTTTTCAAATAGATGTTGCCGGCTTCGTTTGTCTTGACCTCGGTGCATCAACAGGTGGCTTTACAGATGTTTTAATTTCCAACGGGGCTAGTAAAAGTTATGCGGTCGATGTTGGGAGTGGACAGTTAGCGAACAAACTCCGCGCTAACGATATCGTCATAAATCTGGAAAAAACAGATGCAAGAAATTTGAGTGTCACCCTGATCCCTGACCCAATTGATATACTGGTTTGTGACGTGAGCTTTATCTCTCTTACAAAAATACTCCCTGTTCCCATGAAATTGGTTAAAGAGGGTGGTACACTAATTTGTCTAGTGAAGCCTCAGTTTGAAGTGGGACCAAGCCAGGTAGGGAAAAAAGGTATTGTTCGTGACGATAAGCTCAGGCGCTCTGTTTTAAAAAGTGTCTCGCTATGGCTTGATGCTCGTCGAGGATGGAGGGTTTTGGATTCTATTGAGTCACCCATTCTTGGAGTTAGTGGGAACCGCGAATTTCTGGTGGCATGTTCGAAAGAAGATAAAACTTTGTAAACACTTATAAAATTGATTCTATAAAAACTTCTTTTACCAAATCGTCAAATCTTGTTTTCAGTTGTGCAGTAGCTTCGGCTTTAAAGTTTCTAATATCTTCAGTGGTGGGACGACCATTCTCCCACATTCTTATAGCCAATGGATAAATGATACCTCTCAAGGCATTTTTTTCTACATTTAACGATCTTCTTGCAGCAGGACTGCTTGTTTGCACCGCGACGCGAAGCTTCCCCTCTACAAGTCGGCCATTAACGTATAGCGAAATGTAGAACATAGGTAACGGCAAAACGTCACGTCCGACCATGAATTTGTAGACTTTTTCTTCATTAAATTTTTTATCTCTTTTTTTCTGTTCTTTTTCCTTGGCTTTCATTTCTTGTGTTAACTCGTCATCCTCTTTTTCTTCCGCTAATGAAAAGGATACGGAGGTGGATAAATGAAAACCGAATAATAAAAGGAGTAAAAAATATTTAAAATATCTTACCATGAATAGTTCCAATAATGGAGGTTATAGGCCTATCTTGACAATCATTTGTTCACATTTACACACCTTTTCAAGTTAAGTGTCACATTGTGCTTTAAATCGCAAAATATGATCAGCTAGTACGCAAGCCATCATTGCTTCTCCTACCGGCACTGCTCTAATACCCACGCAAGGATCATGTCTTCCTTTTGTTATAACCTCAACTTCCGAACCAAATCTATCTATTGATTTTCGTGGTGAAAGAATTGAACTTGTCGGTTTCACGGCAAACCTAACAATAATTGGTTCGCCTGTTGTTATTCCTCCGAGGATTCCCCCAGCTGTATTCGTAAGAAAACTAGGCTCTCCATTAATTATTCGCATCTCGTCAGATGCCTCTTTACCAGGTGTCGATACGATATCGAACCCATCGCCGATTTCAACTGCCTTAACTGCATTTATTGACATCATTGCACTAGCTAAATCACTATCTATTTTCCCATAAATGGGTTCACCAAGACCAATTGGGACGTCTGTCGCAACTATTTCTATTATCGCGCCGGCTGATGAACCAGATTTTCGGACATCATCTAAAAAAGTTGACCACTTGGACGCTGCATCTTGGTCAGGTGACCAAAAGGGATTCCGTTTAGTTTCCTCCCAGTCCCAATTGTCTCTATTTATTTTATGGGGGCCAATTTGAACGAGTGCACCTCTTATTTTCATATTTTTTTTTGTTCTAGATGATATTATTTTTTGAGCTATTGCTCCAGCAGCGACGCGCATCGCTGTTTCCCTTGCTGAGGATCTTCCGCCTCCACGATAGTCTCTAATGCCATATTTTTTCTCATACGTATAATCAGCATGGCCAGGACGAAACTTATCTTTTATATCTCCATAATCCTTGGATCTCTGATCCTGATTTTCGACCACTAGGCTAATGGATGTTCCAGTTGTTTTACCTTCAAAAACGCCCGATAAAATCCTTACTGTATCCGGCTCTTTTCGTTGGGTTGTGAAACGAGATTGGCCAGGTTTGCGTTTGTCCAAATAAATTTGTATGTCAGCTTCAGTAAGCGGTATTAACGGAGGCACTCCGTCTATCACGCAACCTATAGCCGGCCCATGGCTTTCACCCCATGTGGTGAATCTGAATAACCGCCCAAAACTATTACTTGTCATTTTGAATTTCCCATAGGCACCTATACAACTGATATATCGGGTGCATCTACTGCTTTCATGCCTACAATATTGTAACCACAATCGACGTGGTGGATCTCACCAGAAACCCCGCTTGCCAAATCACTTAGTAAATACATTGCGGCTCCACCAACATCATCAAGAGTTACATTTCTTTTTAAAGGTGAGTTATATTGATTCCACTTTAAAATATAACGAAAATCACCTATCCCAGAAGCGGCTAGTGTCTTCATCGGACCGGCCGACAACCCATTGACGCGGATGCCTTGCGCGCCTAAATCAACGGCTAGATATCGAACGCTAGCCTCCAGCGCTGCTTTTGCTACGCCCATTACATTGTAATGCGGCATTACGCGTTCAGACCCATAATAGCTGAGCGTGAGAAGGCTTCCTCCATTTTCCATTAAATCGGCTGCGTGCTTGGCCACCGAAGTAAAAGAATAGCACGATATATCAAGTGTTCTTAAAAAATTATCTCTAGTAGTGTTAACATATTCACCTTTTAATTCTTCTTTATCTGAGTAAGCGATCGCGTGCACTAGGAAATCTAATTTCCCCCATTTTTTCCTTATCAACGCAAAAGCTTCTTCAATACTTCTATCTTCCGTCACATCGCATTGCATAATCGTAGCTGAACCAACTGATTGCGCTAATGGTTCTAATCTTTTTAAAAGTGCGTCACCTTGGTAAGTGAATGCTAACTCGGCCCCATGCTCTGCAGCAGTTTTGGCAATGCCCCAGGCGATGGAACGTTCATTCGCTACTCCCATAACAAGGCCGCGTTTGCCTGCCATTACATTTGATACTGCATCCATTTAAATCTCACAGTTCTTTCATTAGGTCAGAAAAAATATTATTTCTTAAGAATCCTATTTTACACCAAACATTACAAGGGGCAAATGTGCGAACAATAATAATTAAACTGCAATGAATTCGTGCGTCATACCCCACTACGCCTTTAAGGCAATATTCTCTGGATCGTAGGGACTTTCAGCGATTATTTTTGCTGGTAAAAGTTTGTCGAGAAGTCTCACTTGGCATTCCTGACCAATATCAGCGTGGCCGCTTTCGATATATCCTAACATCAAAGATTTGCGAATAAAATGCCCATAACCCCCGGATGTACCCCTACCTACTACTTTACCGTCTATGATTATAGGTTCATTCCCAAAAGAATCGGCGTCATTCGCTTCTATCTCTATAGTGCAGAATTTATTGGGTACGCCCTGTTCCTGCTGCTCGACTAAGGCCTGTCTTCCCGCGAATTCTCCTTTGTTTAATTTAATGAATCGGTGAAGATTGGACTCAAGTGCTGAATTTTCTGCATTTAAATCTGTCCCCCATAACCGGTAAGATTTTTCTAGCCTCATTGAATCCATAGCCCGCATTCCTACATTTTTAATCTCAAACTCTGCGCCTGCTTCCTGCAGTGCCTCGAAAAGTTGCAATTGATATTCGATGGGATGGTGCAGTTCCCAACCTAAAGAGCCAACAAAATTCACACGCATCGCTCGTACTTTTGGACAAAACCCAATTGGAATTTCCTGCATGGAGAGCCATTTGAAGGACTCGTTGGAGATATCAGCATCTGCGATTTTTTGTAAAACGGAGCGCGCATTCGGTCCTGCTAATACAAAAACGCCATACTGATTAGTTTTATCAGAAAGGTGAACAGAACCGTCTTTAGGCAGAGATTTCTGCAGAAAATCTAAGTCAATATTATGTGCTGCGCCTGGACCAACCACAAAGAATTTCTCTCCTAGGATACCATCAGAGAGACGAGTAATAGTAAATTCCGATCGAATAGAGCCAGATGGATTCAATGCGTGGACTAGACTTAAACCACCCACGTTTCTTGGAATATTATTGGCAACAAGCCTATCGATATATTCTCTTGCAGACCGTCCCTCTATTTCAAATTTAGAAAAAGAGGACAGTTCTATCAAACCAACGTTTTCACGAGTGGCGCGAACTTCATTACCAACATGCTCAAACCAGTTTGACCTTCTGAATGAATAGTTATCTCTGCGTCTCACATTTTGAGGGGCAAACCAATTTGGACGCTCCCAACCGAATCTAGCACCCCAAACGGCACCTGCCTTATCTAGCCGATCGTAAACAGGGGTAGTCTTTGCTGGACGGCCCTCCGCCCGCTCTTCCATTGGGAAGTGATTTACAAAAACGTGTGCATATGCTTCTTCATTCTTTATCTTTGCGAAATTTTTTGAAACAACGCCAAACCGTCTGGGGTCTACCCCAAGCATATCCACACTGGGTTCGCCATTGACCACCCATTCAGCTAATTGCCAGCCGGCTCCACCCGCTGCCGTCACTCCAAAGCTATGTCCCTCGGAGACCCAGAAGTTTTCCAAACCAAAAGCTGGGCCAACCATCGGATTTCCGTCCGGAGTATAAGATATTGGACCATTAATTATGTCTTTTATCCCGGCGTTCTCGAAAGATGGCACACGATGCATAGCGGCCTCCACGTGTGGCATTAACCTCTCAAGCTCCCCAGGAAAGAGATCTTTCTCAAATGTCTCCGGAACACCATTGATAAAACAGGCTGGGGCTCCTTTCTCGTATGGACCAAGAATCCATCCCATTCTTTCTTCTCGTAGATAATATGAGGAATCAGATTCTCTCAAAACTGGGAGTTCACTATTACCCGCTTCCCGGTATTTTTGAAGTTCTGGATCAATATCGGTCACTATATATTGATGCTCAACAGGAATCACCGGTATTTGTAAGCCTACCATCTTGGCAGTCGAGATTGCATAATTCCCAGTACAACAAACGACATGCTCGCATTTAATGTTGCCTTTGTTGGTTTTAATGATCCACTCCCGACTAGAACTACGATCTATTCCATCAACCTGCGTCTGCTGATTGATTTCTGCACCTAATTTTCGCGCACCTTGTGCTAACGCCATTGTGACATCCACAGGGGCGATATGACCATCAGTCGGATGCCAAAGGGCTCCTATCAGACCATCCATGTTAGCCAAAGGCCAAAGTTTCTTGATTGCTGATACGTCGATCAAATGAGACTCAACGCCGATAGTCTCTGCAGTACATTGGTAATTCCGATACTCGTCCATTCTTTCCGGATTTCGTGCGAGGCGGAGATTTCCGTTCGTGTGCATCCCAACTGCCTGGCCAGTTTCAGCTTCCAAAGTTTTATAAAGCTCAACAGAATATTGGTGAAGCTGACCGACTGAATAACTCATATTAAATAGAGGCAAAAGACCAGCGGCATGCCAGGTCGAACCAGCAGTTAACTCAGTCCTTTCTAATAATACGGCATCCGACCAACCTAGTTTTGCAAAATGATAGAGAGCACTTACGCCGACGACACCGCCTCCTATAATTACTACACGCGATTGATCTCTCATTTTATCTATCCTCATTACAGCTCAGCACTCTATATTTAATAAACTAAACGGGCCAGCTAACTATGCAAATAAAAAAGAAGTCTTGTTATGCTTTACAGTCCGTTAGTCGTTGCTTAGGGTTCCTTTTTGTAGGGTGGGTTTTAAATATAACTCTCGACTGCGAATGGACGGGGACTGGTAAAAATGAAGGCTGATACGGATCACCTGGTTGAGTTCATAAATGTCCAAAAGACTTATGATGGCGAAGAACTTGTAGTTAAAAACCTCAATCTTAAGATAAAGTCTGGTGAGTTTTTAACTATGCTCGGGCCTTCTGGATCGGGAAAAACAACATGTTTGATGATGATTGCTGGATTTGAGACCCCTACGCATGGCAAGGTGATGCTTGGCAACGTAGAATTAAATAATGTCCCACCTCACAAGAGAGGTATTGGTATGGTTTTTCAAAATTACGCGTTGTTTCCCCATATGACCGTTTTTGAAAACTTGGCTTTTCCTTTGGAAGTAAGAGGAATGTCGGGAGTTGAAATAGAAAAAAAAGTTAAAAATGCGTTAGATATGGTCGAATTGGATCAATTTTCTTTTAGACGACCTGCGCAATTATCGGGAGGTCAACAACAGCGTGTGGCCTTGGCGAGGGCCCTAGTTTTTGAGCCAGAGTTGGTTTTAATGGATGAGCCTTTAGGAGCTTTAGATAAAAACTTACGAGAACAAATGCAATATGAGATTAAGCATATTCACGAGAACCTTGGGATGACAGTTGTTTATGTCACACACGATCAATCTGAGGCGCTTACAATGTCCGATAGGATAGCGGTCTTCAACGACGGTGTCATACAACAATTAGCTGCGCCAGCAGACCTATATGAGCGGCCGGAAAATGCTTTTGTCGCTGAATTCATAGGTGAGAACAATCGGCTTTTAGGAAAGATAAAAGCAATAGAAAATGACACTTGTTTTGTAGAGGTTGCAGGTGAGTCAATCTCTGCATTAAACGTTCAAAAGGAAAAGGTCGGATCGGCGTGCAATCTATCCTTAAGGCCGGAGAGGGTAATTCTTAACCCCAAAAAAGATGAGTGTGCGAACAACTTTAACGCAAAAATTGTTGAACTAATTTATTTGGGTGACCACATACGTTGCCGAATGAATGTTTGCGCAAATGATGAATTTATCGTTAAAGTTCCTAACACTCAGCCTAATTTAACTTTAGCAGAAGGTGACGATGTGAAAGTTGGCTGGCATATTGAAGATTGTAGAGCATTAGATGTGTGAGAAATTGTAACTGATATTATTGATGTTGAGAAAGTAGTGGGGTGCAGCCTGATGCTTATTGGTAGGCTGACTTATATCGACATCTTTTAACCGCCGATATTATCGGCAACAACGCAAGGAGAATAAAAATGAAACTCCCAATAAAAAGTAGTGCGGTTATATTTAGCCTCTTAACCTTCGGAGCCGGATCAGCGTTAGCTGCGGATGCGTTAACTGTTGTTTCCTGGGGCGGCGCTTATACCAAAAGTCAATTGGAAGCATATCACAAACCATATACAGCGAAATTTGGAACAAAAATACAATCAGAGGATTACAACGGCGGTTTAGCCGAGGTTAGAGCTCAGGTTGAGTCAGGTAAAGTTACCTGGGATGTCATAGATGTTGAGGTGTCTGATGCTGTTCGAGGCTGTGATGATGGCTTATTTGAGACAATTTCATCAAAGTCTTTACCCAAAGGTGCTAATGGCGTTACAGCCGAAAAAGATTTCATTCCGGGAGCGCTCACTGAATGCGCTGTCGGCTCAATTGTTTGGTCAACCATTTATGCTTATGACGCGGACAAGTATTCTGGTTCCAAACCAACGAGCTTAAACGACTTTTTTGATGTAAAAAAGTTCCCTGGCAAGCGCGGACTTCGTAAAGGTGCTAAAGTGAATTTAGAATGGGCATTGATGGCGGATGGCGTTTCACATAATGAAGTTTACAAGGTCCTTGAAACAAAAGCAGGTCAAGACCGAGCGTTTGCAAAACTTAGCAGCATTAAAGATCACGTTCTTTGGTGGGAAGCAGGTGCACAACCTCCTCAGATGCTAGCAGACGGTGAAGTTGTTATGACGTCTGCGTACAATGGTCGCATTTTCAATGCAGCCGTCCAAGAGAAGAAAAACTTTGAAATAGTTTGGGATAAACAACTATTTGATTTTGACCTTTTCGCAATCATTAAAGGGACTCCCCGGTTAAACGAAGCGAAGCGCTTTGTCGGTTTTGCTACAGCCACCGAGCAATTAGCAAACCAGGCTAGTTGGATTTCTTATGGTCCAACTAGAAAGTCATCTATTAAACTGATTTCAACCCATGCAACATCGGGTGTAAAAATGATGCCTCATATGCCTACGGCACCGAATAATTTTAAAACAGCGGTGCTTGCAAATGCTGAGTTTTGGGCAGATAACGGTGATGAATTGAATGAGCGTTTCAACTCTTGGCTCGCTAAGTAACTTTGGTAAAATAAGGTGAGGCATCAAAGCCTCACCTTATTCATTTTGATAGATTTTTAACTAAAGTGACCAAATCCTCATTAATTTCTACCGCCGATGGGCTTCCACTGAAGCAAAGCCTCAAAAAAGCTGAACGCGGACGTCGTTTTAAGGCATTGATGTTTGTCTTGCCGTTGCTTGCTTTTGTCTCTGTTTCATTTGTTCTTCCTATTTTTGATATGTTATTCCGAAGCGTAGATAACCCGGTAGTATCGACATATTTGCCTAAAACGATTGAACAGCTGACTTTATGGAAGGGTAAGGAACTTCCAAAAGAGGAAGTGTTTGAGACGCTCGCGCGAGAACTATTAATTGCGAAAAAAAATAGAACAATAGGGAAAGTCGCGGCCCGTCTTAATTTTGAGACAAGTGGTATGAGAAGTGCCATAAATAAAACGGTACGAAAAATCAAAAAATATAAGGGTAATCGCTACAAGCAAGCCTTGATAAAGTTTGATAAACGCTGGGGCGAAACAAATACCTGGGAGACAATCAAGAGAATTGGGGACAGATATACGGGGGTCCAATATCTGGCAGCCTTAGATCTCAAAATGGGGCCAGAGGGTAAAATTATACCGCAACCTGAGGATAGGCAGATTTATGTAAAAATTTTTCTAAGAACACTATGGATTAGCCTGGTGGTTACATTAACCTGTCTGTTGCTTGCGTTTCCCGTTTCGTATTTGCTAGCTACTCTTCCTTTGCGAATAAGCAATATATTGATGGTGATGGTTTTGTTGCCATTTTGGACGTCGCTGCTTGTACGGACGACCTCCTGGATTGTTCTGCTTCAGAGAAACGGGGTGGTTAATGATATTATAGTCTGGCTTGGGATAATTGATGATGGTTCCCGAATTCAGATGGTATATAATCAAACAGGCACCTTAGTGGCGATGACACAAATTTTACTACCTTTTATGATACTGCCACTGTACAGCGTCATGAAAACTATATCGCCGTCTTATATGAAAGCTGCAAGGTCTTTAGGTGCCTCTCCTCTAAGAGCGTTTGTGCGCGTGTATGTTCCCCAAACGGTACCAGGGATTGGTGCAGGCTGTTTGCTCGTTTTTATCTTATCAATCGGCTATTATATAACTCCCGCACTAGTAGGAGGACAGTCGGGACAACTAATTAGTAATTTCATAGCGTATCATATGAAGTCTTCCCTAAATTGGGGGCTTGCGGCCGCTTTGGGAACTATTTTGTTATTTGCGGTGCTCAGTCTTTACTGGCTTTACAATAAAATTGTAGGCATCGATAACATGAAGTTGGGATAAGCTGATGGCATTTCCTCCCTACACTGGACTTGGTGGCAAAATAACTCACTACAGTTTTCTTATATTTTGTGCCTTTGTATTCTTATTTCTGATTGCACCTATACTTGTTATCATACCTTTGTCTTTTAATGCAGAACCTTATTTTACCTTTACGGAAGGTATGATGGCTCTAGATAAAGAGGCATATTCAGTCCGTTGGTATAAAGATATTGCAACTAATCCTCAATGGATTTTTTCAGCAAAAAATAGTATCTTTGTGGCTACTTTCTCAACCTTGATAGCAACTGTGTTGGGTACCTTGGCAGCACTTGGGCTGAGTCAATCTCATATGCCATATAGACCTTTAGTAATGGGCGTACTTATTTCTCCTATGATTGTGCCTTTAATTATTTCTGCCGCTGGAATGTTTTTTTTCTACTCTAAAATTGGATTATCACAAACCATGCCCGGGTTGATCTTAGCTCATGCTGTACTTGGTACTCCGTTTGTCGTTATAACCGTGACCGCGACACTTGCTGGCTTTGACCATTCATTAACCAAGGCAGCACAAAGTCTTGGGGCGGGAACTTCTCGAACATTTTTTAAAATACAGATGCCATTAATTTTACCAGGCGTTGTTTCGGGAGCCCTATTTGCGTTCATCACATCATTTGATGAAGTGGTTGTTGTTTTTTTTCTTGCTGGTTTTGAACAACGCACAATACCGAGGCAAATGTGGGCGGGTATTCGGGAACAAATCAGTCCAACAATTTTAGCTGTTGCTACTATTTTAGTCTGTGTTTCTATCTTGCTGCTCACGACAGTTGAATTATTACGACGTAGAAATGAACGCCTAAGGGGCGTTTCATCCAGTTAGATCACAAAAGCTGGATTTTTTGTCGTTTGTAAGATATTTTGTTATGGCTAGTCGTGTTTAGAAGGTTGGTGCAATGTATCGTGATAACTCTCTTATTCCAAAAGAGGCCATTCGTATGGCGGCGCTAGGCGCGCTAATAAATGGTAATAGGAGTTATATAGATATCTCTACAGAAGTTAGACAGTTTTCTGCTCGCATAGTGGGACCTTCACTTGATCTTTTAGGGACTTCTATCGAACTCTTGAAATTAGAGGGTCTAATTGAAGTAGTGGAAAATTCTGATGGAGACGGTGAGGAGCTTTTGCGGCTGACATCAAATGGGTTTCAGGAGCTAAAAGAATATTTAAAATCAACAATTCGATCAGGAAGCTCGGATTTGAATAAACTAGTAGTTGCATTGAAGCTACGGTTTATTGAAGTCCTAGAGCCATCCGAGAGGCTAGATCAGTTGGTTGGGTTGCAAACAATGTATCAAGCAGAAAGAAACCGTCTACAGGATTTAAGGAAGCACGAAGAATGGTCTGCAGGACTGTTATCGGAACTATTAGATCTAGAATTGGCTGTCACGGATCAGCGAGTTTTGTGGTGCGGTGAACAAGTAAAAAAAATAGAAAAAATCATCAGCTCGTCATAGCATATGCTGGCCACCTGTAACGAAAATTTCGGTGCCGGTGATATATTCACTATCCTCAGAGCACAGAAAATAAATAGTTGAAGCGACATCCTTTGGTTTTCCTAACCTGTGCATTGGAATGCGAGGGATCAGAACCTCTGTTTGTTCCGAGAGCATCGCTGTCTCTATTTCGCCTGGGGCTACTGAGTTAACCCGAACTCCTAAATCGGCAAATTCATTTGCCAGTTCTCTTGTTAGAGAAGCCAATGCAGCTTTAGATGTACTATACGCAGACCCTGCAAATGGATGTATAGCATGCCCGGCTATTGAGGTGATATTTACGATTGAACCTTTCCCCTTTGTGAGAGAAGATGCAAAGCCGCGTGCTAAACGCAATGGAGCAAAGAAATTAAGTTCAAAAACGGTCCTCCATGCGTCTAAGTTACCGTTCAGACATCCAAGCCGTTCCTGAATGGGTGATTTAGGAGACCAACCAGCATTATTTACAAGACCATGCAAAGGTCTCTCACCTAAAAATGCATTTGCCTCTTTTATAAACGCATCGATACTATTGGTGTCAGCTAAATCTGTCGTTATATGGTGAGACCAATTTAAGTCGCGTAGGCACTCTTCTGGAGGGGCTTCACGAGAGCATGTTATGATTTCCCAGTTTTTCTCGCTGAAAAAACTCACAGTGGCGTGCCCTATACCCCGGCTTGCGCCGGTTAAAAGCAGAGTTTTTTGTACCTCGTTCATTTGTTAATTTTATACTAAGAATAAAATAATCTCAAAGTTTTGTTTTCTCGAAATGATCTAAACGGTTAGGGGTTAAGACGCGTAATTTTCCAGGTGTCTGTATTAGCGACTTTTTCAAATATGAACCGATCGTGCAGCCTATATTCCCCATCTTGCCAGAATTCTATCCGGTTGGGCCGCAATCTTAAACCACCCCAATGCTGGGGACGAGGGATGGAGACATTCTCATATTTTTTTTCGAGCGATTTAACAGAGTTCAGTAATTGTTCTCGGCTGTCCAGAGGTTCTGATTGTTGGGATGCCCAAGCTCCAATTTGGCTTATTCGTGGTCTGCTTTCAAAATATTCGTCGGCTTCGTTCTTCGCGATGGGTTCAGTAATACCTTCGATACGGACTTGTCGTCTGATTGTTTTCCAGTGAAAAGCAATAGCAGCTTGGGGGTTTTTTGATAATTCAGTTCCTTTTCGGCTCTTCAAGTTAGTATAAAACACAAAACCATTTTGATCATGGCTCTTGAGCAGCACAATTCGCACTGACGGCATTGAGTTTACACCAACGGTTGCAAGAGACATTGCATTAGGATCATTAACCTCACTTTTGCTTGCGTCTTCATACCATTGGTTAAATAGTTTAAATGGATTATCAGTGGATGGATTAAACACCAGTTTTCCCTCTATAAACTTTGATTTTCAGCGCTACATATAAAATATGTACCCATATTTAAGTATATCTGCTAGGTAATTTTTCTAGATTAGTAAGAAAAAAACTGGAAAAGGTGCATTTAGTGATTCTGTATTTATACGACGATATGGTATACATGACTAATTCTAGAAAAAGAATTTTCGATTCAATTGGACAAAATGGAGGCTTTTAGAATGCTAAAACGCGCTGGAATTGTTTCAATAATGGCCTTGAGTTTATTAGGCTGTCAAACCACAACAGGTGACGGTGTTAAACAAGGCATGGGAACGATCCTCGGCGGTGTTGCTGGAGCCGTCGCGGGAGCTCAGGTCGGTAAAGGTTCGGGTCGTGTTGCGGCCGGGGCAGCTGGAGCACTTCTGGGGGCATTTTTGGGGAATCAGATTGGGTTATCATTAGATCGGGCTGACCAATTAGCGATGCAACAAACGACCAACCATGCGTTGGAAAAAAGCAAATCCGGGACGGCTGTTGCATGGCGGAACCCTGATAGTGGAAATCAAGGAACTGTAACGCCAAGACCTGTTTATAAATCCAATAGTGGTCAGTATTGCAGAGAGTTCCAGCAGACAGTCACAATAGGTGGTAAAACAGCTGAGGCATTCGGTAGAGCCTGCCGACAACCCGATGGTAACTGGAAGATTGTTCGTTAATCGTAATATGCCTGGAAGGCGTGCAGCTTTTTGTACTATGTTTAAAAGGCCTCAGGAATATAATGGATGATCCCTATAAAACACTTGGTGTAAAAAAAAATGCGAGCGCTGCTGAGATAAAATCTGCCTATCGAAAGTTAGCTAAGCAACACCATCCCGATTTAAATTCAGGTAACGCAGAACGTTTCAAAAATATCAGCGGTGCCTATGATGTGCTTTCCGATAAAGATAAACGGGAAAGATACGATCGCGGTGAATTTGACATCGGTCAAAGGGGGCAGAGACCAGGTGCTGGGTTTTGGAGAAACTGGTCCGATGGTTCTAGGGGAAACGGGCCGGGTAATCCGGGCCATTCCTTTAATTTTGATCAATTCGGTGGTTCAGGAGCCGATATTTTTTCGGAAATATTTAGAGGTAATTCACATTTTGACCCGGCCGCATCGCGGAAAGCTGATGCTAATAAGAAGCGAGATGTCTTGCGCGATGCAAAATATAAATTGAAAGTTCCATTTGTCGAAGCAGCGGTTGGCATCAAAAAAAAAGTAACTTTATCTGATGGAAAAACCGTTAATATGACTATTCCGGCGGGTTCAGAGACCGGGACTAAGCTGAGGTTGAAAGGACAGGGAAAGTCCGTAAATGGAGAGGTCTCCAAAGGAGACGCTATCATCGATATCACTGTAGAGAACCATGATTACTTTAACCGCAAGGATAATGATATCTATGTGGAAATTCCGATTACTATTCAAGAAGCTATTTTAGGGACTTCTATTTTAGTGCCCACTATACACGGAAATGTTACACTCAAAGTTCCGGAGAAATCTAATAATGGAACGAATCTGCGGTTAAAGGGGAAGGGTCTCAGTCCAAAGGGACAGACATCTTTTGGAGACCAATATGTATCACTAAAAGTAATGCTACCGGAAAAAATCGACAAAGAACTTACAGAATTTATAGAGAGTTGGGCAAAAAATAACGACTATAACCCTAGGAAAAAGCTTAAAATAGACTAAAGTTAGGGTATTTTATTAACTCCGTTTAATCGTATTTGGGCCTAATATGTTCTTTCCTCGGTTAACAAAACAACAACCTCGAAAAAGGCCCATACGACGACGGGAGCGATTTCCAACGGGCATAAGAAAACCGGGTGTTCGCAGAATCCAGATAGAAATGGAAGATGATACAATTGATTCTTTTGACGGTTCGAGGCCTGGCTTGGGGCGGATTCTGAATAGATTAGGGCCTAGTGGAAAATATTTCTTAGTATCAGTTATTATTGCAATGATGATTACGATAACAACTATTTACTATGATCAGAGAAAAGTTAGCTTGGTGGTAGGCGAAGCACATTATACTGCGGGCCAGATAATGCTTGGGCAATCTCTTTATTCAGCTAATTGTGCATTTTGCCATGGAGATAATCTTGAAGGAAAAGTGGGCTGGGATAAAACATATAGAAAAGGAAGACGTCCACCTACGCCTTTAAAAAAGGGTGGAAGAATAGTTCAAATGACAGATCGAGATGTATTCGATATCATAAAATATGGAGGGCAACCATTTTCACCCGATGACTATAAAAACAACATGCCCGGATTTGAAATGCAGCTTGATGATAAAAGTATATGGGCAATCTTAGCTTTCATTAAAAGTAGATGATAAAGAGCAAATAATTAACTAATAAGAAGGGTTAAATTATGGCCGAGGGCTTTAAAGACGCGAATATACCGGAAATATCAAATCTCTTGGGAGATTATTTTGATGGGTTATACGAAGGAGATATCCAAAAATTCTCTAATGTTTTCCACCCGGAATCGCATCTATACTTCTCCGATGGAGAGACGGTAACGGATTGGCCTAGATCAGAATATCTTGAAATGATATCAAATCGCCCGTCACCCTCATCTCAAGGTCTCACAAGGCATGATAAAATTATATCAATAAATATCTCTGGGCCATCAACAGCTTTTGCAATAGTGCAATGCGCTATTCCCCCGAGATATTTCACTGATTATCTGACTTTATTGAAGACCAATGAAGGATGGCAAATTATATCAAAAACATTTCATACTGATGCCCACTAGCAGGGATCGAAGTTTGCACTGTCATCCTAACATCATCTTATTTAAGCGCAAGCGGAGTGCGTTTAGCCTTATGAAACCATGGGCATCGGCATGGTCGTAGTCTGCGGCACCTTCTTCGAAAGTAACATAGTCTTCTGAATAGAGACTTTTTTCCGCTTTGCGACCGACTACAATGGTGTTTCCTTTGTAGAGTTTTAGGCGAACTACACCTGTCACGTGTTGCTGACTGTGATCGATGGCAGTTTGTAGCATTTCTCGTTCAGGAGAATACCAAAAACCATTGTAAATTAATTCAGCATATCTTGGCATTAATTCGTCTTTGAGATGGGCCATACCTCGATCAAGCGTCAGGCTCTCCATGGCGCGATGTGCTGTATGAAGTATTGTTCCCCCGGGGGTTTCATATAAACCCCGGTTTTTCATACCAACAAAACGATTTTCTACAAGATCTAAGCGCCCTATTCCGTTGTCGTGGCCAAATTTATTTAAGGTTGTTAGAAGTTTTGCTGGGCTTAAGTCTTGTCCGTCAATACTGATTGGGTCCCCATGTTTAAAACCGATTTCTATATATGTTGGTTTATCAGGAGCGTCTTCAGGTGATATTGTTCGCGAGTAAATAAACTCTTCGCCTTCAATCCACGGATCCTCAATTATTTTTCCTTCACTAGAGGCGTGTAAAAGGTTTGCATCTACAGAAAATGGCGCTTCACCTCTCTTGTCTTTAGCGATGGGTATTTGGCGGGACTCAGCATAATTTATAAGATCAGTTCGTGAACTGAATTCCCATTCTCTCCATGGGGCAATAATTTTTATGTGAGGATTTAAGGCATAATAACTAAGTTCAAATCGTACTTGATCATTGCCTTTTCCTGTTGCCCCATGTGCTACGGCATCTGCCCCCGTTATATTAGCAATCTCTATTTGACGTTTTGCTATTAACGGTCGTGCTATCGATGTTCCTAAAAGGTATGTGCCCTCGTAAACAGTATTAGCGCGGAACATAGGGAAGACGAAATCGCGAACAAATTCTTCTCTTAAGTCCTCTACAAAAATTTCGTTTATCCCCAACATTTTAGCTTTTTCCCGAGCGGGTTCTAAATCTTCGCCTTGTCCTAGGTCAGCAGTAAATGTTACGACTTCACACTTGTATGTATCTTGTAGCCATTTTAGGATTA
>QCQB01000045.1 GCA_003212315.1 SAR116 cluster bacterium AG-447-C21 | reverse complement strand
GGTTGCCGTCTCGGTATGAATGATTAAGATGCCTTTGATATCCTTCTTCGTATCTTTCTTCAGATGTTCTTCTAGCGCTTCAATATCGATTGCTCGTCTCCAGTTTCCTGGCAGGGTTTCCACCTCTAACATCAAAGCCTTTGCCATACTTGCCCATGCATGAGAAAAGTTTCCAGTTTCTGGCACTAAAATTTTGTCTCCGGGTGAAAAAACGTTAGCTAACGCCGCTTCCCATGCGCCATGCCCATTCGACGAATAAAGAAAAATCTCTCCCTCAGTGTTAAAGACCTTTCTCATATCGAGGAAACATGACATTGATATGTCTAGGAAATCTGGATCTGAAAGGTCTAGAGTAGGCTGATGCATTGCATTCATAACACGATCTGGCACATGCGTGGGTCCTGGTGTATTCAAAAACTTTCGACCGCGTTTTGTTGCCATGCAACGACTCCATTAAGACAAATGAGGAACATTTTAAACTATTGATTTTTCGGCAACATACATATCTGTTACCAAAAAAGAAATACAATTTTTTAGTAGTTTTTCAACTAGCTCTTTTATGAATACTTTTATAATCTCTCTGTACTCGTATTACATAAAAAACTAAGGATGTAGAGATGGCTATGGCTGGAATTGCAAGTGACGCTGAAAATAGACTTTCACGACGCCAAATCGCATGGCTAGTCGCTAATGAAATCCCAGATGGGGCATATGTGAATCTTGGTATTGGTATCCCCACGTTATGTGCAGATCATATGCCGAGTGAAAAAGAAATTCTTTTACATAGTGAGAATGGTGTTCTTGGATTTGGACCACGGCCTGAGGAAGGAGATGAAGATAGTGATTTAGTGAATGCGGGAAAGCAGCCGATCACTATGTTAAATGGTGGGTCCTATTTCGTGCATTCAGATGCATTTGGCATGATCAGGGGTGGGCACATAGATATAGCAATGCTCGGAGCGTTTGAAGTCTCTGGTGAAGGTGATTTGGCAAATTGGACGACAAATAACCCAATATTTCCTCCAGGTGTTGGAGGTGCTATGGACCTCGCAGCTGGGGCAAAGGAAGTCTGGGTTCTCACCGAACATCAGACGAAAGACGGCAACCCAAAAATCGTTAATAAGTGCTCATATCCGTTAACATCTGCAAAATGCGTTAAGCGGATTTTTACTGATCTTGCAATTATGTCTATCGGTGCCGGTGAGCTGATCGTTGAAGGAATGGTCGAATCAATGACTATTGAAGAGCTTCAGAGAAGAACTGAACCAAAACTTCGGCTCTCAAGTTCATCAAAAGTACTAGTTGCGCCGAATCTATAGGGATTGGTTTTTGTATGATTGACGTAATGATGATATCGTCACAGGCGGTATAGCCTTTCTCATAATTTTTGAGTTAAGAGAAAAATGAAACAATATTATCAAAAAAATGCAAAACCCTCGAGGGATAATGATGACTGAAATTGTTGTAAGAGCGGCTGAAGATATTGATAAAAATATAATTATCGAGATGTTACAGTCCCTACAAGATCATGAACGTGCTTTGCACCCAGGAAGACGACCAGGTGCTGATGTAGCCGAGTTTCGATATAGAAGAATAACCGATGCTGCAGAAAGCTTTGATGGCGCAGTTTTGGTTGCTATCGAAAAATTGGAGATTGTTGGACTGACCGCAGGATGGATGATAATTGATGAGGACCAATTGCAAGATATGGAACATCGGGAGCATGGTTACATATCGGTTTTATTTGTAAGTCCGGAACATCGTGGAAAGGATATCGCCCAGAAACTTCTCATTTCTATTGAAAAACATCTGGTTTCAGTTGGGGCAAATAGATTATCTATCAATACATTAGCGAGAAACGGTCCAGCCATCACGGCCTCTCGAGCAGTCGGTTTTGAGCCGTTCGAAGTGAAACTTGAGAAATTTATAGAAAATTAGAACCCCTAATTTTTTGTCTTGGCTTTATATTTTAGTAAATTTTGGGCTAAAAATTAATTTTTTTAACTTTATAGGCCAGATGGAGACGAAAGTGATTAAAAAACGACCAGAAGATTTACGCAGCCATAAATGGTTTGGGGTTGACGATCTTCGTTCATTTGGCCATCGGTCTCGTATCAAACAAATGGGTTATAGTAGGGAAGACTGGGCAGGAAAACCTGTAATAGGGATCATCAACACTTGGTCCGAGATTAACTCCTGTCATACTCATTTTCGTCAACGAGCTGAGGAAGTAAAAAGGGGGGTTTGGCAGGCAGGTGGATTTCCAATAGAGATGCCAGCAATTTCGTTAGCGGAACCTTTTCAGAAGCCTTCCACCATGATGTATCGTAACCTCTTGGCAATGGAAACAGAGGAATTATTACGCTCCTATCCTTGCGATGGGGTCGTTCTTATGGGGGGATGTGACAAGACAACTCCAGCATTATTTATGGGAGCGGCCAGTATGGGGCTACCAGCCATATTTTTGCCGGCTGGCCCAATGTTGAGAGGTAATTGGCGAGGTAATACTCTAGGGTCTGGAAGTGATAGTTGGAAATATTGGGCTGAACTTCGAGCAGGAAATATTGATGAAAAAGATTGGGAAGAAATAGAGGATGGTATTGCCCGTGCCCCCGGTACTTGTATGACGATGGGAACGGCTGCAACAATGATGTCGTCGGCGGATGCACTAGGATTAACGTTACCAGGTGTTAGCTCTATCCCTGCTGCCGACTCAAATCACTCGCGTATGGCCACTCGTTCAGGACGTCGTATCGTGGAAATGGTATGGACTGACTTGAAGCCGAGTCACATTCTTACAGAAAAAGCATTCGAAAATGCCATCACCTGCGTTATGGCTTTAGGTGGATCAACAAATGCAATTATTCATTTGACAGCAATGGCTGGAAGGCTTGGATTAAAACTTGACTTAGTTCGTTTTGACCAAATTTCAAAACGCACGCCATGGTTAGCCAATATAAGGCCTTCTGGAAAATATCTAATGGAAGATTTTTTCTATGCGGGTGGAGTCAGAGGTTTAATGGGTGAGTTAAAGGATCTGCTGCATTTAGATTGTCTAACGGTTAACGGAAAAACGATTGGAGAAAACTTAAACGGAGCCGATATCTACGATACAGATGTTATTTGTCGTAGGGGAAAACCCTTATCGAAAGAAGGCGGACTGGCCGTACTGGACGGGAACCTTGCTCCAAATGGTGCGGTTATTAAACAGACAGCCTGCGATCCATCTCTTGTAAAACACAAAGGGCCAGCTGTTGTGTTTTCGGATTATAACGATATGGCTGCCCGAATAGATGATGAAACTCTTGAGGTAACGAAAAATTCTGTTTTAGTCCTAAAAAATGCGGGGCCGCAGGGCGGACCGGGTATGCCTGAATGGGGTATGCTACCCATCCCAAAGAAACTCTTAAAGCAAGGTGTGCGTGACATGGTAAGAATATCAGATGCAAGAATGAGTGGAACAAGTTATGGAACATGTGTTCTCCATGTTTCTCCAGAAAGCTTTGTTGGAGGTCCTTTGGCGTTAGTTGAAACTGGTGATATCATTGAACTGGATATTTCCGCTCGAAAGTTAGAACTGCATGTTGAAGAAGATGAGCTGCTCAGACGCAAAAAAGCCTGGATCCCCCCAGAAAGAAAATTTAAACGTGGCTTTGGTGCCATCTACGCTAATCATATAACTCAAGCAGATGTTGGGTGCGATTTTGATGTTTTAGAGGGAACAGAAGCGATAACGGATCCGGAAATTCATTAATATAGTTAGATTTACAGAATGAGTAAGAAGTGTAAAAAGGTGATTTTATGGCACTATCGTCTCTTGTATTAGATGCGGCCTGGGACATTATAGATAGAATAAAATCACTTGAAGGAATTGAAGAAGTAAGATGGTAAGGCGTTGTGTTAATGGATGATTTTGTTGCGGATGAGCGAAGATCTTATAAAAAATGGAGTAAAGAAATTCTGCGTTACAGCGATCTAGATCCAGTAGGCCACGTTAATAATAATGCTTACGGGCAATTGATGGAAAACGCACGCACTCTCCTATTTAATGAGGCTCAGAAAATATCCGGCGTAAATAATAAAGAGTTACAAACTAAGGATTGGGTGATCCGTAGGTTGGAATTTGATTTCTTAAAGGAACTCAGGTATCCGGGTGAGGTGGACGTTGGGATTGCAATAACCCAGTTTGGCACTAGCTCGATGATTGTACATCATGGGGTGTTTGCCAAAGATTATTGTGCGGCCACCGCTATGGGGGTAAGCGTTTATTTTGATTTGTCCAAGAGGGCGTCTACACCTATCCCAAAAGAAATAAAACAAGCCATGAAACATCTAGCCGGTTCCGAATTACTTTGAAGTCACTTAGTTCACAGGTGTTTTGAACGGGGTTCCATCGCGTAAGGCCATAAGATTGTCATATAATATCATACCCATTTTCATTCTCGTCAAGTGGGTGGCGCTGGCCATGTGGGGAGTCAAAATTAGATTGGCGTCTATTTCTAATAAACTTTCAGGAACGGCGGGTTCATTCGGGAATACGTCGAGAGCTGCGCCACCAAGTCTACCATCTTTTAAGCACCGGGCAAGAGCCTGGTTATCAACCACGGTCCCCCTTGCAACATTCACGAGTAGACCTGTTGGCCCAATGGCTTCTATCACACGCTCGTCAATAATTTTTTCTGTTGTTTCACCCCCGGGAATTATAGCAACTAAGATTTCACAATCTTCAGCCATATCTATAAGACTTTCATAAAATTTGAAGTTTGATTCAGATCTTTCCGTTCTTTGATGATATGCTATATCCATCTTGAAGGCCTTACAACGGTTGGCAATTTCTAATCCAATTCTCCCAAGTCCTAAGATGCCAATTTTGGAACTATGCACATTGTGAACGTACTCGAAATTGCCTTTTGTTTCCCAATCTCCAGAACGAATATACCGATCGGCATCGAGCACCTTTCTCCTGCCTGCGAGTATAAGGCTGAGAGCCATATCTGCTACGCAGTCATTAAGTACATCTGGTGTGTTTACCACTGTAATCCCGCGTTTGGTCGCGGCTGGTATATCAACGCCGTCGTAGCCCACTCCAAAATTCAAGATCAATTTCAAGTTTGGAACTGCGTCCATTAGTGAAGCTGGACAGTAATGCATTGTCCCGATTACTGAACACTTTGGACCATACTCCCTAAGAAAGTCCTCTTTGTTATCCGCTTCATAAAGATGATGAGTTATTGCTATCTCGTCCAAACGGTTCATCGCAGGCTCATACCAAGGCGCATAGATTAGGACATGTGGTTTATTTTGCATCTAACTATATCTTCTATTATTAAAAAGTTAAAAAATTTTAAAAGTTCGACGCGTCAAATTCCATCACACAATCACCACAATCCATTATGGGGTATAAAAGACTAGGAGCTCGACTTAAGAAGGCTTGGGAGAAGTACTGCGCCGTTGTTATTTTACTGTTTAAAAAGTTTTTATCGCCTTGTTTACTTTTGAGTTGCATATCAGCTTCTATAACACCTCTTGCAAGCATCCATCCGCCACTTATCAGACCCATCATCTCCAAAAATGATGTTGCTCCAGCAGCGGCTTGTCCGGGCTGTTTTGGGAATGTTTTTATCATCCAGGCGACTGCCGAATGTAGAGCATCTAGACTATTTTGTAGGTGGATAGATATACTTAATTGACTGGGATCGTTGGTATCGAGTTGGTCAATTGTCTCTTGGACCTTCTTTATAAAGGTGTGAACTGTTTCGCCTCCATTACGAACGACTTTTCTCCCTAACAAGTCCATGGCTTGAACTCCGTTTGTTCCCTCATAAATAGTCGTTATTCGTGCGTCCCTATAATGCTGTCCTGCTCCAGTTTCTTCCATAAAACCCATGCCACCGTGAACTTGTATATTAGTAGACGTGATAGCTAAGCCAGTATCTGTACACCAAGCTTTTACTACAGGGATCATCAGTTCCAGCATAGCTTGTGCTTTTTCTCTTTCGTCTTTATCCTCAATCTTGTTAGTGCGATCTAAATCTGCTGCAACCTCATAACACAAACCACGCATTGCCTCTATTTGACTTTTCATGCCGAGTAGCATCCGTCTAACGTCTGGATGTTCTATGATAGTTGAATTGTCGAGGGAACCTTGTATAGGTTTTCCTTGAACACGCTCTTTCGCAAAATTTACAGCCTGCTGATATGCTCTTTCTGCTATTGCTAAACCCTGAAGCCCAACGGCTAGACGTGCATTATTCATCATCACGAACATATATTCTATGCCGCGATTCTCCTCACCAATCAAATATCCAATTGCACCGTCATTTTCGCCGTAAGACATTACGCAGGTAGGACTGGCATGAATGCCAATTTTATGTTCGATTGAGACAGGTCTGACATCGTTACGTTGCCCCAATGAACCATCAGCATTTATTAAAAACTTTGGCACTATAAATAGTGATAATCCTCTTGAACCAGGGGGGCCATCAGGAGATCTGGCAAGCACAAGATGTATGATATTTTCAGTCATATCATGGTCGCCCCATGTAATATAAATTTTTTGACCTTTTATACGATAGTGATCGTCCTCCTTGATGGAACTAGTACGTATCGTACCTAGATCCGTTCCTGACTGTGGTTCGGTGAGGTTCATAGTGCCAGTCCATTCCCCTGACACAAGTTTTTTCAGGTAAATTTGTTTTTGTTCATTACTGGCATGCCGTTCTAAGGCATCAATAGCTGCTTGAGTTAAGAGAGGGCACAAGGAGAAGGCCATATTAGCTGAATCCCACATTTCCCAAAGTGCTGTAGTTAACGTCCATGGAAGCCCTTGTCCTCCATGGTCGGCATCAAATGGGCTCGAATTCCATCCTGCTTGCGCCCATTGCTTGTAGGCGTTCCCAAAACCTTCTACAGGACGAACAACACCGTTTTCTATTTGCGCCCCTTTCGTGTCTCCGAGGTGATTTAAAGGAGCAAGGATATTGCTAGAGAATTTTCCGGCCTCCTCCAGAATTTGATCGGTTAGGTTTTTATCTAGTCCTTCAAAACCCGGTAGCTTAGTTATCTCATTCAGACCAACCACATGGTTTAGAACAAAACGCATGTCTTCAAGCGGTGCGCTGTAAGGAGTCATTTGATTATTATCCCTTGGTATCTTTTAAAGTAGCCGAATATTGTCCTAACCTAAGTTTGATACGGTGTCTACAATCATGTTTATTTTCAAAGATTTACAGTCTTTCTGAGTTTTTTGGAAGCCTGTTTGTATTTCCAAACCGTAATTTTATAGTTTAAAAGATATCTCTTAATGCATTAACCCAACGCGTTGTTAGCTGAATCATTTCTTTGTCCAATGGTAATGGCTGAGAAGAAAATTTTGCGATAACTAATTCTTTCTCTATGTCTACGAACAAGTGTTGTCCATGAACACCAAGGCCAAAGATTATTTTTGTATCCTTACCTATTCTCTCCGCGTACCATTTGGAACGATAACTCATATCCATCGACGGATAGTACTGTGCAAAATCACCCTTGTCCCATGCTTGTTTACTGCCATTACATTTAATATCGGTTATCCAATCTGATGGTATTATTTGTCTATCGTTGTATGCCCCGTCATTTATGATGAGTTGCCCTATAATGGCGAGATCCCTTGCAGTTGAACTCATACCTCCTGCAACTCGAGGCGCACCCAGTCTGTCGACGGTTATACTAGCTGGATATGTTGCACCCATTGGCTTCCATATTAGTTCTTCCATCAGATCTGCATATCTAGAACCAGAGGCTTTTTCTATCAACCAACCCAGCAAGTCTGTATTTGGTGACACATAGTGAAAGTTTCCGCCATGGGGTCCATCGGACTCTGTTAATAAATTATAAAAAGATCTCAAATCGCTTTCGGGTTCATTCTTAGCGACCGGGTTCCAATTCGTGGCTTTGCGGTATTCTATTATTTTTCCCTGAGTTGCCAAATAATCTTCTTCAAATACAACACCTGCTCGCATGTCTAACAGTTGTTGGATTGATACACCTTGATACGCGGTGCGTTCCAACTCGGGTAAGATATCTGTAGCTAATTGATTTGGTTTAAAAAGATTCTGATCGATAAGAATACCGATCAGGAGACCTAGAAGAGATTTAGAGACAGACATAAGAATATGCTGACTACTTGGGTTCATTCCTGAAAAATACTTCTCCTCGATAATTACTCCCGATTTAAGGATGACCAGTGCATCTGTATGAGTGGTTTCTATAAATTGTCTATGATCAATATATTGATTACCGGGTCCTTTTATACTGATATTTCTAAGGTCTATTTCGTCAGTTTTGAAATTTTGAATTGCAATGGGATCATTTAATATCATAGCTGACGGGACTATTTCGCCCACATGATGAAAGGCCCAAGAATTGAAGGGAGCTGTCCTCCAATTTGAAAGCGTGACTTGCTGCTCTTGCGAATTAGGAAAATTCTTCATCAATTCGGACATTTTATCCCCGCCTCAGATTACTTTTCCAGGGTTCATTATTGAATTTGGATCAAGGGCGGTTTTAATTTTCTGCATTACTTGCAAAGCTGTTTCAGTCTTATAATGCGCAAGTTCTTCTCGCTTCAATTGCCCTATTCCATGTTCTGCGCTAATTGAGCCTCCGTATTTGTGTACTGTGCGATGAACGGCTTCATTAATTTTATCCCAGTTATCTATGAAGTCTTCTGTTTTTCCTAGCTCGGGCTCTGCTACATTAAAATGTAAATTGCCATCGCCGGCGTGACCAAACGCAATAAGCCTAGCTTCAGGTTCTACCTCTAGTACGGCATTCCAGGCGGTCTCATAGAATTCTGGGATTACGGAGATCGGCACTGAAATGTCGTGTTTAATAGAGGCACCTTCTATTTTCTGTGATTCTGTAGCGTTTTCTCTAAGTGACCAGAAGGCTTGTCTTTGAACTTCAGATTGGGCCAGAGCCGCATCAAGTATTAAACCATCTTCCATAGCTTTACCTAGAATAGTCTCAAATCTGTTGTAAAGTTCGCGACTATCTTCTGCAGTTGATACTAACTCCAATAATACATAGTGTTGGTAACGTTGATTGAGCGGATCTTGGCTGTTGGGAATGTGCTTCAGCACTAAGTCCATAACGAGCCGAGATATTAACTCAAAAGTTTCAACACAATCACCACTTTCAGTCCTCGCCCTATTTAATAACTCGATGGCTGCAGAAACGCTGCTGACAGCACAATAAGCTGCATAAATCCCCTGTGGCTTTGGAAATAGCTTCAAGACTGCTGCCGTTATTATTCCCAGAGTTCCCTCTGAACCAAGGAATAGGTGTTTAAGATCATAACCTGTATTATCTTTTCTTAAAGCATGCAGACCTTCCAATATCTGCCCGTCTGGAAGAACTACCTCGAGACCTAGTACAAGTTCCCTTGCATTGCCATATCGCAAAACATTTGTGCCGCCTGCATTCGTTGCCAGATTTCCACCTATCATGCAACTTCCTTCAGCGGCCAAGCTCAAAGGAAAATATCTATCTGACTCACTTGCGATTTGCTGAAGTTTTTGCAGGATGCAGCCGGCTTCGACTGTCATTGTATAATTATTTTTATCGAAATCCCGTATTCTATTCATTCGTGAAAGGCACAAAACAATTGATGGACTGCTATCGAGGGGAACAGAACCTCCACACATACTTGTATTACCGCCCTGCGGAACGATTGGCAACATTGCTCGAGCGCAAATTTTTACAATATCAGCTACTTCTTGTGTTGTTTTGGGATAAACTACTAATTCTGCTCTCCCTTTGTATATACCTCTCCAATCGACCACATGCGGCTGCATCGCATCTAGTTCTGTTATGTAGCCACTTGGACCGATGACTGTTTTAATTTTATCCAGTGCCTCCAGCTGAGCAGCCGTTAATTCATATGTTTGGTGTCTGGCTTTACTCAAACTTAGCATCGCAATTTTTCACCTCATCTTGATTTCAAATTGTCGTGTATAGATAACAGAAAATGCTTCGTCCTATCAACTGGGTAAAGGTTTATCTAGGAGCTGCTGCCCGTTTCAATCGATCGTTGATTGCGATTCCTAGTCCATGCTCTGGTATTGGAGCAACTGCGATCCCGGTAATGTTGTTCTGATCTAGGTCTCGTAGCATTCGGAATAGATTTGCTGCAGCTTCGTTTAGCTCTGCCGTTTGGCTTAAGTTTTTTGATCCTGCGATTGAATTCTTTCCAAATCCCAAGAACACTTCACCAGGGTGTATACATGAAGCATTTAGTCTGACTTTACAATTCGGCGCATAATGACTTTCCAGCATACCAGGTGCAGTAATCTTCGCCATTTTGCTTGCCAGGATTATAGGGCCAAAATTATTTTCTATATCAATTTGAGTAATCAAGCCAGGCCTTAGTATCGTAGGGTAGGCTCCCGAAACATCTAACACGGTGGACTCTAACCCTACCCGGCAATCGCCGCCGTCTAAAATGACCTCTAATTCATTTTGGAATTCATTTATAACATCTTCTGCTCTAGTTGGACTTATCCTTCCTGATTTATTTGCGCTAGGTGCTGCTATTGGACGACCAGTTAGTTTTATAAGCTCATTGGCAATGGGATGATCCGATACTCTTAAAGCAACGGTAGACAGACCCGCTGTCGTTAACCAAGATATGGGACAATCTCTTTTTCTATTTAAAATGAGGGTCAGCGGCCCGGGCCAGAAACGCTCAGCGATTGCTAGTGCGTTTTTTGAGAATACACCGTAATGTTGTGCTTCCTCTATGGATCTTATATGGGTAATTAATGGGTTGAATTCTGGACGTCCTTTTATCGCAAATATTTTTGCAACAGCAGAATCATTGGTGGCATCAGCACCAAGGCCGTAGACCGTTTCAGTCGGGAAGGCTGCTAACTCTCCCTCTCGAAGTTTAATTGCAGCATGGATAATTTTTTCTTGCATAGAAGCGTTTGTGATCATTTGTAAACTAATCCAAAATTAGGAATAGGCCCGCCCCAATGATTTCATCCTAAAACAGAACGTCAAATGAAATTAATTTAAAGTAGGTCTTTTTTAGGTTATAGTGCTGTTTCATAACAAATAAAGAATTTTATCGAATAATCCGCATTATCTGCTGGGAACCGTGATACAAATTTTAAACAATAGTTAGAGCTAAAACGTTTTGAAAATGCGATGAACCGTGTCCTAGGGGATTATTTCATGGAACCTCCAATCTGGTCGACTGTCTTAGATCACGTTTGTATTCAGACATCTGCCGCCAAGGCTATGCGAGACTTTTATCGTGATGCTCTAAGCATGCGAGAAATAAGACTCAATAAAACCTCTTGGTTGCTAGAGGGAGCAGAGAGGCGACTCATTCTCTCTGAGGGGACCTCTAAGACGATCGGCTACAGTGGGTTTCGAGTTTTAAATGATAATAAATTGATTTCTCTTCGCAAAGCTATAGAGGAAAAAGGTGCTGCCCTAGTAGAAAATCCTTCTCCCCTATTTCAACAAGGGGCATTTGCAGTGGTAGACCCGGATGGAAATAAAATTTCTTTTGGTGTGAGATCATCAGCCAATTCAAAACCTGAGGGATTAGAAGGGCGGTTACAGCATGTAGTCGTAGCAAGTCCCGGTCTTGATAAAATGATCGATTATTACCAGACAGTACTGGGTTTTCTTCCCTCCGATCACGTTATTAGTGATGATGGTAAAATTACAGCTGCATTTTATAGAACTGATCCTGAGCATCACACTTTTGCAGTCTTCTCGGCTGCAGAAAAAACCTTTGACCATCTCGCGTTTGAGACACCATCTTGGAACTATATTCGGGATTGGGCAGATCGCCTAGCGTCCTTTGACATTCCGATCTGGTGGGGACCGGGGCGACACGGGGCTGGTAATAATTTATTCTTTATGATCTTGGATCCTGACGGGAATAAGGTAGAATTTTCAGCCGAGCTGGAGCAGATGGATTTTGATCACCCAGTCAGACACTGGCCTCATGATCGGCGTGCGCTTAACTTGTGGGGAAACGCCTGGATGCGGACTGAGAACTAATTTCGATTCTACTTACCCCTAGCGATAAACCAACCATTTAAAAAATCAGGTTTAGCATATTGAAACTGGGTGCCATCAAAACCTGTCATTTTGCCTCCCGCTGCAATTAAAACAGCGTGCCCTGCCGCAGTATCCCATTCCATCGTAGGTCCTGTTCTTGGATAAATATCAGCCTTGCCTTCTGCAATTAGACAGAACTTGAGAGAAGACCCTCTTGAGATAGATTGTTCAACTTTAAGCTCTGATATAAAAGTTTCTAATTCGGGACTGCGATGTGATCGGCTAGCAACAACGGTGATCTTCTGCTGATTGGCTTTTCTCACACCGATCTTCTGCTGGACACTATCTTTAATCTGGAGTGCACCATCTGCAAGAGATCCTGCCCAAACGCAGTTATCGACAGGGGTTGAAACCACACCCAAGGTTGGTATTCCCGATTGGATTAGTCCGATATTTACCGTAAAATCTCCATTCCGATTAATAAACTCCTTTGTTCCATCCAAAGGATCGACAAGCCAAAATGTGCCACCACTAACATCGGGTATTTGTCCCATGGCCACACGTTCCTCCGCTATGATTGGAATGTCTGGTGTTAAACGCGTTAAAGCAGGGATGATATAATCTTCAGCGGCTTGGTCAGCGGCTGTCACTGGGGAGCCATCTGATTTTTGCATTATAGAAAACTGGTCATCGTAGAACCGTAGGATTATATTTCCGGCAGAAAGTGCAATTTCGACAACATCGTCTATTATTCCCGAATGTAACATTATCACTCCGTAGTCAAAAAAGAGTTACCGTTTATTCACATAGATTGTTATAATCTTACAGTTGTATGATGTATGTGTAAATTTGTGTTGAAGAGCAATAGATGTGTGGACGATACACTCTTTCAGAAGCGCCAGAAGCTCTGAGGTTACAGTTTCAATTTGATATCTCACTTAATATCGAGCCTCGCTACAACATAGCTCCAAGTCAGTTGGCCCCAGTCGTGATAAATAGTCAATCGAGACGAAAAATTTTCATGTTTCAATGGGGACTCGCTGCCAAAGGGAGGCCACAAGAACCGCTATTAAATAGTTTAATCAATGCGCGGGCAGAGTCTCTTCTGGATAGACCATCATTTAAGGAAGCTTTTTTAAACCGCCGTTGTTTGATTATCGCCGACGGGTTTTATGAGTGGAAAACCGAATACAGGACGAAGCAACCATATCGAATCCATTTAAAAAATAATATGCCCTTTGCATTTGCGGGCATTTGGGAAAAAAGTCAGGCAGATAAAAGTGAAGCACCACAGCCAAATAAGTTTGCCATTATCACTACTGCAGCGGTTTATTCTATAAGTCACATACATAATCGGATGCCTTTTATATTGAACCCAGGGGATTATGAAAACTGGCTAAATGGAGATGGATTGGAGATAATAAAAAAATCGAGCACATATAGTGATATGGACCTAAACTTCTATAAAGTTTCTCCAGAGGTAGGTAACATAAACAATGACTCGCAGGAACTTCTCAAGGAATACGACCCGCCCCAACTAGCGCTATTTTAAATAATCATGAGAGCCCGTAGTTGATTCCTCATACCTAGGGTGTTCTATAAAAATGAGCTAAATATAAGCTCGGTGATTTGTTGAAACACAAAAGGGAATTCAAAATATAAGAAACCCCCAACTGCGGCGCACGATGAAAAGAAACAGACGAAGGCAATTGCAAGAATTAGTGTCCGGCGGCTTTTCTTTTTAATGTTTGATTTTGAGGGGGTAGTATTAGCTTTTGTCGTTTGAGTACAACTTTCGCTTTTCTTGGTAGCCGCATCATCGAGCGTTTTACAAATAATTTCTATGAAGGATTGGTTAACGTGCTTTGTGTTGACCAACAAAACTACTTTATACACCCAGCGTTGGTGCGGATTATCAAAAGAGTAGTGAATAATTCGAAATTTTCCATTAAGTTCAATTCCGTAATTCAGGACAAACTCTTTTTTAACTTCTTCTAATGAACCTGATTTTTTTACAGTTTCCCAAGTGTGGTTCTGCATCTTTTGGAAGAGGAAATAATCTGCCCTTAGAAATTTTTTTATATCATCTTCATTTACCATTGGTGGTTCTGTTGTATCAAAAGTGCAGCGTCAGAGCTATTTATGGGGCGAGAAAAATAAAACCCCTGAGCGAATTGACAACCCAACGCGGATAACTGAGCATCTTGTTCTCCGGTTTCTACTCCTTCGGCGATTACATCAAGTTTCAAATTATGCGCCAGCATTATGATTGTTCGAATAATTTCCATATTACGGAAGTTTCGGCTCATATCGTGAACGAAAGATCTATCAATCTTCAGGGTGTCTATAGGGAATGTATGAAGGTAGCTAAGCGATGAATAACCCGTTCCAAAATCGTCTACGCAAACCTTTATATTTAAATCTTTTAATTGGTTCAGCATGCTCACTGAGCGTTGGGCGTTTTGCATAAGAGCACTTTCGGTTATCTCTATTTTTAAAAACTCTGCATCGAAACCCGATTTCTCAATATTTTCAACTATTCCTTCTACTAAATTAGGATCTGAAAATTGCCGACTGGATAGATTTATACTTATTTCGAGTTGGTCTTCCTTCTTTTTACTTTTGTTCCACGCGGCTATTTGTTTGCATGCTTTCCCCAAGACCCACTGTCCCAAGTCGTATATAAGGCCTGTTTCTTCTGCAAGCGGGATGAACTCGTTTGGTGATATCACGCCACGACTTCGATGGCTCCATCTTAAAAGAGCCTCGAATCCAGATATAGTTCGATCCCGCATCGATATAATGGGTTGGTAGTGAAGCTCCATTTCGTCGCGATCTAACGCTCGTCTAAGATCGGTATCCAGATCTATTGGTGAAAGACTAGATTGCCTAAATTGTGGTTGGAAAACAATGCTTTGCGATTTACCCTCACGTTTTGCACGATACATTGCTAATTCTGCGTCTCTAAGAATTTCTTCTGGAGTTTTATAATCATTATCTGAATGGGCGATACCCATCGATGCCGATGCAAAAACTTCTCTGTCCCCTAGAAAAAATGGTTTGGAAAATAAATCTTGGATATCTTTGGCGATTACTTCAACATCCCTTACACTATTGATGTCTTGAAGTAATATAGAGAACTCATCGCCGCCAAGTCGAGCTACTGTATCGCTGATTGGAATGGTCTCCTTTAAACGCGCCGATATCAATTGCAAGAGTTCGTCTCCATGGATATGTCCAAGACTTTCATTGACCAGGCGAAAGCGGTCTAAGTCGATAAATATTATAGCAAACGAAGTTTTTGGATATCTTTGGCGTCTAACAAGGGATTGGCGAATACGATCCAGAAGAAGTGTTCTATTGGGAATATTCGTTAGAGTATCATGAAGAGCATCATATATCATCTGTTCTTCATTCGATTTTCTTTCACTCACATCTGTTTGTGATCCTGCAAATCTTGTCGCTATTCCATCGGACGTCCTTATGGCCAATCCCTTTGCCATCATCCAAAGATAATTATCGCTGAAATGTCTTATTCGATATTCAATTTCAAAATTAGATGTAGTGCCTTCCAAATATGCATCTATCGATGCTCTTACTCGGTCATGATCCTCCGGATGGACCCGACTCAGCCATTCATCGGCAGTATCACTGATCTCATCGTCATTAAAGCCCAGCATCTCCTTCCATCTGTCAGAATAAAGTATTTTATTTGTTTTCAGATCCCAATCCCAAAGACCGTCATTGGAAGCTTGCATAGCAAGAGAATAACGTTCCTGATTTTGACTCAAATATTCTTTGTTCTGTCTACTCAAATGGTTTACTCCCAGATGCTCGAGAGCTTTATTATCAGCATTCGTCAATAGGTGCCCCCCGTTCGAAAACAAAGGATTGATTTGCTTTAGTTCTCAAACGACGCGCTATACCAATTAGTATTTGAATTTTAAGATATCAGCATTTGTGGCATGTTGTAACTGAAATTCAGTGTTTTCTGAAGAATTTTGATTTATAATCATTTTTGCATAATGGTGTCACAACCAAGGAATGGTAGCGCCGAGTTTAGGTTTCTGCCTTACTGTCAGTTTTGTTGTTTTTTAGGATGGCTTCGTAGCGCTGCATAGCAAGCAGATTAATTTTTAGGTATGGTATCAACCAAAAAAGACACAAGTAAATCGTGACTAAACCATGAGATAATCTGAAGCATTTCACGAGGCAAAATTCACTAGCTCTATAAAGAAATTATGGGTAATTTCACCATCAATTTTGTCTATTAGTATTAGCGTTTCTGGGAAACTCATTTATATATAGATATTAATACTCATTATTACTTAATAACCCAAAGATAAATCGTTGAGGAGTTGGGGAATGGCTGAAGCTTGCGAACTGTCGGCATTGGAAGCACGACAGAAAATTAAGGAAGGCACGCTAACTTCTGAAAGATTGATGCAATCATGTTTGGAGCGGATTAATCTGCGATCAGACGAAGTGGAAGCTTGGACCTTTATTGATCCAGAATTGGCACTGTTGTCTGCGATTAATTCCGATAAAACTGGAAATCTTGGGCCTCTTGGTGGGTTGCCGATTGGGATAAAGGATATTATTGATACCAAGACAATGCCTACAACGTATGGATCGTCAATTTATGGATTGAACCAACCGAACAAAGATGCTGCATGCGTGCATAAGGTCAGAGAACATGGAGGCGTTATTTTAGGAAAAACGGTAACGACAGAATTCGCCTGGCGCAATCCGGGAAAAACGAAAAATCCCCATAATCCTGCACATACACCAGGTGGGTCCTCAAGTGGATCGGCAGCAGGGGTTGCAGATTTTCAGATGCCGCTTGCCTTCGGGACACAAACAGCAGGTTCTGTAATTCGGCCCGCGTCGTATTGTGGTGTTGTTGGTTTTAAACCAACCGTTGGAACGCATGACAGGTCAGGAGTTAAGGAACTATCGAATTATTTAGATACTGTCGGTGTTTTTGCCAGAAGTGTTGCGGATGTAAGTTTTTTTGATTTTGCACTGAGGGATGAAGCAATTCCAGATTTATCGATTTTTGATGAGCAATCTCCAAGAATTGGTCTAATGGTTCCATTTCGGAACGATGCATCGGAAACTGTTCTCAACAATTTAGAACAGGTGAGTAAAATTGCAGAAACAAAAGGAGCGACAATCACTGATATACCATCTTCAACTAGTTTTGAAAAATTAGCAGATATACAGACTGTTATTATGCTTGGTGATGCAGGCAAAGCTCTCGAGTGGGAATATGAATTTCATCCCGAGCGACTCATACAGTTTTATAAGGATAGTATTGCCACGGGACAAACAATATCGACAAAGGGCTTAGCGGCAATGAAGTCCAAAGCGGACGCCGCACGGGAAAAGTATATGGAATTATTTGAAAAAATAGATATCATTCTGACTTTGTCATCGGGTGACGAGGCGCCAAAAGGTTTGGGCTCCACCGGTGACCCGCTATTCAACAGAGTTTGGACATTACTTGGATGGCCGTGCGTTAATATTACATTTGGCAAAGGTAGTAACGAATTGCCCTTGGGTGTGCAGGTAATCGGACCTACCGGATCTGATTCTAAAACACTCGCCGCTGCTGCTTGGTTAGAGAGTGCTCTTTTGCGTAAATAGTGTTTTTGGAAAAACGGAAACTTTTTTTGTTTAATGTTTGATTGGGATTCGACCGTAAGCTTTTCTGGAAAAGTTCTGAATTAAAAAATACCTAACGAATAGAAGGTTTTAATTAATTGTTTTTATTATCAAGAAACAAATATTCGAGAATAATGGGCGCGTTGACCGGTTTTTATGCAGTTGGGTTGCTTGTATTGGGACTTGGGTATTCTTTTTTCTCGGATTCGAATGTTTATAAAATAAGTCCTGAATTATCGGAGCCACAGCCAACATCTATAGAAAGCAAACCCGAAGAGATATCTTCGAAGTTAGAAAATCATCAGGCCGTTGATACAACTGAAATAAGATTGCAATTAAACGACCCAGATCTCCTAAATAAGGGTGAAAGGATATACAGAACTCATTGTGCCGTCTGTCATGGTATTAATCTAGAGGGTCAAAAAGGTTGGAATATAAAAGATGGACAAAATAATATACTGGCCCCACCGCACGACGAAACAGGACATACATGGCATCATTCGCATGAGGAATTATTTTTTATAACTAAATATGGTGGGGCAGGCAAAGCTGGTGGCGCGTCAGCCATGCCGGGATATGAACAGATACTCAGTGATAAAGAAATTATTTCGGTTTTGTCTTTCATTAAGAGTACTTGGCCGGTCCAAATTCGACTTCAACAGGATCAAATCAACGAACAGACCGTAAAAAAATGATTATAAAACTGCAACCAAACCATGTTAACTTTCTAACCTTCATTCTGATAGGGTACATCGGCTTTATAGTGCTTGTTCCTGCCGCCCAGTCGGATCAAGAATGGCAAACATTAGTTGATAAAGCAGGGGCCGCCTATGAAAAAGGAGACTCGGCCAAAGCCTTAGATCTCCTAAAAGGCGCTGTTCAACTAACCGATAGCGGGACGGAAGCTCGTGCAGCCGTTTTGAATAATCTAGCAATTGTTATCGAGGCAAGTGGTGATCTCGATGGCGCAGAAAGTTTATATACCAAGGTTATTGGCCTTTGGGCGGAATTAAAGGGATCAGACCATCCAAATGTTACACGAACCCTAGGCAACCTTGCTGATTTGAATCATAGACGCGGCCAGTTAGATGATGCCGTTGAAGCTTATAAATTGGCTATGGCAACCATTGATCAAAACAATACCGTAGAGGCTAAGGAGGTGAAACGAGCAATTTACGTTAGTTATGCTAAATTACTTCGTGAGTTGGGCCGTAACACCGAGGCAGATAGAGTTTTACAAAAAGTCTTCCATAAGCCCAAATAGTTTACAGACCCTCTCTGCCTTTTAAATGCTGAATTTTTCATCGATATAAGATAATAATTTTGTCGTTGACTCACCGATGCCCTGCTCCCCTGTATCTATAACTAACTCGGGGTTTCTGGGCTTATCGTACGGCGCCGATATTCCGGTGAAATCTGATATCTCTCCATTTCGCGCCTTTACATAGAGGCCCTTTGGGTCCCTATTTTCACATATTTCTAAATCG
>QCQB01000044.1 GCA_003212315.1 SAR116 cluster bacterium AG-447-C21 | reverse complement strand
ACCTTATTTTCTAACATTGGGACGATCTAAAGATCTCGAACTCGAGCCAACTATTTATACTGAAGAAGGCTTCACACTTGAGTCCCATTATCGCAAAGCATTTTCAAATGGCTTTATAAATTTAGAAACCAGCCTTGGAATTTTGGATAACACTGTTTCTTCGGAAAACTCAAAAAAAATGAGTGTCGAGGGAAGCGTATCAATGAAGACAAATTTTTCATTAAGTGATACTTGGAGAGCTCAATTTGATATCGAGCAAACGAGTGATAAAAGTTATACTAGAAGGTACCTATCAGAGGACACAGAAATGCTTACCAGCCGTCTTTTGATAGAGGGTTTTAGAGCCAGAAATTATTTTT
The DNA here is from genome assembly GCA_003212315.1 of SAR116 cluster bacterium AG-447-C21. Lineage (GTDB taxonomy): Bacteria > Pseudomonadota > Alphaproteobacteria > Thalassobaculales > Thalassobaculaceae > UBA7326. Next base: position 19,172 of record QCQB01000044.1, on the reverse strand, counting down.
CTCTCGAAGGTTATAAGTTTCAAGGTTTGCGATCTTTTGATACCAAAGGCCAACAACCTAAAGTTTTACCGACTATTTTTTATAATTTTGTTGGCGAACCCAACAATATCGGAGGTAGGACTGAATTAGAGACCACATTCAGGTCAATTTCACGGCAATTTGGTAAAGACAGTCATATATTCTCATTATCAACAGGATGGAAACTCCCCTATTATAGCACAAACGGATCATTATTTGAATTCAACGCAGTAGCACAGTCAGACCTATTTATTGCAGATAAGGACACTCAGGATACTACCTTGACCATTCAAAACAATAACGAATTTGGAGCGCGGATGTTTCCACAATTGGGATTAAAATGGGTTTATCCGATGTTTAGAGAAGCCGAGAACACACATCAAATTTTAGAACCCATAATCAATGTCGTAATAGCCCCCAATATTATAGAGACCTCACTTGTGCCAAATGAAGACAGCAGAGGCTTTGAGTATGATAATACTAATATTTTCGAGTTTAATCGTTACTCTGGAATAAATCGACTCACGGAAGGTTCGAGAATTGATTATGGCATCAAAGGGTCTTGGTTCGTCGATAACCTTTTAAATTATGACTTTTTCTTCGGGCAGAGTTATCATTTATGGGGCAAAAATACGTTTGACCACGGCTCAGGACTAGAAGATGATTTTTCTGATTTTGTTGGACAGGCGTTTTTTTCCCCAGCTGATTGGGCAAAGCTCGCTTATCGCTTTCGGCTGGACAAAAACAACTTTACGCCAAATCGAAGCGAATTGGGTTTTGAAATAAAAAATAATTCATATAATTTTTCGTTCGACTATGTACTATTGGATGAGTATATCTCGACAGAGATTTTAGAAAATCGTGAACAAGTGAACTTTGAATTTTTTGCGAAAATAGATAAACACTGGTCAAGTTCGGTAAACCTAACACAGGACCTTAGCGATGACACTAGTAAAACCAGAAAAGGAGCTATAAATCTTACATACACCGATGAGTGCTTCACTCTAGGTGTAGGCTATCAAAGGAAAAACATCAGTTTTGATGGTATAGAGTCCGATAATCAAATATTTCTCATTATCAATTTTAAAAACTTAGGGTCAATATGAACATTGGAATAATAAGTTTTGTTCACTTGATAAATAATGGTTTCAGCAGGTTTCCAATCTTGTGGGCGCCAACTCTTTTATCTATGAGATAATAAATCTAATGAAAACTAATTTAAAAACAAAAAAGCTCTCCCTCAGTTTTGGTCATATAGCAATTTTCATATTAATGCTGTTATCTCCGCAAGCTACTGAATCTGAAGAGAGAACAAGGCTAAGTATAGCTGCCGTGGTAAATGATAAAATTATAACTGCCTCCGATCTTCAAAAACGCCTGAAGTTAATTTCTATAATTTCGCCATCCCAGATAAGTAGAATTAAAACACGCCAACTGCAAAAAGAAGTTTTAAATCAGCTAATAAACGAAGAACTTCAAAATCAGGAAGTAATTAGTTTAAAAATCAAAGTCAGCGAAAGAGAAATAGATAATGCAAAACACCTCATGGAAAAGCGATTTAAATTACCTCGAAATACACTAAACAAATTTATCATCAAAAATAAATTAGATTACAACGACGTTATCTCTCAAATAAAAACATCCTTGGGGTGGACTCTTGCCGTACAACGTAAATTCAGTAATTATTTAAAGGTAAGTGATGAGGAGGTTGCCGAGGTTATAAACCGACTTCGAGATAATATTGGGAAGGAACGTTATCTTATATCTGAGATTTTTCTTCCCGTAGACTATACAGACAATGAAAATGAAGTTCGCGCCAGAGCCAAAAAACTACATAATACCATAAAAAGTGGTGCAGATTTCAGAAAAGTTTCCAGGGAGTATTCAGCCACTGGCAGTGCGATGGATATTGGTCGCGGTGGTTGGTTTCTAACAGGACAACTATCACCAAAATTAGATTTGGCCCTCCAGAAAATAAAAATTGGAGATATAACTAGTCCTATAAAAACAAATTCGGGTTTTCACATATTAAAACTGGAAAAAAAGAATGTATTCAAGGAATTTGATGAGATGAAAGTCAAAGTAAATCTGATCGAAACTCGTATAAAGCTATCAAAATCTCACAATAACAGCAATTCGCAAAAAAAATTAAATATTTTAAAAAATTCCTTATCAAAAATAAAAACATGTGGAGAGCTTGAAAAACTATCGCTAATCAATGAGGCTTATACGACAACTAATCTAGGGAACTTTTTAGTAGGCGAATTATCGTCGAAGCTAAGAGAAATAGTAACGCAATCAAAAATTGGGATTCCTAATAATCCGACGAAGCAAGATAGTGAAATATCCACAATAACTGTGTGTAATAGAACTACTCCCCCGAGCAATATACCTGATGATGAAAGTGTGCTCCGTAATCTTCGAGGGAAAAAAATAGAATCAATGGCACGAAAGTATCTTAGAAATCTTCGACAGAGAGCATTTGTTGAGAAAAGATTGTAAAAAACACAAAACCACAAAATTGATCCAGTTAGGACCCGATGAATGTATAATAAACCATTGGTAATAACACCGGGGGAACCTTCAGGTATAGGTGTCGAAATTACAATGAAAGCATGGAAAAGTGGACATACAGGGTTATTCTTTTTACTGGATGACCCTGATAGGGTAAAAGAACGGGCTAAAGTAGCAGGTTTAGACCTTCCTCTGCGTATCATTGGTAAACCCTCAGAAGCAAAAGAGTACTTTTCTGACGCCTTGCCTATATTACCTCACTATTTTTCAGGCTCATGTGTTCCCGGAAAACCTTCTCTGGAAAATGCAAACTCCGTTATTAAGGCTCTTGATATTTCGGTAGAATTTGTGGAGCAAGGATTAGTGAGCGGTATAGTAACTAATCCAATACAAAAACATACCTTAAAGGACGCAGGATTCAAATACCCAGGCCACACAGAATATCTAGCACACCTGGCTAACGGTAATCCTAGGCCTGTTATGTTATTAGTTTCTCCAACGCTTCGTGTCGTGCCGGTAATAATCCATGACCCGATTTGTAAGATAACAGACCTATTAACAACTGAACTGATTGTGGAAGTATGTTTAATCACAGCCCAGTCTTTAATGCATGACTTCAATATAAAGTATCCCAGAATATGGATTACTGGCTTGAATCCTCATGCGGGAGAAGGTGGGACAATAGGCACAGAGGAAATCACAATTATAGAGCCCGCCATGAAAATACTGAAAGAGTATGGGATACAAATATCCGGACCTTTTCCTGCTGACAGTATGTTTCATGAGACTGCCCGGAATCAATATGACGTCGCTATTTGTATGTATCATGATCAAGCTTTAATACCTCTTAAAACTCTAGATTTTTGGGGTGCTGTAAACACAACAATTGGCTTGCCATTTGTGCGAACATCTCCGGACCATGGCACTGCATTAGAGCTCGCCGGGACAGGAAAAGCCAATCCAGAGAGCCTTATAAATGCCATTCTCTTGGCCGAGCAGATATATTCTTGGCGACAAAAAACATAAAAGAATCTTTTTTATGAATAATATAAACACTAAAATATTCAATCTGCCGCCGATAGCAGTAGTTGTTGAAAAATATGATTTAACTCCCAATAAGTCGTGGGGCCAAAACTTTATATTTGACCTAAATTTGACACGAAAAATTGCTAGAGCCGCTAACCTGTCATCAAATGAAACAATTTTTGAAATTGGCCCTGGACCAGGCGCGTTAACTCGTGCGCTATTTATAGAAGGGGCTGGAAAAATAATTGCCATAGAACGAGATAAAAGAGCAATAACAGCCCTCTCAGAGCTTGTTGATATTTGTAATGGGAAATTAGAATTAATATCAGACGATGCTTTGAAAGTACCTATTAATAAAATGGGAGTTTTACCACGACGGATTGTAGCGAATTTACCATATAATATAGCCACTCAATTATTACTGAATTGGCTTCAAACACCTAATGCCTTCAAGGCAATTACGGTTATGGTTCAAAAGGAAGTTGCCATGAGAATATGTGCTAAACCCGGGAGCTCGAACTACGGAAGACTGTCAATTATCACACAATGGCTAACACGTCCAAAAATGCTTTTTGATATACCCGCCTCCGCTTTCCATCCAAAACCCAAGGTAACGTCCACCTTATTAGAAATAATACCACGGTCACAACCACTGTTCCCAGCCAAAAGGCAGGTCCTAGAAAAAATTACTGCCCAAGCCTTTGGACAGCGCAGGAAAATGCTCAGAAGCAGTTTAAAAAAAGTAGGTGGTGACGATTTGCTGCTTGCAACAAATATTGATCCCACGTTGCGTCCCGAAAATTTATCTATAGAAGATTTCTGCAGACTAGCTCAGGCTTACAAGACTTAAAATAATTAGCTACCTTCTCTTAATTGCTTAATAAAATCAGTCAAACCTAATATTCTTTTTCGTTTGAGACGCTCTGATGTCAGTATTGATCGTAAGTTCGCAACACTATCCTCTAATACAGTATTTACTATTATGTAATCGTATTCTGGATAGTGGCTTATTTCATCCATTGCTTTGGCCATTCTATTGGCGACGACTGACGCACTATCCTGTGCACGGGTTTTTAATCTTCTTTCCAATTCCCTAGTTGATGGAGGGAGAATAAACACCCTTATTAAATCTTCTCCAGCATGTTCAGCCAACTGCTGAGTTCCCTGCCAATCAATATCAAATAAAATATCACGTCCAGAAGCCAATGCCTCTTCTACAGGTTTTCGAGGCGTCCCGTAATAGTAATCAAATACTTTAGCGTATTCCAAAAGCTTTTTATCATCAATCATATCCCTAAATTCATTCGGTTCTACAAACGCATAATCAACCCCATGAACTTCACCAGGTCGGCGTGGCCTAGTAGTCGCTGAGACTGACATCTCTAAGTTATCATCTATTGCCAGTAATTCTCGAGCTATACTGGTTTTACCAGCACCTGACGGCGAAGATAATACCAACATTAATCCGCGACGCTTGATAGAAAATAAAGTCAAAGATCTGCCCTATTGTATATTTTGTATTTGTTCACGAAATTTTTCTATTCCCACCTTCAAATCAATCCCGATTGAAGTTAACCCTTTATCAGAACTTTTTGAACACAATGTATTGGCCTCTCTATTCAACTCCTGACAAATGAAGTCTAATCTTCGTCCAACAATCCTTCCGGCTTTCAATAACTGAGTACAAGAGTCTAGATGAATTGAGAGCCTATCCACCTCTTCGGTTACATCTAATTTAGTTAGAAGAACTGCTAATTCTTGTTCTAAACGCTCCTCTGATAGAGTAACTTTCATTTTCGAGATTAAACCTATTTGCTCTTCTAATGTGTCGCTAATTCGGTGCCTATTAGTATTGGCTATAATACGTGCTCGATCACATAATTCCAATAATTCTGAAAGTTGTTTTTCTAGAATATTTGATACTTGAGTACCTTCTTTCTTACGTACGGAAATTAGAGTACTCAATGCATCTTTCAGGGATTCTAAAATAGCGTTATCCAAAATTTGATTTTCATCTGAGTTTAATTCTTGCTCCCGTTCCACAGCCACTGCTCCCGGGACTAACAATAACCTGTCTAAAACGGGCGCTGTTGCGGCAACTATACCTGCCTTTTTCAACCTTTGATGGGTATCACAAAGTTGTTCCAAAAATTGTTCGTTAATTACAACTTTCTTCTCTGTCAGGTCCTCTTTTCGAATCAAGTGTGCCGTTATTGACCCTCTTGTTATTTGGGTCATAATCTCTTTTTTTGCTGATATTTCTAATGATTGCCGCCCTGGCGGTAATTTTGAACGAAGATCGAATCCCTTACTATTTACACTTCGCAATTCCCAAGTCCATCGCCAAGTTTGCTCTGGAACTCCCAATTTAAGAACACCATCCGAACGAGAATACCCGGTCATGCTTTCTAATACCATTGAATGTCTTCTAGCTGTAGTGTGTTTATATATCTATAGCACTATATATTGCGCTGAAGTTTACAACAAGTATTTGAGTCAAATATAGCATCAACAAGTAAACTGTTTTTTCTCAAAAAAGATGGTACGCCTACTGATTTTTTTGAACACAGCTCTTTAACCCCTAATATTTTCATTTTTTATTTGATTTCCTGCCAGACTAATGTTTTAACGACCCAACATGTCCGCTGATCTTATTTGAAAAAAATATTACTTACTGATTTTTTCTTGGGCCTTCCTCCATTTTTTTACGTTGATATTATGTTCCTTGAGTGTTTTTGAAAAGGAATGACGACCTCCACCTTTTGCAACAAAATAAAAGTAGCTCGTTGTAGCTGGGTACAATGCAGCTTCAATACTAGCGATACCTGGATTACATATCGGAGTTTTGGGAAGCCCTCTAATTACGTAAGTATTGTGGGCTGTTTCCCGCCTCAGATCTGTTTGGGTGATTGGTTCGTTAAGATCTTTACCCGCAACCCCATAAATTACAGTAGGATCAGATTGCAACCGCATTTTGCGAGACAGCCGGTTAGTAAAAACGCTTGCTATTAGAAAACGTTCTTCCCTTATTGCTGTTTCTTTTTCTATTATTGAAGCTAATATTACTGCCTCATAACTAGTTTTAATCGGTATATTAGGGTTCCGAGTGTCCCATAATTCTTTGAGTTTTTTTGTAAATTGTTTTTTCATTCTATTTACAATTTCCAGTCGAGAATCACCGAAGGAATAGTAATATGTTTCGGGTAGTAAACTACCTTCTGGTGGCGTTGAATTTATAGTTCCAACAAGCCCATTTTCTTCTTTTAATAATTTAACTATTTCTTTAGATGTTAGCCCCTCGGGAATAGTTATATGTCTAACTAAAGTCCGCCCTGCTGTAAGAATTTCCAGAACCGCCGCGGGCTTCACCATCGTAGAAAACTCATATTCGCCAGCTTTTAGACGACCGGATAATCCAAATATTTTTGCCGCTAAAATAAATGGATATTTGCTCTTTATGACTCCATTATCGCTCAAAAGGCTGGCGATTTCATTTAGCCCTGACCCCTTTGGTATAATTATAACTTTATCCGACTGTAATTCTGCAGGCCTATTAAATTCCAAGTACATATAGCAGCCAAGACTAAAAAGCCCGGACGTGAATAGTATGCCAAGGAGCCCTATAACCCTGACCAGAGAATACATAGCCAGGTTAATTAGATTTTAGAAAATACGAGGGATGCATTGGTTCCACCGAACCCAAACGAATTGGAAAGCACAGACGTTATAGTTCTTTCTTGGGCTACATGAGGGACAAGGTTTATATTCTGACATCCATCAGACGGTGAGTCTAGATTTAATGTAGGTGGTGCTATTCCATTATTCATAGCAAGAATAGAAAAAATGGCCTCAACACTTCCTGCTGCCCCTAACAAATGTCCAATCGATGATTTTGTTGAGGACATCGCTATATCCTTTAAGTGCTGCCCAAAAAGACGACTTACAGCGCCAAGCTCAATCATATCGCCTAATGGCGTGGAAGTGCCATGGGCATTTATGTAATCGATATCGGATGGATTTAATTGTGCTCGTTTAAGAGCATTTTTCATCGATCTGAATGCGCCGTCACCGTCATCAGCAGGAGCTGTTATATGATGCGCATCACCTGACAATCCATATCCGACGATCTCAGCAAAAATGTTTGCGCCCCTTTTCTTAGCGTGCTCATATTCCTCCAAAACCACTACGCCCGCGCCCTCGCCCATCACAAATCCATCGCGATCATCGTCCCACGGCCTCGAAGCAGATTCAGGTTTATCATTGAAACCAGTGGATAACGCTCTTGCAGCAGAAAAACCGGCAAACCCGAGTCTATTCACCGCAGCTTCAGCCCCCCCCGCTATCATTACATCAGCATCGTCCAACATAATTAACCTAGCCGCATCTCCTATAGCGTGGGCCCCAGTTGAACACGCTGTAACAACGGCGTGGTTAGGCCCTTTAAAACCAAACTTAATAGATACCTGGCCAGAAACTAAATTTATTAAAGCCGCTGGAATAAAAAATGGGGAAATCCGTCTCGGACCAGATTCATTTAATTTAATAGCATTATCATTAATTTGCTGCAGGCCACCAATCCCAGACCCAATTATCACGCCCGTTCTATTCTGATCTTCAGAGGTTTTTGCTATCCAACCAGAATTTTCCACAGCCTGAGACGCTGCAACCATTCCCAGTAGGATAAATCTATCAACCTTACGTTGTTCTTTTGGCTCCAACCAATCATCGGGATAAAACAAACCTAGATCTGTGGCACCCTCCGGAACAGTGCCGGCAATCTTTGCAGGCAAATCTGTAACATCAAACTGCGTGACCTCGGTTATTCCCGACTCACCATTAATGAGACGGTCCCAAGTTACACTCGTATTTGCTCCGAGCGGAGTTACAAGACCTATACCGGTAACAACAACGCGTCTCATGTCACATCACCTAAAATTAATTGTTCCAAATAGAACTATAATTAATTTTATCCTAACTTAAAGTTACGATGCGCCTTCTATGAATGTTATCGCATCTTTAACGGTAACAATCTTTTCTGCTGCATCATCAGGAATTTCAACACCAAACTCTTCCTCAAAGGCCATAACCAACTCGACGTTATCTAGGCTATCAGCACCCAAATCGTCTATGAAACTGGCTGTATCTGTTACCTTGTCGGCCTCTACACCTAAGTGCTCAACAACAATAGCCTTAACTTTCTCTGCAACGTCACTCATCACTATGTCCTCGATTTAAACTATGAATTACGACTGACCTATTCTCAACAGATCTAGTATCGATAGATCGAACACTAATTGACCCCTTGATTTTCAGTCAATCACTAAAATTGTTCGGGGGAATAACACATTTACTACATATATGCCAGCTTCCTAATAAAAAACTATCCCTTCAATATAACTTAGCTACCTAAAAGAGCCTTAATACATCGCCATACCACCATTAACGTGTAAGGTGACGCCTGTCACATAAGCTGCCTCATCAGATGCCAGATATATTACCGAGGCTGCTATCTCCTCGGGGCTACCTAGCCGGCCTAACGGTATAGTGGATAAAAGCCTTGCAGATTGATCCTCGTTCAAATCATCCGTCATGGCTGTTTGAATCATTCCAGGAGCAATAACATTAACCGTAATACCTCGAGTAGCCACCTCCTGCGCCAATGCCTTTGAAAACCCAATCATACCCGCTTTAGCAGCTGCATAATTGGCCTGTCCAGGGTTTCCAGTCGTACCAACAACGGAGGATATGCCAATTATTCGCCCCCAACGGCGTTTCATCATACCACGCATGAGTCCTTGAGTAAGTTTATACCCAGCAAATAAGTTTATATCTAAAACTTGGTTCCACTCTTCGTCCTTCATCCTTACAAGTAAGTTATCACGGACAATGCCGGCATTATTAATAACGATATCGACACCGTCAGTCGAGATATCGCTTATTTGTTTGATTAACGAGTCAATGGAACTCTTATCACTTAGGTCTGCCGCAATAGGATGTGCACGATCAGATAATTCATGAGCTAATTCATCCAGAGAGCCTTGCCTGGTCCCGGATAAGATCACTTCTGCTCCCCGAGAATGAAGCGCCCGTGTAATAGCTGAGCCTATTCCACCAGTAGCTCCTGTAATCAAAGCTGTTTTTCCATCAAGATTGAACATATTTACTCTCCTGACTCTATTTTTTTCAAAAACTCATCTATTTCGTTCCAGTCAGCGATAGATAACGATATTAATTCTTTATCGATTCTTTTATTCATACCCGATAATATTTTCCCGGCGCCTATTTCTATTATAGTTGATATGTTTTGTTTCGATAACCATAGCACTGTTTCACGCCAGCGGACTAGGCTAGTGACCTGTTCTACAAGCAATTTTCGAATGTCTGATGGATCTCCACTCCCAACCAAAGCAGAGACATTCGCTACCAATGGAATATCAGGACTATTTATGACAGTTGTTTCCAATGCAGCCGCCATAACTTCAGCAGCTGGCTTCATCATAGAGCAATGGAAAGGTGCACTCACAGGTAAAGACATCGCTTTCCTAACTCCAAAATCTGAAGACATATTGATAGCTCCATTAACTGCCTTTGCTTCACCACTGATCACAATCTGCCCCGGCGCGTTATCATTGGCAATTTCGCATATTCCTATCTTACTTGCTTCATTAACAAGCTTGGTCACTACACCCATATCTGCTCCTAACAATGCCGCCATGGCACCGTCTCCAACCGGAACAGCTGCCTGCATTGATTCTCCCCTCAACCGCAGTAATTTGGCCGCATCGAACAATGAGATAGCGTTTGTAGCAGCCAGAGCTGAATATTCACCTAGTGAATGTCCCGCAACATAATCGACTAGCTCATTAATTTTTTTTCGCGTTTCGGCCTCTATCACTCTGATGACAGCCAGACTATTCGCCATAAGCGCTGGTTGTGCATTTTTAGTAAGAATTAATTCTTCTTCAGGACCTTCACACATGAGTTTAAAAAGTGGAGTCCCAAGAGCGTCATCGACTTCCTGAAAAACTTCCTTCGCCACGGGATGCTCAGCTAGTTTTTTGCCCATCCCCACATATTGCGAGCCCTGCCCAGGGAAAACCATAGCTCTATGTGTATTTTTAAATGCCATATTATTTCCTTCAATCAACCGCCTATTTTGCAGACTAGCAGACTCAGCTATCCAGCATCTGTCAAGACCGCCAGTTTCCCAAAAAGTAAGTTTATTAGAAATTTTCTCAACACTTCCTTGCTTAAGGTTCAATTTCCTGTATATTCCCGCTTCCTTATCCTGAACATACAACGTTCAGACAAGGGTAAAACCGAATAATTCTTCAACTCCTTGCCGGTAGCCCCGGCTTGGAATCGCTCAGGCGGTTTCCGATGAGCCATAAGGAGCCAAAATGACTTGTTACGAATGCGTTTACATAGCGCGTCAAGAGCTAACTACTGCACAGACTGATCAACTCTCCGACGAGCTTTCAGCAATTGTCACTAATAACTCGGGAAAAGTGAAAAACCGGGAATATTGGGGACTCAAGAATCTAGCCTATAAAATTAGAAAAAACCGGAAGGGACATTACACAATGTTCCATATAGAAGCATCCTCCGCCACCATGGCAGAGCTAGAACGAAACATGGGATTGAATGAAGATATTTTGCGCCATCTCACAATTAAATTAGACCAGTTCCCAGAAGGGCAGTCTGTGATGATGCATGCAAAATCCGACAGAGGTGAAAAAGGCAAAAGATCTGATAAATTCGAAGATCGTAATTCGAATGACGACTTCGACGACTTAGATCGAACTTTGGGGAGCGGGCCAATTGAAAGTCTGATTCCAGATGAAATAAGTGAATAAGGAGTTAAGACATTGACAACACTTTCGATATCTCGACCAGCGGTTCGCCGCCCTTTTACGCGACGAAAAAAATCATGCCCTTTTGCTAGTAAGGGAGCGCCAGAGATAGACTACAAAGACGTAAAACTACTCCAAAGGTTCATTTCGGAGCGTGGAAAGATCGTACCTAGTCGAATAACAGCCGTTTCGGCTAAAAAGCAGCGGGAGCTATCAAAGGCGATAAAAAGAGCTCGATTCCTTGCTTTGCTTCCATATCTATTGACTTAGTAATCTGTCTTCAGATAGGTGGTAGAGATAGCAGGCGATGCATCATGAGAAACAATCTACTCTTAGCTCTAGGAACAGGTCTTTTGAGTGCCGTATTGCTGATGATCGCTGCTTCAGGGCCGCTAATGGGAACACTCCTAGCATATCTTACACCGCTACCATTATTAATTCTAGGTTTGAGTGGGAAAAATTATTTTGCGGGAGTAGCTGGCGCATTAGCTGCCCTGCTATTATTCGGTCTGACAACACCAATGGTAGCGGTAATTTATTTTTTTCTTGTGGTCTTACCTGTAACACTATTTTGCGACAGCGCAACTCAAATGCAGAGGCACGCCAGCTACCATGGTGCGAAAGCGGACCTATCATCGGCCACTGTAGGTCGTCTTTGTGCTCTGATATCTGTTACTCCAGTACTTTTGTTGACAATTTTATTTTTATATTTTTGGTTTCAACAAAACGAAAACACACAAGCTGTACTTTCCAAAACAGCGGACTCAATCATGTTTACGTACCAAAACGCCTTGATAGAGAAAAATATCGCTATAAGCCCCGAGGTTGGGAAACAACTTGTATTGATAAAAAATACATTAGTAAACACAGCTCCCGCACTAATAGGCATTTTCTGGATGACTCTATTTTTAATAAATGCGATGATAGCTCGACATGTTTTGAAACGTTTCACGCAAACGTCTCCCGTTGCGTTCAAGTTGAGCCAAATAAAACTCCCACATTGGGTGATAATAACATTCATAAGCAGTGGGTTGATAGCCGCGGTATCGGACGGCGAACTTGGTTTGTACTCTATAAACTTGGCGGCGATAATAGCCTTTCCCATATTACTTTCAGGGCTTGGGGTAATCCATTTAGCGACCGAAAAAACTGGTTACAAAAAAACTATCCTATTTTCGGTATATACAATAATATTAATAAGTCGGTGGGCAGCGTTGATGTTAGTTTTCATAGGGATGATCGACCATTTCATCAAAATCAAAGCAAAAATAGAGAGTCGTGCGGCTAAATTATGAGATAAAAATAGGTGTACACGTAATTATTTTATTAGATAAAACTATTGGTACCTACGGAGCAAAATAATGGAAATAATACTGCTGGAAAGAATAGAGAAACTAGGGCAAATGGGAGACGTTGTGAAAGTAAAACCCGGATTTGCGAGAAATTTTTTGCTTCCAAAAAATAAAGCACTGCGAAAAACTAAACAGAATCTAGAACATTTTGAAACACAAAAAGCACAACTTGAGGCCGATAATCTAACTCAAAAAAAGGAAGCATCTGAAGTTGGGACAAAACTCGATAGCCTGTCAGTTACAATAATCCGAGCAGCTGGAGAAAGTGGTCAACTATACGGATCCGTTACAAGCCGCGACATAGCAGAGGCCGTCTCAAAAAAAGGCATTAAAATTACCAAGCAACAAGTTACGCTTGATAGAGCTCTAAAAATACTTGGATTGGAGCCTATTCGGGTCACGCTGCACCCAGAAGTTTCTGTTGAGATTATCGCTAACATTGCTAGAACTGATGAAGAAGCGAAACAACAACTTAAGCTTGGGCGAGCTATAATCAATACGGAAGAAAGCGATCCAGAATCCTCCCCTGCTGCTGAGGACGCGAATTAAACTGCGGGAAATAGAGACAGGTAAAAAGCAACGACATTCTATGATAATTTTGATTATTTCTTATCCCCGTTATTAACGCTATCCACAACTCGTAAGATACTGTTTTAGCTTGTGTTGTTGATTACTTGTTAGTCTTTTTTTCATGTGGATTATTGCGTAATCTGCTATTGTTATATTTATGACAATTGATGATCAAAATTCAAATGTAACGCCATTAGATGTCGGCGGGCCTATCACTGAAACATATAGGGAGGCCCCGGGGAACATTGAAGCTGAGCAAGGTCTACTGGGAGCCATCCTCGTTAATAACCGGGCCTTTGAAAAAGTAGGAGACTTTTTATCAGGAAAGCACTTTTTAGACCCTGTGCATGGGCGAATTTATGAAGCATGCAGACGACTTATAGAACGCGGACAACTAGCTAACCCAATCACACTTAAATCGCTTTTTGATCAAGACGACTCACTCAAGACTGTAGGAGGGGCGCAGTACCTAGTAACCTTAGCTGCTTCATTGGTTACAGTTATAAATGCCGATGACTATGGTATAACAATAAAAGATGCTTTCCTGCGAAGAGAGTTGATTGAACTTGGCGAACAAGTAGTAAATGAAGCATACTCGCACACATTGGAATTACCCGCGGCTCAGCAAATTGAGATTGCAGAGGGGAAGCTATTCTCTCTTGCAGAAACTGATAATATTGAGGGGGGTCTTCAAGACTTTAATACTGCCTTAATTGAATCGATTCGCATGGCAGAAGCGGCTTACAAGCGAGATGGCGGATTGGCGGGTGTAGCTAGTAGATTCCAAGACCTTGATAGACAGCTTGGTGGCTTTCATCCCTCCGATTTACTTATATTGGCCGGGCGGCCCGCGATGGGAAAAACTGCTCTAGCTACAAACATCGCCTTTAATGTCGCAAAACATAGTGACATCGATGCTTCGGACGAAAAAGCTTGCGTGGCTTTTTTTTCTCTAGAGATGTCGGCCGAACAATTAGCCACAAGAATTTTGTCAGAAACCACTAATATCTCCTCTGAGAAGATTCGCCGTGGAGAACTATCCAGTAATGACTTCCAGAAACTAGTGCAATCGAGTCAGGATATCGAATCAGCTCTTCTTTTTATCGATGACACTCCAGCTATAACTGTCTCAGCTCTTAGAACTCGAGCTCGGCGCTTAAAGCGACAACATGGCCTTTCTCTCATAATTGTCGATTACCTGCAGCTTATGAGACCCTCTATTAATGATAAAGCCGATAACAGAGTTCAAGAAGTGTCGATGATTACTCAAGGCCTTAAGGCTATAGCAAAAGAACTGGATGTTCCTGTTCTAGCATTATCACAACTCTCGAGAGCTGTTGAACAACGAGAAGATAAAAGACCGGTCCTCGCAGACCTTAGAGAATCCGGCTCTATCGAACAGGATGCAGATGTAGTTATGTTTGTATTCAGAGAAGAATATTATCTGGACAAAGCCGAACCTGTTCAGCGTCCCGAAGAAGGAGACGAACGCTATCATGAACGACATGATAAATGGATGGACCTTCGTAATAAGGCGCATGGAAAGGCAGAAGTGATTATTGGAAAACAACGTCACGGACCAACCGGAACTGTTACCATGCATTTTGATGGGGCGACAACGCGGTTCTCTGACTTTATACCTGAAGAACGACTACCAGATCGCCATTAATAATGATGCCGTTAGTAGATAATCATAAAATTTCTAACTCCTTTTTAGAAATTAATATTGATTCGATTATTCATAATTATCAATTGATAAATAACAAAGTGGGAAATACTGAATGTGCGGCCGTTCTCAAAGCAGATGCTTACGGAATGGGAGCATCCGTGGTAGCCAAAGCACTTGATAAAGTAGGATGCTCGACTTTTTTTGTAGCCACTATAGATGAGGGCATAGAGTTACGAGCTTGCTTTAGTAAGAATGAAAAACAGATAGCAGTATTAAGCGGCTTGCTGGAAGGATCAGAAGACATCTTCTATAGTAATAAATTAACACCTGTTTTAAACGATACAGAACAAATTAAAAAATGGGCCATTTATAATCAACAAAAAAAGATATCTGCACCAAGCATACTTCACATAGATACAGGAATGAATAGACTTGGACTAACTATTAACGAATTGTATGATATAATAAAGAATCCGACTGAATTAAAAGAACTTAACGTTGAGTGGATCATGTCACATTTGGCCTGCGGTGACCAGCCTCGTGACATAATGAATGAGAAACAACTATCGGTTTTTTTAAACGCAAAAAAAGAATTCCCTAACGTGAAAGCCAGTCTTGCTAATTCGGCTGGAGTTTTTCTTGGGCAATCGTATCACTTAGATATGGTACGACCAGGGATAGCGCTATATGGGAGCGGCTCTGGCTCCATACCTTCAAAGCCTTTAAAACAGGTTATTAAGTTATATAGTCGTATTTTACAGATACGAACTTTAAGTACCGGAGCTTCGGTTGGCTATGGTGCGTCGTATCGAGTTTCAAAGGCAACACGAGTGGCGACTGTAGGACTTGGATACGCAGATGGATACCTGCGTTCTTTATCTAACTGTTCATGGGTATTTTTCAATGGCCTTAGACTTCCGGTTATTGGGCGAATTTCAATGGACTATATAACAATAGATATAACACAAATCGCGAGTGAAAAGATAAAAACAGGTGATTTTATAGAAATTATTGGTGATAAATTTACCTTGGACGATTTGGCTACTGTCGCTAATACGGTACCCCATGAGCTTCTAACTCGCCTGGGAACGAGACACCATCGAATTTACAGAAACACAAATAATATTTCTAAATAAACGGTAGTAAGGTCGATAGATTTATGAACTTATTTGGAATAATAGGACGCAGCACAATCAATTTCCTTGAGGTTGTTGGGCGTATTTCGATCTTCACGTATAAAGCTGTATTAAGTTGTGCACTCCCACCATATTATTTTAAAATCTTTTTGAAACAAATTGTAGAAATTGGATATTATTCATTACCCGTTGTAGGCCTGACTACTCTTTTTTCTGGTATGGTTTTAGCATTGCAAAGTCACACGGGTTTCACTCGATTTTCGGCAGAAGGCGCTGTTGCCACAGTAGTGGCTCTTTCCTTAACTAGGGAATTAGGTCCAGTTTTAGCAGGTTTAATGGTATCAGGCAGAATAGGCGCGTCGATCGCAGCAGAAATAAGTACAATGCGAGTAACCGAACAAATAGACGCACTCAAAACACTAGCGACCGATCCATTCAAATATTTAATCGCTCCTAGAATTGTGGCAAGTATTTTGTGCCTACCCGCTTTGGTATTAGTGGGTGATTTAATTGGTATTTATGGCGGATACCTAGTTGGCGTCCACAAACTTGGCTTCAACTCTACTACTTATTTAGACCAAACTACAATATATCTTCAACCTATCGATATAATCTCTGGACTCGTCAAAGCAGCTGTATTTGGATTTTTAATAGCTTTGATGGGATGTTATCATGGTTATCACTCTGGCCGCGGGGCTCAGGGGGTAGGTTCTGCAACTACCAATGCAGTTGTGTCGAGTTCAATACTCATCCTAATTACTAATTATATATTAACAGAGCTATTCTTTGTCTGACTCTAGAGAAACTCCGCGCCTTAGGGTAACCGACCTCACAAAATCATTTGGTAATAAAATGATTCTGCATAATGTTAGCTTTCAACTCGCAAAAGGTTCATCCCTTGTCATCATTGGTGGGTCTGGGAGCGGAAAGTCGGTGCTTATAAAGTGCATATCTGGATTATATGCATTAGATCAAGGTCAAATTGAGGTTGATGGGAAAGTTTTAACCTCTCGCCGAAACCGTATTGATGCAATGCCTCAGAGAAACTTTGGTTTTATGTTTCAAAATGCAGCATTGTTTGACTCTTTGAATATTTTAGAGAATGTGGCCTTTGGAGCTAAACATGTACTCAAAATGAACCACAAGGCAGCTAGAGATCTAGCGCTCGAAAAATTATCTTTATTGGGCATAAGTCGAAGAATGGGAAACTTGTATCCAAGTGATATATCGACGGGCCTACGAAAAGTTATCGCCCTAGCGCGCACTTTAACTATTAATCCGCAGATTATACTATTTGACGAACCAACTACAGGTCTAGACCCACTTATGAGTAAAAAAATAGACGAACTCATATTACAATGTATTCGAAGAGAATCATTAACAGCAGTTACTATTACACACGATATGTCGAGCGCGATGCGGCTTGGAGACAAAATTGCGATGTTATATAAAGGAACGCTTATATGGTCTGGAAAGCCAGATAAATTATTCAAAACAGATAATGCGTTAGTTAAACAATTTGCTAACGGTTATTTAGATGGACCCTTTGCTTTCACAAATTCACCTTAAAAAATAAGGGAGAAAACTTTCAAAATGGCGAAGCCAACTCGTCGATATGTGTGTCAAGACTGTGGCGCTTCTCATGCTAAATGGAGCGGACAGTGCGACGCATGTGGCGCCTGGAATTCCGTTATAGAAGAACAGGTACTTCCCTCTCTTCCTGGTAACAGCCTAAAAAATAAAAATATTAAGGGCGCAATAGAATTAATGCCCTTGTCTGGGCCATTAGACTGGTCTCCCCGAAATATGACGGAAATTGAAGAATTTGATAGAGTTTTGGGTGGAGGGTTAGTACCTGGTTCTGCTGTATTAATCGGAGGCGATCCAGGTATAGGAAAGTCTACCATTCTATTACAAGTGATATCCAAACTTTCACGTACCTTAAATTGCGTCTATATCACGGGTGAAGAAGCTCTGGACCAGGTTCGAACCCGAGGGCAAAGGCTAGGGGTTGATGGATCCTCTACTTTCATAGCATCAGCGACTAACATTAGAGATATCATATCATGTCTTGACGTGCCCTCAGGGCCAAAAGTTGCAGTGATCGACTCTATTCAAACAATGTATGTTGATACTTTGAGTTCATCACCCGGAACAGTTTCTCAAGTGCGGGCCGCGGCTCAAGAATTAATCCGAGTGGCAAAAAATAGAGGAATTGCATTATTACTGGTAGGTCATGTAACAAAAGAGGGAACCATAGCCGGCCCTAGGGTCTTAGAACACATGGTGGATACTGTTCTTTATTTTGAGGGAGAGAGAGGACATCAATTCCGTATATTGCGGTCTGTTAAGAATCGTTATGGGGCTACTGACGAAATAGGTGTTTTCGAAATGACACAAACGGGGCTTTCCGAAGTTAAAAACCCATCCGAATTATTTTTGGGGGATCGAATCAATAATATTGCTGGTACATGCGTTTTTGGAGGAATGGAAGGCACCCGCCCCCTCTTGATAGAGATACAAGCTTTAGTAGCGCCTTCACCTTTTGGCACTCCAAGAAGAGCCGTTATTGGCTGGGACGCTGGAAGATTGGCAATGGTGGCAGCTGTGTTAGAGGCCCGGTGTAATATATCTTTCTCAGGCAAAGATATTTTTTTAAATGTAGCCGGTGGATTAAAAATTTCTGAGCCAGGGGCTGACTTGGCTGTAGCAACAGCTATCTTATCCGCATTATATAACGTTCCAGCGCCTGATAATTGTGTGATTTTTGGAGAAATTGGTCTATCAGCCGAGGTCAGGGCAATTAGTCACACCGACGCACGCATAAAAGAAGCCGCCAAATTAGGGTTTAAAAGCGCCTTCATCCCACGGCAAAAATCTGGCTTCAATAAAATTAACGATATTGCGGGTATAAATTACCGGGAAATCTATGATTTGAGTATACTGGTCAAAATTTTTAATGAGCAAACGTCTTCAAAGGCGCTAATATAATTTGCACGTGACGCTTCCTGTGAAGAAGGTACTGCCCCTTAAT
>QCQB01000043.1 GCA_003212315.1 SAR116 cluster bacterium AG-447-C21 | reverse complement strand
TGGTATTTTTATTAATCATCTGGGGTACTGGGGCAGTAGGAATTCTGCTGGTATACGAAACAACCCAACTTCCAGATATTTCTAAAATTGACCTTAAACCACGTTCTGCTGGTATTCGTCTGATCGCCTCTAATGGGGTGGAGTTTGCTTCATTTGGTGACTTGTATAAAAAGCCAATTTCATTTGAAAAAATACCAAGAAACGTCATACATGCTCTCTTGGCTACCGAGGATCGTAGATTTTATGATCATTTTGGTCTCGATCCTATATCAATAATTCGTGCAATGGCTGTAAATCTAAGAACAGGTTCGATAAAACAAGGGGGCAGTACTCTGACCCAACAATTAGCAAAAAATTTGTTCTTAAATCCACGGCGTAGTTTTCGTAGAAAGGTTCAAGAACTGTTACTTGCCTTTTGGTTAGAACTCTCTTTTAAAAAAGATCAAATATTAACAATCTATTTGAACAGAGTATATTTTGGGTCGGGGACTTATGGACTTCAAGCAGCATCACATCACTATTTCAACAAATCTGCTGAGTTTTTGACTTTATATGACTCTGCTCTTTTAGTAGGTCTTTTGAAAGCACCATCTCGCTATAATCCTATCGCTAATCCTAGATTAGCTCAAAAACGAACGAGCCAGGTTCTAGTAAATATGGTTAACGCAGAATTTCTTACCCAGATTGAAGCTGATCTCGCGTTTGATAGTAAATCTACTATCGCGAGGGCAGTTGTGAGAGGTAGTGGACACCGCTATTTTGCAGACTGGGTTAGGGACCGCGCCGTTGCGTATTCTGGCTATATTGCTAAAGACCGAAAAGTCGACACAACTTTTAACCCTAAGCTGCAGCAACAGGCAGAAAAATCTATTGCGGCTGGTCTCCGTCGTGGGAGTAAAAAAGGGGTGCAACAAGCAGCGATGGTTGTGCTTGATAAAAAGGGTGCGGTTTTAGCAATGGTAGGAGGAAAAAGCTATACAAATAGTCAGTTTAATAGAGCGACCCAGGCTCTGCGTCAGCCCGGGTCGGCTCTTAAACCTTTAGTGTATTTAGCCGCATTGAACGAGGGGTATACACCAAGCTCTATTATTTCAGATACACCATTAACAATAGGTTCCTGGTCACCAAAAAACTTCGATGGGAGGTTCCGAAAAAATGTGACTTTGACCGAGGCGCTTGTGATGTCCTTAAATGTTCCTACGGTTCGCCTATCTGAAAGCATTGGGAGACAACATTCTATAGATTTGGCAAGAAAGCTCGGTATAACTTCAGAATTAAAAAACGAGCCAAGTTTAGCACTTGGTGCTAATGAAGTGACTTTATTAGAGCTCACTTCTGCTTACGTTGCATTCTCAAACGGTGGGCATCCAATTTCCCCTTATGGAATTGAGAATGTTACCGTGCCAGGAGAGGGTATAATATACAAAAATCAAGTAACGGATCAGCCATCTGTGGCAAAGGCAGAGAAGATTGAAATGATCCATGAATTACTTTCTGATGTTATTCGGAGTGGAACTGGTAAAAGAGCTTTTATCGAGAATGATGCCGCTGGAAAAACTGGGACAAGTCAAGATTACCGTGATGCCTGGTTTATTGGGTATTCTGGAAATTTAATCGCTGGGATTTGGCTTGGTAGAGATGATTCTAAAAGCATGGCCAAAGTTACAGGTGGGGGGCTTCCTGCTGAAATCTGGTCGAATTTTATGCAAAAAGCCACAGCAATAACTAATTAATTTGAATAGCGTTTATCGTGAACTAGTTTTCTCAAACCTTCTGAGATATCCATATATTCAAAGTTTGGAAAATAATCGGTAGTGGACTTTATATCGAAAGGACGAAAGCCATTATGTGGCATTTCTCCGACACGAGGAGTTTCGGTTATTTCGATTGATGGGTTTGTCAAAAAAACAATTTTTTCTGCAATAGCGCGAAAGCTTATAGTTTTTCCTGACGCTATATTAAGAATGCCAGAGCTCTTGTGACAGACTGCTTCGGAAATTAGTCGTCCCACGTCATCTATACTAACGTGATCACGCAGTTCCTCACCTTTTCCAAAAATAGAAATTTTTTCGTTGTTTAAGGCTTGTCGTAAAAAACGATTTGGACCATACCCGTTATGTGGGTCATTGAGACCATATATCAGCGTTGGTCGAGCTATAAATAAAGGGATCTGCAGTTCATCAACGATTTGGCTTTTTATTATTAATTCCCGTGTTTTGTGCATTATACCGTGTAGCGATATTGGATTCGTCTCGGACTCTTCAACCAATGGCTCCATGCTATCACTATAAACAGCGTCTGAACTGATATAGATGAGATGAGATAAGGAAACCTGATGGGCAGAAGAAATAATAGGGCGGAGCATCCTAAGATTTTCTAACAACATCGAGAAATCTTTAGCCGGTGCTTTAGCCGCTGCTATTACAACAGAATCATTTTCTTTTAAAATACTGCTCAACTTTTCGGTACTGTCTTCGCTAAGAAGATCTACCTCAAGGCGCCCAATACTCAAGGTCTCAATATTTTTTTCAGCTAAGTGTTTTACTATTGAGCTACCGACAAAACCATTCGCGCCAATCACAACTACTCTACCTAGTCTCTCGGCGGACTCATTTAATTGTTCAATCATCGCAGACTCATATGTCAATTTTTCGTATTAGGTTTTGTATTAAGAAATATTATTTGTTTTCAACCGCTCATCGCTAATTAAGGTTCGCTTTCAGAATGTTTGGTCGCGCCTAGGCGAATCCATTTGAAACCATATTCGCTTGGATTTTGATTTAAAAATAACGATGAAGGGTCAATAATAATTGGTCTTTTCATTAAGGAGTGAAGCGTTTTTAATTTAAGGTTTTGATATTCAGGCCACGGTGTAGCTAATATAAGGACGTCAGCATTTTTAAGTGCTTCAGTCGAATTATCGACCTGTTTCAACCATGACATGTTGAATAATTTTACGACCGGATCATGAACGTAGACATTGTAGTCTCTTACCTGATTGAGGAAATGAATTGCGGAAGAGTTTTTGATACTATTGGTATTTTCTTTGTAGGCTAAGCCTAGTACAGCTACTTTTGGATCCTGACCTTTATCGAGATCTAAGGACGAAAATTTGCGATACAGCCAGTTTTTTTGAATGTTACTAGTCTTTAGCCAACCTTTAATTTGTGTGTTTTCAATATTATATCGTTCTGTCAAGTCATCTAAAACACTTAAATCGCGTTCCAAATTTCCGCCAGCTAACCCTAATCCAGGTTTTAAATAAGCTTTTTTTCCAATGCGTTTATCTAGTCGAAGCGCGGGTACTATTTCTAACCAGTCCGCGCCGATAGATTCACATAATGCCGACAACATATTCGTAGTAGAGACTTGTGAAGTTAAGATACTATTGATAGAAATTTTTGCAATTTCGGCGCTTTCATAGCTCATAGTCAAAATGGGACAATTAAATTTTTTTAAAACTTTAGCTAGTCTAGGATGTATTTCTTTACTAGGATTCTCACACCCAATAATAAAGCGCTCAGGGTTCAAGAAACGATTTAAAGCTTCTCCTAAAACAAGAGTTTCTACTTGATAAAATAGACGACAGCCAGGAACATCTAGACTTTTTGTAAAACCAGGTGGTACTTGAGAAAGAATTACTAAGACCGTATCTTTTAGCAAACAGTTTATTGCGGCTTTGATTATTTTATTTACCAATGATAGGTCAGAAGAGTTTTTCTCATCCGTTGGTGTATCTGATGCAATATAAATAAGATCAGCATTTTTCAGCGCCGAGCAATTTCTTACAAATTTTATTTTGTTAGCATTTTTAGACAGTAATTCTGTTAGTTGTGGCTCTGAGATAGTTGTGTTGCCTGCCCTGAGGTCCTCAACATTTATAACGTTAGGATCCCATGCTAAAATTTGGAAGCCTTTTTCTGCTAACCCCACGGCAGTTACCAAACCTAAATGCGAAAGTCCTGCTATCCCTATAATCATATCTTTAGAGCCGAGTTTTCAATTCTTTTCAATTCATTATAGATCCAGAGATCATGGGAAAAGTTTGTGATTACACCGGTCGAGCATAGGAACTTGAAATGTTCATATTCGAGTAGCCAAGTTGGATCAGTTTTGTCAAATTTGTAATTTTCCTCCATAGGAGGACCGCTAGGCAAGGTTCGTCTATGAATGGAAAATTCTGCTGTTCCCCATTTGCATAGTGATTTTATGTGAGCACTTCCATATTCAGCAAAAATGTCACAGGAAAAATAATTCTTCCACGACAGTAAAGTCATCTCTAATTCAATACGAGGTGTACTGTTTTGAAAGAGAACCACAGCGTGATCTGGACTGTGATTTTCAAAATTATTCATAGAAATTAATTCTAACTTCCCTTTGATGTCGCCAAACCAATATTTTACTGAGTCTAGCAAGTGCGAGCCTAAGTCAAATAGCACACCGCCACCCTTGTCCTTCCAGACAGACTCCCGAACTAATCTAGCTGTTCCGTTGCCATAAAAAATCCTGCAAGTATAAAGCTCGCCAAGAGCTTCTGACTCTAATAACTTTTTCATTTTTATGAAGCTTGGCTCAAATCGATGATTGTACGCTGTATATATTAATACACCTGCCTTATGGGCTAAAGTTTCTATTTCTGCTAGCTCCGCCTCACTTGTTCCCCATAACGGTTTTTCAACAAGAACGTGCTTTTTATTTTTAATACAACACCGTATTAAATTAATTTTTTCTTCATCAGGCACACAAATTAATACAGCTTCATATTCGGCAGGAGAAATGTCGGCGATATTTCTATAATCGGCGTCTGAATTTGCTGGGTCAACCGTCGCTATACATTCTATTCCGGCAATGCTTCTCCTTTTATACCCCTGTATTCCTAAACCGACAATCAAAACTCTCATTTCTATCTCCGGGACGAAAACATTTAATCAAAGCGCAAATTTCGTTCTGCTAGATTTATTTTTTCTAAAACATCCCCCGGTTTTACCGGTATATTTCCCTCTTTTTCACACTCCACCGCTGCTGCAAAAGAGCCCAATATCATAGCGATAGCGGGATTATTTTGCGTTAACATTGAGAGTGTTGCATATGCGAGAAAAGCATCGCCTGCCCCAACGGAATCTAGAACAGTATCCGAAAAGCTATCAATGAAAAGTGGAGCCCCTAATCCAAGATAATCTGGATTACAACATGTCAGCACCCCTCTTTCTCCGAGAGTTAACATCAAAGTTTTACAATTAGTTTCATTGTATAAATTGGAAGCTAGTGCTCTGAGATTGGAGTCCTGATCAGAAAGACTAAAACGAGCTTCCCTTTCATTTGGCGTTATCAGGTCAAAGTTTTGGAACTCTGTGATATTTCCCCATCTACTTGCTACTTGACTATCCGCAACACGAAATACTCCGTTGGGAATAGCTTTTGTTAATTCTGGTATAGTTTGCCTGTTAAATATGCCGTGCCGGAAGTCACTAAATACTATGGCGTCGGTTTTGCCCTCGCTTATTGCTACGGTAAGCTTCTTGAGGATTTGATCAGATATCTGTCTGTTATCAACCGTATCTATTTTTAATAGTCTATAACCATCAGCAACGATGGCATTTTTGTATGTTGTAGGGCGCTGAAAGTCAGAATGATAATTGACTTTTATACCCATATTATTAAGGTCATCGACGACAAATCTTTGTTTTTCATCGTCACCAAGAATTGTCGAAAAAATTACTTCTGCACCGGCAGAACGAAGATGCTTTGCTACTATGGCGGCCCCACCGACATAGTCTTTTTGTTCCTCGTAGCGGACACTAATAGTTGGAGTTTTAGTTTGACCTCCAATTACAGATGTCCGTGTTATTCCATCCACGATCGTATCGCCGACCACATGGACAGTCTTTTTATTAATAGTTGAAAGTGTGATCCGCAGATCTTCAAGCGAAAGTTCTTCAGCTGAAAGTAATACTGCTAATTTGTCATACTTAAGTTTGGGGGGTGATAGATTAATCAGGTTACTTGACGAGTAAACTAGATCACCAGGGGTGAAAATCATTTGGCCACCATAAGATTCAACTATAGATTTTTCTAAATGTGTCTTCGGCGGAGCGCCATCTTGAATATATTCATAACCTTTTGCAAAGTAATCGGGTTTTATAAGCTCTATATTTTCCAATGGAGTACTATTTTTATCAATAATAACGAAATCAACTACTTCAAAAGCGGCGATATTTAGCGCTCTTAGTTCCTCGGGAACGTGCGGTCGCAACTGCCCTTTATCTATATGCGTGTCACGGGTTATACTTACAATAAGGGTATCTGCTTTTGTCTTAGCATAAATCATATGCCGAAGATGGCCAGGGTGGACTATATCAAAAACACCATGGCACATGATTACGGTTTTTTTTCGTGGTCGTGATCCAACTATTTCTGCGATGTCAGCAGAAGACTTGATTTTGTAACCGTATCTTTCCTTAAGTTCTTCCATATCTTCATTTACCTTTATTGAGGAAAGTAAACCAAGTTTCAGTTGCCTTTTCTATAGAGATAGGATCCCACAGAGGAGCATGTTCCCAGTTCTCTATACAGTCCAGCATTCTAGTTACGCCAGTTTCAAAAGAAATCAGCGGTTCCCAATTTAAGTGAGTACGGATTTTTTGTATATCAGCCCAAGTACATTTTGGCTCTCCGGGACGCTCGGGGATATAGGTAATATCTCCCCCAATTAGCCGGACAAGGTAATTTATAGTCTGCGGATTTCCCGCTCCCAAATTATAAGCCTCACCATTTTTTGAAGTTTTTGCTGCAGCAAGAAAGGCTCGTGCGACATCTGAGACATAGACAAAGTCTCTACTTTGGGACCCATCACCAACAACTGTGAATGGCGCCTGTTCTAATTTCTGTTTCAGAAAAACACCAAAAACTGCACCATACAACCCTGTTGTACGAACACGTTCTCCATAGGCATTAAAAATCCGAATACTATTTACAGATAAATTGTAAATTTTCTGCCAGTGGAAGGCAGCCATCTCCCCTTGATATTTGCTTAGGGCATAAGGATAGCCTGGGTTGATATGATGGTCCTCTGTTGTTGGTGTTTTTGCTAATCCATAACAAGAGGATGAACCGGCATAAACAAATTTTTTTATGTTACCCGCGCGGGCACCTTCCAACATCTGAACAGTCCCAAGCACATTGATAGACATATAGTCGCTAGGCTGATCAATTGAGGGAACGATATCGCCTTTTCCTGCGAAATGAAACAAAAATTCACAATCCTTAAAGACAGAATGGGCTGAATTAATATCGCGAATATCAGCTTTTTCTAAAATTAAATTTGTATTATTTTTATGTTGATTTAGATTTTCCAGGTGGCCTCCAGAAAGATCGTCAATCACTCGCACCTCGAAATTATCCTCGATTAGAAGATCAACCATATGTGATCCAATAAAACCAGCTCCACCGGTGACAATAGCTATTGGTTTTTTAGTCATACGATATTTAACGCCTTCATTTGGCGCACGTTGAAATATTGATCATCGTCAAAACTTAATGGTAGTTTATTCTCTTTGAACGCTTCACAAAGTTCACGGACAGCATCTTCAATAGTGTATTTGGGTTCAAAACCAATCGTTTCTCTAATTTTGTCCGAATTGATATGATAAGATCTCAAATCATCGCTACGACTTTGTTCTATGCGTATATCTGCGTCTTCAGGAGTTTCCTCCTCGACAACTCTCTTTACCAATAGGGCTATGTCCATAACAGACATATTTTGATAGCCAACATTGAAAGTCTGTCCGCATATCTTTCCCCGATCTTCTATAAGAAGCTGTTTATACAAATCACACATGTCCTGTATATGCAGATTGGGTCTAAGTTGACTTCCTCCAAAAACAGTGATTTTTCTTCTATTAATTGCCCAGTTTGTTAATATGTTAACAGTAAGATCTAATCGCTGTCTGGGTGCACAACCACATAGCGTTGCAGGTCGTATCACTGTGCAGACAAAATCCTCTGTTTCGTGTTTAAAGAGTAAAGGTTCACAGAGACCTTTATATTTGTTATATAGTGTTAAAGGAACTAACGGGTGACTCTCCGTGATATCTGCTTCCTCCGAGATCCCATAAACAGAACTAGATGAAGCATAAATAAATCTTTTTACCCCAGCTTTTTTTGCTGATATTACCAGAGGCTCAAAAGCATCAAAATTGATTGTTCGACTTAAGGTCTCATCCAACTCAAAACTTGCATCGTTAGAGATACATCCAAGGTGTATGACAGTATTAACATCCTCAAAGAATTTTGGATGTTGGTTAACATGACGAATATCTGCCTTTAAAACCTCCAAGTTTGGATCGGACAAAGGTAAGTGATATGATCCATAAAATAAGGTGTCCAATATTCTTATACTATAGCCTAATTTAAGAAGCTGGGGGGTTAGTCTGCTCCCAACATAACCTGCACCTCCCGTTATTAGGATTTTTTTCATAATCCACCCTCTATTTAAATTGCTCTTAATTCTATGCGGTATTAAATAGTAAATTAAATTGCGGTTCTATTGGCTAGATATCCAAACTTTTTAACTACTTCTCTATATACAGGTTTCTTGAAATCAACGACAAGGGGAACTAACTCGTCTATATTGGACCATTTCCATGAATTGAATTCGGCGTGGTTAGTATGCAGATTTATCTCATCATCAGTTCCTAAAAAGCGCATAGCAAACCAAAGCTGCCGCTGTCCTCTATAATAGTTGGAAAATTTTCTATTCAAGAGTAATGGGGGATAATCATATGTTAACCAATCTCTGGTATGATCTATTATTTCAACTGTTTTTATCCCAGTCTCCTCCTCTAGTTCCCTTAAAGCTGCGTTCTCTGGTTTTTCATTATTATCAATGCCACCCTGTGGCATTTGCCAAGGGTTTTGACCTACATCATTTCGCTTTCCAAGGAATACAAGTCCGTTCTTATTGAAAAGCACTATACCAACGCATGGTCTGTACAGAGAGGGTATTGTTTTCATCGTTGACTTTGCTTATCGGCTATTGCTGTTATTGGGGCCAATGCGATACCTTTTTTCTTTAAGCTCGAGGCCCACTCCCTAAGGATTTCCATTGATATTGGCAGTGGTCGCGCTATTGCGACAGCAAATTTTTTGTCCATTACTATTCTTTCTAGCTCACGAAGCTTAGTCCTTATATGTCCTTGAGATGGGGTCTTATCTATGAAAACATTATTGAAGGCTCTAGGAAGCTGAATATCAGACGACAACTCAGGGCCAAGGCTTTGCGATGTTGTCCGACTATCGACGTACAAAAGACCACGGTCTTTAAGGGCTTTTAGAATAGGTAATAATAATTCAGAATTAAGCGTGAATTTACTTCCATGCGTAGATAATAAACCTACATACCCTCCCGATTGAACCATCACATATTCTAATCGGTTAAGATTTTGAACTTCGCTCAGAGAAGTAAGCAAAGTGCTTCGGCCCGGATCGTTCCTTGGGAATCCATCTGGTTCCATTGGCAGATCTATGAGAACTTCAAAGCCCTTCTGTCGAGCTTGTCTCACCCATTTTTTTAGTTTTGGAGATATATGAGAAAAGGAAAGTGTGATGTTTTTAGGCATCAATTTAAGAATCTGTTCAGTATAAGTCGCAGAGAGACCCAGATTATTGATTATAATAGCAACTCGTGGTTTGCGATCAGAATGTTTGAAGTTACGAGAATATTCTATCCATGGTTGGCGGCCGTCTTTTGCTATTATTGGGAGTGGACCCTTTTCTGTGTCTTCAGAAACATGCGGATAAATAATCCCTTGCATAAGATCGTTGTCAAATATTTGGCTTTCATTTTTCTCTTTTACTCCACCACCTATTTGATTTTTGTCATCAGCTTTTGTTTGAGTGGATAAATTAATTTCTCGGCTAGAGTTCTTAGGTGCGCCTTCTTCTTCTCCAAGGATATCTACTTTTAACCAAGGTTTAAGTTTATTTCTTTCTGCTATAGTTTGTTCGGAATTTACAAATATCCAACCGCAAAGAGTGCCAAGTGTTAAAAGTATTAACGTGTATATTACATATGACACAAACCTTTTTAAGCGTGAGCTGAATATTCTATTAAAGTAAGTTCTGATACGCACCTCTTTAGATCTGGATTCATCCAGCATAGGGCTCTCTTCATACTCTGTTGGGTTAGGACCTTCCTGTTCCAACTCTTGCATATCAATACTAAGAGCCGCCTCCGTTTTCTCCCTTTGGGGTAGTTTTAGGAGGCTCTTGAATGTCTTTATGAGCGATAAAAGCTTCAATTAACCAAACGCGTTTTTAACACAGCTAACCCCTTGAGAAGATCAACAGCACGTGCCAGTTGATAATCTGTTTTTGCCATTACTTTAGCAGAGGGTCGACCTTTGGTTTTAGATGATGCCGCTTTCTTATTTTTGTCTGTATTATCCAATGCGCCGCGCAAATCTGTTTCCCTTCTTTGCACCCGTGTTTTGTTTTTTTCAATTTTCGCTGCGTCCACAATTATATCCGGGGTAATCCCAGTTTTCTGAATTGATCGTCCTGAGGGGGTGTAATATCTCGATGTTGTTAGACGCATTGCTACCTCGCCTGTTAAGGGTACTATCGTTTGCACCGATCCTTTTCCAAATGATTGGGTGCCTAAAATAATGGCTCTCTTATGATCTTGAAGTGCTCCTGCGACGATCTCTGAGGCTGAAGCAGAACCTGTATTTATTAGTACTACTATAGGAAGTCCTTCGGATAGATCTCCTGGTTTAGCGTAAATTCTTGACGCCTTTTCAGGGTCTCTTCCTCGTGTTGATACAATTTCGCCATGGTCAAGAAATATATCACTCACTGTTATTGCTTGGTTTAAAAGACCCCCAGGATTATTTCGTAAATCCAGTATTAGACCCACCTGCTTTCTACCCAATTGTTCTTTAAAATTTTTAAGGGCTTTTTTTAATCCCAATGTTGTCTGAGCATTGAAGGTTGTTATTCTTATGTAACCTATATCTTCGATCGCTTCATGACGTACTGAACTTATTTTAATTATAGCGCGTTTTATTGTTAATTTAAACGGTTTAATACCTTCTCTGCGCACACCAAGAACTATTTCCTTTCCTACTGGTCCCCTCATTTTGTCGACAGCTTGTCTAAGGGTTAAACCTAAAATAGCCTCACTATTTAGATGCGTTATTAAATCTCCTGGCTCTAACCCCGCTTTAGCTCCGGGGGTGTCGTCTATAGGTGAAACCACCTTGATTAAACCGTTTTCCATAGTAACCTCAATGCCTATTCCACCAAACTCTCCTTTGGTTTGGACGCGCATATCTTTAAAGCTCTTTGCATTTAGAAAACTGGAATGAGGATCAAGAGATGTTAGCATTCCATTTATTGCAGCCTCTATGAGTTGTTGATCGGTTACTTCATCTACGTATTCTGCCCGAACGCGCTCAAACACATCACCAAACAGATTTAGTTGCCGATAGGTATCGTTAGAATAAGCGTGTGATGGAGTATTCAAAACCACGATTATGGCAAAAATATATGCCACACTGTTCTTCAAAACATTTCCCTTGAATAAACTTATAAACGTTTTTAGTGTCGTTTTATTTATTACCATAACTTAATCGCATTCTTTTTCAGGACAACCATGCCATTGGGTCAATAGGTTTACCATGTTTTCGCAGTTCGATGTATAGTTTCTGATTTATTTGTTTATTTTTGAGTGGTACAGTTTTCATCTTTCCAACTGGTTCCCCACCTAAAATAATTTGGTCAGTTTTTACTCCAATATAGCCTAAGCCAACTAGTAAAGTACTGAACCCTTCACCATGATCGATGATTAAAATATTACCATATGTTCTAAAAGGGCCTGCGTAAATTATCCTTCCATCAAAAGAAGCGACTACGCGCGCACCCGGTCTCGTACTAATTGTAATTCCTTTTGTGGTTAGGCCAATAGGGTCAGTTTGTCCGAATAGCTTAACTATTTTTCCTTTTACAGGCAAACCGACATTATGTTTATTTTTAAGAAATGATTTAGGAGATAGAAATCCCACCTTTTTCCCGTCAAATTTTTTATTTTGATAAACTTTTCTGAGGGTGTTTTCTATAATTGGGGTCGTTTCAGGTTTGCTGGAATGTGAAAAAGGTTGTTTGTATATAGTGTTTTCGGAGAGTTGTTCTAATTTTTTTATAAAAGAATCTTTTTCCTGGTTTCCGTTTTTTAATTTTAACAGAAGGCTTTGAAGATCAGTCGATAAGTTTTCAAGTCTTACTTCGTCTGCAACATGGTTAAGGCTTTGTTGCCCCGATATAAAATTATGCTTATTAATTAGAGAGGTTAATTTTTTATTTAATAGTGTTAGCCCCCGTGCTGTTTTTTCAAAACGAATCCGTTCAAGATTGATTTTACTTTTTAAGATATTAGATTCAGCTAATTTTGTATTTAAACGCACTTTTGCTGTTGCTAGTTCATCTCTCAAAAAGTTTATCAGGTTGATAGACCTTGCCGTTGACAGAGTTTTATTTGGCGAAAGGAAAGAATTGAAAATAGGTTGCGAAGCTATCTTCTGTAATACAATGGTCAGTTCGACGGATTTATATTTAAGCTGCTTTAGCTGCTTTTCCAGCTTTCTCTCTTGGTCAGTTAAAGCCAGAATATTTATTTTTGAAATTTTAATTGCTTTTTCATGTGCTACGGCACGGCTCTTAGACTTCTTCAATTCTTCTTTAATTCCAGCAAGGGTTTCCCTTATACTGTTATTATAACCACCATATGATTCTGTTGAGTTATATATAAATATAAAACATGCAAGGGCGATGCAATATCGGCTTAAATAACCCTTAGAATACAGGGCGCTATTCATTAGTTTTTTAAAACAGATAGCATAGATTTGCCACTCATACGATGTGGTGCTGGGAGCCCCAGTAATTCCAGTAAAGTTGGTGCTACATCAGCCAATTTACCACTCTTTAATTCGTATGTGTTAGGGCACGCGTTTACTAGAACTGTTGGAACTAGATTAGT
This sequence comes from SAR116 cluster bacterium AG-447-C21, assembly GCA_003212315.1. Taxonomy (GTDB): domain Bacteria; phylum Pseudomonadota; class Alphaproteobacteria; order Thalassobaculales; family Thalassobaculaceae; genus UBA7326. The sequence continues at coordinate 6,800 of QCQB01000043.1, read as the reverse complement.
CGTATGGGAAGTATGTGGTCCTCCAGTTTGATGATCTAGCATCACTTCGCAATTTCCGTGATCGGATGTCAAAAACATTAATCCGTCAACTTTTTTCAATTCGTTGACTAAACGACCTATGCAGCGGTCTACGGTTTCAACAGCCGTTATTGCCGCTTTTAGATCTCCAGTATGGCCCACCATATCAGGGTTAGCGTAATTAACTACTATGAAATCAAACTTCTTTTCATTGATTGCTATCAGTAAATTATCTGTTAACAACTCAGCTGACATCTCAGGCTGTAGATCATAAGTTGTTACTTTGGGAGAGGGAATAAGAATTCGCTCCTCTCCCTCAAATTCATCCTCCCTGCCTCCATTTAAAAAAAATGTCACATGAGGGTATTTTTCAGTTTCAGCTATCCTTAATTGTTTCAATCCGTGTTTTGATACCACTTCGCCAATCGTATCTTCTAGATTGGTTTTTGGAATTAAAGTGTCTAAATGTTTATCTAATGATTCCGAGTATGAAACCAAACCAGCTTTAAAATTTATAATTGGTAGATAGGGTCGATTGAAAAAGAAAAAATTTGGTTCAAAAATAGCGGAGAGTAATTCTCGTGCACGGTCAGCGCGAAAGTTCCCGAAAAGAAGTGTGTCACCATCCTGAATGCCCGAGTAACTATTTAGAATCACTGGCTCCAAGAATTCGTCGGTTGTTCCGCTTTGATACTGCGTCTCTATTTCTAATATAGGGTCATTGCCATCCTTACCATTTGCATTGACAATTGCATTGAATGCTTTCTCTATTCTTTCCCAACGACTATCTCGATCCATGGCATAAAATCGTCCAATTAAAGTGGCAATAGAAACAGCACCATGGGTATTTTCTTGAAATTGCTTCACAAAGTCTTTGGCACTTTGGGGCGATGTATCTCTTCCATCGAGGACTGCGTGGAAGCATACCTCAATACCGGCATTACTTAAATAATTGGCTATGCCCTCTAAATGACTTTGATGGCTATGAACGCCGCCATCTGAAAGTAAGCCAATCAAATGGCATTTGCCATTTGAGCTTTTTGCCTCTTTTATGAGATTATTGAGTGCCAAGTTGTCTGCTAAAAGACCATTTTCTATTATATTATTAATGCGAGGTAAGTCTTGAACCACGATTCTGCCAGCGCCCAAATTCATATGGCCAACTTCTGAATTTCCCATCTGGCCTGAGGGCAATCCAACATGTGCTCCCGATGCTTGCATAACCCCATTAGGGTATTTTCTCAAAAGTTTATCAAATACAGGTGTATTCCCCATTTTGATTGCATTATGATTTGTTTCATTGCTGATTCCCCAGCCGTCCATTATACAAAGAATGATTGGTTTCATAGCTATCTCTGCGCTTTCGATAGTTAGTCTTTATGATATGGGTGACCTGAAAGGATCTGTTGCACTCTATAAATCTGCTCAAGTATCATACCACGAACCATGAGATGAGGCCAAGTTAAGCGGCCGAGTGCCAGTATTAAGTGTGATTTTGGAAAAATATCTAGGTCTAAACCATTTGCGCCGCCAATTACTATGCAAATATCTTTGCTACCATTTTGTATCTTGCTGTCTATCCAAGATGCTAGCCCGGAGCTAGATAACGTTTCTCCATTTTCATCCAATATTATAATTTGGGCACTATTAGGAATAAGAGCCAACAATCGAGCTGATTCGTGCCGTTGTTGTTCTTTTATATTTTTGCTGTTGTGAGGCTCAATTTCACGCAACCGGAGTTCCCACCTAAGGCGCTTTGCATACAGACCAAAAAGTTGATTAAAAATGCTTCGGCGAAGCTTTCCAACCGCTACAATAGTGATTCTCATGTTCTGATATAAATTTTTATTTTCTGTTGATGTTTTTATTAATTGGTTTCAAACTCTACGCCCCACATTTTTTCGAGGCCGTAAAAGGCTCTGACTTCGGGTCGAAAAAGATGAATAATTATATCGCCACCATCAATTAAAACCCAATCACCAAAATTGATACCCTCTACATTAATTGATTTGACCCCATTTTGTTTCAGGCGGCTTATCACGTTTTCTGCCATGGCCGTGACCTGCCTCGAAGAAGTTCCACTTGCTATTAGCATATGGTCGGCAATTGAAGATTTTCCTGTCAGTTCAATATTAACAATTCCATGCGCTTTGAAATCCTCTAAAGCTTTGGTAACAAGGGTAACCAAATCTGCATTATGGACTGTGGTAGTAATTTTAGATATGACGTTCTCCTCTATCCATGAGGTTGTATTTATTTTTTTCTCTTATTTTAGTAGACGAAATTGGGTTCAATAATGTGTGTAAAAACACCCATCGTGGAGGCTTTAATTTAGCTGCTAATGCACATTTGAATTCGGATATCCGGCGACCCGAATATTTCCTAGCCATCCTACTGGACAAAGCTTTTTGTGAATAACCTGGACGATTGAATACGGCAATAGTTACCATTGAAGCAATTTTATCCCAATCTTTCCACTCTGAGAATTGAGCGAGATTATCGGCTCCCATGATCCACACAAATTTGGTCTGTCGATATCTTTTCTTAAGAATACGAATTGTGTCGGCTGTATATAGAGTATTCAATTGAAATTCTATCGGCCTGACTGACACTTTTGGGTGACTTGCAATAGATCGCGCCGTACTGATGCGATCAGCCAGAGGCTCCATGCCCATCTTTGATTTTAAGGGGTTTTGGGTGGAGACTAACCACCATATTGTATCTAAACGAAGTCGTTTAAGAGCAAATTCTGTTATCATTTTATGTCCAGCATGAGCAGGATTGAATGACCCCCCGAGTAAACCAATGGTCTGGCCGTTGAACCTTCCTTTTACTGCAGATGAGGGCAGTATATTTTTTTTCTTTTGGTTAAATAAAATATTTCTTTGGATCACGGGCGTGTTTGTCCGTTGCCGCGCACAACGTATTTGAAGCAGGTTAGTTGCTCAGCACCTACAGGTCCCCTTGCATGAAGACGTCCTGTTGATATACCAATTTCGGCGCCAAGACCAAACTCTCCGCCATCGGCATATTGTGTTGATGCATTATGCAGCACTATAGCGCTGTCTACTTCTCTTAAAAATCTCTCTGCAACTAGTTCATTATTTGTGACTATAGTATCCGTATGATTTGATCCGTAATCACCAATATGGGTAATAGCCCCACTTACTCCATCTACTATTTTAACTGATAAAATTGCATCCAGATATTCTGTACTCCAATCACTTTCTGTTGCAGTTTTTATGCCGGATACAAGCGCTCTAGAAGGAGCGTCTCCTCTGAGTTCACAACCTTCTTCCATTAATTTTTTGGCTAAAGTTGGTAATAGTCTTTCTGCTGCTGGTCGGTCTATTAATAGTGTTTCTGCGGCCCCACAGATTCCAGTTCGGCGCATCTTTGCGTTTAACACAATATTACAAGCCATTTCCATCTCGGCATCGTTATCTACATAAACATGACAAAGCCCTTCTAAATGTGCGATCGTTGGCACACGGCTTTCGTTTTGAACACGCTCTACAAGAGATTTTCCTCCACGCGGGACGATAACGTCGATATATTTAGTCATGGTTAGCAAATGACCAACAGCCCTTCGTTCTTTCGTTGGAACTAACTGAATGCAGTTTTCTGGCAAATTTGCCGACCTAAGTCCCTCGTGCAGACACGAAACGATTGCTTTGGAGGTATTGAACGATTCTGATCCGCCTCTCAGAATCACAGCATTCCCGGATTTCAAACACAAACCGCCTGCATCTGCTGTTACATTTGGTCTGGATTCGTAAATAATACCAATAACTCCAAGAGGAACACTGATTTGACTTATTTCGAGACCATTTGGACGATGCCATGATTTTATTACTTGGCCCACTGGATCAGGTAACTCTATGATGCTTTCCAAACCAATAGCCATTTCCTCAAGCCTATTACCACTTAAATCAAGTCTATCGATTAACGAGCTCTTCAACCCTTTCCTGGAGGCGTGATCCATATCTATAGAATTAGCCCTTAAAATCATATCTTTGTTGTTCTTTATTCGCTGTGCTGCAATTTTCAGAGCGTCATCTTTTTGCCCGGAAGTGGCTTGCTTTATTATCTGTCCTGCCTCAGCCGCCTTTGCACCCATTTGAGTCATTAACGAAGAAATATCTTTTACTGAAAGTTTGCTCTCTGATTCCATTGAAATATCTCTATTCATTTAAGACTAGATCGTCTCGATGTATTAATTCATCGCGGCCTCGGTAACCCAAGATACTTTCGATTTCCCTCGACTTGTGACCCTTAATCATAATTGCATCGCTCGCTGAATAAGCCACTAGACCCTTTGCCAACTCATCTCCATTTGGGCTATGAACAGTCACTAAATCCCCTCTTTTAAAAGATCCTGTCACTTTTAATATACCTGCAGGCAAGATACTTCGTCCACTATATAAGGCTTTCATCGCCCCTTCATCTAGAAAAATTGCGCCGTTAGGGTTTATAGCACTTGCAATCCAGCTCTTTCTAGCGCCCCGGGGTGTCGACGAAGCTTGAAACCACGTGCAGCGAGCGCCATTCTCCAAAGCAGCAAGCGGATTCATTATTTTTCCAGCAACAATTGCCATTCTGCACCCTGCACTGGTTGCTATTTTGGCGGCTTCAAGCTTGGTGATCATGCCGCCGGACGCATAGTCTGTTCCAGCGACATCAGCCATTGCAATAATTTCTGGGGAGATACGTTCTACATTTTCTATATGTTTTGCGCTTGGATCTTTTTTGGGGTCCCGCTCATATAAACCGTCAACGTCAGATAAAAGTATAAGCGTATCGGCGCTAATCATTTGAGCAACACGCGCTCCAAGTCTGTCATTATCCCCGAAACGAATTTCTTTTGTCGTGACAGTATCGTTCTCGTTGATTACTGGGATCACACCAAACTTTAAGAGCGTCGTTAATGTAGCTCTAGCATTTAAATGACGTCTTCTTTCCTCTGTGTCACCTAGTGATAATAGTATTTGAGCGACAGTAATTGAGTGCCGGGCTAATGCTGTTTCGTAAGCGTGCGCCAATCTGATTTGCCCAGTCGCTGCCGCCGCCTGTTTTTCTTCTAGTTTTAAAATTTTCTGATTAATTCCTAAATGTTGGCTCCCAACAGCGATTGCCCCGGATGACACTATTAGCACTTCTTTGCCTTTATTTTTAAGGTACGCTATGTCGTCCGCTAGCTTATTCAACCATTCGTGTCTGATCTCACCTGTACGTTCGTCGACGAGTAGGGCGGATCCTATCTTCACTACTAAACGACGTGTGGTTGTTAGTATTGGGATTTTACGTTTTTTTTTCAATGAGGGCTCCATGCTTGGCTACCTCTATGTTGGATATCGTTCTTTTTGGACGCGGATTTTTGGTTTTTAATCTCTAGTGATAAATTAGATAATATCTCCTTCAAACCCCTTTGAGTTGAAGCAGAGATTAAAAATACAGGCTTTTTTGTGGCCTTAGATAGACAATCCCTTACTTTTTCTGCATTTTTATAATCCACAGTATCAATTTTTGTTACACCAATAATCTCAGCTTTATTTTTTAATCCAGCCCCATAAGCTTTAAGTTCATTACGAATGGTACTGTATGCGTGAAAGGGATCTTCTTGATTTACATCTATTAAATGCAATAGAATGGAGCATCGCTCAACATGCCCAAGAAAACGATCACCCAGCCCCAACCCTTGATGCGCTCCCTCTATCAATCCCGGGATGTCAGCGATAACAAATTCATTATCTAAAAAACCAGTTACTCCTAAATTGGGATGAAGCGTTGTAAACGGGTAATCAGCAACTTTTGGTTTCGCATGTGTGACTACTGATAATAAAGTTGATTTTCCAGCATTAGGGAGGCCGACTAATCCAGCGTCTGCTATAAGTTTTAACCTTAACCAAATAGATTTCTCCTCACCGGGCCAACCAGGTAAAAATTTATGTGGCGCTCTGTTGGTGGAAGTCTTGTATCGAATATTTCCAAAGCCACCGTCACCACCGATAGCAAGTATTATTTTTTGTCCGATTTGTGTCAAATCGGCTAAAATATTATGTTTACTCTCATCAAGAATTTGTGTGCCGACGGGTAATTTGAGTATTATGTCATCACCTGCCGCGCCAGACTTTTGTTTTCCTGCACCTGGTCTACCGGTTTTAGCTTTAAAGTGTTGTTGATATCTATAGTCAATTAAGGTGTTTAATCCATCAACACATTCGGCTATGACATGCCCCCCACGACCACCGTCTCCTCCGTCGGGTCCACCAAACTCAATATATTTCTCACGTCTAAAGCTCGCGCACCCACTTCCACCATCACCGCTTCTTATATGTATTTTTGCTTGATCAAGAAACTTCATCTCTACAGGCTCTATTGCATCACACCATCAAAGGAATAGATACTATCTCTTTCACTGAGTATTTGATTAATGAGTATACCTATTATACCTGTGAACATTTTTTGGTCAAAATGGGACGGCCCACAGACCCAAAAACTGACTTAGATTTATATTAGCGGATTAGGTTATTTTCACTCGGCGGCTAACGTCTTTGGTTGGACTATTACATAGGTTCGATTACCTGTTTTGTGTTGGAACGCAACTTCCCCGGCTATTTTGGCAGATAAAGTATGGTCTTTCCCCATACCGACGTTCACCCCAGGATGAAATTTGGTTCCGCGCTGACGGACCAAAATATTTCCAGGAATCACTATTTCCCCACCATATTTTTTTACGCCAAGACGTCGACCGGCTGAATCTCGTCCGTTTCTGGAGCTAC
>QCQB01000042.1 GCA_003212315.1 SAR116 cluster bacterium AG-447-C21 | reverse complement strand
ATAAACATTACCATCGTCAGCCTTAAAACCGTCCCCCGTCACGGCAGGATCGGCAGCGGCCCACGGGCTAGGCGAACCAATCCATCCACCGTCAACACCTGAATACATTAGATTATATCCAATGAGCCAGTACATAACTCCAGCGATGGAATAAAGACCTATGTTTTTTGAGCACTGCATAGTTGTATTTTTAGATCGCACCAAGCCAGCCTCAAGCATACAGAATCCGGCCGCCATCCACATCACGAGGAAGCCATGCATTAAAAAGGATAGTGTATTAAATATAAACGCCGTCTCAGCTGATACCTCAGCAGACGCAGAGGCGCTGATTACGACGGTTGATACACCTGCTGTTAAACAAAAAATTGTGTAAAGCCATATTTTTTTCATTTTTCTATTCTCCTCAAAGCGCATCAGCACCGGTGTCACCGGTTCGGATGCGGACCGCTGTCTGCAAGTCCACCACAAATATCTTTCCATCCCCAATTTGACCCGTGTTGGCTGACTTCTGTATAGTCTCAACAACCTGCTCCAGAATCTCATCAGTAACCGCGACTTCAATTTTTATTTTGGGTAGAAAATTGACCGCATATTCAGCCCCACGATATATCTCTGTCTGTCCTTTTTGACGTCCAAATCCCTTAACTTCACTCACCGTGAGCCCCTCAATGCCCAGTCCCGTGAGTGCGTCGCGAACTTCATCTAACTTGAAGGGCTTAATAATCGCCATAACAAGTTTCATATTTTTGCTCCTTTTTTATTTCTCAGGACACATACGTATCGCCAGACTGCTAAAGAGATTTTTCGGTCTCCCCTTGAAGCAATACCAAGTTGGCCCTAGTTTTGAGTAACAGAAAATCTGCTAACCATGTCTCCTAATCAATAAATGTGCCACCAACAGAGTTAAAAATAAGCTCCATTAAAACAATAGGTTAGAACGATACAACGTTAGCTATTTAAAAATTTTTGAAGAGTGCTGCATAACTTTTGGGCAATTATTTTTTTATGAATAAAATTTGGGCATTTTATTTTATCTTAGAAACTTCAATTCTGTGATAATCCTTTCCAAACAAATAACGCAGACTACGTGGAAGAAAAAGAAGCTAAATTCATGAATAAAAAACTAAGTTTCGATTGCATCGTCATTGGTGGAGGCCTCTCTGGGCTTACAGCTGCTTTAGCTTTATCAAAAATAGGGCTTTCAGTGGCCATTATTGACAAGACTTCTCTAAAAATGGTGAAAAAGAACGAGGGCGATCAGAGAACCACGGCCGTATCTGCTAGCGGAAAAAAAATCTTTGAGGCCTTAGATGTTTGGGACAGTTTAAAAGAAGATGCTGAACCAATACTCGATATTGTCGTCTCGGAAAAAGGAAAAAGGGGGCACTTAAATTTTGATCATCAAACTGTTGGCACCGAACCAATGGGGCACATTCTAGACAATATACAATTAAAGAATTCTCTTATCTCCAGCATAAGAAGCCAAAAAAACATACAATTATTTCCGTTTAAGTCTTTGAACAATTTTTTCCCCAATACTGGCGCTGTGACTGTCGATTTGAATGATGGAACAAGTTATGAGGCAGCACTTTTGGTTGCGGCTGATGGACGAAACAGCGCCGGCCGCAGAATTGCAAAGATAAAAGATACAAATATCAACTATAATCAATCAAGTATAGTTTTCACAGTCAGTCACGAAAAGCCCCACAAAGGAACCGCTTACGAACAGTTTACAACAGGCGGCCCTATCGCATTCCTGCCGATGCGAGGCAATCAATCATCAGTGGTTTGGAGTGAAGACACTGAGGTAGTCAAGTCACTCATGCAACTTGACGACAAAGATTTCGCAGCCGCGGCTAGCTACAGATTAAATGATTGTTTAGGAGAAATGGCTATTATTGGTCAGCGCAAGATCTTCCCTCTGAAGCTAAATTATGCTGACACAATCATCGCAGATCGTTTCGCCATGGTAGGCGATGCAGCCCACGGGCTACATCCCATTGCTGGTCAAGGCTTTAACCTTGGGTTAAGAGATATTGCCAATCTCACGGAAGAGATATCCAAGGCTAGACGACTAGGTCTTGATATCGGAAGTTTTGAAACACTTCGCTCCTACCAAGCGACCCGACGTTTAGACAATTTTTCCCTTGTTGCAGCTACAGACGGTCTAAACCGGATTTTCTCTAATAGGAATAAAATCGTTCGCTCGATTCGGAGCAATGGACTCGACGTTATTAATACAATAGACCCACTAAAAAACCTTTTTATGGAGCTTGCCATGGGCGAAGTGGGGTCTCTCCCCGTTTTACTAAAAGGCAAGTTGCCGTAGACTCACGGGTCGCGACTCAGGCCAAGTTCGTTGAGTCGTCCTATATAACTATCTAAAAGATCCTTTTGATTAGTACCCAGATCATACAAATATTGCCATGAAAATATGCCGGTGTCATGGAGATCGTCAAAACTGATTTTGATAGCATAGTTACCAACGGGCTCGACATTCAATATGCTAACATGCCTTCGGCCTGCAGGCGTTACTTTTTGCCCTGATCCGTGTCCCTGTATCTCTGCGGAGGGACTTTCAACTCTCAATAGTTCAGCAGCTATTGCGAAAGATGCTCCATCATCAAAATCTACTTCCAACATTTTTTCTTTTGACTTGACCCTAATCTCCAACGGCCACGTCTTTTCTGAAAAACCGTTCATCTTAATTCTCTACCTACATTTAATCTAAATTTGTATTACGGGCCTCATCAACCAACATTATTGGCACCCCATTCCTTATAGGATAAGCCAAACCCGCTTGCTCACTAATAAGCTCCTGCGTTTCCCTATTATAGATAAGTGGTGTTTTTGTAAGTGGGCACACGAGTATTTCCAATAATTTTGGATCTATCGTACGTTCGCCTTTATCAATGCTTGACATCTTTTATGCCATCTCCCTCATGGCTAGCCATCTCCAATAGTGAAATCATAGTAGATGCCCTATCTTCGACTTTTTCGGCAACGAGAAGAGCTTGCTGTTCGGTTGCACTGAACGGACAGATCATAGACAAAGTGGTTATTAGATCAACGTCGTTCATTCGATTTATAGCTTCCCAATCCGCATCAATGGTCTTTTTTTCGAAATAGCCCCTAAGAGCAACCATCAAACGTTCTTTATCCATATCAAACTTATCGGCTTTTTCGACATCAGAGCGAAATGGCTCCCAGTTCGGCACGACGCGTCGATATCCCCTCGTAGAATCAATTTCTTGTTCGATGTTAAACCTACAAATGCCAAGTAACGTGATAAGATACCGACCATCCTCTGTTTCCGAAAACGCTGTTATTCTACCCGCGCATCCAGTTTTATAAAGTGAGGGAGTTTTCTGCTGACTTTCAGTTTCACTAGTTGGTTGAATAATACCTATTAGCCTTTCCGACCTAAGCGCATCATCAGTCATGGCCAAATAACGTTGTTCAAAAATATTCAGTGGAAGCCTACCATAAGGCAATAACAAAACCCCACCCAAAGGAAAGACGGGCAGCGATGCGGGTAGATTATAGAACTCTGTAGAAAAGCCTGACCCAGTCAAAAAGTGTTCTCCTTATAATTACACAGTTGGGTATCAAAAGTGCTATGAAAATAAAATTGATGATAGGCGCTTTCTAGCATCTGATGTCAAAGGGTCAGTTGGCCCAAATATACCAAATAATTTGATTAGCTGTTTTCTCGCAGCTTCCTCATTCCATGCCCGGTTGATCCTTATGCTTTCAAGGAGATGGTTAACGGCCCCCTCATTATCACTGCTACCATATAATGCCATGGCTAAATTAAAATGGTTTTCAGGGTTTTTGGGATCTTTTTCCACTGAGGCACGAAGGTCAACCAAGTCTCCCACTTCTGAACTAGCCTGAGCCAGCTCCATTTGTGAGACAACTGCCTGAATCTCAGAGGTTTTTTTCTGGTCTTCCGATAAACCATCCAATAATTCTTTCGCTTTTTCACCCTCCCCCAAAGCAATGAGGGCCTTACAAAGCCCAGCTATAGCCCTTGTACTTGTGGCATCATGTTGAAGGATTTGACTAAATAAGGCACTGGCTTCCTGAAACTCTCCCTGCTCCAACATAGCTTCGGCCGCATCTAGAGCTTCGGCAATTGGTGAATCTCCCGCCTCACCATCTGTTAATTTTTTTACAAACTCGCGTATTTTACTTTCGGGCAGGGCGCCCGCAAAGCCATCTACCGGCTGCCCCCCCCCTTAAATGCGAAGACCGCAGGGATCGACTGCACCCTCATCTGCTGCGCTATTTCAGGGTTTTGGTCTATATCTATTTTGACGAGTTTTACTAGCCCATTAGATTCTTTCACCACTTTTTCTAAAATTGGGCCAATCTGTTTGCAAGGCCCACACCATGGAGCCCAAAAATCAACAATAACAGGCACAGTAGTTGATGCTTCGACAACATCTGACATAAATGTTGCTGTTGTGGCGTCTTTAACGGCATCTTCAACAGAGTTACCGTCGCTTGTAGTAATACCGTTATTCGCCAATTCCATTTTAATTCCCTCCCGAGTAGACCACTAGTATATGGTCGTAATAATCTTAAGGACAACCCATCGTCATAAGTTTAATATAAATCAATTATTTTTGGTTGATGGCCGCATGACCCGATGTATTTTAGAAGGTCATCTGGACTTATGGATGTCGTTTTTTCATTTGTTATTGGATGGAAATTTAAAGGAGACAAAGACATCATCCCCTTATCCAGAATTACATCAACATCCTGATTAACATCATTTATTAATGCAAATGGTGATACCGCCCCTGGAATTACACCCAAATATTTAAATAGACGTTCCGGGCTACCAAACGACAGTCGTTGCCCTCCTAGTCTAGATCCAATCTCTTTTAAATTGACCACGAGATCTTCACGGCAAACAATCAACCACATCTGACTTTTTTTACCACGCAAAAAAAGATTTTTAAGGTGATATCCCGGTATCGGTCCACGGAGCATCTTCGAGTCCTCCACTGTAAATAAAGGAGGGTGATCGTATGTGGTAGTAACTATTCCCAATTTCTCTAACCGCTTTAAAACATCATCTGTTGATGATTGGATGTTATTCTCCAAAGTGTTTCCATTATCCCTTTCACTCATATCTCTTTTTCCATTTTATTTTAAAATTCCGGAATCGTATAATTTTGCAAACTTTTGAAGAAGAAGAAAGAATACTAAAATTCTGATAAGAACAGTTAAATTAGTATGGAAGTCTTGCAAACTTCTACCCAGTGAGTATTATCCGCGTCTTACTGTGTTTTTTATATCAGCTAAAAAGCGCGGGCGTAGCTCAGTGGTAGAGCATCTCGTTGCCAACGAGAATGTCGTGAGTTCGAATCTCATCGCCCGCTCCACTTCTTCACCTTCAATCCGACCGTGCTTCATAAAAGCATCTTTGTTATAAAACTAGAGTGAGTGCTTGAATTCTACTACTTCACGGGTTCGAGTAACAAAGCCATCCCAATGTTTATCAAACTCGGTTATAAGGTTCTTAATAGCCTGGGACTCAGTGGCTTCCGTCGCCTCAACTAGACTTGAAAATTCATAGACCGCTATATGCGTATTAGGATCGTCTTTGCACCAACCGCGTTTTGCCGTTAGGGGACTAAAAGCTTTATAGGCATCGGGCAAATGTTCATTTTGATACCAAGTATCAAAATCATCTCTTCTATTGGGATCAACTATAGCGCGAACAATAAGAACAGCAGTCATGTTTTCTTCCTTTTTAACTCATCAAGAAAAAATAATTGTCTCTAAACTATCACCAGTCTTATCGCAGAAATCTACTAAAAAAAGATTTAGTTTTTTCCTGCACTCGACTTTAATAACCTAATAATTGCTACAGAGGAGATTAAAATGAGCCAAGAAAGTTTTAGAAAAACCAAGGGTCGGAAAACTCTTTATGATTCGGTAGTTGATACAATAGGAGACACTCCATGTATAAGGATCAACAGGTTAGCTCCCGACGGTATTGATCTTTACGTCAAAGCAGAGTTTTTTAATCCGGCTGGATCCGTTAAAGATCGCTTAGCAATTAGCATCATTGAGGAAGCCGAGTTGCGCGGGGCGCTGAAGCCTGGGCAAACTGTTGTTGAGGCCACAAGCGGTAATACTGGTATTGGACTCGCAATGGTTTGTGCGGCCAAAGGGTATCCTTTGGTTGTAACAATGGCTGATAGTTTTTCCATCGAACGCAGAAAATTAATGCGGTTCCTTGGTGCCAAGGTCGTGTTAACCCCACGAGCCGAAAAAGGCTTTGGCATGTATAACAAAGCTAAGGAATTGGCTGACGCCAACGGCTGGTTTTTAGCAAGTCAATTTGAAACACCTGATAACGCAAAAATTCATGAGAACACTACCGCTCAGGAAATTCTATCTGACTTCAAAAATAGTACTCTTGATTATTTCGTGAGCGGATATGGAACAGGAGGCACTGTCACCGGAGTCGCGCGCATATTGCGCACGCAAAAACCTAATACGAAAATAATTTTGACAGAGCCAGAAGGAGCAGAGATTATTGGAAGTGGCAATACACAAGACAGAAACGAACAGGGAATGCCGCTACACAGCCACCCAGCATGGTCACCTCATTTGATACAGGGATGGACCCCAGATTTCATACCGCTGGTGCTTCAGGAAACTATAGATAATAATTTCTATGATGATTTGATACCAGTTTCGGGTGAAAATGGGATAGAATGGTCAAAAAAACTTGCACAGTCAGAAGGTATATTCACAGGAATATCAGGAGGCTCTTCTTTCGCTGTCGCGATGCAAGTAGCAGAAACAGCCCAGCCGGGTGCGACGATTCTCTGCATGTTACCTGATACCGGCGAACGCTATCTTTCATCTCCATTATTTGACGGGATCGAAGAAGATATGTCTCCAGATGAAATTAGTCTTTCAAACTCAACTCCAGGTTATCAAATGTCCACCGCGTGATTAAAGTTGATTGAGTAATAAAAAAATCAATCCTCCTGGTATTTTTTATCTGAATAATTCGGAGCCTATAGTATATGGCTCCGGAAAATGCTGTTATATAGGGGCGTTATTGTCCTATAACTTTTTAAGTTCCACAAGAAAGGTAACAATAAATGTCCTCTTATGACGTCGTTATTGTGGGTGCCGGCAATGCGGCCCTTACAGCAGCCCTTGCAGCACGCGAAAATGGAGCGACAGTTTTAATACTTGAAAAAGCGCCCGAACATGAGAAGGGCGGAAATTCCTACTTCACCGCCGGTGGATTCCGGTTCTGTTATGATAACATAGAAGATGTAGCAACCGATGTTTTAACAGACCTTTCAGAGGCAGAGCGACAACAAATCGTCCTCCCAAACCATGACCGCAACGTTTTCTATAATACACTTATGAAAGTCACCCGGCATCAAGCAAATGAAGATATGGCTTGGCGATTGATTGATAATTCGCGTCCCACGATGGTATGGCTGAGGCAACATGGTATTCGTTTCATACCAATGTTTGGACGCCAATCGTTTCTGGTTGATGGTAAGCATCATTTTTATGGCGGCGTTAATATAGAGGCTGTTGGCGGTGGGGCTGGTCTCGTAGAAGCCGAGCTGCAAAGAGTTCGCCAACTTGGTTGTGAGATTAGATACAACACAGCTGCAACCCGCCTAATTCAGGATAAAGATCGCCGAATAACTGGGCTGGAAATTAGTGGCCCGGATGGCTACGAGACAATAAGTGCGCGTGCGATAGTTCTTGCATGCGGCGGATTTGAGTCAAACCCGGAAATGCGTGCTCGTTATTTGGGTCCAGGCTGGGACTTAGCCAGAGTCCGCGGAACTCGACACAACATGGGAGATGGAATTAAAATGGCGATAGATATTGGGGCCCGTGCCTACGGGAACTGGTCAGGATGCCATTCAGTTGGTTGGGATATTTCATCTCCAGAGTATGGGGACTATGAGGTTTTAGATAATTTTCAAAAACATTCTTATCCGTGGGGTATTATGGTCAATACCGACGGGAAACGCTTCGTAGATGAAGGAGAAGATCTTCGTAACCATACCTATGTAAGATTTGGACGAGAGATTATGAACCAACCCAATAGGACCGCAATACAAATATTCGATCAAAAAACAATTCCGTTGTTGCGCGATGAATATCGTATCCGACAAGTAACAAAGGTAGCCTCAGAAAGTATAGAGGGTCTAGCGCGCGAACTAGAGATAAGTGAAACGGCACTAAAAGAAACGGTCAATGAATTCAATGCTGCATGCGTTCCAGGCAATTTCAATCCATCAATCCTAGATGGCGTGACCACGGAAGGCCTTTCGCCCAATAAGACAAATTGGGCACTACCCATAAATGAAGGACCCTTCGAAGCCTATGTGACAACCACTGGAGTAACATTCACCTTTGGCGGTCTCAAGATTGATGACAAAGGCACGGTGCAGGATAGCAGTGATAGATCAATACCAGGCCTATTTGCAGCAGGAGAACTGGTTGGGGGATTATTCTATGAGAATTATCCAGGGGGAAGCGGATTGATGGCTGGCGCGGTTTATGGGAAAATCGCCGGTGAAAACGCAGCCGGATATGCAATAGGCAATTCTTAACCCGAGTCTGCAGATAAGAGTTTTACGCCATGGTTTTGAATAAATTAAAAGATCAAGTCAACGGGAACAAGGCCCTGACGGAAAGAGGCAAATGGGTCAGCCTAAGCTTTACCTTTGGTATTGATAATGATGATTATCTTATCAGTATAAAGAATGGGAAGATTACTCAAATACAAAAACGCAATTTAGCAACTGAATCAGGAATATTTGCAATCCGTGCGGCAAAGTCTACTTGGATAGAGCATTGGCGCTGTATTCCCAAGCGCGACTTTCATGATATTTGGAGTATGCTGCCAAAACAACTAATAACATTGGACGGGAATCTTTTACCTCTTATTCAAAATCTCCAGTTTTTTAAGGATTTAATAGCGAGTCCTAGGGACGGTAAGGATTAATTATGCCTAATTTCGAACCGATTGTTGGTCGTTATTTCACTATCTATGTGGAGGGCCAACCATGCCGAATTTACGTTGAAGAAGCGGGAGATGGTATCCCATTGGTTTGTCTCCACACGGCTGGCTCTGACGCACGACAATATCGCCATTTGCTATGCGATGAGACTATCACCAAAAATTTCCGTGTGATCGCGTTTGATATGCCTTGGCATGGAAAATCAAACCCTCCACCGGGGTTTAGAGATAATGAATACCGACTTACAACTGAGCTGTATAAAGAGACGGTGATGACATTTTGTCGCGCTTACGATTTGGTAAACCCAGTAATAATGGGGTGTTCCATGGGTGGAAGACTGACATTGCACCTTGCTCTTGAACAAGCAGAATATTTTCGAAGTGTAATCGCTCTGGAAGGTGCCGATAAGCTGGAGCCTTATTATGATCTCAGCTGGCTGCATAGACCAGATGTTCATGGTGGCGAAGTCTGTGCAGCATTTGTATCTGCTCAGATTGCCCCACAAAGTCCAGACGAATACCGTTGGGAAACATTGTGGCATTATATGCAGGGGGGTCCTGGGATATTCAAAGGTGATCTTTACTTTTATTGGCACGATGGGGACTTTGACGACCGCTCACCAAGGATTAATACAAAAAACTGTCCTGTCTATTTACTATCGGGGGAGTATGACTCCTCTTGCACCCCTGAACGTACCATCGATACCGCAGAGCGGATAACAGGAGCAAGGACAACAATAATGGAAGGAATGGGCCATTTTCCGATGTCGGAAAACCCAGAACTTTTTAAAAAATTTATTTACCCAGTCCTAGAAGAAATACTAGGCGCATAAGCAGAGGAGTTCACCGCGAGCGATACTAGTCAAAAAGTAAAAATTTTTTCTTTGATTAACAAGCGCCCAGGGTCAACTTAACCTGTTTTTACGCGGATGACATAACGTGTACTTTGCGATCTGCTAATAGATCTTTGTTCTTTTCCGCATAAGCTTTCATGTGAGGCGCTGCAGCATGGGCCTTTAAGTGATCTAAACTTTCCCATTTTTCCACCACCACGAATGTGTCTGGGCCATAAGCAGAGGCGAACGAAGAAGCGTCAGCACAATCAATTACAGCACCATACTCAACACATCCCTCCTCAGCATGCACCGCGGGCACATTCGCATTAAAATTAGCTAAGACTTCCGCTCTCTTACCTGGTTTAGCAGTAATTACTGCCAGTACGTGCACCATAGACATTTATTGCTCCATGTTTAGTTGTAAAGTGGATAGATACTACGACGTTATGATGTAGTGATGCGAATAAAAATTTAAAATACCGTTCTAAATTGGTTTCAATTTTTATCCTTGGGCCTACATATGAGCACTTGCGCTATCCAGGTTCATCATATATCGGCCAACTGTTTCAAAATGACTATGTCTTGCCTGCATTTGTTGGGATACGCCGTGCATATCTCTGAAACGTCTCTCAAACGGTGCATTTTCAAAAATGGCCGAAGATCCGGCTAACTTATAGACTTGCTGCACCACCTCTGTCGCCTCGTTGATAGCATAGGTGGTGGCTAGGCGAATTTCTGCTCTATCGCTTTGTTGCAACTCACGTGTTTGAAATACCGTTTTTGACACCCTTTCAAGAATACTCTGTTGGTATGCCCGTGCCGAGCCCAGCTGTGCTTCTAATTGCGCGATCTGAGTTTGAAAAACTGGGCTCTCTCTCATAGAGGATCTTGCCGATCGTTGTGTTTTCGTTCTTGCTATATCTATAAGATCATCAACGGCTCCCCTGGCTATACCCAAGGCAACCCCTGAAAAACAAGATGCATACACTAAAGTCGTTGGAAATATATAAAGTGGGGCATTACTTCGGCACTCATCTTGGTTCTCGCGATCTAAAGTTAATTCTTCTGGCACAAAGAGTTCTTTAACAGTATAACTTTCACTCCTCGTTCCCTTTAATCCAATAACGTGCCAATCATCGTGCAGGGCGGCCGATGATTTTGGAAACAAAGCAGTTCGATCCGCCTGGGCACCATTGGCTTTAAGAATGGGTGTGCCATTGGCGTCAAAAACAAAACTATGACCGCCTAGCCACGTAGCATGGCCACTGCCACTTGCGAACTGCCATGTTCCCGTAATTTTATAGCCACCATCACACTTTACAGCTTTTCCCGAGATCCCAGCTCCCCATGCTAAAACCGAATTTTTGGGACCAAAAACTTTTTTTGCTGTCTTAGGTTCTAAAAAAGCGGCAGACATTGCGCACCCAGAGCCTTGACCAAAGCACCATCCAACGCTAGCGTCCGCTTCTGCAAGAACTTCCGCCACTTGTGAAAGTTGATGGGGACTCAATTCGCCCCCATTAATTTCCCGTGGCAGCGATAATCGAAATAATCCAACCTCATGTAATTCATTCAAAAGTGTATCGGTCAAACAGCGTTGTTTATCAATATCTTGATGAGAAGCCCTTATACTCGAAGTGATCGATTTTATATCGGAAAACCATTTCTCAAAAGAAACAGTTTCATTGGAGCCAAGTTGTTTAGACAATGTTGCGACCATGTCACCCCTCATCCTTCGTGAAAGGCCCACCTGCTTCACACCATGCGTTTAACCCTCCTTTTATGTGAGCTGCATTCTCTAATCCCATTTTAGTGACAGTTTGAACCGTCAGAGCGGACCGCCAATCCGCGGCACAATGGAATAGAAATCGTTTCTTTTCGTTGAAAACATCCTTGAAGTATGGACTCTCAGGGTCCACCCAAAATTCAATCATTCCTCTAGGACAGTGAAAACTGCCCGGAATATAGCCATTCCTTTTCCGCTCCCTAACGTCGCGAATGTCTATAACAAGGCAATCTGGGTCCTGAGCCTGTTCTATGGCGTCAACTGTATCAACTTCTTCGATCTCCGTGCGTGCTTGTTCTACCATCTCAAAAACACCGAGTTTTATATCAACCATTAAAATGCTCCTAACCCAATAATATCAAGCCATAAGTTCGGTCCAACACCATATAATAATATTAAACTATTTATGGAACATCAGATTAAATAGAGTATAAAAACTTCTCACTATGGCTTATTAACGTTACTGGGACCGAAATGGAAAATAAAGAGGAAAATAAAAAAACAAAAAAGGATAAACCTCCTCTATGGTTCCAATGGGCGATGTCCCAACAATCATCTTCGCACTTGGTTGATGTAGACAACTGCCTAATACATTATTTAAACTGGGAAACATCATCTGAGACACAAAAACAGGGAGGCCTGCTATTTGTGCACGGAGGCGGGGGACATTCCCACTGGTGGAGCTTCTTGGCACCATTTTTCAGTAAAGATTTTGAAGTGGCTGCACTAGACTTATCCGGCATGGGTGAGAGTGGTCACCGAGCGGAGTATAGCGCTGAAATTCGATCTGAAGAGTTGCTAAAAGTCATTGAAGACGCAAATCTCGGAGAGAATGTTTTTGTGGTTGGACATAGTTTTGGGGGGTTAACCGCTACTAAGTTTGCACAAAAGTATGGTAAATCGATAAGTGGACTAATTCTTGCTGACTCACCCATTCGTCCTCCCGAAATAAGCTCCAAGAGAAAAGTGCGTCGAATGGGTAATAAGAAGCACTACGCAGATTACAAAACCGCGTTGGACCGCTTTAGATTGATGCCTGAACAGGATTGTGAAAACGACTTTTTGGTGCAGCACATAGGACACCATTCAATTAAAGAGGAACAAGAAGGATGGACCTGGAAGTTTGATGGTAAAGCGATGCATAATCGAAGGTTTACAGAGCCATATCACACCTATCTAGGGGAAATATCATGCAAAACTGCTTTAGTTTATGGCGATGAAAGTTCGCTTCTAGACATAAAAACAGTGGATTATATGACAAGTCTAATGAAAGAAGGATCACCAATAATTGGAATTCCTGAAGCTAGACATCATTTATTTTTGGACCAGCCAATAGCCTTCATAGCTGTAATACGGTCAATTTTACACCAGTGGAACAATAAACTCTTTTAGATTGGCATTTGCGTAATATAGATCTTTAATCCCTCTAATTATAGAAACGGCCCCTTTTGTTTAGCGATATAACCCTCACCGCACAGGAAAGAAAGAAGAACAAAAGGGCTATAATCAGCTGGTGCCTTTTTGATTGGGCGAATTCTCCACATCCAACCGTAATAATAACCTTCTTGTTCTCTGCGTATTTTTCAAAGGCCGTTGTTGGTGACGAAATTCATGGCACCTTCTTGTGGGGCCACGCTTTAGCAATCTCTGGTGTTGTGGTTGCTATTCTCTCACCTTTTCTGGGAGCTATCGCGGAACAAACGGGTCATTTAAAAAAATGGATTTTATGTTTCAGCGTTCTGGCCATTAGTGCAACTTTAACACTATGGTTTGTGACTCCTTCCCAAGACGCCGTCCCGCTTGCTCTGATAGCTGTCTCTATTGGCGTTATAAGTTTTGAATTTACAAATCTTTTTTACAACGCAACTCTAATTTCTGTATCTCCAGCCCATCTAGTTGGACGCATAAGCGGTTGGGGATGGGGCACCGGTTATATTGGCTCTATTGTCTGCCTTACCTTATGTCTATTTGGTCTGGTCCAGAACCCACCGCAATTTTTGGGTTTAGATACTCAGCTGGCTGAGCATATTCGGGCTACATCAATTATAGTGGGAATATGGTGGATTGTTTTTGGGTGGCCTTTCTTTATTTTTAGTCCCGATACGAAACAAAAGACAAATCTCATTAAATCCCTCAAACCAGGCTTAAAAAGTCTTAAAAATACTTTACGGGAATTGAAGCACTACCCATCGATCTGGATTTTTCTACTCGCCCGAATGATCTACGCCGACGGATTATTGATCTTATTCCAATTTGGGGGAATATACGCAGCGGGCACGTTTGGTTTAGATTTTAGCGAGATACTCGTTTTCGGAATTTTCATGAATATTTCTGCCGGATTTGGAGCTTTTTTGTTTGGGTGGATAGATGACAAATTTGGCTCAAAAATCACTGTCATAACTTCCCTCTTAGGACTGATTGTCTTCGGTAGTGCTATATTGATAGCCACAGATATTATATTATTCTGGTTAGCGGGGTTGACTATGAGTTTTTTCATTGGCCCGGCGCAAGCCTCCAGCAGAACACTACTCAGTAGGATTACCCCTCCTTCTATACAAATAAAAATGTACGGGCTATATTCCATGTCAGGAAAATGTACAAGTTTTTTAGGCCCAATGCTATTTGGTTGGGCGACCCTATTGTTTGAGAGTCAGAGAGCCGGCATGGCTGTAGCAATAATTTTTTGGATTATAGGTCTAGTGGTTTTATTTTTCGTACGTGAGGACTATTCAAGCCGCGAGCTCAGCCCGAACCATCTGTCTAAATAAATCTATTGAAACAGGGTTGCCTTTTCTATCGACATGCCAAAAAGTCCAACCATTGCAAGCTTGGGCTCCCTGGACAGCCGCGCCCACAGAGTGAATTGACCCTCTAGTTTCATTTGAGATAAGCATGCCATCTGCACGTACTTTGGCGTGCCAACGCCTTCGGGCATCGAACATTAATTCACCGGGTTCAATTAAACCTCGATCTAACAGACTTCCAAACGGGACACGGGGTTCATTCCTTTTACTATCTATTTGTAACACTTCTGGATCTACCAGCGCGTTAACACCCTTGAGCCGTTTTTGTGACAAACTAACATAGACTTTATCTTGTTCTATCCCAATGTATTTTCGTCCAAAGCGTTTAGCCACAGCGGCCGTAGTTCCAGAACCCGAAAAAGGGTCCAGCACGATATCGTTCGGTTTGGAAGTCGCCAGAATAACACGAGATAAAAGGCTTTCCGGCTTTTGTGTTGGATGCGCCTTTTGCCCCTCTATTTTCAACCTCTCTGAGCCAGTACATAGTGGCAGCAACCAGTCACTTCGCATTTGAAGGCCTTCATTTAGGGATTTCATCGAATCATAATTGAAAGTGTATTGTTTTGCCTCAGGACCTTTTGCGCACCAGATCATTGTTTCATGAGCATTAGTAAATCTGCGGCCTCTGAAGTTAGGCATTGGATTAGTTTTGCGCCAGATTACGTCGTTTAGGATCCAAAACCCAATATCCTGGAGCGTCGCTCCCACTCTAAATATATTATGGTATGACCCAATAACCCATAACGAGCCTGACGACTTTAACACCCGATAACAGGCTTTAAGCCACTCCTTTGTAAAATTATCATAAGCTGCAAAACTCTCGAATTGGTCCCACTGTTGGGTGACGCCATCAACTTTCGAATTATTAGGGCGCAGGAGTTCGCCTGATAATTGCAAATTATACGGTGGATCGGCAAATATCAAATCAATAGATTTCGGGGGCAAACTATTCAACGTGCTAACACAATCGCCAAGGACGATCTTTCCCTCTCCCAAGTTCTCAATGTCCAACATTCTATAAAACCTATGGTTTGAATTAGGAGGTCATAATCACTTAACAGCTTATTAAGGTCAATGGGGTTGGAAAAAAATTGTTTAGAGTCAAATAGTTAGATGAATTTATACTAGATATGGTACCAGAAAGCATTAAAGGTCAATAACTTGTTTTTAAAGCTTCCAAAACCGGCCTGAAACTTCGGCGATGCTGTTTAGTTGGTCCAAATTTTTTCAATGCATCTAAATGTTGTTTCGTTCCGTAGCCCATATTTTTTTCCCAACCGTACTCTGGATGTATAGAAGCCATCCTTAGCATAAAATCATCTCGGGTCGTTTTTGCAACAATAGATGCGGCAGCAATAGAGATCGATTTGGCGTCACCTTTTACAATCGCGTAACCTGGACATTTTAAATTTGGAAGTCGATTACCATCAACCAAGACGGCATCCAAAGGCCGGTCTAACTGTGTTTCAACCTCCTCTATAGCCCGTTCCATTGCCAGCATAGATGCCCAAAAAATGTTCAATTCATCAATTTCGCTTCTATCCGCAAAGCCAGTACCAGTTATTGCTATCTTACGAATCATTGTAAGGGCCATATTGCGATTTTTGGGCGATAAGCGTTTTGAGTCATCTATCCTACAAAGTATACTTTCCGAGCACAAAGAACGATTAATAATAACAGCTGACGCCACAACTGGTCCAGCTAATGGACCTCTACCAACCTCATCAACGCCGGCTATCAAGGCATCACTGGATAAAGATAGGCCATCCTCTAAAATGAAAGTAGGCAATGGCGTCACCCCTCTTGATCTAATTTTTTTTGAGGAATATTTTTCTCAAGTTTGTGACCAGAAAAGAATTGGCCTGATTTTTGTTGATCATTTTCATCTTTCTTTTTCTCGCTTCTTGTTCGGCCAAACTTAACCCTATTCATTTGCGCCTCTTCTTTCAGGCCAGTTTTTTTTCTTCGCTTGCGCTCTCTTCTTAAGTTTATAATTTTTCTATTCATTTTTAAATCAGTGCTAACCTGTTTTCGCCGATCCATTCCGATCGAACCGAATTTATCGTTCTTAAATCAACGAAAGAAGCTAATCTCTTTACTATATGATTTTGTATTTGGCCCCTCAAACCTTCCTCTATCTCACCTGGACCTTGTTTCTTTGCAGACCATTTGCAGCTCCAGGTCGTAGACCTTAGCCATGCTAGACGCCTCATAGGCATCAACCAGGGCCTAATCTCATTCTTTAATTTTGGAGGCAAGAAATCCAAATAAGCTTGATAAAAATTTAATATATCATTTCTGGACAGCTCTACTTGAATGTCAAAATCCCATAATGTTGAGGTCAATATCGTTGCATGCCCTAAATCGATTGCCGGTGACCCGTAGAGTGCTTTTTCCAAATCGACAAATAATACCTTCCCAGACGCATCTACCAAAAAATTACCGGGATGAGTGTCTGTTAAACAAAGGCGAGGGGGCGGATGTGAGTTAGAATTTTGATTGGCGAAATCGCTTGCCCATTCCACTTCCTCTCTCAAGACTTTTTGAACCTCGGGATCACTAGTAGCCTCGTTAATAAATTTTGACTGTTCATTTATGGTATTAACAACCCCGCGAATTGGGTCAATATGGTATATGAGCTCGGAGTGATCAGGCGTTTCTGGCGTCTGCAATGAATGAACTCGCGCGAAACACTCCGCCATACCATGCAAATCACTTGGCAAAACAATATTTTTTCCTTTTATGTGTTCTACAACTAGCGCGCCCATGGGCAAATTAGCAGACGGTTCAACCACTAGTATCAACTTTGGCGTGTGATTACTTGGCGAAGCCGCGGAAAAGCAAGCCGCCTGGTATTTAAGATTTTCCTTAGGCTCCAGACCAAATTGGCTCAACCTTGGAACCCTGACCACCATTTGATAACCGCTATGATTATCTGATCTTAAGAGAACATGATCATGGACGAGTCCTTTTGTCGTCGCAACGTTGAGGTCATCTTTTTTTAATTGAGAAAATATAGCGTACTTAGAGAGCGCTCTGTGAAGGCACTCTATTTGTATTTCATTATTCATATTAATAGCAAAGCACAATAAAAAAATTAGTTCCAGACTATTGTTGAAGCTTTGTAGAGAAACGATGTATCCTAAAAGGGAACCGAATTGTTAACGCAAACTCAAAATTAGAAAAGCTAGGAAAACGGCTATAAAACACCCGTCATCCATAAGCCAAAAAAAATCGGGAATTATCAGTCTTTCAGTTATAATGCCTACATATAATGCCGCTAGGACGATAAAGGCTACAATAACTGCTCTAAATACTGCAGAGAAAGCTGGCATTTCGCTAGAGTTGATTGTTGTAGATGCTAACTCAACTGATGAAACGGCTTGTCTTGCCGAGAAACTTGGCGCGCGAGTGATCACCTGTGAAAAGGGTCGTGGCCCCCAATTGATAGCTGGGTCAAAAGCTGCTAGGGGTGATTGGCTTTTATTTCTGCACGCAGATACAGTTCTTGGGGCGGGTTGGGCCGCCTCCATAGTAGTATTTGCCAGCCAAAAGAGTAACCTAGATCGAGCTGCGGTGTTTACATTTGCTTTAGACACAAAAAGTAGAGCCTCTGAGAGACTGACACAAATGGTCCGGTTTCGTAATAAATGGTTAGGTTTGCCTTATGGGGATCAAGGACTTCTAATATATCGCCGATTTTATAAACGTATCGGAGGCTATAAGCCATGGCCATTGATGGAAGACGTCGACCTTGTTCGAAGGATAGGAAATTCAAAAATAGCACTTTTCGATACAGTCGCTATCACATCAGCAGAACGCTATGTCAGCGAGGGCTACTTGAAGCGTATAACCCGAAATTTCCTTTGTTTATTTCTCTACTTCACCGGCGTGTCGCCAAAATTAATTTCGAAGATATATAATACGACAAATAAATGAGAACCCACTTAAACCTCATAATTTTTGCAAAAGCACCCCAAATGGGGATCGTCAAACGAAGACTTGCAAAAGATATTGGCCACATCAAAGCGACTTTTTGGTATAAATCGCAAGTCGCTAATTTAATCAAAAGATTGAACCGCAAACTACCCATGAGGAAATATCTATTCATAACCCCCAAGAATTCAAAAAGATTTTTTAAATATTGCGCTAAGGTAAATTGGCAAATTAAGTACCAAAGTAAAGGCCATCTGGGAGAAAGGATGGCAGATGCAATGAGTAGAGTTGGCAATGGGCCGTGTATTCTTATCGGAAGTGATATTCCGAATGTTAGATACGAGTATATTAGATTGGCTTTTAAGGAGCTTGGCAAATCAAAAGTTATCTTTGGGCCGTCCAATGACGGTGGATACTGGTTAATTGGAGTGGCAGGAGGTCAAAAGCTGCCAAAAATGAACGATGTACGATGGTCAACACAATATGCATTGGCCGATACTATCGGGTGCTTTAATCACCCGAAACAAATCGGCTACGTTCAAACTATGAACGATATTGATAACGGCGACGACTTTAACCAACTTTACTCAGGAGGATCGCCCGGCTAATTCATGCTCCCTTAATCGAGGCATTATCTCCACAAAATTACAGGGTCGAAACCTTATATCAAGTTGATTATGAAGAATTTCGTCCCATGCATCTTTGCATGCTCCAGTAGATCCGGGTAACGCGAAGAGATACGTTCCCTTGGCAACACCCGCAACAGCCCTTGACTGAATAGTTGAAGTTCCAATTTTCTTGAAGCTTATCCAGCGAAATAACTCACCAAACCCCTCTATTTCCTTTTCAAAAATAGCCTTAAATGCCTCGGGGGTTACATCACGGCCGGTAAAACCCGTTCCTCCTGTAGATATAACAACATCGATTTTTGGTTCCTTAATCCAAAGATTTAATTTCTTTTTTATTAAGTGTACTTCGTCTTTGACGATAGCTCGCTCCACAACCACATGTCCATCGTCGGATGCCCTTTGAAATAAGATATCTCCAGAACGATCGTCTTCCAGCGTCCGTGTATCCGAAACGGTTAAAAGCGCTATATTTACTGGAATAAATTCTCTAGTTTCATCGATTTTTGGCATAATACAATCTTTTAAAGTTTCTTTTTTGATGCAGGCATATACTTTGGCCAATTTCCACCAGCAACATCGCTTAACGTTGGCGCCAGTTCATTAAGTCTGAACCTGTAAATCCAAAGCCCAAGCATGACTTTTTTTATGAAATGTCTTGTCTCCCGAGATGTTATAGATTCTATAAATAACAAGGGATCATTTTTGTATTCAAGTTTTCGTTCCCATTTTCTTAAATTTCCTGGCCCCGCATTGTAAGCCGCCAATACTTTAAACAGATTACCAGATAGATTTCCTGACTGCATTAGATGAAGGAGATATTTGCTCCCTAAAATTAAATTAGTTTTAGGATCAAACAATGCATCACGCCCCCTACCTCTTCGAAACCTTTTACTCTTCGCTATAGAAGCAGCTGTTCGGGGCATGAGTTGCATAAGGCCGCGTGCGCCACGTCCACTCATAGCTCTTGAATAAAATTGGCTTTCTTGTCTAACCATTGCGTAGATAAAGGCTGCATCAATTTCAACTTCATTTGGAAGCTGCCACGATGGGAACGGATAAAGAGCCTTTAGGTCAACTGGATGACCATCCCTTTTTAGAAGTCCCGCAGACCGCATGGCAAAGCCTGGCATGCCGTAGTCAGCAGCGATCGTCATTAATGAAGGCCTAAAATGTCTTGGCATTGAGTAAAACAGCGATCTTATTTCTTTTTCAGCATCGTTATATTTTTTTATTTGCAACAAAGCGAGCATTCTTAATAACTGTGGATATGCGGCCATATTTGAAAAAAGGTCCTTAGAAACCCTAAGATAATCAAAGGTTATCACTGGTTCCAAACCTAAAGCTCGAGCGGAGATCATCCCATAAAATGTTTCTTCAAACGAAGCAGATTGTTTCAATAGGTTAATCGCCTCTTTTGGTCGTTGATTCAACAAGTGACAACGCGAAGCCCAAAATGCGCCAGCTGCGGCCAAATCACTATTAGATTCGCTATTCCCTGCTACATTTTCAAAAAATTTCTCTGCTTTATTAATTTTATTCGACCTCCAAGCCGCCAATCCTGCTGCCCATTCCCCTAGCGCT
>QCQB01000041.1 GCA_003212315.1 SAR116 cluster bacterium AG-447-C21 | reverse complement strand
AGGGTATCCAAAACTTTTTAAGGACTTCGTCCCACGCTAGTTTACCATCTGATATTTCATCTAATTCTGTTTCTAATTCTGCCGTGAAATCATACTCTATATAGCGTTGAAAAAAATTTGATAGAAAAGCTGTTACCAACCTGCCTCTATCCTCTGGAACAAAACGCTTTTTATCTAAACGAACGTAATTTCGTTCCTGTAGAACTTGCATGATCGTTGCGTAGGTCGACGGCCGACCAATTCCCAACTCTTCCATTCGTTTTACAAGGCTAGCTTCAGTAAATCGAGGTGGTGGTTGCGTGAAGTGCTGCTCTGGGGTGATGTCTGATTTTCTTAAACTGTCGTTTTTAGTCATAGGGGGTAGCAGTTTACCCTCTTCCTTATCCGTATCCTGCCCTAAATCATCTTGATCCTCTTGATATACTTTTAAAAATCCTTCAAATGCTATGATAGAGCCGCTTGAGCGTAAAGTAATTGCCTTATCAGAAGACTCAATGATGACACTTGTTTGATCGAGTTCAGCGCTTGCCATTTGGCTAGCTACAGATCGTTTCCAGATTAAGTCATAAAGTCTTTCCTGATCACCATCAAGATAAGGTTTTAATGTTTTCGGACTGCGCGTGATATCCGTTGGTCGGACGGCCTCATGGGCTTCCTGTGCGTTCTTTGCTTTGCTTTTGTAGATGCGTGGTTTGTCAGGTACGAAAGCATCACCATAGCCTTGTTGTATAAACTGGCGGGCAGCTGTAACTGCTTCTTGGCTCATCTGAACACCGTCGGTCCGCATGTAGGTAATTAAGCCTAATGTTTCGCCTCCAATATCAACACCTTCATAAAGTCTCTGCGCAGTTTGCATGGTCCGCGATGCACTCATCCCAAGTTTTCTGGAAGCCTCCTGTTGAAGTGTTGAGGTGGTGAATGGTGGTTGAGGATTTCTTTTTACTCTTTTCTTTTCTATTGAATGTACCGAAAAATTGGACTTTTCAATTTTATCAACGACGGTTTGGA
Source organism: SAR116 cluster bacterium AG-447-C21 (assembly GCA_003212315.1). Taxonomy (GTDB): domain Bacteria; phylum Pseudomonadota; class Alphaproteobacteria; order Thalassobaculales; family Thalassobaculaceae; genus UBA7326. The sequence continues at coordinate 20,202 of QCQB01000041.1, read as the reverse complement.
TCGTCTCTTCCGATGGCAGTGCAAATTTATCCAAGCGTTGCCCATTTAGGTGTGTTAATCGTGCTGAAAAAGTTTTTTCAGATGGAGTTATAAAATTGACGTCGATTGTCCAAAACTCTTCTTGCTTAAAAACTTCTATCTCGGCTTCTCTATCTGATATTAACCTAAGTGCAACGGATTGAACTCTTCCAGCAGAGCGAGAGCCAGGAAGTTTTCGCCATAGGACAGGCGACAGATTGAAGCCAACTAAATAATCCAAAGCTCTTCTGGCAAAGTAGGCATCCACTAATGATTGGTCTAAAGCACGCGGATTAGCCATCGCTTCATTAACTGCTTTTTTAGTTACTTCGTTGAATACGACACGTTCAACAGGAATGTCGGCTAGGGCTTTCTGTTCCTGCATTACTTTCCAAATATGCCATGATATAGCTTCTCCCTCTCTATCGGGGTCGGTAGCTAAAATAAGGCTTTGTGAGTTTTTAAGTGCTGTTTTTATTGCTTTTATTTGTTTGTTTGACCGATCATTTGATTCCCATTTCATGGAAAAGCCTTCATCGGGCAGTACTGACCCAGTCTTCGGCGGTAAATCACGAATGTGACCGTAGCTGGCTAAAACATGGTATTCATCACCAAGATACTTGTTGATCGTTTTTGCTTTAGCGGGGGATTCTACGACTACTAACTTCATTAACGAATACAATCTAGTTTCTTAAAGCAACTCGGCGTTCAAGGTTCAATAAATGACAAATCTTTGTCACTCCTTCCAGACAATTGTCATTAAAAATCAATTCGTCAACCAGGATTATCGCAAAAAAAATTAATTTTTTAAAAATGAACTATTTTTTATTTTAATCAAAAAATTCAAATTTCTATTTCAAAATACCACAAATGTTACGATTTCTAGTGTTAGGATTGAGTATATTTTAAAATAAACACTTAGTTTTTTGCGCTTTGAATTTCTGATAAAAATTAATTTTATCTGCGTCCAATCTAAAACACACCAGCTTCAAGACCTGCGGAAAGGCTCATCCCAAGATCGTTTGCCTCTGATAAAAATTCAGTCCGCCAATCCCCTTTTAAAATGAGTGGAGGTTGTACCTCACGCCAACGCAATCCGGTCGTTATACTTTTTATACCACGTTTTGTTCCTGTTCCATCCATTCCAGCACGGATATAAACAGCATACGGTAATCCATCGGTTTTCCCTAGCGCTGCATTATAAGTTCGATCAAAGAAATCTTTTAATGCGCCGCTCATGTAGCCGAGATTTTCTGTCGTCCCTAGTAAGATCGCGTTAGCCCATAATACATCTTGTATGGCCGTTTCAAATGGAGTTTTCATAACAATTTCTACCCCGGTTATGGCAGGGTTTCGGCTGCCGTTAAAAACGGAGTCGGCTAGTCGTTTTGTGTTTGGTGATGGAGTGTGAGCCACAATTAACAAATGTTTCACGAAATTCATCGCCTTATTCTAAAATCTGAAACTTAAATCAACTGATAATATCATCTTAGCAGATAGAAGCTGATTACAGTATCTCTTTCCTTATACTTTATGACATTTGAAATTAATGTCACACTTCTAATTAAATAACCCTGGAGATTTATGAAATGGGAAAATTGGATGGCAAAGTTGCCATAATCACTGGTGCCGGTGGTGGAATTGGCCAAGCAGCTGCTCGGTTATTTGCAGCCGAAGGTGCCAAATTGATGCTGGTTGATCTGAACGAAGAAGCGTTAGTGACTTTAGCTAAGAGTCTTGGTGGCAATACAGCGGGCTATGCCGTGGCAGATGTGTCGAGTGTATCGGATGTTCAAGCTTATTTAAAAGATACAATAGAACAATTTGGGCGAGTTGATATTACACTTTTGAATGCTGGAATAGAAGGTCGGGTCGCGAGCATATCCGATCAAACGGAAGAAGATTTCGATCGTGTCATGGCAATCAATACACGAGGCGTGTGGCTCGGACTAAAATATACTATGCCGATTATGGCTAAAAATGGGGGGGGATCGATAGTAATTACCTCTTCAACTGCAGGCATTCGAGCTGTGCCCGGATTATCGCCGTACATCACGAGCAAACACGCTGTCATAGGACTTATGCGTGCCGGTGCTATGGAAGGTGCAAAAGATAAGGTAAGAGTAAATACTGTTAATCCGTCTCCTATTGAGACAGAAATGATTTACAGACTGGAAGATGTGCGTAACCCTGACCGAGGGAACACTCAGCCAATGGCGGACGCCACTCCACTCAGACGATATGGGCAACCTGAGGAAGTGGCACGTTTGATGCTGTTTCTGGGTTCGGAAGACGGGGCATTTTGTACTGGCGGGGTCTACATGTGCGATGGGGGCGTGTCAGCCGGACGCAATTAGTTTGCTTTGTTAATGAGTAGTAGGGAGTTTGAGCGATGCGTTTCGATAACCGCAGAAAAAAATTTAGGTCAATTTTAAATGGTGATAGATGCGTTTATCCTGGGTCAGTATTTGATCCAATTTCCTCAAGAATTGCTGAGGATATAGGTTTTGAAGTAGGTATGTTCGCGGGTTCAATTGCTTCTTTTACCGTGTTGGGAGCTCCCGATGTCATTGTGTTGACTTTAAGTGAGTTTGCTCAGCAGGCTCAGAGAATTAATAGAAGCAGTGAACTACCGCTCATGGTTGATGCGGACCATGGTTATGGAAACGCTTTAAATGTTAAGAGAACCGTCGAAGAACTTGAAATGGCTGGTGTTTCTGGAATGTCGATCGAGGATACAGAACTTCCGCAACCTTTCGGTTCCGTTGGTCACACAAAGTTATTATCCATATCAGAAGGCGTAGGAAAGATGAAGGCGGCGTTGGATGGACGCCAAGACCCAAACTTGGTCATAGCAGGTAGAACAAGTGCACCAAGTGTAACAAATATAGAAGATGCGTTAGAGCGAGCTATAGCCTATGAAAAAGTTGGTGTTGATGCAATTTTCCTCGTTGGTGTGAAGACAAAAGAGCAGTTAGAAAAAATATCAAATGTTATAAGCATCCCACTTATACTTGGAGGAGGCGGTAGCAGTGATATGATGGATTTAGATTATCTAAGCGCAAAAAATGTACGTATATGTCTGCAAGGGCATCAGCCTTTTAGCGCAGCTGTTAAAGCAATTTACGATACAATGAAAGCCCTTCGTGAAGGTACTCCCCCTGATGAACTTCAGGGTATAGCGTCAGCAGAATTAATGGAAAAGGTAACCAACAAGAAAGATTATGAAAATATGTTCGATAAATACCTTAAATAGTAACAATTGACATAATAGTATTTTAATAAAAAATAAATTCAAATATTACAGCGGCGAGTTTGCTTTTTTGGATGGTTCTATGGAAAGAAAGTTAAGTACTATATTGGCACTTGATGTTGTTGGCTTTAGTGCATTAATGGCAAACGATGAAGACATAACCCTAGCAAACTTGCGTCAAAGACGCGAACTTATCGATGGCATAATACATCAATATGATGGAAGAATATTTGGATCTGCTGGCGATAGTGTAGTTGCTGAATTTTCGAGTCCTGTTAAGGCTACGGAGTGTGGCGTAAAAATTCAAACTAAAATGCAAGCGATAAACGATAATCTTCCTGAAAACCAAAAAATGCGCTTCCGGATTGGCGTCAATATTGGTGATGTCATGATATCAGATAATAATTTATATGGAGATGCTGTTAATGTGGCAGCCAGACTTGAAGCCCAAGCAGACCCGGAGGGTGTTTGTATTTCTAAATCCGTGTTTGACATGGTAAATCAAAAAATCAAGATGTCATTTGAACCCAAGGGCGCTCTTGAATTAAAAAATATCGATATGCCGATTGAGGCTTTTTTTGTTATTCCTTTCAAGGGCGGTGGTAGATTCCTTCAATCATCTCAAGAACCACAATTGAAAGTCGAAAAAGCAGATGCCGGTTCATTAGCGGTCATGCTGTTTAAAAGTCTAAGTAACGATGAGGAACAAGGTTATTTTTGTGAGGGGTTCTCGGAAGATTTAATCTCAGCGCTATCTCGTTTTAAAAAACTGTTAGTTGTATCCGCCAGTGCAAGTTTTGTGTACCGAGATAAAACGAAAACGCCTAAAGAGATAGGTCGAGAGTTAGGGGTTCGTTATATCTTGGAAGGGAGCGTCAGAAAGCTTGGGCCCAAGATGCGAATTACAGCAAGTTTAATTTCTTGTGAAAGAGAAAATACTATATGGTCAAATAATTTCGATACGAGCATTGATGAAATATTCGATGTTCAAGACGAGCTAATAGAAACAATTATTTCCACGATTGTTGGACGCGTTGAGGCTGACGAAATTCAAAATATTTCTAACGCCAGGCCCGAAAATTTAGCCGCATACGAGCTTGTTCTTCAAGGTTTAGAGTTTCACCGTCGTGGCGGAATAACCAAGGATAACGCAACCAAAGCATTCAATTTGTTTGATCAGGCTTGCGAATTAGACCCAAATTATGCTCGAGCGCACGCCTGGAGAGCGTGCTCATTATCTAATTATCAAACATGGGCACCAGAAGAAGTCTCGGAAGACTGGTTTGCTGACTGTAACTCTTCGGTCACTCGCGCGTTGGAGATAGATTCTAACGATCCAGAGGCTCATCGAATTATGGGTGCTATAAAACTGCACTCAAAAGATTATCAGTCAGTCCGGTATCATCATGAGAAAGCGAGAAGCCTATGTCCTAGCGATCCATACATCAGTGCAAAATATGCAACTGCGCTGATATTTTTAGGGGAACCGGAAGCGGCGCTTAAAGAAATAGAAAGAGCTATGCGTTTGGATCCGTTCTGTCCGGACATTCTCTTTGAGGATGAGGGTATAATTCATTTTTGTTTAAAGAATTTTAAAGACGCTGTTGAAAGTTTTAAGAAACTCAAAGCTCCAACAATAAATAGCTTATTCTACCTGTCGGCCACGTTTCAAAAACTTGAGCGTATGGAAGACGCAGCTAGTACACTGTCCCAAGCTCTTGCTCATTCGGGTATAAATGTGGAACAATTTATTGACACTCAGTATTATGAGGACCAAGAAACATCCAGTAATTTACGTGACGTTTTAAACGCTATTAATTAAAAACTCAGTTTTGCAAAAACTTTTTGTGATCAGCTTTAAATGCCAATAAAAACTTGTTTTTTTCGGGGGATTTAGTGTCCTATTGCATCCGGTGACGGATATGTTGATTTGGTGCGGTCGAGAAGACTTGAACTTCCACCCGGTTGCCCGGACAGCGACCTCAACGCTGCGCGTCTACCAATTCCGCCACGACCGCACAATCAAACATCGCCCTTTTGTACAGATTAAAGTTGCCAGAGGCAAATATGAATTTAACAATTATTAAAATGAAGGAAAGTATTTAAGTAGCAGCTATTTTAACGCACGGAACTTTTAAAAGTAGGGGTGAAATTTGAACGAGGTTGAATGGATAATATCATCTGGATTGATAGAGTACCCGGACGCGCTTAAAGCAATGGATGAACGGGTTGATTCAATCCAAAAGGGTAATGCCAAGGAATTAGTCTGGCTCTTAGAGCACCCGCCGCTTTACTCGGCGGGCACCAGCGCAAAACCAGAGGACTTGCTGACACCAAATCGATTTCCAGTATTTAAAACTGGGCGCGGCGGTCAGTATACGTATCATGGTCCAGGACAACGCGTGGCCTATATAATGTTAGACCTGAATCGCCGACGGAGGGATATTCGTGCGTTCGTTTCTAGTCTTGAAACTTGGATTATAAATACACTTGCGAAGTTTAATATTCGAGGAGAGAGAAGATCCGATAGAATAGGAATCTGGATTCGGCGAACAGACCTTAATAATCCTGAGAGAGAGGATAAAATTGGTGCGATCGGAATTCGAATTAAGCGTTGGATTACACTTCATGGTATTTCTATAAATGTTTCCCCTGATCTAGAACATTTCGGCGGAATTATACCTTGTGGAATAGGGGGTTATGGAGTGACCAGTTTTGAAGATATCGGGCAGCCATTAGAATTTTATGATTTAGATGTGGAACTTAGAACTGAATTTGACCGGTTATTCGGGGAACATGGGGAAATGGCTTTAAAATGATAATCGGGTAAGGCCCGTGATAATCAATTTCAATGATTTCTGAGCCTCTATTTCTAAATTTCTGTCATCATCAAATATATCGGCGTCGGTTATGGAATGAGTGCTAATGTCGGCATGAAGTAGTCGATTGCGACGATTTCTTAACCAAACGAAATTTTTACCCGTTCTTAGTTCATTAACGTATGCTCCATCCAGAAATTCGTTAGTTGCTAGTTCTACATCGAGAACAGCCTGAACTAAGATGATTGTTGCGACCCAGTTTCCTCCACAAAAACTATTCACAGCCTCCCCTAATAATGCTGTTGCATGAGGTGTTAGATTCATGTCATTTAAGTTGGCGCTATTTATATCCAATGAATCATCGAGTAATCTTTGGATCCACTGGCTTCTTTTGCTGTGAGTTTGTGAAGAGATGAATTTTAGCCCGGTAATCATTTGACGGTTGCCCCTGTTTTTCTGGCGTACAACTCAAAGTCATAATTTGTTAGGTTAATGATATGATAGACATGTTTGGTACTTTGTTGCCGATATTTGCAATTATTATTTTAGGTTGCCTGATTAAATTCTCAAACATTATGTCGCCACGTGCTTGGGAGGGAATGGAAAATTTAGTTTATTGGGTTCTGCTTCCTTCACTTCTAATTGTAAAGTTGGGTAATGCCGAACTTCAGGAATTCGATTTTCTCCCAATGGGTGCCGCTCTTTCTTTAGCAACTGTTTTGACGCTGGTAATTCTAATTTTGCTGAGAATAGGTTTTAAAATCAAACAAAATAGCTACACGTCCGTGTTACAGGGTGGCATTCGACAGAATTCGTATATTGGACTGGCAGCGGCGGGACCTCTCTATGGAATAGGAGGAGAAGCACTCGCTGCTATCGGAATTCTAGCGGTTATCCCAATGGTTAACGTTATATCTGTTTTAGCGTTGATGAAAATAAAAAAAACTAAAGGCTTAGGAGCAATTGTTGCCTTTAAGCAGTTGATTAAAAACCCAATTATTATAGCATGTACCCTTGGGGTGTTCCTAAATGCCTCAGGTCTTGGAGTGCCGCTTTTTATAAACGAAACTTTAGAATTAGTTAGTAGGGGGGCTCTGCCGTTGGGATTGTTAGCGGTTGGTGCTGGATTAAGTTTTGGAGGGCTAGTTCGGAACCCAATACTACTTTTGGGGAGTAATTTTCTTAAACTGATATTAATGCCTGTGCTAACAGCCTGGCTTTGTTGGTTTTTTGAGGTGGATACAGTAGCTTCAGGAGTAGCAATACTTTTTGCAGCATTACCATCATCGGCTTCATCCTATGTAATGTCCAGGCAGTTTGGTGGAGATCATGGATTGATGGCTGCTATTCTCACTTCCCAAGTTATAATGGCAATAGTTACTATCCCATTAGTTCTGCTATTTCTTACCTAGACGCAGCCGAAAGGTTTATATCGACCTTTTAAAAAAAAAGAGGTGCTCAGGTTTCAGTCTGTTTGAGTATGGTGCCTTGTTCATTTTCAATATATAGGTTAATACTTTTTTTTTAATGGTATCTGTAAAAAACAGTGTGGCTAGCGTTGAGCCAGTTTATCGCTTCAAGCATCTTCTTGGGATAGAAGGGCTGATGCGCACTGATATTGAGAAACTTCTCGATTTATCCGATAGATATGTAAAATCGAACCGCTTAGCGGATAAAAAACATTCGACACTTCGAGGCCGTACGCTCATCAATTTGTTTTTCGAAAATTCAACAAGAACCAGCACGTCTTTTGAACTCGCAGGGAAACGGCTCGGGGGTGATGTCATTAACATGTCTGTTGGTACGAGTTCGATAAAAAAGGGTGAAACGCTTATCGATACGGCAATGACGCTGAATGCCATGCATCCGGATGTTTTGGTGGTAAGGCATGCCGACTCGGGTTCAGTACATCTCTTGGCAGAGAAAGTGAATTGCTCGGTAATAAATGCTGGAGACGGAAGTCATGAGCACCCGACCCAAGCTTTACTTGACGCACTTGCTATTCGAAGAAGGATAAATAGAAAGTTGGATGGCCTGAAGGTAGTGATTTGTGGTGACATAGCACATAGTCGCGTTGCGCGGTCTAATATTCTTCTCTTAGGTAAAATGGGTGCGACAGTTCGGGTCGTGGGACCACCAACTCTTTTACCAGTGGGTCTAGAAAAATTTGGAGTAGAAGTTTTTCATGATATGGAGAGCGGTTTGAAAGATGCAGACATAATAATGATGTTGAGGCTTCAAACTGAAAGAATGACTGGTAATTTTGTTCCTTCAATACGTGAATACTATCAGTTGTACGGACTTGATTATAATAAGTTAAAATTTGCAAAGCCAAATGCCTTGATTATGCATCCTGGACCAATGAACCGTGGTGTGGAAATAGATTCCGAATTAGCAGATGATATCGATAGAAGTTTAATCAGGGAGCAAGTTGAAATGGGCGTTGCTGTAAGAATGGCCTGTTTAGAAGCACTTGTTTCCCAGCAAATGATCTCCACCAAAGATCACTGAATGAAAGATAATCTTTAAGATTTAGATATGAGCAAAAAAATCTATAAAAATGCCAGACTTTTAGATCCAGGATCAAAATTGGATGTTTTGGGTTCAGTTTTGATTGAGAGTGGTGTGATCGTAGATGTAGGTCCCGGTGTGTTTGTAGATGCCATGCAGGATGACATTGAGGTGATTGATTGTTCTGGGGTTTGCTTGTGTCCAGGCCTTATTGATATGAGAGTTGCGACAGGAGAACCTGGAAATGAACATTTAGAGACATTTGATAGCGTTTCCAATTCTGCCGCCGCTGGAGGGATAACAAGTATAATCTGTTTGCCGAATACCGAACCAGCTATTGATGATGTTGCTTTACTTGAGTTTGTTGAACGAAGAGGTGCAGAAGTCGACTTGATTAACGTCCGTAGTTATGCTGCTGCTACTAAAGGTACTTTGGGTCTAGAAATGTCAGAGGTTGGGCTATTGTATCAAGCTGGAGCCTTGGGCTTTACTGATGGTCATAAAGCAATTCATGATGCTATGCTGATGCGTCGCTTACTTTCCTATACAACCGTTTTTAATACCATGGTTATACAGCATCCCGAGATGGTTGACTTGGTTGGGGAAGGGGTCATGTCTGAGGGCACTGTTGCCACTGAACTTGGACTGAATGGCATTCCGCCAGAAGCCGAGGTTATGTTAATAGAACGTGATTTACGACTGGTTGAAATGACCGGTGGTAAATATCATGTTTCTCGAGTATCTACGGCGGCTTCGGTTGATGCTATATCCCGAGCAAAATCGAGGGGGTTACCTGTGTCATGTGACACTACACCTCATTATTTCACCCTAAATGAGGAGGCTGTTCGGGGTTATCGAACCTTTGCAAAGGTCTCTCCCCCTCTACGTTCGGAGGACGATAGACAGGCCATTGTCGACGGAATTTCATCTGGGGTCATTGACGCAGTCGTAAGTGATCATTCCCCTCGAGATCAGGATTCGAAACGTCTGCCTTTTGGTCAAGCCTCTTTTGGCGTGGTGGGTCTTGAAACCTTGTTGCCGGTCACACTTGAAAAAGTGCATGAAAAATCGATTTCAATTCTGGATGCTTTAGCTCCTTTAACGTGCAACCCAGCAAAACTCCTTGGATTAAAGGAGGGACGGCTGCAAAAAACATATCCTGCTAATTTCGTCTTATTTGATTTGGATCGTCCGTTTGTAATTGATGGAGATACTTTCCTAAGTAAATGTAAAAACAGTCCATTTAATGGCAAAAAAGTTAGCGCAAGTGTTATAAAGACAATACGTGCTGGAAACATCGTTTTTGATATTAATAATTCATCAATAGATTAATTGAGAACTTAAATGCCTGATCCACTGGGTTCTTTTGATTATACATGGCCGTTTTATTTATCGGCGATGCTTGGGTATATCGTTGGATCAATTCCATTTGGGTTGCTGCTCGTAAGATTAGCGGGACAAGGAGATATTCGGAGCGTTGGTTCTGGAAATATTGGAGCGACAAACGTTCTTAGAACGGGACGCAAATCTCTTGCGGCGGCAACGTTAATTCTTGATGGCGGTAAAGGGGTATTGGCTGTCATATTTGGCCTGCAATATGGGCCGGATATTGCTATTTTTGCTGCCGGAGGTGCAATGGTGGGCCACTGCTTCCCTATTTGGTTAGGGTTTAAAGGCGGCAAAGGGGTGGCTACTGGAATTGGGGTATTTATTGGGTTTTCAGTTTTATTAGGACTAGCGGCCATAGTGATATGGTTGGCTGTGGCTGCCGTATTCAGATATTCTTCGCTTGCGGCAATGATAACGTTTATTTCAGTACCAATTTTAGCCATGATTTTAATAGACCAACAGCACGCTGAATTTTTTGGGATTGTGGCAATTGTGGTGGTCTTGCGGCATCAACAGAACATCCTTCGTCTGGTCCGGGGGGAGGAAGGCAAGATATCGTTTTCAAAGTCCCCAAAAAACAGCTAAATAGATTATATACTGTCTTAGATACAATTACTGAAAGCATAGGAGCAAAATTATGCCCAGTCACGCTAGTGAGTCATTATTGTACGGTGCATCATTTTCTACGACCGAATTCCTAACTATTTTTAATGATCATGCACGAGTTCAGGCGTGGTTTGACGTTGAGGTTGCATTAGCAAAAGCTCAAGGTCAATTGGGTGTTATTCCACAGGAAGCTGCACAAGAAATTGCCCAAAAGGCAGCTGTTGAAAATGTTGATGTGTCTGAAATTGGGAAAGGTATCAGCGCAACGGCCCACCCTATCGTTCCGGCGATCCGCGCTCTCGAAGAGATTTGCGATGCTGGGGCTGGCGAGTATATTCATTATGGTGCCACGACGCAGGATATTATGGATACCGGATTAGTGCTGCAAGTTAAAAAGTCGTGGCCTATTATTTTAAGAGATCTAACTGGTATTCAAGACGCTCTTATCAAATTGGCAAAGGAACATAGATCTACCCCAATGGTCGGTAGGACACATGGGCAGCAGGCGCTGCCTCTTACATTCGGCTACAAGTGCGCAGTCTGGGTTGATGAAATCGGCCGGCAAATTGCCCGGTTTAGGGAGGCAGAATCAAGGGTTTTGAGTGGAAATATTACTGGCGCAGTTGGAACCATGGCCGCATTTGGTCCCAAAGGAAGAGAAATCCAAAAAATCGCGTTAGATCATTTAGGTTTGACTGTTCCAAATATTTGCTGGCACTCCTCCCGTGATCGAATTTGTGAATTAGCCAATTTAATGACCCAGATCTCAGGTAGTTTAGGCAAAATTGCACGTGAGATTTATGCCCTCCAGCAGGTGGAATTTGGGGAATTGGCAGAGCCTCACCATCATGGAAAAGTGGGAAGTAGTACTATGCCACATAAGCGAAACCCTGCTGTTGTGGAGTTGGCGATTGGGTTGTCTCGTCTAATAAGGGCGCAACAGGTTGCAATAACCGATGCAGCATTCCAAGAGCATGAAAGATATTCGGCTTTGCTGCGCATTGAACTCGCTGCAGTTCCAGAAATGATGATCTATAGCGGTGCTCTATTATCTAAAATGCGAACTGTTTTAGAGAAATTAGAGGTTTATCCAAAGCGAATGCGCAGTAATTTGGATATGCTTGGCGGACTTCTATTGTCAGAAAAAGTGATGTTGTCTCTGGGCGAGAAAATAGGAAAACAAACAGCACATGAAGTGGTGTACGAAATAGCTATGGATTCATTTGAAAAAGAAATTCCATTTAAAGACGCTCTGAACGCGGATAAACGGGTTTCAAATCATTTGAATTCACAAAAAATTGGATCATTATTGGATCCCGTTGCTTATATAGGAGAGTCAGAAAAAATTGTTGATGATGTTCTCTCTAAAGTTTGATCGAACGTTAACAAATCTATTTTATAAATTGTGACGAGCAAAATAGTTGAATCATTCCCGAATAAAATACCTTTATTTTATCTGGTTTTTGCTGATCGCGGCTTCTCGATGTGTGACATATGCTGTGGATAGAAAAATAACAGCACCCCCTATCCATACCCATAAACCGGGTTGTTCAGCAAAAACTATGTAACCAAATAATGCTATTATCGGAAGCCTTACGAAATCGATTGATTGAAGTTGGGACACTTCAGCCAATTGAATGGCTTTAGTATACATCAAGTGTCCGACAGTGCCTGCGCCAGCGAGGCAGAAAAGCCAAGTCCAGGTGATCAGACTTGGCCACTCCCAATAAAATAGCGCGGGTATTAGTGCCATTGGCGTCTGTAATAACGCCATGTAAGCAACGATGGTTATCGGCTTTTCAGTTGTTGTAAGTTTTTTTACGATTAATACGGTAATCGCGATGGTTATAGCGTTAGCTATTGCTAATAGTGCACCGGGCGATATAGCTTCAATGCCAGGGCGTAAGATTATCAACATACCAATAAAACCGAAAAATATCGCTATTATCCGCCTTTGACGAACGACTTCCCCCAATATTAAGGCAGCTCCAAGGGTAGCGAATAAAGGTGCCGTAAAACTTAGCGCTGTAGCTTCTGCCAATGGTATTAACGTTAGCGCTGTAAAGCCAGCTGCCATACCAACAACATTAAAAACGGCCCTCAAAGTATATAATTTTTTGCGATTTGATTTAAATACAGTGGCCCTTTGTTGAAAAATCCATGGGGTCAGAAAAAAAAGAGCTAAAAAATTTCTAAAAAATACAACTTCTAATGGATGTAATTGGGAACTCGAAAGTTTGATGAATACTCCCATCGTCGAGAATAAAATCATAGCCCCGAGCATAAACACCGCGGCTACGATCGGCCCAGAATAACGATATCTTTCCTGTGTATTAAAAATTAAATTTAGCGTCCCGTTTGTAAGTTAATTCCATTATGCAATTACAAAACATTTTCGGCTAAAAAACGCACGGTATCTATATCGTCGGTGCGAGCAATTAAAGTATCGACATGTCTTTTATTAGCGGCTTCTTTCCATTCCGCTAGTTTATCTTTTATGCGGTCTTTTGATCCAACTAGAGCGACCTGATCAATGAGTTCCTGTGGAACTGCCGCCGTTGCCTCGGCTCTCTTACCATCTAAAAAAAGGTCTTGTATTTTTGTCGCCGCTTCTTCAAAACCTATTCGTTTTGCGTAATCGCAGTAGAAATTTTTATTTCGCGCACCCATTCCGCCAACATAAAAAGCTATATTTTCCCGTGCAGGTCGGCTGGCAAGTTCGAGATCGTCATGAATATTGACGACGCACATGGGCATAACGCCGAAAGTATCCAATGTCCGGTTTTTGTTCGCTTTAGCAAATCCAGATTCTATATGTTCTTCAAAAACATCGAACCGTGAAGGGTCCATGTAAATTGGTATGAAGCCATCAACAGTCTCTGCAGCTGCAGTGACGCCAGCCGGAGAGATTGCTCCTGTAACCATCTGCATGGAGGGATCCCCGTGTAATATACTTTTTAATGGAATTCCTAAGCCTGTTGATCCTTCACCACGGTAGGGGAATTGATAGTGTTCGCCGTGGTGCTCAAGTGGAGCTTTTCGGTCTAGGATAGATTTTATTATTTTTACATACTCTTTAAGTCGAGTTAGCGGTTTTCCGTAAGGTACACCATGCCAGCCTTCAACGACTTGAGGACCAGATGGACCAAGTCCCAGAATAAAGCGTCCGGATGATAATTGAGATAGAGTAATTGCGGTCATCGCCACCATAGTTGGAGTTCTGGTTGTCATTTGTATTATACCAGTGCCAACATTTATTTTTTTTGTTATGGCCAGTGCCCAAGCTGCAGGCGTTACCGCATCATGCCCCCAGGACTCTGACGTCCAAAGAGAGGAAAAACCAAGGTTATCAGCCTCTTTTATCAGTGTTTCATTGAGTGAAAAATGGCTTCCGTTAGAACTTATAGTTAAACCCAGTTTCATAAGCGATAATCCTCGAATTTTAAATGTGGTTTTCAATCCACCCAAGAGTAGTTAACCTATAATAGTTGGGTTTTGAAAAAAATGCGACCACCTTTGGCAAAACAGGCTAGGTCTTCAAAGAAGAGGGGTTCGAGATGCGAATGGGGCTATTTATGGCTACGCAGTGGCCAGCAAATGCAGATCTGGATCTAGAGGTAGCAAATCTTTGCGAGCAAACAAGAGTAGCTAAGGATTATGGATTTTCTTCAGTGATGGTAGGACAACACTTTTTATCTGAGCCTCTACAAATGATGCAGGCAGAACCTTTAATAGCTCGGCTGGCTGCTGAAGGGGAAGGAATGACGTTTGGGATAACGATCCTTTTATTAGCTATGCAAAATCCAATAATTGTTGCGGAAAACGCGGCGTCATTGGATTGGATAACCAATGGAAACTATGTGTTAGGTGTCGGTCTAGGTTACAGGCCCGAAGAATTTGAGGCGTTGGGGGTTGAATTTGAACAGCGGGTGAGCCGATTTGAGGAAGCGATACCGTTGATTCGAAGATTATGGAATGAGGAATCGGTAACACATCATGGAGAGCATTTTAAAGTAGGTGGATTGGGAGCAAGTATTAAACCAAAACGCGCTGGTGGACCTCCTATCTGGGTAGGTGGTGATGTCATTTCTGCTGTCAAAAGGGCCGCTAAATTAAATTGCCCATGGATAGCTCCCCCTACTATGACATTTCAAGAGATAGCTGAACGAGTTAAAGTCTACAGAAAAACGAGTGCGGTAATAAATGGTAACTCTGTTAATGAACAACCTATTATTCGGGAAGTGGCGATTGGAAGAACGAAAGCCGAGGCATTGCATGCTGCTCGGCCCGCATTGCTTTCAAAATACGAGTCATATGCAAGTTGGGGGCAAACAACTACGAAGGAAGAGGTAAGTTTATCAGATACTTTTGATGAATTTATAAAGGATCGTTTTATTATTGGTGATGAATTTGAGGTGGCTGATGAAGTGGCGCGCTATAAGGATAGTTTTGGAGAAGGGGAGTTCTTGGTCAGAATACAATGGCCGGGTTTCGCTCAATCTAGCGTACTTGAATCAATAGAGCGGCTTAGCAAAATAATTCCTTAATCTATGAATAAAAATAGTCGTTTATTTATTAGTTCTTTGATTCTCAAAATGCCATCTATACGATGCCGAAGCGGAAACAATTAAAACTTTCCCTTGTGTTATTTTATTGGGAATTAATTTGAATGATAAAGTCTTAATGGAGAAAAAATTAGATGGTAAGCGCTTCAAAGAAAATTACAATCGTTGGTGGATCGGGAGCATTAGGTGCTGGGCTCGCAAAACGTTGGGCAAGGAAAGGCCATCAAATAATCATAGGGTCTAGGGATGAAAAAAGAGCATCTGAAGCGGCTTCTCGTCTCAATAATCAAGCCGGCACTACAAGTATAGTAGGAATGGAAAACAAGGTGGCCTCAGAACATGGAGAAATTGTTGTTCTTACTGTTCCGTTCTCCAACCATATGAGCACATTAAGTTTAATTGCCCCTGCTTTAGATAACAAAATTTTAATAGATGTTACAGTTCCGTTGGTTCCGCCAAAAGTTCGTACTGTACACATCCCCGAGGGTGGATCTTGTGCAAAAGTCGCGCAGGAGTTCCTTGGCAAGGCAGTTCGGGTGGTCTCGGCATTTCAAAGCGTTGCCGCCACTCATTTAGACGATCTAGAGCATGAGATTGACTGTGATGTTCTCGTTTGTGGAAATGATCCCGAGGCAAGAGAAGTTGTGGTTGAACTTGCATCGGATGCTGATATGAAAGCTTGGCACGCTGGTGTTATAGCCAACTCAATCGTTGCTGAAGCCATGACGTCATCACTTATTTTTATGAATAATAGGTATAAGATCGATGGGGCGGGACTGAGGATCACGGGTAAGCCAGGGTCAGCGGGTTAATCTATCAAGAGATGGTTAGTCGAATAAATATTTTTGCGTTGGATGGCGTGCCTTTAGTGAAGCCAGGTGACGATCTCGTGAAAATTATAAAAGATGCATTAACTGTTTCGAATGAACGCCTGCAGGATGATGATATAGTTGTCATAGCGCAAAAAATTATCTCTAAAGCCGAAGGAAGGGTCGTCTCGTTAAATTCGGTTAAACCAAGTCCACAGGCGGAAGCTTTGGCAACAAAATTAGAAAAAGATCCTCGCCAAATTGAACTGGTGTTGCAAGAGTCAAAAGAAATTGTTCGGTCAAAGCCCGGAGTTGTGATTGTTGAGCAAAACCTGGGTTTAGTTATGGCAAATGCTGGAATAGATCGATCTAACGTTGTTGATCAGACCAATGATCATGATGAGTATGTTTTGTTGTTGCCTGAAGACCCTGATGCGAGTTGTGATCTTATTCGTCATGGAATTAATAAACGGTTAGGGGTCAAAGTCGGTGTAATTGTGAATGACAGCGTGGGAAGGGCATGGAGAATCGGTACCACCGGCCACGCTATTGGCATAGCAGGATTACCTGCCGTGATAGATCTTCGTGGCGAATTGGACATGTTTGGAAAAGAACTACTGGTTAGCGAACAGGCTGTTGCAGATGAACTGGCGTCGGCTGCATCCCTCCTTCAGGGACAAGCTTCAGAAGGGACGCCTGTGGTCGTTATAAGAGGATTTAAGTCGGATGCAGTGAAGCAAAAGGCCACAGCACTTATACGAGATCGTGAAATGGATATGTTCCGGTGACTGAGTTACGCTCTTGTCCCAATGGCCTGTGTGTTCTTTCGGGAGGAGTTGGAGGAGCCAAGCTTGTGCTGGGCCTTTCTAGGACCCTCAATAAGGAAGACTTTATGACGATAGTAAATACTGGGGACGATTTTGTTCACCTTGGACTGAAAATTTGTCCAGATATTGATACTATAATTTATACTCTAGCCGAACTTGTTGATCAGGAACGAGGGTGGGGGCTAAAAGACGAATCATGGAATTTTCTAGATAAAACTAAATTATTAGGCGGAGAGGGTTGGTTTAACTTAGGGGATAAAGACCTTGCAACTCATGTTCATCGGACACAACGCTTAGCAAAGGGTGAAGATTTAACTTCTATTACAAAAAATTTAGCGTCCTCGTTTGGCGTTGAAGCCAAGCTTGTCCCTATGACTAATGATATTGTATCTACTGTCGTGGAAACTCCGGAGGAAGACTTGGCGTTTCAACATTATTTTGTTCGGGATAGATGCTTGCCAACTGTAAAGGGATTTCGATTTGAAGGAGTAAGGTCCTCAGTGATTAATCCGTTGATAAAAGAATACGCTATAGCGAATGATAAATCAGCCGTTTTGCTTGCACCGTCAAACCCTTTTGTAAGTATAGATCCGATACTTAGTGTGCCAGCTATGACTGACGAATTGGTTGGAATGAAAGGGCCCAAAATAGCCATCTCTCCGATCATCAACAGTAAAGCTGTAAAGGGACCGGCGGCAAAAATGATGCAGGAACTCGGAGTTCCATCGACTTCTATTGAAATCGCAAATCACTACAAAGAGTTAATCGACGCAATAGTGATTGACCATGCGGATGCACCTTTATCTGCGAAGATTGAAGATATGGGGATAAAGGTATTTATAACCAATACGGTGATGCATTCATTGAATGAAAAAATTACTTTAGCCAATGAATGTATCAACTTCATAGAGGCGTATTGGGAAAATAGATGGTAGTAGCAGTTGTTCCATTAAAAAACCTTAAAATGGCTAAAAGCCGCCTTAGCAACATTTTGGCAGAAGGCGAAAGACAAGAACTTGTCCTTGCTATGTTCGATGATGTTTTAGTCTCTTTAAAAGAAAGCCACTTTATAGAAAAAATTTTTTTAGTCGCGGATAAATATTTTAATCCCGTCGCTGATGTTCAAATGATAACAGAAATCAAAAACAGAGGCTATGATGAGGCAATAATTGAAGCCCTTAAAGACAGCCGAGTCAATCAGGCTCAAGCAATGCTGATACTACCGGCAGACCTACCTTTGGTGAGTAGGGACGAACTCAATACTTTAATTAGAGATCAAGAAGATAGAAGCATTCGCATAGCTGGGGCCCGAGATCAGGATGGGACAAATGCTTTAGTGATGAAGCCTCCAAGTCTGTTAGCAACCAGTTTTGGTGTAGGTAGTTTTGAGCGCCATAAGAAATTTGCAAAAGCCCTTTCAGTTAAAATAGAAGAAATAAATCTCCCTGGTCTCTCCTTTGACGTGGATACTGAAAAAGATTTAATAGATTTTGTTCAAACAAAAAGTGATACTAGGACTTACCGGTTTTTAGACGAAAGCGGTATAATAGGTCGGCTTAATAATTTATAGTCGAATACGGAACTTTATATAGAAATAGAGAAAAAGTTTGATTGCAAAGTTAAAAAAGTTAGATTGGTTTTTAGAGGCGAAGCAACCTAATGACGCTCAGTCGCTAAAACTAATTGATATAAAAGATTTGTCCGAGTTAATGGAAATAGCCTCTGATCTGCGGGACAAAGGTTTTGGAAGACATATTAGTTACTCGCGGAAAGTCTTTATTCCGCTGACACAATTGTGCAGAGATGTTTGTCATTATTGCACCTTCGCTCAGCCACCGAGAAATCTTGCAGACGCATTTTTAAAGCCCGATCAAGTACTCAAGATAGCAACTGCTGGGAAAGAGGCGGGTTGTAAAGAAGCATTATTTACCCTGGGGGATAAGCCGGAACTAAGATATTCGACAGCGCGGGACGAGTTATCCAAATTAGGTTTCAAGACCACACTGGAATACTTGAGGGCTATGGCGCTTATGGTTTTTGAAGAAACTGGTCTCTTGCCCCATTTGAACCCGGGCATTTTAGATGCCAAAGATATTACTGCACTTCGTGAAGTTTCGGTCAGTATGGGCATAATGCTGGAAAGTAGTTCTGCCAGGTTAATGGAAAAGGGCAAGTGTCATTATGGATCCCCAGACAAGGCTCCTAAAGTGCGCCTAAGCACGATAGATGAGGCTGGCCGACAAAGGGTCCCTTTTACCACAGGCATACTAATTGGGATTGGCGAGACTAAACGAGAGCGTATTGAAACACTCCTCGCGTTGCGAGAAAGTCATGAAAAATATGGGCATATTCAGGAGATTATAGTTCAAAATTTTAGAGCTAAGGCAAATACCTTGATGGAAGGCTCGGAAGAGCCAAGTCTAGAGGATCTGCAATGGACTATATCAGTAGCGCGTCTAATTTTTGGTTCAGACATGTCTATTCAAGCACCGCCAAATTTATCATATGATGACGCTAGTAAATTAATTGAGGCAGGTATTAATGACTGGGGCGGTGTATCGCCAGTTACTCCAGACCATGTGAATCCTGAGGCACCATGGCCACATTTAGATTCTCTTGCAAAAAAGACCGCTCAGCAAAACAAAATCTTGGTTGAGAGATTATCTATTTACCCCAGGTATCTTCAAGAAGCTGATAACTGGTTAGACAAGGCGTTTACTGGAACTGTCCTGGCGCTTTCGGACGCTGATGGTTTAGCTAGAACGGAAAACTGGTCGCCGGGACGTGCGGAGGCGATAGACAACCCTATTCCTAAAATAAATATTACACCAGGATTCGTGAGAGACCGTAAACTAGATATAATTTTAGATAATGCTTTATCTGGAAACCTACTCAACGAGTCGGACATTACAAGATTATTTTATGCTCGGGACGGTGAATTTGAAATAGTAGTCCAGGCAGCCAACGAATTGAGAAAAAAAGTTAACGGTGAGTCAGTGCAATACGTTGTTAATAGGAATATTAATTATACGAATGTCTGTTATTTTGGGTGTAAATTTTGCGCTTTTTCGAAAGGTAAAACTGCAGAGTCATTGAGGGGAAAACCCTATGACCTAACCATTGAAGAAATCTCACGACGTGCAGTTGAAGCCTGGGATAGAGGAGCGACAGAGGTGTGCCTGCAAGGGGGCATTCACCCCGCGTATGACGGAAACACTTATTTAGATATCACCAAACAATTGAAACACATACTACCCGACCTGCACATTCATGCGTTCTCGCCATTAGAAGTGTATCAAGGGGCCAACACATTAGGTCTTTCATTGGGTGAATTCTTAGGTCAACTTAAAGATGCGGGCTTGGGCAGCCTGCCAGGTACTGCGGCAGAAATTTTGGATGATGAAG
>QCQB01000040.1 GCA_003212315.1 SAR116 cluster bacterium AG-447-C21 | reverse complement strand
AAGCCAGCTCCGTTTATGAGTGGAGAACCGTTTCATCGGTGCACGCATACTGCGCTGTCTCCTGATAATCATATATTTGTTTCAGATGGTTACGGGAATGCTTGTATTCACAAATATACTCCTGATGGGAAACTCGTAAAAACCTGGGGTGGGACTGGAACTGAACCAGGACAATTTAACCTTGTGCACAATATTGTCGCTGATGACGACGGGTGGCTATACGTTGCTGATCGCGAAAACCATCGGGTACAAGTCTTTAATACAGATGGTAAATATGAAACACAGTGGAATAATCTACATAGACCTTGCGGCCTGTATATGCCGCGGGGTAAATGTCCGCATTGCTTTATAGGTGAATTAGGACCTGGAATGGCGGTTAATCGTTATTACAAAAATCTCGGCCCTCGGATTAGTATCGTGAGTAACGAGGGTGAATTGATCGCACGTTTGGGCGGAGAAGATGGACCAGGTTTAGAAATAGGGAAATTTATGGCTCCCCATGGGTTGGCCGTCGATTCACACGGAGATATTTATGTAGGGGAAGTCGCCTATACTAATTGGCCAAATAGCCAGGGAGACGAGGAGAGGCCTGATTATCTTCGAACACTTCAAAAGTTAGAAAGAATTGTTTAGCGCAAGGCAGCCAATAACGGCATTACCTCTGTAGAAAAACGCTCTATCTGTTGAAATCTATTTTCGTAAGGACCGACTAAGTCTATAATGATATGCCGGACCCCAACTTCGTGAAATTCAATGATTTTGGCTGCTACATCCTCTGGATTTCCCAACGCTGCATATCTTTCTGCAGCCCGACGAAAATCCATTGCGTATCGCTTTGATAAAGATGATGTGGCTGTTTCTAGCGCAGTTTCGTAATTATCATCCACTCGAGTAAAGATTAGGTGACCTGTTCCAAAATTGTTTAATTTTCTATTTGCTTCGTTGGCTGCCTGTTCAATTTTAACAAGGGCATCCTTGTACATCTCCGGTGTTACAACATAGGACACGTAACCATCTGCTAAGCGGCCCATTCTTTTGAATGCCGCCTCCTTTCTCCCGCCACACCAGATGGGTGGTCCGCCTTCTTGTCGGGGCGGGGGCGTCATAAGAACCTCTGAAAACTTGAAAAATTTACCAGTATATGAGGCTGGTTCACCGGACCATAATTCTCTCATCACCTCAATGCTTTCTGATAGTCGCGCACCTCGTTCATTCATAGGAACGCCGGCGACTTCATATTCTTTTGGGAATTCTCCACCGATACCAACACCAAAAAGCAGGCGTCCTTCCGAAAGATGATCCAGAGTGATCGCTTGTTTTGCAACTGGACCGGGATGCCGGAGGGGTAACAAATAGACGCTTGTACCCAAGAGTAGACGTCTACTTGCAACAGCGGCCTGTGCAAGCTGCTGAAAGGGATCAAAAAATGGCAGGGGCATCGACAAATGATCACCCACCCATAATGAATCAAAACCAGATTTGTCTACCAGTTGAACAAAATCAACGAGCTCATCTATTTTAGGCAACCAGGGGCCGTTCTGATCATCTGGTTCACGATGAATAGTTTGGATTCCAATTTTAAGCTTCTCATCGATGGGGAACATCATATTTTATCCTTTATTACTTCGAAATTCAGCCGATGATTTTTGACTCTGAAAGATTATCAATCTCGGCTTGAGTAAAGCCGAGTTCTGATAGTATTTCATTATTATGTTGTCCAAGCTCAGGAGCTGGCCTTGGTTTTTCCGCAGGAGTTTTGGAAAACCTCGCAGCAGGCCGCGCTTGTCTGATCGGACCCACTCCCGGTTGTTCAAATTCTGAAATTATTTCATTATTGATTATCTGAGGGTTGTCGAATAGTTGGGCTCGTTGAAGAACTGGTGCGCAAGGGACATCATGACGATCTAATGCGTCAAGCCATTTATCGCTAGTGTCTGTCTCGAGTGCGCTGGCCATAAGTTCATAGCGTGTGTCTTTATTCGTATTTCGAAGTTGCTGGGTTGCAAATCTTGGGTCATCAAGCCATTCTGGATGTTCTAGTGCCTTGCACATCCCTTTCCATTCAGAATCTGAAACGGCGCCCGCGGTAATATATCCGTCTGATGTTTTAAAAATTTTATCATGGGATGGAGGAGGAATAACATTATTATCTGCAATAATTGTAAATGGCGCCATGCCTTCCGGCCAAAGAAGTGAAATCATAGCATCAAGCATAGAGATTTTTATCTGCTGTCCTTGTCCCGTCTTTTCTCTATTAAAGAGCGCTGCTGTTACGGCTTGTGCAGAATATACCGCCGTCGTTTTATCTGCAATTATCGTCCGGATCATTTTGGGGTGAATGCCCTCGCCCTGAATATCGGCAAAACCAGCCACGGCTTGAACGAGAGGATCATACACCCGTTTTTTCGAGTAGGGGCCAGTTTCTCCAAAACCGCTTATAGATAAATAAATTAATCTCGGGTTTCGTTTTTGAACTTGTTCGCCGCTAAAGCCAAGTCTTTCCATTGCGCCTGGCCGAAGGTTTTGAATTAACACATCGGCTTTCTCTATTAACTTCCATAATATTTCGTGGGCGGCATCTTGTTTTAAATCTAGGGTTAAAGACCGTTTGCCACGATTGCAAGATATAAACGTTGGCGGCAGACCCGTTTTTGACGACTTCCGTATTATGTCTCCGGAAGGAGGTTCTACTTTTATTACGTCTGCACCCTGATCCGCCAGTTGCGCTGCTGCTGAGGGGCCGGCTACAACATTCGCGATTTCTATAATTCGTATGCCATCCAACGGTCCTGTCATGTCTGATTATTCACTCTTTGTGCCTCAATATACTGAGGCCTGTCATTTAATCTCAAGAGATAATCATTAAATATCGCTGGAAGTTTCTGATTATAGTCAACGGCCCATTTGAGAGTGGTGGTCAAAAGAATATCAACGCCCGTGAAACTATTCCCAAGGAGATATGGTTTCTTATCATCTATCATTTTTGAAGCCGCTGTTATCATCCTTTGAAAGTACTCTTCAGAGGCCTTATTAGCGACTGGTGAGTCGCCATAAATCTCGGGTAAAGACCAATGACGCCGCAAAACATAAAGGCTGGTTGCATCTAATTCCATGGTGATGAATGACATCCATTCAAAATATTTAGCCCGTAATGCTTTGTCTTCGGGAATTAAAATTGTGCTTCCTTGGCGATAATTTTCGGCTAGATACGTAACAATTGCAGCGCTTTCTCCGATCCTGATCTCACCATCTTCTAATACGGGTATTTTTTGACGTGGATTGACCGATTTAAATTCCTCAGTTTCTGTGTCAGGCGTTCGCGTTCTAACAACTTCTATTGAGTAGGGTAGCCCAAGTTCGATCAAGGCCCAATGCGCTCTAATGGTGCGGGATGTTCCTATACCCCAAACAATCCTTTTTTCTGACATTTTAATCATCCTTCATCAATAATACCTAACAATGCCAGAATGTTTAGGTTGTTATCAATCTCGAAAAATTCAGTATCGTCATCGTGTTTAATTTTGACATATGTAAGAAGCATCGGTTTTAAAAGATAGCTTATTTATTAGAGTCCAAAGTCCGTTTCTCTATGGATGAGAGAATTCAATAGATAACCTAACATCAACTCCAAAGGCTTTATCATTTGTAATCAGGTTGATCTGTGATGTGATGAAAAACCTGATGCTGAAATAAAAGGTACATTGTCTTGCACTAATATGTTGGATAATAGGAGATTAATGGTTTTCTTGAAATTTAATAAAGGAGTAAATGGGTGACATTAGAGATAATAGGGTTTCCAAGGTCGAATTTTGTAAGAACTGTCCGAATGGTTGCGGAAGAAAAAGGGGTGCCCTATGAACACTTGGCCGAGTTGCCGCATTCAGACCTTGTTAAATCGCTTCATCCTATGGGTCAAATCCCCGCTATGAGACACGAAGGACTGGAACTATTCGAGTCTATGGCGATAGCGCGTTATATTGATACTGTTTTTGATGGACCGTCCATGGTGCCTGCCGAACCCAAAGCGGAGGCTAAGATAATTCAATGGGCATCATTTGCTCAAACAACCGTCGATAGATTAATACTGAGACAATATGTTGTGCAATATATGTTTAATAAAGATAAAGATGGGAATGTAATCCGCGATGAAATAGATAAAGCGATCAAAGGTTTCCCAAAGATGTTTCGTATCCTTAACGATGCAGTAAGCGCCGGATACTTTGGCAGCGATGAATTTTCTATGGCAGATTGTTTCTTAATGCCAATATTAAACTCAGGACAAAATTTTCCCGAAGCAAAAGAGGCACTAGAATCATCCGAGCATTTGAAGAAATACTTTGACACTCTAAGTCAACGTCTAAGTTTTGCAAACACAGCGCCTTAGACTTAACAACTTTGATGATGCATTTTATTGATTTAGATACAGGAACCGATCAACTTATTGCGAAAAAACGGGCGGGGTTAGGAATTTTAAAACTTAACCGCCCCAACGCTAAAAATGCTCTTTCTTCAAAACTGACCCCAGCCTTGCGGGAAATGATCAAGCAATTGGGTGAGGATGATGAGGTAGGTGCGGTTTTGATCACCGGGGCAGGCAACGCGTTCTGTGCTGGTGGAGATGTGAAGGGAATGGCTAATAGTGATGGTCCTGTGCTAACTGCGGACCAGAAAATTTTAAAATTAGTTGAGGGACAGCGTCAACTAACGGGTGCACTCGTAAAGTTTCGTAAACCTGTTGTAGCTGCCTTACCTGGACCTGCAGTGGGTGCAGGTTTATCGCTTGCTTTGGCTTGTGATATTAGAATTGGAAGTTCGTCTTCTTTCGTCACCACTGGATATGCCCGTGTTGGATTGAGTGGTGATTATGGTATCTCTTCTCTTTTAACTCGAGCTATAGGAAGCGGCCGAGCCAGAGAATTATTATTTACCTCGGAGAGAATAGACTCAGAAAGATGTTTGGAACTTGGCATTTATAATAAGGTTGTCCCAGATCACGAGCTTTTGGATTACTCGATTAACTTTGCAGACGAATTAGCACGTGGTCCCCGCAAGGCCTTGGCTTTAATGAAAGACAATCTTGAAGATGCGCTCGTATTAAATTTTGAAGACTCATTAGATCGCGAGGCGCCACGATTGATTGAGGCTACGGCAAGCAGTGACCATAAAGAGGCCGTTAGAGCATTTGTCGAAAAGCGAAAACCAGTGTTTGGAGTTAATTAATTAAAATGAAGAAGGAGATAGGTGTGTTCCTATCTTATGGGGGCAATGGACGAGGTTAAAATGAAGAATGTGTTTGAAACTACAGTATTATCTTTGTCCGGCCTGAAGATTTCTTCTGAGACGAAGAAGGCGATACAAAATCGCTCAAATATTTTTATTATGAGTGATGCCGCAGAGGACGCTGTGTTGAGGCCAAAGGAATATGGTGCATTTGATCATGGTATGCGTGCTGCTTTGGCAGCTCGCATTGCCTTTCAAAATCAAGAGGATGGTCTAGCCCATAAATATTTGGAAGGCGCTGGAAATTTCAAAAAAGTTGCAAACCCCTCTTATAAAGGTGAAACAAAAGATCTTAAATCGATCCTTTCGTTCATGGACAAAGTGGCTAAGGATACTCGTAATGTAGTGGTAGAGGATATCACTGCTCTCAAAAGCGCGCATGTTAATGACGCGGACATAGTACGATTAGCAGAACTGAATAGTTTTATGGCCTATCAGATTCGTCTAATTACTGGTCTTCGTTTAATGAAAGGAGCAGAGGATGAGCGAGGTATTGTATAAATTTACCCGGTCTATACCTGACTGGCGTCCTAGGATTGAACCGGTAAAACTCGATGAAGCGAATTCGGATCAGTTAGAGGCGCTTCAAATAACGCCCTCTAATACTAAAGTGTCAGACTATGTTCTCACTCTGGCCCACGATGTAGAGTCTTTGAAAGTCCGCTCACCTCTATTTAATGCAATTATGTATGACAAAGGCGGAATGAGTAGATCAGAACGTGAGATTGGAGCCATAGGGGCATCTATTGTAAATAGATGTATCTATTGCGCCTCCGTTCATGCGTCGCGGCATGCTCAATTGACAAAAAGTGATGAGGTGACGGATAAAATTTTTGCGGATGGTGAAAATGCCAAACTGTCGGTTCGAGATGCTGCCATTCTCAAGTTTTCTGTTAAGCTGTCTGATTCGCCATCACGAGCAGATAAAGATGATTTTAATGAATTGAAAAAGGTTGGATTGAATGAAGAGGAGATCCTCGATTTAATACTTTCTACATCACTCTTTGGTTGGGCTAATCGGCTAATGCATGTTCTGGGTGATCCCGTGCCGCCAACTGTTCACGGGGATTGAGCTCCTAGAATTATTTGAGGCCAATAAACGGATGGATGCGAAAATGAGAAAACCAGTTTGCCTTGTGACGGGTGTTGGACCTAGAACTGGAACAGGTGGCGAAATCGCTGCACGATTTGCCGCTGGAGGTTATCAAGTTGCTATGTTAGCGCGAGATGACAATAATTTAGCCGTCCTTGAAGAAGAAATCGAGGGTGCAACGGCCTTTCCATGTGACGTTGGCGACTTGAATGCCTTGAATGAAACAATCAGTGATGTCCGTGATAGGCTGGGTGCACCCGAAATCGTTATACATAATGCGCTCAGAAGTACCCGTGGGGGAATCTTAGAACTTGATCCAGAAGATTTAGAAAGGAATTTTCGCGTAAACGCAACGGCCTTACTCTATCTAGCTCGAGCCACAATTCCCGAAATGTTAGCGAATGGAAAGGGTGCTATACTGATAACTGGAAACACGTCTGCCACTAGAGGTAAAACAAATTGGGGCTTTTTCGCGTCGACAAAGGCAGCGCAACGTATTTTGGCGGAGTCAATCGCGCGAGAATTTGGTCCTAAAGGGATTCACACATCCTACATCATGATAGATGCTTCGATAGACACGCCAAGAACAAGACCTGTATTAGCACCGGATAAACCAGATGATTTTTTCGCCAAGCCAAAAGCAATAGCGGAAGAGATGTTTCATATCGCACACCAAGATAGATCCACCTGGTCATTCCTTGTTGAACTTCGTCCATTTGGAGAAGTATGGTAGACCGTCTAGTTTTTTATAATGTGAAGAAAGTGACGGAAAAATAATGCCAGTATACGAAGTTGATGGTAAAAAACCAAAAATCCACGATACCGTTTATATCTCAGATGGTGGCACAGTCATCGGTGCCGTGACTTTAGCTGAGGAAGTTACCGTTTGGACTGGCGCAGTTATACGGGCTGACAATGATGCTATAGAGGTACAAGGGCAAACTAATATTCAAGAAGGTGCCGTGTTACATGCTGATCCCGGGTTTCCTCTAAAAGTTGGGGCCAATGTTACCGTAGGACACCAAGCGATGTTGCATGGATGTACGATTGAGGATGGGGCATTAATTGGTATCCAGGCCGTAGTACTTAATGGGGCTGTAATTGGTAAAAACTCGTTGGTTGGAGCAGGAGCCTTAGTTACTGAAGGTAAAATATTTCCTGAAAACTCACTTATTATAGGTTCTCCTGCAAAAGTGGCGCGGCAATTAACGGAGGACCAAATACGTCTTATGCATATAGATACGGCGGATTACGTCGCCAGAGGACGGCGTTACAGGGAGACTTTAAAGAAAATTAAATAGTTAGATTGAAAATAATAAATTTATGCAAGTGAAGCAGTTACATTGGAGGTTTTGAAATGGATGAAACGAGAGTGCCAATCCTAGTTGGCAGCGGACAAGTGACCCAAAGGGAGGCTGATCCGGCAATTGCCCTTTCACCGATAGATTTAACAGCGGAGGCGGGAAGAAAAGCCGCTGATGACAGTGGTGCTGGTGATGCTCTATTGCAGGCTTTGGATACAATAGTGTTGTTGAGATCTTTCTCGGATACAAGTTGGCGGTTCACATGTCCGTTTGGTAAATACGCCAACCCTCCAAAATCGCTGGCTAATCGTCTTGAAGCTAACAATGCTAAGCGTCTAGTATACACACATCCTGGCGGAAATATGCCACAATGGTCCGTTAATAGGATGTTTGAAATGATAACGCGCGGCGAACTTCAGGCGGCAATGATAACGGGTGGTGAGGCACTAGCAACTCAGAAGAATGCTCAACGTGCTGGTATTGAACTGAATTGGAGCGAAGACCCTGGAGGAGCTTTTGAAGAATGGGGGGTAGCCACCAGGGGCTGGTCGGATTTAGAGGACCGTCACCGCATGGCGGGAGCAATATTTGCTTACCCAATGATTGAAAACGCAATACGAGGTAATAGAGGACGTACTATAGCCGACCATGGTTTAGAGATGGGAAAACTGTTTTCAGGTTTCGCTGCTGTCGCTGCAGGTAACCCGTTGGCAGATAGAAGACAGGGGTTTTCAGCTGAGCAGATAGCAACTGTTGGCTCAGATAATCCATATATAGGTTTTCCATACACTAAATTGATGAACTCAAATGCGTTTATTGATCAGTCAGCAGCAATAATTTTGACCTCTGTTGCAAAAGCAAAAGAACTTGGTATCCCCAAAGAAAAATGGGTATATTTGCATGGTTGTGCTGATGCATATGATCATTGGTATCTTAGCGATCGTAAAAATTTCCATTCGTCACCTGCCATGTCAAAAGTGGCCCAGGAAGCCTTTGAGATGGCGAATTGCACTTTAGACGATATGGCTGCATTGGATTTATATAGTTGCTTCCCATCGGCAGTTCAGATTGCATGCGATGAAATGGGTATTCCATTGGATGACCCGCGAGGATTGACTGTAACTGGCGGACTTCCTTACTTTGGAGGCCCTGGTAATAACTACGTAACGCACTCAATCGCCGAAATGATGAATAAGGTTCGAGCTAACCCGGGAAGCAAAGGTTTAGTAACCGCCAACGGAAATTATGTTACAAAACAATCGGCTGGTATTTATTGCACCGAGCCGACCGAAGAACCATTTTCGCCCAAAGATCCAAAGATTTACCAAGCTGAAATTGATGCTGACAAGGGACCGTCTGTGACCGAATCAGCAAATGGAGATGCTACTATAGAAACATATACAATTATGCATGACCGGAAGGGGCCATCGTTCGGAATCCTCTTTGGGCGACTTTCCGATGGAAGCAGGTTCATTGCAAATACACCAGATGATTTAGACTTGATGTTGGAAATGACTTCTAATGATTATCTAGGCAAAGAGGGAAAAGTAAAAGAGGTAAATAGCGTGAATATATTTACGCCGAGTTAGTCTGTTTCTGCATGAGGGAAAACGGTTGGTAGATATCGGAAAATCTACAATTGACGAGTTAGCTACTTTGTTGGGGGGCGGTGGCGTAAGTGCTGTTGAACTTTTAAATAGCTACATTCAAGCTATCCAATCAGAGGATGAAGATTACAATGCGATAGCATTTTTAAATCCAGATGCGGAAAAAATTGCTCTGGAGTTAGATAATGAACGAAGAAATGGGTTTGTCAGAGGACCCCTGCATGGAATACCTATCCTACTTAAGGATAATATTGATACCGCAGATAAAATGATTACTTCTGCGGGTTCGCTGGCTTTGAATGATAACTTTGCACAAAAAGATGCTCATCTTGTTGAGCGACTTCGGAGGGCCGGTGCTATTATACTTGGTAAGACAAACCTAAGTGAATGGGCAAATTTTCGTTCAACCCGTTCCTCAAGTGGGTGGTCTAGTCGAGGAGGACAAGTCCGTAATGCCTATGCAACGGATAGAACTCCTGGCGGTTCAAGTTCAGGTTCTGCTGTCGCTGTTGCTAGAGGTTTTTGTGCTGGCGCCATCGGCACCGAAACTGATGGCTCGGTCGTGGGGCCTTCCTCCATGAATTCACTCGTTGGAATAAAACCAACGGTTGGAATGGTTTCTAGAAGTGGGATTATTCCTATATCCCATAGCCAGGATACAGCTGGCCCAATGGCTAAAACGGTTTTAGACGCTGCTATCATTCTTTCTATTATCTCTGGATATGATCCTGCTGATAACTTTTCTATGGAATTTGAAAGAATAGAAGCAAACAAAATATTTAGAGAAAAAGATAACGGCGCATTAAAAGGAAAAAGAGTTGGGATTGTTCGAAATTATGCTGGTTTTCACGACGGTGTTGATAATATATTTGAAAAAGCTTTGAGGGGATTAAAGGACGCGGGTGCAGAACTAATAGATGAAATTTCTCTTGTGTCACAAATTGAGATAAGAAAATACGAACTTTTAGTCATGCGCACAGAATTCAAAGTTGGTTTGAATTCTTATTTAGCTAGGCAAGCCTGGCCAGCAAAAATTGGGTCATTAAAAGAACTAATAGAATTCAATGACAAAAATAGAAAATTAGTTATGCCATTTTTTGGACAGGAACAATTAATTGCTTCGGAAGAAACAGATGGTTTGGATAACTTTCATTATAAAAAAGCACTTGAAACCAGCCGTCACTTGACCAGAGATGTTGGAATTGACAAGGCAATGTTTGATCATGATCTCTGTGCCTTGGTGATGCCGACTAGTTCTGCACCCTGGTCTATTGATCTCATAAATGGAGATAATCGCCTTGGCGGCAGTTCGTGTCAGGCGGCGGTATCAGGGTATCCAAGCATAACAGTGCCCATGGGATATTTGAGTGGTTTACCAGTCGGTATGTCGTTTGTTGGCAAGCCGTGGAACGATTTCTTTCTAACAGGTCTTGCCTTTGCGTTTGAGCAGAATTTTGGTGTGCGGGTTGGTCCGGGAAAAGCATCCCCATTTTTAGTAGGATTAGAATGATCGTGTTTAAGTTCTTTGTCTATTGAAACAAGAAAAAACGTGCAGACCCTCATTCCATGTTGCAGAATAGTGTCGGTACGTAACTTTTTTGGATATTAATATGTCGTTAGAAGCTGCTAAGGAACTTGCGCCGACAGGTGTTTTGAGAGCCGCAATAAACATGTCAAATTTTTTACTTGTAACCGGACGAACCGCCGGTGGAGATCCCGACGGCGTATCCCCGGATATGGCGAGAGAGTTAGCAAAACGATTAGGTGTTGATCTCGAACTTATTCAATATAAAACGCCCGGAGAAGTATCAGATGATGCTGGGAAAGGTATTTGGGATATTGGTAATATCGGGGCTGAACCCAAACGGGCAGAAAAAATAGACTTTACGGCAGCTTACTGTGAAATCCAATCTACTTATATGGTCCCGCCGGGATCGAAAATAACCAGTCTTGATCAAGTTGATCAAACAGGGAATAGAATAGCTGTATCGGCAAGAAGTGCTTATGATTTATGGCTAGAAAGAAATATTAAAAAAGCAGAATTAGTTCGTGTTGATGGGATAGATGCTTCATTTGATATTTTTATGGAGAAGAAATTAGAGGCGCTGGCGGGATTACGTCCACGCTTGATCAGTGACGTAGAGCGAGTTCCCGGCGCCAAGATATTAGAAGGGCAATTTACTGCCGTCCAACAAGCCATGGGATGTACTCGAGGAAAAGAAATAGGAGCACGGTTTCTGAAGGCGTTTGTGGAAGAGATGAAGTTAACTGGTTTTGTTGGTCGTCTAATAGAAAAACACGACGTTGTCGGTCGACTGTCGGTAGCGGGGCCTGCATAATAATGAGTAACATATTTATAATAGAAGAGTAAAAGATGTCTAATATTGAAAATTTGTCGACTGTTGATGCTACAATTTCTGATTTCGTTGCAGTGGTTACTATGAATAACCCACCTGTAAATGCACAAAATAGACAATTCCATGAAGACCTAACGTTAGTTTTTGATGTTCTAAGCGACAGAGAAGACGTAAGATCGGTAATTCTTACAGGTGCTGGAAAATGCTTTTCGGCCGGCGCAGATATAAAAGGTAGGGCGGGGCAAAAACAGGAGTTAGGTGACCATTGGAGCCATAGTAGACGAGTTCGTGAATGTTTCCACTCGATTATGGAATGTAAAAAACCAGTTATAGCAGCTATAAATGGACCCGCTCTCGGAGCTGGACTGGCTGTAGCAGCGTCAGCCGATATTTTGCTGGCATCTGAAGAAGCAAGCGTAGGACTTCCAGAGATAAATGTAGGCCTGCTCGGTGGTGGACGCCATGCCATGCGGCTCTTTGGTCATTCAAAAACGAGGCTGCTTATGCTGACAGGCAAAAGATTAACAGGTGCCGAACTATATCGCCTTGGTGTGGTTGAAGAATGTGTCCCCTCAGAAAAATTAATGAGCACGGCTATGGAACTAGCTTTGGAGCTTGCATCAAAAAGTCCGGTGGCCATGAGTTTAGCAAAAGGAACGTTAAACTCTATTGAAGAGATGACCCTCAGAGATGGTTATAGATATGAGCAGAATAAAACAGGGGAGCTTTCAAAGACCGAAGATAGTCGGGAGGCCATGGCAGCGTTCGCCGAGAAAAGAGCACCTGTTTTCAAAGGAAAGTAGAAACGGTATCAAGCGAGTTATCTGATGCCGTAGAAGCCAATACTATCCCTTAAGGGGGGGGGGGGGAATGGAACTAAGCACAAATCAAATAGACCAGTTTAATTCCGAAGGCTTTTTATTCGTCCCAAGTTTATTTGATGCGGAAGAAATAGCTAATTTAAATTCTCGATTGCCTTCTATTTTGAGTGATCGTGGCCCAAAGACCTTGAGAGAAAGAGGTAGTGATTCGGTGAGATCAGCAATCGCTCCCCATTTAGACGATGAAGTTTTTAAAAAGTTGAGTTTACATCCACGTTTAGTGCGTCCTGCTCAGCAAATATTGGAGGGAGAAGTTTATCTCCATCAATTTAAGGTAAATGCTAAAGAGGCACATGATGGTGAAATATGGCATTGGCATCAAGATTACCGAACATGGTACGAAGATGATGGTATGCCTCAGCCAGATGTTATAAATGCGACGGTTTTTCTGGATGAAGTGAACGAATTTAATGGTCCAATGATGTTTATTCCTGGGTCTCATAAGAATGGACGCATTGACTCAGATAATGATTTTGAGCGGGTCCCTGAGTACGGTCGATTATCGGCAGATGCTGTTGGCAGCCCGTATAAGCAAGAAACGATAAATAGTGAGATAGCAAAACACGGTATTATTGCTCCAAAGGGGCCAGCCGGATCTACCATCTTTTTTCACGGGTGTACCGTGCACGGATCTGGACCCAATATGTCTCCTTGGGGTAGGGCTATGGTCTTCTCAAGTCTCAATAAAATTGAGAACTTTATACGCAAGCCAACACGTCCTGATTTTCTTGCATTACAAGATTTTACACCCTTAGTCCCGCTGGAAGATAGTTGTTTGAGAAGGCATTAAGGTACAAAGTATTTTATTTATAAGGCCTGGTATCCAATTTCATATTTAAAAAGGCAGCATGATTAGTATCAAAGTCCCTACAAGCTTGATCGTATGCCTGTCCCCGTATTCCTCCTCTTACTGTCGCCGGTTCTACTGAACGATAAAAGTCTCTCCAGCTTTCTGGCATTTTGATTGAGTCAGGTGGGGCCAACCAGAGACGATAAAGACAACGTTTTTCTGATTCTTTGTCAAAATCTATATAGTCAGTTCTAGAGTGAAACATCGTATAATTATTAAGGATCTGCATGTCACCTGGTTCCAGGTACATTGTGTACATCAATTCAGGTCGCCGAAGTATTTCATCTAATACATCCATTGTTTCGCGCTGAGTTGCAGATAATTTCGGAACTCCCTCGAGATTCTGTGCAGACTGTACCCGGTTTCGGTTCCATTTACAGAATAATTGTCCATTCTCTTCTTCAAACAGGGGCTGACCATAAAATGGTGTTTCATCATCGGCCTGTTCACTTTGTCGACTAAAGTAAAAATATTCTCTAGCCGTTTCCGCAAGATCAGGACGTTCTTTGATAAGGTAACTTTGGGCTGTGACGCCGCTTGATATCATGCTTTGCCCACCCGATTTAGCTTTGTTGTAGCAGGTCAATGTAGTCAAGTCGGCTCCGTCTACATGAAAATCAAGTTTAGCGTTGGAAGAGTAACCACGTCCATTGGCTGCCCGATAATTTGTCCCGACATCACGAACTGCCGCGATATACTGTGAAGCTAAACCTTGGGGTCGAGCAACGCCAGCGCGAAGACCAATGCCCCAACTCAAAAGTCTAAATTTCTCATGACTAAGGTCGTCCCGCGGCAACCCCCTGACAATTGCAAGCCCTCTTCCGTGTAGTGCTTCTGAGAGAGCTTTTTCTATAGTGCCCCAGCTAGACCCAAAATCAAATTCATTTGGCGAATAATCGAATAAGTTTTTATCTTTCTCATAGATAGAATGAATTAAGTCATGAAGTTGGTTTTTCTCTTTATCTGTAATTTGAAAAATCCAGTCAGTCTTATTTTTTAGATCACTGGTTTCCCAGCAAGCCCGCGTGTTAAATTTATCCATCTTTTCAAAAACCTCTAGCTCAATTAGTTTTTAGGGCCTCTTCGAGTTTACTCGCTTCCGCTTGATTCATTTTATATGCATGATCTTCATCCGGAAATGAACCTGATCGCACCTCATCTGCATAATCTGAAAAAGCTTTGATTGCTACCTCTCTGACATTTCCATAACGTTTTGCAAATTTAGGTTTAAAGCTATCAAATGAGCCAATCAAGTCAGCGCCGTTCAATAATTGGCCACAACTGGCTCCGCCCGCTCCAATTGAAAATGTAAAGATATCTACAGCATCCTCTACGGCCTGGCCAACCTGAGGTGGAACTGCCTCAACCTCCATGCCGATCGCTCCAGCCTCTTGAATTGCTTTGGCATTATCGATAATGGTTAAAGCGTCTTGGGCAGTTTTTCCTTGTAATTTAAAGCCTCCATAAGAATTTACAAAGTGCGGGCACATGCCAACATGGCTCATTACCGGAACCCCGGAATCTGCTATTGCTTTTATGATTTCAAACTTTTCTCTTCCTCCTTGCATCTTAACTATTTCTGCCTCGCCTTCTTTCATTAGCCTTAGCGCATTATGAACAGCGACATCTGGTGTTGGATAGGACCCGAAGGGCATTGCGGTTACTGTTAAGGTGTTTGGTGCCCCTCTTCTGACTGCCTTGGTATGCTCTATCATCATATCTACTGTCATAGGTAGCGTCGTGGGATGTCCATATAACGTCATGCCTAAAGAGTCGCCGATACCAATAAAGTCTATGCCGGCCCTTTCAGCCCATTGCGCCATTAAAAAATCGGGCGCTGCTACCATAACTACTCTTTGTTGATCTTTCTTTCTTTGAATTAAGTCTGGAACAGTTAATTTTTTCTTGTCTTCGTTCACCCATCTGTCTCCTGTTACAAGGGATAAAATTCTATTCGATATTTTAATTTACTGCAGCTATGGCCTCGATTTCTACTTTCACATCTGGGCGGAATAATTCCGATACATAAATCCAGCTCATGGCGGGAGGTTGCTCTGAAAAGTAGTGTTTATTTGATTTCTTGATAAGTGCGTTGTCAGGCTTTTCAGTTAAAAAGATTGTTATTCGTGCTACGTCCTTGAATGTGCCCCCTTCGGATAAAACAATCGAATTAATATTATCAAGCGCCTGATGGTATTGAGCCTCTATTCCATTGAGAATATCGCCATTCATAGTGTTTCCGATTTGACCCGCAAGAACAAGAAGGCGTCTGTTAGTAGGAATAATAGCGAGGTTGCTGTAGCCCGCTGCAGGCATTGGAACGTTTTTGGGATTGCAAAATTCTATGCTCATTTTAAATCAAACTTCACGTTTTGCATTTTCAAACATCATTCGGCTGCAAGAAGTGCATCAAGATCAATTTCTTTTTCTTCTGCGGTAGCTGCCCCTATCCACGCGTGCTCAGATACGTCAAAAACAACGTCGTCAGGACCTTTGAATTTTGTTTCGTAAAATTGTTCTGTTGAATTTGGATCTTGTTCAAGGATGCAAGGTGCTCCCAAATCATCGAGTTTACCGAGCGTTTTGTCGAGATCTTCGACAAGGACACCAAAATGGTGAATGCCGACGTAATCAAGTCCTTTTCCTAATTGGTCAACATTTTTAAAATTCAAAACTGCTAAATTTAGAGTGCCATCACTAAGATAAATGCCCCAAGCTAGACCATTATCCGGATCATCACGGTCACCGACACGTCCCACTTCTTTAAAATCAAAGGCTTTGCAGTAAAACGCAGCCGTAGCCTCGGGGTCTTTTGTAGCTAATGCAATGTGTCGAAGTTTGGGCATCGTTATCTCCAAAATGTTTTAATCTATTGTTACCCAATCTTATTTTGTAACAAAGAAAAAATAGAGTGATTTTTAAAGATATTTAACTCTCGATTAGTTTTGTTTTCTACGGAATATCCAGACGGTTTTGGGAACTGGCTTCACATTTCTGGTTGCCAGCTATAGACAGTTATCAGTAAGCAATAGATAATTGCGACCATTTGATTTTAATGTTTTGCTAAACCTGCATAGGAACGGACTATGGTAACTAAATCCAACACGGATAAAACAAGTGGCGAAGCGTCTTGGAGTTGGGAAGATAGTAAATGGCAAAAAATCATTGATAAAGTCCGTGCGGGCAGAAGTCTCAAACCAAAACAATGGAAAAATGGGGCTCGGGTAGCTGTCGCTCTCTCTTTTGACTCAGATCATGAAACTACGACTTTGAGATGGGCAGATGACTCCCCTGGCAGGCTCTCCCAAGGGCAGTATGGCGGGCGAGTGGCTATTCCAAGAATTAGAGAAGTTCTCTTCAGATACAGTGTTCCAGCATCATTTTTTGTGCCAGCCGTTGTTGCAAAAATACATCCGGAAGAACAGAGGGCTTTAGCGGACGAGGGGCATGAAATCGGTATCCATGGATGGATCCACGAGTTGAATAGTGAACTTTCATATAGCGATGAACGAGAGCTGATGCTGCGTTCGGCAGATGTGTTAGAGGCTGTCAGCGGATTTAAACCAGTAGGCATGCGAACGCCAAGTTGGGATTTTAGCCAGAGTACTTTATCCATTTGTCGTGAAATGGGTTTATTATATGACTCTTCGTTGATGGCTGATGATGAACCCTATGAATTATTAGAGGATGGTGAAGAAACTGGAATCGTAGAGTTACCAGTAGAGTGGATACGGGATGATCATCCTTATTTCAATATGGATAGATCCACATCGGTGCGTCCATATACGCCTCCATCGTCGGTGCTGGAAATTTTTAAAGCTGAATTTGATGGTGCGTACAAAGAACGTGGCCTCTTTTTGCTTACTCTACACCCGCATATCTCGGGGCACCGATCAAGGATTACTATATTGGAAGAATTAATAGAGTATATTAAATCGTTTAAGGATGTGTGGTTTGGGACACATGCGCAAATTGCAGCATATTGTAAAGAGCATGCCTCTATGGAATAGAATAATTTAATTTGAAATTTTGATCGAGTACTATATCAAAATAATCTTTTGAGGATTTAAATATGGGTTATCGAGTGGGTGTTGATATAGGCGGCACCTTTACTGACTTTTGTGTTTTTCATGAAGAAACGGGGCTACTTAAAACATTAAAAGTCTTGTCGCGTCCAGACGAACCAGGGGCAGAAGTTACGACTGGCTTAAATATAATTTCAAACAACTATGATATCTCTCCCTCAAGTATCTCATATTTCACCCATGGTACTACCGTTGGAGTTAATACTGTAATACAGAGAAAAGGTGTTAAATTATGTTTATTTACCACCGAAAACTTTGAGGATGTGCTTGAAGTCGCAAGACTAAAAATGCCTGATCCATATGATTTGTATAGTGGTCGACCGGAGCCACTTGTCACCCGTGAAAAAGTATTTGGAATACGAGAGCGAATTCTATCAAATGGTGATGTCGACATTCCTGTCGATGAGAAAAGTGTTCGTGACGCTATATCTAAAGTTAAGCGTTTGGGTGGAGAAGCAATCGTAATTTCGTTACTTCACTCCTATAGAAACCCAGATCATGAAAAATGGATTTCTGAAATAATTAGGCTGGAAGCACCAGATATAAGTGTGATTTTGGCTAGTGATATATGGCCAGTCATTCGCGAATACGAACGCACTGTAACAGCGACAGTTTCTGGATATGTACAGCCAAAAGTCGAATTTTACCTCAGTTCCCTGCAATCTGCACTAAAGGCCGCAGGAGTAGAGGCCGAACCAATGATCACTAAATCGAATGGTGGTGTAATGACCGCGGAACGAGGGAAAACGGATTGTGCCCAAATGCTTCTGTCAGGTACAGCTTCTGGTGTAATGGGGGCGGCGAGTATTGCCAAGCAAATAGAATCCTCAATGTGTATGAGCTTAGATATTGGAGGAACGAGCGCTGATGTCGCCATTATTGTGGATGGTAACCCTCAATTTGGTGCGGGAGAAATGATAGGAGAGTTTCCGGTTTATATCCCAAGTGTATCTGTCACTTCCATTGGGGAAGGCGGCGGATCAGTAGCTTGGGTAGATGATCAGGGCGTTTTAAAGGTTGGACCAGAGAGCGCTGGTTCCACCCCTGGTCCCGCTTGTTATGGGCGTGGAGGTACCAAACCCACAATTACTGACGCGTTGGTCTTGCTGGGGTTTCTTGGCAACGCAGCACTTGGTTACAGTGCAGTGGATATACAGATAGAGCGTTCTAGAGAAGCAATAACTCCATTGGCGGATTCATTATCAATGACCACTGAAGCAGCGGCAGAATCAATTATTAGGATTGCCATCTCTGGTATGTATTTAGAAATTAGTAAATTGGTTTCCCGTCAGGGAATTGACCCAAGAGACCTATCGCTAATTGCATTTGGGGGGGCTGGCCCGATGCTCGCATGTTGGTTGGCGGAGGAACTTTCAATGAAGAATGTTGTGGTTCCGCTTGTCCCAGGAGTTCTGAGCGCATTTGGAGGATTGGTGGCTGATATTAAGAATGATTTCATTAAAACGATCTACCTTGATTTAAGTTCAGGAAACATTGGCGATATTCAGCAGGGTTTTGGTGAATTAGCTCGTGAGGCGATGCACTGGATAAGAGAAGGTCAGGGGTTTGAGGGTGCCGTCACAATGAAGCCATCAGCCGACCTGCGGTATCGAGGACAGTCGTACGAAATCGATACCAATCTTGAAGCGCAGTGGATTGAAGGTGGTGATATCAATAAAATAGCTGATGCATTTCATGTTGCGCATGAGAAAATCTACGAACACTCAGATAAAAAAGCGGAAATTCAGGTTATAAACCTGAGAATGGTCATAATGGGAGAGCCTAAAAAACCTGAATTCAAACCGTTTGATAAAAAAATATCAGCGGTTCAGCCAACTCAAGAAATTACGGTTTTTGAAAATGGTAATACCAATCCAGGAAAAATATATAAGCGTTCCGAAATGAGGGCTGGCGATAAGATATTGGGGCCGGCTGTCATCATACAAGACGATTGTACCACTTGTGTGCCTTCGGGATTTGATGTTCTCGTTGATGGATATGGAAACCTTATTATCGAAAGGGTAACTGAATAATGGCTATTGATAAGGTTACTTTAGAGATTCTTAAAAATCACTGTCGTGCAGCTGCAGAAAGTATGGCGTATACCCTGCACCGAACAGCGCACTCAACTTTTGTTAAAGAAACAGAGGATTTCACAACAGGCCTGACCACACCTGACGGGGAGACTTTTGCGGCTCCTGTGGAGCTTGGTGTGACTTGGTTCGTCGGATTAAATTATAAAACCGTAATTGAAATGATCGATGAGTATGACGAAGGCGATATATGCATGACAAATGATCCTTACAGTGGTCATGTTGCGACGCATTCTCCTGACATGCATTGTTGGAAGCCGGTATTTCATAATAACGAATTAGTTTGTTTCGTTGTTGGGCATATCCACAACACTGACGTTGGCGGTGCTGTTCCTGCGAGCATTTCCCGTACCTTATCAGAGATCCATCAAGAAGGAATAAGGATCCCTCCCTCAAAAGTTGTGAAGAAGGGAGAAATCAACCAGGAATTAGTCGATATTATGTTGGCCAATGTAAGAATGCCTGAACAAAATTGGGGTGATTTAAAAGCACAGTTTGCATCCTTGAATACGGGCGAGCGACGTGTTCATGAAATGATTGCTAAATTTGGTATAGATGTTTTTAAAGCTGGAATATTAGATCTTTTGGATTATGCGGAGGCACAGGCTAGAGCGATTGTTAAAAACCTCCCCGATGGGGAATACTTTTTTGCTGATTACATGGACGAGGACTCAGAGGATGGTTTTCCCTGTCGGTTAGCGCTGAATTTAGTCATAAAAAATGATACTATTATGTTAGATTTTACCGGGAGTGATCCCCAGATAGAGTCCTCAATCAACATTCCCACCGGAGGTCAAGAGAGACATGCCCTCTTAATGGTAGGCGTGATTTATGTGCTTTATGCGCTTGATAATAAGCTTTTCTTAAATGCAGGAGTTTGTCGGATGGCGAATTCAATCCTACCGGAGGGAACGGTCATTAATCCGCATTTTCCTGCTGCCGTTGGACTTCGAACATTATCTGTGCAGCGGCTGATGGGACTAGTGTTTGGGGCTTTTGTTCAAGCGGCCCCAGACCTTTTACCCGCTTGTCCAGCTAGTGGTGGCCCTATTATGAATGTGAATACTATTGATAATAGAAGTGGTAGACGAGTTGTGGCGTCCGTCGGGCCGATTATTGGTGGTGCGGGTGGAAGCCCGTTTGGTGATGGAACGGAAGGATCGGGTGCAAATTCCTCCTTCCTCAAGAATACTCCTGTTGAAATAAATGAAGTTGAAGTCCCAATTAAAATTCACAGATACGGGTTAGCGCCAGGGTCTGGTGGGGCAGGGCAACATCGCGGAGGAACAGCGATTGAGATGTGGTTTGAAGCATTAGCGCCTAATACAAAGATCACCGCCAGAAATATGGACCGAACGCGATTTACTTCTTGGGGGGTGCAAGGGGGAGGGGCTGGAAGCTTATCCTATTTTTTACTAAACCCCGGAACTGATAAGGAAAGAGATCTTGGTAACCTCGATTTTTTAACGATCGGCCCTGGGGATATCATTCATGTCGCGTCCGGTGGAGCGGGAGGATGGGGCGATCCATTAAAAAGAAATCCAGCTTTAGTGCAACAAGATGTCGATCGGGGTTTTGTGTCGAGGGAAAGTGCTGAGCAACTATATGGTGTTATTTTCACTGACGGTTTTATTGACCAAACTAAAACGAATACTCTTAGGCAATCAATGTTAGTTATAAATTCTACAGATAAAAGCTTTTTCGATTATGGAAAAGGTCGAACAGAATTTGAGCTTGTTTGGACTAGAGAAAACTACGATTTGCTGACACAAATATTAGCGGCAGCACCAGTGCATTGGAGGTTCTTCATAAAGCACCGCTTGTTTGCAGAAATAGGAAATAAGGAAAATACAAATAATCATGAGAGAATTAATATACTTTTTGATGAGATGTTAGACGAGTTTCCTCAACTTAAGGAATCAATGAGTTTTAATTGAGGTTTCTATCCTTAATTGATTAAACCATGAGATTTAGTTGGTTTAATTACTGAAGATCATTGTTGTTTTAATCCTGTTTAAGATGAAAGTTTTATTTAGGTAACGCTGTTCAGCTTACGATGTCCAAAAAATAAAAACTCCATATGGGGTAATTTTATAAATGCTTATGGTAAATAATAAATAAAAAATATTACCTTCATAATTGAACACCTAAACTTTTTAAGGCCTTTAAAACACTAGCCTCGTCTAATGGTGTAATTATTTCACCATCTGGCCCGACTCTTTCTATTACACCAAAACGTCTTCGGCCTGGAGCCAGAAAAACTGGCGTTTCTGGTTCTAATCGGACACTATACATTTGTTGACGCATCTGGCGTCCGATTTCTAAAACATCCCTAAACCCATAGGTAGTAATCAACCC
>QCQB01000039.1 GCA_003212315.1 SAR116 cluster bacterium AG-447-C21 | reverse complement strand
ATTTATCCTGTTGTTAGAAAGGTGCTTAACCTTTCGCAAGCATCCTACCATATAACGGTAGGTTGGATTTGGATGGTTTGGAGTTTTTCCAAATATTAGAAACGAGGACAGAGAATTCCCAATAATTTTTAGTCTTATCAAGGCTGCTGAATATTCGTATTTATCATTGGATCAATGGGTATTGAAATATTTTAAATAAATTTCAGAAAATCAAAGTTATTAGGTTGTTCTATTGAGCCGAATAAATTATCAACACGTAAAAAATTTAGTGTACAAAATACTTAATTTTGAGAGGAACGTAATGAATAGAGTACAATTTAGAGAGCAAATGGAAAAAGACGGATACAATGTAAGTGAGAAAACAATGCAAGCCGGTACTATTAATTTGGAACATACGCATCCTTTTGATGCTCAATTATTTGTTCTTTCAGGCCATATAACTATAGGACAAGGCGACAAGGAAAATATTTTTGGACCAGGGGATATCTGTAGTGTTGAGGCAAATATAAAACACTCAGAAAAAGTTGGGGCACTAATGGATGTCACGTATTTAGCTGCAATTAGGGCAGTGTAACTATAGGCGTTATTTGGATTTGCGTTTTCAATCGATCGATTTAGTTCAATAAAATGGAGTACTACTAAAACCTTCCACCAATATAAACGACTATCAGTAGTTGGTTTTATAGAAAGAACATTGGTCAAGATGGGGAATTACTTTTTTATTGTGGCGATATTGGGACTGTTTTTAAGTGCGTGTAGTGCCACGATAACTTCCACCCAAGAGAACTCAATTGTTCAGAACGAAGACAAAAAAGGAAACACAG
This sequence comes from SAR116 cluster bacterium AG-447-C21, assembly GCA_003212315.1. Taxonomy (GTDB): domain Bacteria; phylum Pseudomonadota; class Alphaproteobacteria; order Thalassobaculales; family Thalassobaculaceae; genus UBA7326. Next base: position 21,581 of record QCQB01000039.1, on the reverse strand, counting down.
CGGTATCTGGAACAAAAAAAAGTAGGGACCTTCCAAACTGGCTTTTGCCCCCCCCCGAAGGGAGCTTTGGTGCCACAGGTGATAACAATTTACGAACACCCCGTTACTGGAGAGAGGTACCAGACTAATACTGGCGGTTATACAATAGTTGTGGAGTAATTTTAGTTGATCCTCGTCGCATTAACTCACTCAATCAAGGTATCTTATGAAATGTTTAATTCGCTTAAACCTAATATTCGTTGGCTCTAACATATGGTTATTTTTTTTGGATGGCATAATATTAATAATTAATGAAAGGTCTGGCATATGTTGGTGGGTATTGATCATGTAGTTCTGAATTGCAAAGACATTGAAAAGATGGCGGACTGGTATGAAAAAATGTTGGGATTAGAACGGGAAGTATTCGGTGCAGATAATCGCATCGCTCTTAAATTTGGTAACCAAAAAATTAATCTCCGTCCAATTGGGGCAAAAAATTGGATTACTGGAACGAAAGAGGTAGAAGGAACAGCTGATATTTGTTTCATCACGGAAGAAAGGCTTAGCGTGGTTATGGCGTGTTTGAATAAAAAAGGGGTAAATATAATCTTAGGGCCAGTTCCACGCACTGGCTCACTTGGTTCTATGACCTCTATTTATTTCCGAGATCCAGAGGGTAGTTTACTTGAGATTGCCTCTTACAATGAGAATTAAGTGGAAATTAGCGAATTTTCACCAATATTTAATTGACGGAGGGGAGATCTTTCTGACTTACCGCTTAACGATCTGATGAATAGACTAGATTTGAGAATAATATCTAGCGATGTACCTTACAATGAACAAATCCTATTAGTGGATGTTGTGTAAAAGGATCAAGAGAATCTCTCCGACCGAACATACCCTATCGAAGTGGTGCGAAAATGTTTCAAGGGTATCCCTAGCAGGTTGATCTTATCAATAACAGCGCGGGAGACATCCCCATAAATCTCAATTGAAAAATCCACCGCCAATTTACTGTGTTTTTCAATATAGTCCTGGACAGGCGGGTTATCAGCATGAAATAAAAAATCTTGGCTTTTTCTATATATTTCCGTCCAAACAAATTTATTTGGGTCGTCTGGGTCCGAATCAAAATTATGAAAAAGCATACCTTCCTCGGTCGCTTGAACAGATTTGTCGGCAGCTGAGGCTATTTTTAGATACTCATCGACCATCCCTTCTTTCACCGTTATTCGTGCCAGCAATATAAAGGGGTTGCCACCATCTGCCATTGTCGTAATTTCTTTCTGTGCTGTGCTACCTGTTTGTTGTGTAAATTTTGTAACATTGAATTTTATAACGTACAAGTTTTTGGCCTGAGGGCTATTTCAAACGGATTATCTCGCGTTGAAATATTTGAGTTTTGGGGTTTTCAAACAAACTTTGATGAAGGGATGGAAATGAATTAGTCATTACAGTCAGCCGTTTCCAGATCCGCCTTTGATACCCCATTTCCCATTCACATAGATGATTATATAGATAGCCTGATATTGCCCAATGATGCTGTTATCCGATCTATATCTTGTGAAAGTAAATTGTGAATGAAGTTTTGTATCTGTTATCAAAGAAGTATTGATTTTATTTAATTCAGAGTGATGCCAATTATCAGAGTTCGTTTTATTATAAAACCATTGCATAAAGTCATTTGGTGTCTCAAAAACAATTAATTCGCCCTTTGGAGAAATACGAAAATGGGGGAAGTGAGACACTTTAAGTAATTTGGTGGAGTTATTATGATTTAGCCCTTCAAAATAAGCTTTTACCGTTTTCTTTGCAATTTCGCCACTCATCACCTCTCCTTATAAACTAACAAGTTATAAATTATTAACGATCTTTCGAAGAAGTTCGTCATCATTAATTAGTTTTCGTTCTAGTAGGCTTTCGTAACATTCACGACCACCGTAGCTTGAAAAAAATTCACTTGTATTTATTTTCACCCGGTCTCTTAAATAATTCGTTCCAATTTCAAAGGCAGATTCTACCGCAAATCCATACCCGCGAAGCGCAATCGATATTTTTTGCAACACAAACGCCTCAAACTGAACTTTCTCATAATTCTCTAGATGTTTATATGACGATTGTGCTTTAGCAATCACTTTTGCCATATTTTCGTCCATCTGCTTGTAATTTAGTTTTTCAAGTTCAACTCCCCGTAGTAGGGAATTGGCGATGTTATTCTGTTTAAGATTTTTCCGTAATTCAACCACCAAAAAAATAAGAGATACTAAAATCGCGTTTGCACCAAGGAGTTGCGGAATTGCTCCAATTTCTAAAAGACCCATTTACTTTCTCCTTTATGAGAAGGCGAGAAATATTTTGATAATGGGGATCAGTTTTTGATGCTCAACCTCAGCCTTTATATTGTCGGTGAATATCCCTCAACAATAACTACATCGGCCTCTGAGCAATTGAGTTTGTGGGCCATTGCCTCTTGATACTCTTTGCTATCAAAACACGCGTTAGCAGTGTCATAATCATCGAACTCAATTACAACTGTTCTAGAGCGGACATTTCCTTCAACAACTTTTGATTTTCCACCACGGACTATAAAGCGCCCTTTAAATTTGTTGAAAGCTAAAGCATTTGCGGAGCGATAAGCTTCGTAAGACTCAGGGTCTGAAACATCAACATGTGCTATCCAGTAAGCAACCACAATAATCTCCCATATTTATTATTTAAGTGTTTTCTTAAACTTTTCTCAGATATCTGTCTGTTTCAATCTGAGAATGAATTCAATGCCCAAATATCTCGAAAAGATATGAATAAATTCTTGTAATACTGGGCGGAGGATCAATCGAAAATAGTAAGGATTAACAAATGGATTTTAGTGGCAATGTTGGGGAATGGCAACGCAATGTCTCGGAGGGAAAGGCCGGTAAACATCGCAGAATGACGGTGATTGAGGCTCTAAATATCCAAAGTGGTCAATCTATAATAGATGTAGGCTGTGGAGGCGGGCATCTTTTAAAGGAATTAGGTATGTGCGTTGGAGGGAAAGGACACATTTCTGGTTTAGATAACAGTCGGCAACAGCTTGAAAATGCGAAAGCCTATTGTAGCGAATACGATTATATTGAGTTTATAGAAGGTAGCGCTACTGACATCCCTTGTGATGCCGAAACGTTTGATGCTTTGGCGGCAATCCAAACCTATGAATACATTGAAGCGGTTGATCCCGCATTAAAAGAGGCTAGGCGTGTGTTAAAGCTAGGGTGCCCAATTGCTATCGTATCAATACTTTGGGATCATTGCAGATTTTATGGGGCGGATGAGGCTCTTAACCAAACCATATTTGACGCGTTCAAAGCTCACTGTTTTCATCAAATGTTACCGATGGAATTATCGCATCTACTTCCAGATAGCGGTTTTGGGTCTATCACACGCCAAAATCTATCGTATATCGAAACAACATTACACGCTGGTATGGCAGGCTTCTATCTTTCAAAACTGATGGCGTTATTTGCGACGACACAAGGTGTGTCGGACACGGACGCAGAATTGTGGTTATCCCAATTACAGAAAGCAGACGACGATGGTCGCTTTGGTTTTGTCAATTTTCCTGTGCTGACTATGGCTACTGCGATTTGAATATTATCATAGAAATTGTTAGACAGGAGGAGCCTAAAATTGACTGAAGAGATTGTAGTAGACGGTGGAAATACAAAAGAACGTAAAATTATAGAAAAAATCGCAGAGCAAAATGACTCCGCGGTGTTAATGATCAACCAAAATCTCTACACTGATGCAGCAGATTTTCCAAACGGGATTCTTTACAAAAAATGGCGTGAAATAAATCAACAAATGATCTCATTTGTGGGAGGGGAAATATTATGGTCTTTATCTGTTCATGGGCAAATTATTCATTATGGTGAGAATCGGCCACTCCATGAAATACTGGCCTACTGGTATCCATCCCATCAAGCGTTCTTGAATATGCGTGACGCACCTGCTCGAAAAGAAAATTTTGCGATCCGAAAAGATGTGATTAAATACGCGATTGTTCATCGTTGTAGTGGAGAAGAGCCACCTAAACGTGGTTGATACAGATAATGAAATAATCATGATCAAACGACAGTTTTACGACGACTTTTCTCATTAGTAGTAAACCCTGTCTCAATTTGAGGCCTATTAAATATGTATAATTATACTAAGCTGTTCACTTTTTTGAGTTTATTAATACTTTCAAAAGCTGGTTTTGCAGAAACTATTCAAATTGAGTTTACCGAAGATGACGCGTATAGCATTCAAGTTGCGCATATCAATGCTGGAGACACTATTGAATGGTTGCCAAAGAATGAGGGTCATAATGTAGAATTTTTTGGAGGACCTGATATGACCTCGATGCCACCAACCTCTGAAATGGATGAGCCGCACACTGTCGTTTTTAAAGCATCAGGTATTTATTTATACGGATGCACTCCGCACGCGGACATGGGCATGTTAGGTCTCGTCATAGTTGATAATGATTTTCATAATTTGAACGCAATAAAAAAGATTCAATTTTCTCGCGTTGGGAGATCGGTATTGCAGCGGCTTTTAAAAATTGCTCAAGCATCCCTCAGTTCGAAATGAAAACCAATTGGCGTTAAGATAGTAAATATGTTGTGCTCAATATTAACCGATTATTTAATAGATTTGCGCTTTGGATCTGGGCCGCTCGCTCGTGAGTGTCAAATCGTAAAATTGTCTTAAGATTTTAACTGGTTTGGCGTTGGGCAAACTGAGCGTCGCAATGCAAATAAAAACAAGCTACTGATGGTAGCTATCGGCGCAATATCATTCAAAAACTGTAACTTTGCGTCCAACAGTCTGCTGGAGCAACCGTCGTAACAAACTTGGTAAACATTGATGATCGCTCCCCCGTTGCAAAACAGCTTCAGCAGTTTCAATAAGGGGCGAAGATTTTATACCGGCTACTCTCCTAAAGGCCGCCAAAGAGTACCCATGCTCAAGGCTACACAGAAACTGGTTTCTGACAATTTACGTACGATAAGGGGCCTTATAGACAGAGTGGTCAACCAATTGTTTAGATTTCGATGGGTTAAAACGTCGTCTCAACAAACCGACAATTAGCAACGCAAAAACCACCGACGAGAACAGGACCAGATTTGTAAAGCAAATTTCCATGATTAAACCCAAATAACTCGAGCCATAGGCGTTCCCACAAAGTCAGGCATATTGGCCCACCAACCAACCGGGTACAGTTAAAAGGGGCGCAGGTGAAAAAACCTGGTTGTTGACATCGACGGAGACGTAACGTCCTTCAATCACAAGTGTTTCCCCTTTATCGGCTACAACTGATCGGGATTGAATTTCACCTTCTTTGAGACTTAACAACATAAACTCAGACGCCTCGGGGTTCATTACGTTCATTGAGGTCTCCATGCGTTAAATAAATTAAACGTTATTTTTATTAGCCTGCTTCGTTAGATAGGCAGTTTCTCTTTCGCGATACTTTTCTTCGGATAACGAGTGCCATCCGATGCATTTACCAGTTGGTGATCTGCCGCAACCGCATGCGTTTTGTTCTTTCATTATTAATTCCCTTATCTATCCAGAGATAAAAAGAAATACGGTAGCTCGCACAGACTAGATCACAACGTTAGCTAATAAGCCCAACAAAGCTGATAATAGGAAAACATTAAATACAGCTGATGGTGTAATCCTTCACTTATTCATCGTTGACTGTGGAGCTAGGAAAACAGACTTAAATGTAGAGACGCAATATCCCTAGAAGTATGTAATGGCCGCAACTATGGCGATAATCAGAGCGTAGCCTGAGAGATAATACCAGCCGATCCACTTGGGAAAATTAGGTATCTGTTGCATGCTTCCTCCACTAATACCGTTTAACTAAGATAGAAGCGCTTTCTCTACACTATTGGAACTCGGTAATTCCTGCGCAGTCATCTTAATCGTTTAGATAGCCTGACCATATAGAAGGTCAAGTGTAGCTCTGTATATAATCAATCATTGGTTGGATATAGCCAATAGTTAACAGATTTATTGCGGCCCACTGATCCAACTCAATAGCAGAAAGCGGGGTGTTACTATAATGGCAAAAGCTCTCACTGGTCTTCTCCTTTTTGGTTCCGATTTCTGCCTTGCGCGCTGTGATTATAAGCGTATGCAGTGTAAGAGAGGTGCTCTCCGTAAAGGCACAGATCACTCACCACAGGATGAGACTCCATTAGCCAACTAAATTTGCCTCTACATTTCGGGTAACGCACGTTCGTAACTTGCATACCTGCTTCCTTTGCGGATATGTTTGTGTATAGCTGGCCACTATGTCGAAACAATTGGGTTTAAGACATCGATGATTAATATTGATGATCGAAATATTGATTTAGTTACTTCAGGTACTGGCCATAGCATTTTATTTGTACCCGGATCTTTCAGCACTCCGGCTGCATGGAAAAGTGTTCAAGAGAAACTTCCGAAAAAATATAGGTTTTTGACGACAAGCCTCTGTGGCTATGGCAAAACCACCGAGACAAGAACGCCTAACGACTACTCTATAAACCATGAGATTGATGTATTGAATAATATTATTGACCACATTCAAGAACCAGTTCATTTGGTTGGGCATTCTTTTGGTGGTGTTGTCTGCTTTGCGGCAGCACTTATCGGGAGAGCCGAGATAAAAAGTGTTACCACATACGAGGCCAATCCAATCGGTTTACTGAAAGATTCGTCCAAAAAAGGATATACTAAACTCAGCCGAATTAGAAAAAAATTTGAAACTCGATACTTTTCTGGGGAACTGGATTCTGCTGGAATCGTTATCGATTATTGGGGGGGCGATGGCTCTTTTGCGTCTATGCCCAAAGAGGTACAAGACTATTGTAGATCAACTACATTTGCGAATATATTAGACTGGAGAACCGGATTTACTTTCTTAAAATCAAAAGAGGATTATCAAAATTTAAGTTTACCCTGTTTTATAATTAGAGGGGAGCGCGCTAATAATGAAATGATTGAAATCACCGATGCTTTGTCAAAATCTATCCCCAATAGCAGAACGGCAATAGTTAGCAAGGCTAACCACTTTTTAATAACATCGCATCCCACTGCATGTGCACTTCTTTTAGTTGATTTTCTTCAAGAAATTGATGCACAAGAGAGTAAAACATGACTGATAGTCGCAAAGGACGATGTCAGTGCGGAGCGGTTGAGTATGAATTCACTGGTTCCCCTCAAACTATTCATGCCTGTCATTGTAGCGAATGTCAAAAACGTTCAGGAAGTGCTTTTGGGTTAACTATGGTTGTGAATAGAAAAAACTTTACCATAATTGGTCAGGTCAGCACGTATGTCAGAGCTGCTGATAGCGGTCAAACGAACACGTCATATTTTTGCCCAAACTGCGGCAATCCTATCTATGGTGAGGTAGAAAGGCTTCCTGATATTGTTACAATAAGACCGGGCACATTAGACGATACAAGTTGGTTCAAACCTGAAAGACATCAATGGACCGAAAGTGCGCAGAGTTGGTTTGAGTTTCCGGAAGGATGCGAGGTTTTACCAAAAAGCAGATGGTAGAGGAATAACCTTTTAACACCACCCTTCAACATTTTAACTACTCAATACCAATTGGCGGAGGGGAAGGGATTCGAACCCTCGATACCAGTTTCCCAGTATAACGGTTTAGCAAACCGCCGCCTTCAGCCGCTCGGCCACCCCTCCGGATAATAAAATCAACGACTTAGCAGGTCATCAAATTTTGTTGTACCTTTTAGAACCGTTTGTTGTACCTTTTACTTTCACACTTTGTTCTGATCTATCAGAGCAATACCCCTTTTGGCAAGGCGTTTCTTATCTGCTGTAGCCACATAAGTTTCCACCTGTTGTGGTGTGGCGTGGCCTGTTATGGATTGAATAACTCTGGTACTTGCCCCAGCGTCTGCCAGCTTCGTTGCTACTGTGTGACGCAGGCCATGAAATGTAAGACCACTCCCAACTTTCCCCGCCTTAAATAACTTTTCTCGTATTTTTCTAAACGCTCCATAAAAGCCACTTTCAGTATAAGTTGTGCCTTTTGTGTTAACCATAACGACAGGCCCTAAAACTGGAACAGAATCTAAAATTTTCTTTAGTTCACTGTGTTCCAGGATCCAAACAGGGTTGGTTGTTTTCCCTTGTCTAATTTCCCCGCCGTCACGAGCAGACCAAGGAAACTTTAGAACATCTGCCTCCCTTAGTCCGGTATAAGCCCCTTAAGCACTAGCTGCCAGGCAGGAGATGGCCTTTAAAACAGTTTTTTACTTGCGTTCTTATTAGGTTGATTGCCAGAGGCAGACAGATATTCTTTTATATATTCGTTGTCCTTGTATATATTCACGTAAACTGGTGTGTGACATTGCTCGGTATCTTGAACTTCATGTACAGCGGATACGTAGTTTCTAGCAGTTTGTTGCCAGGTATACTTGTTTTCTACTCTCTCAATGGCAGTCTTGGACAACTCATCGGCACGCTTTAAGCCTTCAATTAGCCCATTGCCGATACTTCGCAAGGATGTGGGGTCAACAAGTATTCCAGAACCATCGGAAAAAATTTCTGACGGACCACCATTTTTCGTTACTACTGGCGCTAGGCCGGCTGCAGCAGCCTCGATTGGGGCTAAACCAAAAGGCTCATAAAAAGATGTAAGCGCAAATACTGAGCCCCGAGCGGCAAAATAACGATAAGTAGCCGCTAACTCTAATTGAGACGCGACATTTAAAAAATGAACGTTTTTAACAGCTATATCTGGACCAATGGTCTCCAATATTTCATTTAATACACGCTGCTCATCCTTACTCAGCTTTATAATATCTCGGCGTGGATCTTCAATACCACGTATACAAAGTATTAGTGGCACGTTATCCAGCGATAACTTTTGTTTTAGAAATGCTTTGACAACACCAATGATATTTTTTTTCTGGTCTAGTCGACTTGAGACGATAATAGCAGGGCAGCTGCCTTTACCCACCATTGCGTCTAATTTTGGTTTTATTGAGAAATCTAATTGATTGGTAACGGAGCTAAAGATCTTTCTATTCACCCCTGGCGGACTTATGTTAAATTTTTTAATTTTATCAAGATTAAAGGCACCTGAATATAACGGATGTTTGTATTGCTCGTCCCTTTCTTGTTTAGTCGATACAAATATTATGTCAGCATACTCGATGCTAGCTCGTTCTGCTGCAAGACGTTGTGAAAAGTGGAACCTGTTATCTAAGTCGGCCCAATTTTCGCTGTTTACATTTAATTTATCAAGTTTCTGTGCCCCGAGTGAGTGGCCGGTGAATGAGAATCGAATGCCGGTCATTTGCTTAAGTAAAACTGCCGTATATCCGCCATCTGCATAATGAGCCGTGAAAAAATCTGGCAGAGATTTTCCATAGAACCTCGAAATTTTTTCAGCAAACTCTGGTAAGTGAGGCCATAACTCTTCCTTATTTAAAAATTTCTCTCCGCCGCAGGAGAAACGAAGAATTCGTAAATTTTTTCCTGTGTTAGGATATACATCTCGGTCGGCCGAAAACTCCGGCCACTCTACATCCACAATTTTTCTTGTAATAATGTCAACTTTATGGCCACCACTTGCAAGAACCTGCGCCAATTCCTTGACATAAACGAGTTGCCCACCAAAATCCGGATGCTCGGTCAAATAACTATCTTTAGGATCAAAATTACCTTGTGGGTTTAAAAAAACGATATGCATAACGCTACTTGGTGGAGGTTTTCTTTGGATTTAAATTAACAGCATAGTCACTGTCAATGATGATATCAGCGAGGCGTTTATGTTTTGAAATAATTTCATGCTCCTTTTTCAATACTTCGTTAGTGAAAACATCAAGTTCAGAAGCGCCTCGGTTCCTTTTTAATCTATGTTTTAGTGTCTGATTGAAGTCACGCGCGATAAATATACGCATATCAAGATTTTTTAACAACGAGGTGTACGTGCCCTCTACAATCAATGCTTTAATATCCTTGAAACAGAGCTTCCTGAAGTTGATAGTTTTGGAATCATATTCAATCGTGGGTGCTTTTATAAATCTTGATCCTTTTTGAAAATCACTAAGATGAGTATTAAGTAACTCGAGTTGAACTTCTTTCACACCACGCCAACTGAGGTCTTCGCGGCGCTTCAAATCATTGATTTTAGGGGGGTAAATAAAATAGTCATCTTGCCGCAATATAATATTAGGAACTTTATTTTTTTCCAAAATTAGAGCGATTTCTGTTGCTATCTCTGATTTACCACTACCTGACTCACCTGCAATACAAATAGCATATTTTATTTTTCCCGGCGTCCAATTTTTTATCATAAGATCTACGACGGAGTTCGCGGCATCTTTATGATGTTTTTCAACAACTATTTTATCGCCTAACATGACTACTGGTGTTGCTCCAAAAGAAGTTTATTGCATTGTGCCGGCTATTAGTATGATCTTTTAGCCGCATAGGACTAACATGTAATGAACAAAAAACAAATTGACAACATAAAGGATTTGGTTCAGCAGATAAGGCATGAATTACGAGACTACATGGGCCAACCTAAATAGAAAACTACGTCAATCGGCAGATGACAATAACGGGCTTGCATCTGCTCTCTTCGATTTAGAAAATCACCAACGAGAAAGTGGGTTTATAAAGGATGATCTGAAGGACATTAGACGCATAGTGTTTCACCATCCAAATAACAACTCATATAGCCTCAGAGCACAAGTAAACCCCAAGAGAGCAAAGCGTCATAATGGATCTGGCAATTTAGCGTTATCAAGTGAACACCCGAACGTAAACGATGGCTGCTTCCTTTGCAGAGAAAATATAAAATGGCAACAAGAGGAAAAGCAGATAGGGTTTGAGATTGGTTTTGGGATCAGTCACTACATTGCCTTTATGAACCCATTTCCACTTTTACCCAATCACGTAGTCATCGCGTCCCCCACTCATCGAACTCAAGAGTTGATGCTATTCCACGATAATGAACAAAACCAAGAGTTAGCTTTAATGCTAAACGATCTTTGTGAATTGGCTAAACGTCTACCTGATTATATTGGATTTTATAATGGCGTAGGAGCGGGTGCGTCTATTCCAGGGCATTTCCATTTTCAGTTTTTCCAAAGAGCGCCTGATTTGCCACAATTTCCTCTAGAGGAGAGAAATTTTTCAGATGTTGGTTGCGACTCCACGACGACATTGGTTGAGAATTACCCAATCCAAGTATTCAAATGGACAGGTGAGCTCAGTGAGGTGGTCGCAACAGCAACCGCCTGGATCACAAATTTTGTCGAAACAAGCGAGTTTGAAAGACAACAATTAACAGCTAACTTTATTGCCACAACATCGAAGACCTCAAAAGCGGTTACTTTATATTTTGTTCCGCGTCACAGATTAAAGCAATTCTGGAACGGAAATGCCGGCATTGTAGGGGGGTTGGAGATACTTGGAGAAATTGTCTTAGCTAGCAATGAAGAATGTGATTTAGTAGCAAAAAATATTATGAATTTTGATTTTATTGAGCGAGCCTTATCCCGAGTCAGTTCACCATTTTTCTAATAATGAGACTACTAAATTGTGAAGCTTTTATTGGTAGTTTGGGTAGAGCTCAGGATTATAGCTTAGGCCTTGCCCCATCATTTGACGGTTAACTATAACAATGCCTCCCTCTGTTACATGGTATTTTTCTTTGTCCATGTTCTCATCATGTCCAATGACAGTACCGGGAGGAATAATGCACCTATTATCCAGAATCACATTCCGAAGCAGGCTTTTTTCTCCAATTTTACACCCTGCCAGCGCAAGAACTCCATCCAGCATACATCCTTCGCTAACGTTGACTTCAGAGAAAAGTATTGACCTTCGAATTTCTGAATTGGTGACTATACATCCACCGCTTATAATCGAATTTTCAAGATTGCAGCTCCCTTTGCCGTTTCTTAAAAGGGAGGGAGGTAACTGCCTTTGATATGTTACTGTTGGCCACTTTGAATTATGAAGGTCTAGTGCCGGTTGCTGCTCTAGTAGCTCCATATTGGCCGCGTAATATGTATCAATCGTGCCTACATCTCGCCAATACGGTGGGGCGTCATTTGTGGGGTTTTGAAATGTATGTGCATGAAAATAATCACCACGACGCAATCCCTCTGGAATTATATCACGACCAAAATCATGTGTAGAATCGGAGAGCGCCGCATCCTCACGCAATCTCTCCGCAAGATATCGATGCGATACCACGTAGATACCCATACTCGCTAAGGCCTTTTTGCTTTTTCCGGGAAGCGGCGCAGGTGAACTGGGCTTTTCTTCAAAATTTATTATACGTCCGTTGTCATTAATTGTCATAACGCCAAATTGGTTAGCTGCTTTTTCAATATCAACTGCCATACAAGCGACAGAAAAATCGGCTCCTATATTGACATGCTCGGCAAGCATTTCGCCGTAGTCCATATTATAGATGTGGTCGCCGGCAAGAATTATAAGATAATCTGGACTGTGGCTTTCAATTATATCAAGGGATTGGAAAACGGCGTCAGCCGTTCCTTGAAACCATGTATCTTCCCCGGTCCACTGCTGAGCAGGAACAATGTCGAGAAAATCCCCTCTTTGACTATTTATTTTCGTCCAGCCTTCAATCAAATGTCTTATCAAAGAATGAGATTTATACTGCGTTAAGACACAGACTTTATTAATGCCGGAGTGCATACAGTTTGATAGGGTAAAGTCGATAATTCTATACTTGCCGCCGAAGGGGACAGCTGGTTTTGTTCGCCAATCAGTCAAAACACCCAAACGCTCACCACGGCCACCGGCCAGCACTAGAGCCATAGTATTGCTAGTTAACCGGCTCACAAACCTCGCTTTTTTAGATCTCGTCATTTTATAATACTAGAAATATGGAACTGCTAAGATATTAGGACTCGTGATCAGCAAAGTCGAGGGTGTAAATAGGTCTCCACGAAATTTATGCTAAAGGCCATTTCAAATTAATGTTGGTAAATAGCAAACTCAAATTTAGTTATGATTTGTTGTACCTTTTGCTTGCAACCTATTGATACTCTATGAGCAAAACAGGCCAGTTGTACCTTTTAAGTCATTGATTTTGTTAAATTAGTGCCGGATTAGCAAACCGCCGCCTTCAGCCGCTCGGCCACCCCTCCGGATAATAAAATCAACGACTTAGCAGTAGCTAATTTTTTTCGTACCTTTTCGTACCGTCATTCGTACCCTTTACTTTCATACTTTATTCTCATCTATCAGAGCAATACCCCTTTTGGCAAGGCGTTTCTTGTCTGCTGTAGCCACATAAGTTTCCACCTGTTGTGAGGTGGCGTGGCCTGTTATAGATTGAATAACTCTGCTACTTGCCCCTGCGTCTGCCAGCTTCGTTGCTACTGTGTGACGCAGGCCATGAAATGAGGTGGCTTTCCTAATCACTTTCAAAACTTCAATACTCATTATAAATCAACCATGTAACTAAACGACGATTTCGCACGTTTTGCCACGTCTAAGTTAATCGAGCGTCCCATAAAGCCTTACCAACCTGTTTTACTCGATTTTGGCAAGCTCATTAATTTTTGAGTTTTAGGTTTTTTGGCTGTAGGCAATTCATATAACTCAATCTTTGGCTACCTCTGGCATAAGATCAAATGCTATAACACATCGTTCTGAATCCGTCGTGAAAGGGATGGTTCTATGGAAAAGGGATGAGGGAAATAAAATAATATCACCTTTTTTAGGCCTATGCATTTTCTTAGGGTAGTTTGCGTCTGCTATTGGCAACTCATGGCCATGTAGACCAAATTCTATTGCACCTTCATCACCATTAGATAAGTCAGTTGTTTTTAAATAAATAACACCACTTAGCCAGCCGGTTGGATGAATATGAGAAGTGTGGTGACCGTTTTTTACTAATCGATTGTACCACCCCACCAACTTATATTTTCTTGGCCAGTACTTGATGAAAAGATTAGATTCCGATTTGAAAGTATCATAGTAAGTTTCCACGGCCTGTTGAATGATACTTTCTAAAAGTAAAATAGTCTTGCTGGCGTTTTCAAATACAGAGCCCGGGCCTTGAAATCCAAATTTTGTAGTCCTAGCTTCCCAAGTTAGTTGATATCCATTAGCTTCTTCAATTATGTCTTCAAAAAGTACATCCAAATTAACATCATATTCGGTTAAATTGTTTATTACAATAAAGTCAAGTGGGTTTTTGCAAAATGGATAAGGGTCCTTTTTTTTCATCTGATGTGCAGCAAAGGAACTAACTGCAGCTACTCTGAGATTCATATTTTCTGATGCTGACAATGAATATAGCCTCTTGCCAAATTCAGCGTAACTTTTATTTATATAGAGGCACTCTAGGGCGTGGGCCTCGGCAAGATCAGTATTCACCAAATCAAAGTGATGTATTGCCTCTTCGTATTTTTTAAGTTCTTTCAGCATAATACCCAAGTTGCTATGGGCGTCAGCAAAGTCAGGTTTCAATGCTATCGCTTGCTTATAGCTTGCTTCAGCTTCGTCTATTCTACCCAGTTCTTTGAGCGTATTACCCAAGTTGTTGTGGGCTGGGGCATAATCAGTCTTAAATGTTATTGCTTGTACATAGCTTGCTACAGCTTCGTCTAATCTGCCTAGTTCTTTGAGCGTGTTACCCAAGTTGTTGTGGGCTAGGGCATAGTCAGGCTTCAATGTAATTGCTTGTGTATAGGTTGCTTCAGCTTCGTCTAGCCTGCCTAGTTCTTTGAGCGTGTTACCCAAATTGTAGTGGGCTTCGGCTAAGCCAGGTTTCAATGCTATCGATTGTTTAAAGCTTGCTTCAGCTTCGTTTAATCTGCCTAATTCCTTGAGTGTGGCGCCCAAATTGTAGTGGGCTTCGGCTAAATCAGGGTCCAATTTTGTCGCGTGCGTAAAGCTTGCTCCAGCTTCGTTTAATCTGCCTAATTTCTTCAGTGTTGCGCCCAAGTTGCTGTGGGTTAGGGCAGACTCAGGTTTCAATATTATTGCTTGTGTATAGCTTGCTTCAGCCTCATTTAATCTTCCTAGTTTTTGGAGTGTAACGCCCAAGTTACTGTGAGCTAGTGCATGGTTAGATTTCAATATTATTGCTTGTGTATAGCTTGCTTCAGCTTCGTCTAATCTGCCCAGTCCTCTGAGCGTGTTACCCAAATTATGCAGGGCTTCAGCGTAGTCAGGCCTCAATGCTATTGCTTGTGTAAAACTTGCCTCAGCCTCGTCTAATCTTCCTAGTTTTTGGAGCGCGACGCCTAAGTTGTTGTGGGCTTCGTCGAGATTAGGTTCAATCTCCAGTGCTTTTCCAAAATACTGTAACGCTGACTCCCATTCTTCAGCTTCCTGTGCCATAGCACCCAGGTTACTTGCAATAGCAGCTGATTCAGGATTAAGAGCTAGTGCCTTTTCATACGCTATTTTTGCATCGGCTATTCTTTTTTCTTGTTGGAGAGCAACCCCAAGATTTGTCCACGCATTGGCATCTTCTGGAGCAAGCTCGGTGGCTTGCTCGAGGATATTAATCGCCTCACTCGCTTTACTATCTTGTCGTAACAACTCTCCCAGTTTTATCATGAAAGTTGTGTTTTTTGGCTCATTTTTATACGCACTTCTCAGCGCTTCAATTGCGTCACTAAGGTTATTAGCTTGATAGTACAGCGAACTTAGTAGCTGCCACATTTGAGTCAAATGCGGTTTAAGCGAGACTGTCATTTCTACGTCTTTAATAGCGCCAGTCGTATCCTTTGCCCGTAATTTAATAAGTGCCCTATTCGCATACGCTTCAGCATAATTTGATTTAACTTTCAATATCTTTTCGATTAATGGCAGTGCTTCTAAATCCCTTTGATTGGCTCCAAGGCAAGCAGCTAGCACCAGTAAACTCTCTGAGCACTCGGGCGATTGCTCACATCCCAATTGCGCCTTTTCCAGCGCCTCTGCTGTTTTAGACTGTTTTAGTAATAATCTGGCTTGATTGCGATAGACAGACGGGAGTTCTGAGTTAATCGATGCAGCTACTGCCAGAACTCTCTCCGCTTCTGCGTCTTCTTTATCTAGCAAGAGTACTTGGGATAGCAACGACAGGGCCTCTGGATTAGCAGGGTTATGTTGGACAAATTTACTTAGCCACTTTTGAGCCTCCTTATATCTCCCAACTTCACGTAACTCGATTGCTGGTGACAATTCATCTTGATGACTCTGCAGCGGATTACCAAGTTCTTGCTGAGGTTTATTACTACTGGGAGATAGCTCAGACTGAAGCTTCTCTTCAAATATGTGCAACTTCGCTGCACTTACTCCAACTTGCTGTGCGTCGGTTAAGGCTTCCCTTGCGTCATCAAACTTCTCTGTTTTAATAAGTGCATTAATGTAACTCAGCCAAAACTGTTCTATCTTCGGATTAGCTTCCAGAGCAGCTCTAAATAACGGTATTGCCGCATCAGCTTTATTCACTGAGACTGCTAATACACCTAGGTTATGGTTAGCGTCTGGATGCAAGGGCTGAGCTCGCAATATGGCCATATAAAATCGTTTGGCATCTTGAAGCTTGCCGTCTCTATGTGCGGCAACACCCTGCTGAAGTGCTTGTTCTATAGTCAGTTCCATTAAACGCCCATAAACGTGGTTAAGTACATGGTGTTCTTCACTGTTTAAATTCGATACCGCATATTTGTCGAACTTGCTCAATCTCTTGGATATTCTACTCAGTTTTAGGAGGTAGGATAGCACGTTTTTTGGCGTTTAGAATATCACCAGCGTTCGTTTGTTTCATCTCATCAAATTATATTTGTTTTTTGTGAAATAAATATATCATTTTTAGTAAGTAGTTTTTTAATATGAAGAATGGTGGACCTATTTCCACTTGGGTTCTTGTATACAGAAAGAATAATTTTGGTTTGGTTACATAAATTTTTAACCTCAGAAATATCATTTTATAAGTACAAGACAAGTCTTTGGACTAGTAAAGGCAAAAGCTGGGTTCAGGGAGGCAAAAACTCTAGCCATTTTCTTTTGAGCATTTTATATGATAATTTTCTGTAAATAGCAGCAAGATTAGAGGTTTATTTTTTTTCACCAAAATTCATAAAGCCTAGCAAAGGAAGTATTTCAGATCATATAAAATCTATAGTTCCAAGCGCGGCATCCTGAAACACACCAATTAACTCTAACTCCGAAGATAAAACTGTATCCACGGTGCTGGTATCGCTATTTCGGAACCTATACACTGCCGTCCCCCCGTTATTCGCCGTGGTCGCATCCTCGTTACTCTCAGAGTCGATTGCAAGCAGCACTATGTCAGACGAGTCAAACGCGGCGTCTAATCCTGTGTAAGAGAGAAGCCCAGTATCCACAGCTTCAATTTCTAGATTATTTGCACGCCTTGACGAAACACTATCAGCGAAGGAATTTATTGCCGTTTCCAGATCAGCGTCCCCATCTGCGTCCTGTATCACGTAAACGGTTGCATCCGCATCTGCGGCTACAGCTGCTTGAAGTGTCGCTCCAGATGCGGCAACGACGGATGTCACACTATCATGCGAAAGGCTTCCATTGTAATCAAACGTATCGCTGCCACTTGTAAAACTTGCAGTATTTGCCGAAGTAGCGTCATCACGAACACTAAAGGCGTGATTACTATTTTGTCCTGAAGTTCTAACTACGGTTGCCACGGCATCTGAATTCAAGGTAAGTGTGTCTTGGTTCCTTCCCAGTTCAAACACGCTGCCAGCCACTACTGTTGCACCGTCAAAATCAAGAGTATCACGATTGCTTCCACCGCTAAACGTGAAAGCTCCTGAAAACACATCCGCACCAGTTGTTATGTTCAATATCTTATTGCTAGAAGACGCATCCAGAGCTGTAATATTGGTTGCTGTAAAGTCATTTATGACCAAACTTGCACCTGTAGCTGTGATGGTAACATTTGTTGCATCAGCAAAAGTTCCACCACTCATTGTCTTTGTGCCTGAATCACTCGTTTTGAGCGTAACGGTCTCAATATTAGGGGCGATAACAGAACCACCTGTTGTAAAACTACTCCCGCTGAAATCGAAGGTCAACGTATCTGACCCACCTGCCGAATTGATCTGGTTGATAGTAAGGTCATTGCCAAGTGCTGCGCTAATATCCACTTCTGCAGCTTCCGCCAAATCGGTAATCACAACAGCCCCGGTTAGGGCCCCACTAGCCTTCAGACTTGATAACCCGGAAAGACCTGTTATGTCATGGGTAAGTCCGCCGCCACCTTTTATTTCTAATATTTCAAAATTCGACAGCCGCGCTGTTAAAGCATCGGTTAAGGCGGAGGTAATTTCAAGAATATCTCCAGTGCCATCGCCCCCATTCACAGTATCGGCAGCAGATAGGTTGCCCCCAGCTACAACGGTATCGTTGCCGGAACCCATATCAACTGTCTCGGTTCCTCCTGACAATGTTACCGTATCGTCATTTGCTCCTGTATTTACGTCGTTTGTACCACCAGTTAAAACAACTTGGTCACTCCCTGCATCTGTATCTATGTCATTATTACCACCAGAGACATTAATTGTGTCGTCATTATTGCCGGTAACGACGGTATTTGTTCCGCCGGTTAATGTAATCTGGTCCGTGCCAGACCCTGTGTTTATGTTATTTGTCCCATTTGATGCACTGATGGTGTCGTTGTCATTCCCAGTTACAAGTGTGTTGTTGCCGCCACTTATTGTGACCTGGTCGTTTCCAGACTCGGTATCTATATTATTTGTACCGCCGCTTATAGTAAGCTGGTCATTACTGGCACCCGAATTAACCGTATTACTACCGCCAGATAACGTAATTTGATCGCCACTAGCACCGGTAGTAATATTGTTAGTGCCTGACGATGCTGTAACAGTATCACTCCCCGAACCGGTATTAACGGTATCATTCCCGGTAGATAAAGTAACAGTATCACTTCCGTTGCCGCTATCGACGTTATTAGTTCCGCCACCCAGCACTATAACGTCATTACCAGAGCCTCCCGTGATTGTGGCACCTGCTGTGCCAGTTGAAACAGTAAAGCTTGTAGAAGAAGTTCCACCATTTATAGTTGTTACGGAGTTCGGTAACGCACCAACCAAAGATAGTATACCCGAACCTTCAATATTAACTGTAGAAATCGATGAACCTGAGTTTTCTAGAACCACAAAGCTATCATTAGCACTTGTGATATTTAAATTTGTAACATTTGCACCCGCAATATCAATAAATACATTCTCATTGGTAGAAGCGGCGGCCGGCCCAATATCGTCTATTGTTAGATTCAATGTAGTCATAGAATTTGACTGCAAAATTTTTATACCGCCATCTGTCAGTGATGCTGCTCCCGTATCGCCATCAGTAATACTATCCAACTTTAGGGATTGTCCATCGCCTAATGTTGTATTGATAGTTGCTCCATCTACTGTTGTTCCCGAGTCCAGCTCTATACCGGTGATACTAGTTAGCATCGAAAAATCTAACGTTTGATGAACCGTGTCCTGTATCGATATATTTTCAATGCTTATTAGATTTGCCGTCGAAGGAATTGTTGCCAAACCTGTGCTAATGACTTCAAATGTATCGCTTCCATTACCCCCATCTATTCTATCTCCCACAACCAGATTATTCTGAGTACTGATTATATCGTCACCATCCCCTGTTTGAACGTCGTTTACGCCCCCAGTTAACGTAATGGCATCATTTCCCGAGCCGCCTCTAAAAGTATTAGTGCCGGTTCCAATAGTAAGGGTAAGATTAGCAGACGCCGCGGTACCGTTTACGTTAGTTATACTTGTTGGTAATGTGCCTAGCGCCATCGACCCTGTGCCAAGAAGCTCCAAGTTTGTTAAGGCGCCACCAGAGTTTGAAATCACTACAAAACTATCATTTCCTGATGTCAATTTTGCATTTGCTACTCCCGCACCAGCTATATCAATAAATACGTTTTCGTTAGCTATTGAGGTAGCAGGCCCTACGTCATCAAGAATTAAATCCAGAGACGTTATGGCAGTAGCCTGGATGATAGAAATACCGCCGTCGGCGAGCGAGGCATTTGCTGTATCTCCATCAATGATGCTATCCAAAGTCAATACTTGATCTGCTCCTAACGTTACATCAATCGTTGCCCCGTCGATAGTTGTGCCTGAATCTAGCTCTACGCCAGTTATGTTGGAGGAAAAACTAAAATCTACAGATTGATGGATAGTATCTGTAATTAAAAAGGTCTCGAAATTAGTGAAGGTTGGAAGTGTAACATTACCCGATGATACGATCGTTAACGTATCATTTCCTTCTCCTCCATCGAGGACCCGAAAATCTATATTACTTGTACCTCCTGATGCAGTGACCGTGTCGTCTCCATCCCCTGCAATTATGCTATTTGTACCACCTGTGATAGAAATTGTATCGTTACCAGAGCCCGTCTGAATAGTGTTGGTTCCATTGGATGCACTTACAGTGTTATTTCCAGATGCAGAAGTTAGAAAAGTTATTCCACCTGAAATTGTGAAACTATTATCACCACTTGCGGAGTCTACTTGATTTAAGCCTCCTGAAAGCACCGCAACGTCGTTTCCTACCCCAAGATAAATTGTGTTTGTCCCTCCTGAAGCTTGTATAAAGTCATCACCACTGCCAAATAGTATTGTATTTGATCCGTCCATCACATTGACAGAATCAGAGCCGTTACCCAATGCTAGGTGGTTCACACCTAAACTTACCAATACTTCATCACTGTCATCGCCGGTATTGATAGAATGATTACTTCCACCTGTAATTAAAAGTTGATCTCTTCCACTCCCGGTTTCTATATCCGTAAGCCCTCCGGCCAACGTTATTACGTCACTTCCTGCGCCCGTTGTAATTTTAATATTATTTTCTTGTACGTTAAAATTTAAATTAGTTACGGATTTGGATGCATCAAATCGGGTGAGGGATTGCGGTAACGTTCCCAAACGTGAGGTTCCCGAGCCCGTAATCTCTAGCTCGGTTAGTTTTCCATGAGTATTCGTAAACTGTACAGAATTATTATTATTGACATTTAGATTTAACTTGTTCAGTGAACTGTTTATCAAATCGATATTAACATTCGAACTTTTATCACCTGCTTCAGATCCTGCCTCGTCAAGATATAGGTTAAATGTCTCGTCATTTGAGGGCTGATTGATGATGAGTCCCCCATCTGAAACTAAAGAGCTTTCGGTATCTCCATCTTCTAGATTAATTAAATATAAAGATTGGTTTCGTGCCAGAGTCAACTCGATGCTCGACCCATCCATTGTTTTTCCTGTATTGAGTTTTATAGATTCAACATTCGGAATATCTAAAAAGTTATAAGATTGATGGATCTCAGACTCTATTGAAACAACGCCAATATTGGAGATATTGGTTTCGGACGGAAATGTAATCTGGTCGAAAATACTTGAGCCATCTGCATTCTTTCCAATAGTACCGACTTTTATCGTTAATGTATCAATCCCACCATGTTAGCTAATAAAGGTGCTCTATCTTTGAATTGTGAGTTCATTTTAATCATTTGATCTCTATTTTCAGGTGCTTCTATA